>NZ_JBIUYQ010000030.1:0-86243 GCF_044744605.1 Kitasatospora sp. NPDC087271
TCGGGTGAGGCCCGGTACCCGTCGTTCAAGGGGATCATGGCGGCGAAGAAGAAGCCGGTCCAGTCGCTGGACCTGGACGATCTGGGCATCGGGGCCGACGAGGTCGGTCTGGCGGGTGCGTGGACGGCGGTGGAGTCGGTGGCGGCGCGTCCGGCGCGGACCGCGGGCACGGTCGTCAAGGACGAGGGTGAGGGCGGTAGGCAGCTCGCCGGCTTCCTCGCCGACCAGAAGTTCATCTAGTCCCCCCCGTTCGCGCATCCAACGATCGATCAGGAGCAACGAATCATGGCTGAGATCCTGGTTCTGGTGGACCACGCCGACGGTGTGGTCCGCAAGCCGGCCCTCGAACTGCTGACCCTGGCCCGCCGGATCGGCGAGCCGTCCGCGGTCGTGCTGGGCGCCGGTGCCGCCGCCGCCGACCTCGCGGCCAAGGCCGCCGAGTACGGCGCGGCCAAGGTGTACGTCGCCGACGGCGCGGAGTTCACCGACCAGCTGGTCGTCCCGAAGGTGGACGCCCTCACCCAGATCGCCAAGGCCAACGACGCCGCCGCCGTCCTGGTCACCTCCTCCGGTGAGGGCAAGGAGGTCGCCGCCCGCGTCGCGCTGCGGCTGGGTTCCGGCATCATCACCGACGCCATCGACCTGGAGGCCGGTGACGGCGGCCCGGTCGCCACCCAGTCGGTGTTCGCCGCGTCCTTCCAGGTGAAGTCGAAGGTGACGAAGGGCGTGCCGGTCATCACCGTCAAGCCGAACGCGGTGGCCCCCGAGGCCGTTGCGGGCGCGGGCGCGGTGGAGAACGTGGCGGTGGAGTTCACCGGCAACGCGGCCAAGGTCACCTCGCGCACCCCGCGGGTGTCGACCGGTCGTCCGGAGCTGACCGAGGCCGCGATCGTGGTCTCGGGCGGCCGTGGCGTCGGCGAGGCGGCCGGCTTCGGCGTCGTCGAGGAGCTCGCGGACGTGCTGGGCGCGGCCGTCGGCGCCTCGCGTGCCGCCGTCGACGCGGGCTGGTACCCGCACAGCAACCAGGTCGGCCAGACCGGCAAGCAGGTCTCGCCGCAGCTGTACATCGCGGCCGGCATCTCCGGCGCCATCCAGCACCGGGCGGGCATGCAGACCTCGAAGACCATCGTGGCCGTCAACAAGGACCCGGAGGCCCCGATCTTCGAGCTGGTCGACTACGGCGTGGTCGGCGACCTGTTCGCCGTGCTGCCGCAGCTGACCGCCGAGGTGAAGGCCCGCAAGGGCTGATCCGCGCACACGGCAGTGGGAGGGCGTGGCACCGGGTACCCGGTGCCACGCCCTCCGGCGTTTCCGGCACAGGTCGGTACAAGCCAGGTGGGCGGCGGCTGGTGACCGCTGCCCACGGACGGTCCGGGTGCGGCCCGTAGAGTCGGCGCGACAGCGTGAGACGAGGGCGAGGACGGAAGCATGGCACTGCTGACCGCACTTCAGGGCGACTACGGGGACGCGGCGGACGCGCTGCGGATCGACGGGCGGGCGCTGTCCCGCGAGGAGCTGCTGGGCGCGGCGACCGCCGTCGCCGACCGGGTGGCCGGTGCGCCCGCGCTCGCCGTGCTCGCCCGGCCCGCCGTCGAGACGGTCGTCGCCGTGGTCGGCGGCCTGCTGGCGGGCGTGCCCGTGGTGCCGCTGCCGCCCGACTCCGGACCCAAGGAGCGAGAGCACATCCTGCGCGACTCGGGTGCGGTGCTGCTCGCGCACGCCGTGGGCGACGCCGTGCCGGGTGAGGTGGAGGGGTTGCCGGTCGACCCGGCGGACCGCGCCGCCACCACGTTCGCCGAGCCCGCGCCGGACGCCACCGGCTTCGTCCTCTACACCTCCGGCACCACCGGGGCGCCCAAGGGAGCCGTGATCCGGCGCCAGGCGATCGCCGCCGACCTGGACGCGCTCGCCGCGGCCTGGCAGTGGACCGCCGAGGACACCCTCGTCCACGGCCTGCCGCTGTTCCACGTCCACGGACTGATCCTCGGCGTCCTCGGCGCCCTGCGGACCGGCAGCCGGCTCGTGCACACCGGGCGGCCCACCCCGGAGGGGTACGCGGCCGCGAGCGGCAGCCTGTACTTCGGGGTGCCGACCGTCTGGTCCCGGGTGGCGGCCGACCCCGGGGCCGCGGGTCGGCTGGCCTCGGCCCGGCTGCTGGTCTCCGGCAGCGCGCCGCTGCCGGTACCGGTGTTCGAGAAGCTGGCTGCGCTCACCGGGCACGCCCCGATCGAGCGCTACGGGATGACCGAGTCGCTGATCACCGTCAGCACCCGGGCGGACGGCGAGCGCCGGCCCGGCAGCGTCGGCCTGCCGCTGGACGGGGTGCGCACCCGGCTGGTCGGCGAGGACGGCGCGCCGGTGCCCTCCGACGGGGAGAGCGTCGGAGAGTTGCAGGTCGCCGGGCCGACCCTGTTCAGCGGGTACCTCAACCGGCCCGACGCGGATGCCGAGGCCTGGACGGCTGACGGCTGGTTCCGCACCGGGGACGTCGCCGTGATCGGTGAGGACGGCTTCCACCGGATCGTCGGTCGCGCCTCCGTCGACCTGATCAAGAGCGGCGGCTACCGGATCGGCGCCGGCGAGGTGGAGGCCGCGCTGCGCGACCACCCCGCGGTCGCCGACGCGGCGGTGGTCGGTGCGCCGGATGAGGACCTCGGGCAGGCCGTCGTCGCGTACGTCATCCCGGACGGCGCCGTGACGGGGGAACAGCTGACGGCCTTCGTGGCGGAGCGGCTGTCCGCGCACAAGCGGCCGCGCCGGGTCGTGCTGGTGCCCGAACTGCCCAGGAACGCGCTGGGAAAGGTGCTGAAGAAGCAGCTGCTGGCGGAGTCGGACCAGCAGGGGTGAGGGGGCGTCGGGCGAGCGGCCCGATGACTGGCCTTCACCCTGATGCCCCGTCGGTGCTCACCGGCCGTGAACCCTTCCATTGGCTCACTCCACTGCGCGCCGTGAGCGGACGCGTGCCTACCGTGACACGCAGGCAGAACTGAATCCCTGGGCGGCATGCCGCGGCTCCCGGTCGCACGACCGGAGGCCGTGGCATGCCGGGCGGGGTCTGCCGAGCCGTACGTGCCGTCTCACCGGGACGTACGTGTCCGTAGCCGATTCCGCAGCCGCCCCCGTGGCGGCAGTTCGCAGCAGTGAGGGAAGACAGCAGGATGACCACCGTCAACACCGGCGCGCCGGGTGCCGCCGACGAACCGACCGGGCAGCACGCTGCCGCCACCGTCGACCAGCGGGCGGCCGCCGTCCGCCCCGCCCGCCCCGTCCGTCCCTCGCGGGCCGCGCGGGTGCGCCGGGGGATAGGCATGGCGGCCGTGATCGTGGCCGGTGCGGGTGTGATCGGCGTCGGCCCCGGCGTCAGCCCCGCCGCCGCCGAGTCGGCACCGGCGCACGCCGGGTGGGACGGCTCGCGGTACTGGTTCAAGAACAGTCAGGGGCAGTGGCGCTGGACCACGCACTACGACGTGTACGTGGCGCGGACGGGGGGCGGATCCTCCTCCGCGGCGAAGGCCCCGTCGACGGGTACGAAGTCGAGCGGGGGGATCAAGCAGGGCTGGGACGGGTCGCGGTACTGGTTCAAGAACAGCAAGGGGGAGTGGCGCTGGACCACGCACTACGACGTGTACGTGGCGCGGACGGGGGACGGGTCCCCGTCGTCGTCCGGCTCGTCCGGATCGTCCTCGTCGGGCCCGGCCGCCGGCGCGGTGGCGGGGGACCAGGGCGTCGAGTCCGCCGTGCAGTTCGCGCTGAGCCAACTGGGCAAGCCGTTCCGGACCGCGGGCAACGGGCCGGACGGGTACGACTGCTCGGGCCTCGTGCAGCAGGCCTTCCGACGCGGCGGGGTGAACCTGCCGCGGGTGGCCAACGACCAGTACGCGGCGACCACGCCCATCAGCGCCGGCCAGCTGCGCCGGGGCGACCTGCTGTTCTGGTCCCCCAACGGCACCAAACGGGGCATCCAGCACGTGGCGATCTACCTGGGCAACAACCAGTACGTCGAGGCGGCGCGGCCGGGCACGCTGATCCGGATCTCGGGGATCAGCAGCGGCTACTACCCGTCGTACATGGGGCGGCCGTAGGCCGAGTGCTGCTAGGCACGTGAGCCGGGGCGTTCGGGAGTTGTGGCCCGGGCGCCCCCAGTGGGGGTGAGCCCGGCCCGCCCGGGCCCGCCGGGAAACGGCTGGTCAGAGGTCGGTCGGGCGGGGGAGGGCGCCACGGGCGCCCAGGGCGGTGACGGCGAAGGCGCCGGCGGCCACGGCGGTGGCGGCCGCGGCGAGGAGGGAGGCGCCGCGGGCGAGTCCGGCGGCGAGGGCGCCGCAGAAGACGTCGCCGGCACCGGTGGTGTCGACGACCTGGACGGCGGGGGCGGGCAGTCGGGCCGACCGTCCCTCGGCGGCGACCAGCGCGCCCTCGCCGCCGAGGGTGAGTACGACGCCGTCGGCGCGGCGGGCGAGGGCCCGGGCGGCCTCCTCGACGGTGGGGGCACCGGTCAGCTGGCGGGCCTCGACGGCGTTGGCGACGACCAGGGGGCGGCGCCCGGTCGGACCGGTGTCGGGGAGCGAGCCGGCCGGGGCGGCGTTGTGCACCCAGTGGGTGCCGTCGGCCGGCAGGGCGGCGGCGGTCGCTCGGATGCACTCCTCGGGGACCTCGCCGCTGGTGAGGAGCACGTCGACGGGGAGCAGGTGCAGGCGGGCGAGTGCGGCGGTGACCTCGGCGGCGGTCAGGTGGGCGTTGGCGCCGGGGACGACGACGATGCTGTTCTCGCCGGCGGGGTCGACCATGACGATCGCCTGCCCGGTCGGCGCGTCGGGGTGGGTGAGCACGGAGCCCGTCTCGACTTCCGCGCCGCGCAGGTCGGTGAGCGCGGCTTCGCCGTCGGCGTCGTGCCCGACCTTCGCGACCAGGTGGACGGCGGCGCCCATGCGCGCGGCCGCCACCGCCTGGTTCGCGCCCTTGCCGCCGAACCCCTGGGTGGCGGCGGTGGCGAGGACGGTCTCGCCGGGGGCGGGGAGGACGGGGCAGCGGAGGATGCGGTCGGTGTTGATCGAGCCGATGACGATGACGCGGCCGACTGGGAGCAGCTTCATCGTTCCTCTGTACGTGCTGGGGTGCGCGCGGCGCAAGCAGGCGCCGGGGGGCGCGCGAGGGGCGCGGGGAAGAATATGTCGACCGGTCTACTGAATTATGCAGACCGGTCTAGATATTGCCGGGGGAAATCTGTCGGTCGGTCTACATAGTCGGGTGGAGGGGGTGATGAGAGGTGATCTGGGGTGATGATGGCGCACAGGAAGTCGGGCGGGCCGACTTCCTGTGCGCGCAGGGTGTGAGCAGGGTGCAACTTTGATGTAGACCGGTCTACATATTTCTCCCGGAAGGCGGCTGGCCTGGGCACATGCCCCTGTCAAGGGGCGGAGTGGGGCGCAACGGCGGGCGCGGTGGGGAGGTATGGGGAGCGGCGTGGCGCGGGTACCACCACGGGTGGCGCTGGTTCGGCCGACGGGGGCGCTGCCCGGTGCGAACGGCATCGGGGCAAGTCGAGGGCAGGGGACGTTGTGATCGTCTGGGTCAATGGCACATTCGGGGCGGGCAAGACGAGTGCCTGCCGCGAGCTGGTGGAACTGCTGCCCGGGAGCGTGCTCTTCGATCCCGAGCTGGTGGGCTTCGGCCTGCGCCGGATGCTCCCGGCCGACCGGCTGGCGACGGTGTCCGACTTCCAGGACCTGGCGGCCTGGCGCCGGCTCGTCCCCGAGACGGCGGCCGCGCTGCTCAGTGAGGTCGCGGGCCCGCTGGTGGTCCCGATGACCCTGCTCAGGGAGGACTACCGGGACGAGATCTTCGGCGACCTCGCCTCCCACGGCATAGCGGTGCACCACTTCGTCCTGGACCCAGAAGAAACGATCCTGCGTCACCGCATCGCCCACCGCGACGAGTGCCCGGGAGATCCGGAGGCCAGCGAGCGGGTCCGCACGTGGTGCTTCGAGCACGTGGCCCGCTACCGGGCCGCCCGGCGCTGGCTGGTCGAGGACGCCCGGATGCTCGACACCAGCGAGCTCACCCCCCGCGAGACCGCCCACCGGATCGCCGAACTGGTCCGCGTCGGCGCCGCCCGCTGCCCGATCGTCCAGACCCCCGACCCGACCGGGGACACCGTGGCCTCCGCCGTCCTGTTCTTCGACGAACAGGACCGCGTCCTGCTGGTCGACCCCGTCTACAAACCCGACTGGGACTTCCCCGGAGGCGTGGTCGAACGCGGCGAGGCCCCCACCGACGCGGCCCTGCGCGAGACCGCCGAGGAACTGGGCCTGCGGCTCGACCCGACCGGGCTGCGCCTGCTCGCCGTCGACTGGGAGCCGCGCACCGGCCCGCGCCGCGGCGGCCTGCGCCTGATGTACGACGGCGGCCAACTGGACGCCGCCTCCCGCCAGAACCTGCTGCTCCAGGCCGAGGAACTGCGCGACTGGCGCTTCGTCACCCTGGACGAGGCCGCCGACCTGCTGCCCCCGAGCCGCTACCGCCGCCTCGCCGCCGCCCTGGACGCCCGCCGCAGCGGCGAGTTGCGCTACCTGGAGGCGGGCCGCCGGGTCGCGCTCGGCCTGGCCAGCACGGCGGACGCGGCGTAGCCGCCTGGGGTGCCTGACGAGCCCGGGTGCCGGGCCGTCCAGAGGCGGTGGCCGCTGTCCAGAGGCGCTGGCCGTTGGCCCAGGTCGTTGGCTGTTGGCCCAGGTCGTTGGCCGTTGGCCCAGGCCGTTGGCCGATGGCTCGGCAGGGGCGGGAGGATGGGGGCATGCCGTTCACACTGAGCCACCCCGCCGCCGTCCTGCCCCTGCTGCGCGCCGCCGGGGAGCGCGGGCCGCTGGTCGCCTCGGCGCTGGTCGCCGGATCGATGGCGCCCGACGTCCCGTTCTTCGCCGAGTCGCTGCTGCCCGGGGCGTACGGCCACGGCGGTCTGACGCACCGCTGGTGGGCCGTGCCGACGCTGGACGTGGCGATCGCGGGCGCGCTGGTAGCCGGCTGGCACGGTCTGCTGCGCGCGCCGCTGGTGGCGCTGCTGCCCGACCGGTGGGCGGGCGCGGCCGAGGCACTGACGGTCCGGCGGCCCGCCGGAGCCGGGGCGGGTGCGGGGGCGGCGTGGTTCGCGGCGTCGGCGGCGATTGGTGCGGCCACCCACGTCGGCTGGGACGCGTTCACCCACGAAGGCCGGCTGGGTGTCCGGTTGCTGCCGGTGCTGGACCGGGAGGTGGCCGCGGTTCCGCTCTACTCGGCGCTGCAGTACGGCAGTTCCGCGCTGGCCCTGGCCGCGATGGCGGGCTGGGCGGTGCGGGCGGCGCGGGGCGTGGAGCCGGTCCGCCCGGCCGTGGCACTCGCTCCCCGGGCGCGCCGCGCCGCCGTCGCGGCCCTGGGCGCGGCGACGGCGGTCGGGGTGCTGCACCGGCTGGTCCCGCTGCGGCGGAACCTGATTCCGGAGTTCTGCTTCGGCGCCGGGGCCGGGCTCGCGGTGGGGGCGGTCGGTTACGCGGTGGTGGCGGGTGCCGCCCGCAGGTTTCGGGGCGGGCGGCCGGTGCCGGAGACCGCCGACGGCGGCCCCCGGACCAACGTGCGTCAGGCCGAGCGCAGTTCGGCGTAGCGGCGGAGGAACAGGGCCTCGGAGAGGGCCATCCGCTCCAGCTCCTGCGGGTCGACGCTCTCGTTGACCGCGTGGATCTGGGTGGTCGGCTCCTCGACGCCGATCAGCACGATCTCGGCCTTCGGGTAGAGCGAGCGCAGCGTGTTGCAGAGCGGGATCGAGCCGCCCTCGCCGGAGGCGACCATCTCGGTGCCGAAGGCCTCGGCCATGGCCTCGCCCATCGCCTCGTACGCCGGGCCGGTGGTGTCGGCGTTGAACGGGGCGCCGGTGCCCTGGCGTTCGACGGTCAGACGGGCGCCGAGCGGGACCTGCGCCTCCAGGTGGGCGACCAGCGCGTCCTGGGCGGCGGTCGGGTCGCTGCCCGGCGGGACGCGCAGGCTGACCAGGGCCTTGGCGGCGGCCTGGACGGAGGAGGTGGCGCCGATCACCGGTGGGGCGTCGATGCCGAGGACGGTGATCGCGGGGCGGGCCCACAGGCGGTCGGCGATGGTGCCGGTGCCGGTCAGGGCGACGCCGTCGAGCACCTTGGCGTCGGAGCGGAACTGATCCTCCGGGTACTGGACACCGCTCCAGGTCTGGCCGCCGGTCAGTCCGGCCACCGCGACGTCGCCGTGCTCGTCGTGCAGCGAGGCGAGCATCCGGACCAGCGACTGCAGCGCGTCCGGGGCGGCGCCGCCGAAGGCGCCGGAGTGCAGGTTGCCGGCCAGGGTGGTGACCGCGACCTCGACGACCGTCATACCGCGCAGCGAGGCGGTCACGGTGGGCAGGCCGGGGGCGAAGTTGCCGGTGTCGCCGATGATGATGGCGTCGGCGGCGAGCAGTTCGGGGTGGGCCTCGGCGTAGCGCTCCAGGCCGCCGGTGCCCTGCTCCTCCGAGCCCTCGACGATGATCTTCAGACCGACCGGGTAGCCGTCGCCGTACACCTGCCGCAGGGCTCGCAGGGCGGTCAGGTGCATCAGGATGTTGCCCTTGCAGTCGGCGGCGCCGCGCCCGTACCAGCGGCCGTCACGCTCGGTCAGCTCGAAGGCGGGGCTGAGCCAGGCGCTCTCGTCGAGCGGGGGCTGGACGTCGTAGTGCGAGTAGAGCAGCACGGTCGGCGCGCCCTGGGGGCCGGGCAGTTCGGCGTAGACGGACTGGGTGCCGTCCGGGGTGTCCAGCAGCTGGACGTTGGTCAGGCCCTCGGCGGCGAAGGCGTCGGCGACCCAGCGGGCGGCCTTCTCGCACTCCTCGACCGGGAACTGGCGCGGGTCGGCGACCGAGGGGAAGGCGACCAGTTCGGCGAGGTCGGTGCGGGCACGGTCCATCAGGGACCGGACGGCGTCGGCCAGCGGCTGTGACATCGGGGCTCCGAGGGGAAGGCTTCGCCCGAGGGGTGGTGCGGGCGGAGGGGGCGGTTTGGGTACCGCCGATCATAGGCGGACTCGAACAGTCCGATCGGGTGGTTCTGCCCGGCGATCCCGCCCGGCGCACCGTCTGGTGGACCGGCCCGATGGATCGGCCCGGGTTCGATCTGAGTTCGGTCCGGGTTCGATCCGGGTTCGGTCTGGCGTTCGGGGCGGCGCGGCCAGCGGCGGGCTCGGCGGACGCATAGGATTGCTCGACGTGACTGACTCCGGAAGCTCCGATTCCCGCAGCCCACTCGACACCGAGGTCTCGCCGCTCGACGCCGAGGTACCCGGACGGCCGTCAGGCCGGTCGTCAGGTCAGCCGTCAGGAGAGGCGTCCGAGGGGGCGCCCGAGACGGTGTCCGAGACCGGGACGGTGCCCGAGGCCGGGACCGAGACGGTGTTCGAAGCCGCGACCGAGGCTGGGGCCGAGACCGAAGCCGAAGCCGAGACCGCGCCGAGGGTCGGTCGGTCGGCGCCCGAGCCGCTCGACGGCGTCTGGGACGTCGTGGTGGTCGGCGCCGGACCGGCCGGAGCCTCGGCCGCGCACGCCGCCGCCGTCCAGGGCCGGCGGGTGCTGCTCCTCGACAAGGCCGAGCACCCCCGTTACAAGACCTGTGGCGGCGGCATCATCGGCCCGTCCCGGGACAGCCTGCCGCCCGACTTCCGGCTGCCGTTGCAGGACCGCGTGCACGCCGTCACCTTCGCCTACGACGGGCGGTTCACCCGGACGCGTCGGTCCCGGCGGATGCTGTTCGGCCTGGTCAACCGGGACGAGTTCGACCTGCGCCTGGTGCAGGCGGCCAAGCAGGCCGGGGCGGTGCTGGTCACCGGAGTGACCGTCACCGGCGTCGAGCAGCGTGGCGGCGAGCACCGGACGGCGCTGGTGACGGCCGCCGACGGGCGCACCTTCGAGGCGCGCGCGGTGGTCGGCGCGGACGGCAGCGCGAGTCGGATCGCCCGGCACGTCGGCGTCACCTTCGACCAGATCGACCTCGGCCTGGAGGCGGAGATCCCCGTCCCGCCGCAGGTCGCCGCGGACTGGTCGGGCCGGATCCACCTCGACTGGGGCCCGCTGCCGGGCAGTTACGGCTGGGTGTTCCCGAAGACCGAGTCGAGCAGTCTGACCGTCGGCGTCATTTCGGCGCGCGGCGACGGCGAGCGGACCAAGCAGTATCTCGCCGACTACATCCGGCGGTTGGGGCTGTCCGGCTTCACCCCGAGCGTGGAGTCCGGGCACCTGACCCGCTGCCGGGCCGAGGACTCGCCGCTCTCCCGCGGCCGGGTGCTGGTCGCCGGGGACGCGGCCGGACTGCTGGAGCCGTGGACCCGGGAGGGCATCTCCTACGCGCTGCGCTCGGGCCGGCTGGCCGGCGAGTGGGCGGTGAAGGTCGCGGAGGCGGGCAAGGCGGCGGACGTGCGGCGCGAGGCGCTGAACTACGCGTTCGCCATCAAGGCCGGGCTGGGCGTGGAGATGCGCGCCGGCAAGCAGCTGCTGGGCGCCTTCGAGCGGCGCCCGTACCTGTTCCACGCGGCGGTCTGCCTGGTGGCGCCGGCCTGGCGGGCCTTCGCCCGGACCACCCAGGGGCACACCTCCTTCGCGCAGGTGCTCCGGCAGTACCGGGCGGCCAGGAAGCTGGCGGCGATGGCGTCCCGGTGACGGGAGGCGCATTCGGCCCTGGAGGCCCGTCAGGCCCGTCAGGTACGTGAGGCACCTGAGGCGCTTGAGGCACCTGAGGTGCGGGCCGGCGCTCCGTCGTTCTCGGAGCGCCGGCCCTTGCTGCCCTACCGGCCCAACGGGCCATGCCCTCCGGCTATTTGAGCCCGGAGTCGAGTGCGTTGATGAGCGTGCCGGAGGGGGTGTCGCCGGACATCTCCCAGATCATGCCGCCGAGCAGGTTCTTCGACTTGAGGTAGGCCGTCTTCTGGGCGATCGACCAGGCGTCGTCGAAGGTCCACCACTGGCCGCCGGCTCCGGTGTAGCCGTACGTCGCAACGGACTTGGGGTCGTGGTACACGGTCAGGTTGGGGACGCCGGTGATGAGGTTGTTGTAGCCGCGGGTGCCGGCCTCCTCGCTGAACTGGCCCGGGGCCGCGCCGTTCGCGGACTGCCACACGCCGGAGGCGCCGCCGTCCGCCACGCCCTGCCAGCCGCGCCCGTAGAACGGGAAGCCGATGGTGAGCTTGCGCGGGTTGACCCCGGCGCCGAGGTAGGTCTGGACCGCCGCGTCCACGCTGAAGTGGAAGTTGTACGGGTCGTTCGGGTCGGCGTAGAGGTTGGCCTGGGGGCCGGTGCGGTTGGGCTCCCAGGAGTTGTCGCTGCCGGAGCCGTGGAAGTCGTAGCCCTGGACGTTGGCGATGTCCAGCGAGCTGAAGATCTTCGTGAGGTCCCAGCCCGCGGCGACCTTCGCCGGGTCGGCCGGGGTGAAGGCGGTGAGCAGCTTGTGGGAGCCGCCCAACGCGTCGAGCTGCTTGCGGAATTCGGCCAGCAGCAGGGTCAGGTTGCCCTTGTCGTTGGCGCTCCAGTGGTTGCCCGCGTGGCCGTCGGCGGAGCCGGGCCACTCCCAGTCGAGGTCGATGCCGTCGAAGATCCCGGCCGCCACACCGTCGCCGCCGGCGCCGTTGTAGACCGGCAGGTTGCCCTTGATCCACACGTCGAGGCAGGACTTGACGAACTTCTGGCGGGACGCGTCGGTGGCGGCGACGTCCGAGAAGTACTTGGAGTACGTCCAGCCGCCGAGTGAGACGACCACCTTCAGGTTCGGGTACTTGGCCTTCAACTTCTTCAACTGGTTGAGGTTGCCGCGGAGTTTGCCCCAGCCGTCGTCGGCCACGCCGTCCACCGACTGGTCGGCGCTCATCGGGCGGGCGTAGTCGGCGTCGGCGTCACCGGCGCCGGTGCCCTGGTCCGGGTCCTGCGGGTTGGCGGTGGTGCCCTTGGTGACGCCCGCCAGGCAGGTCAGGTTGACCGGATCGATGTTCTCGAAGGCGTAGTTGACGACGTCGAGCTTGGCCGCGCTGCCGGAGGTGTCGAGGTTCTTGACGAAGTACTGGCGGCCGTAGATGCCCCACTGGACGAAGTAGCCGACCCGGGCGTACTTTCCGGCGCCGACCAGGTCCGAGGTGGTGGCGGTGAGCGGGGCGGAGGCGGGAGAGGCGTTGTCGGCGGGGTCGCGGGCCTTCACGGTGAACGTGTAGGTGGTGGACGGGGACAGGCCGCCGACCGTCGCGGTGAGGGTGCTGCCGCTGACCGTCGCCACCAGCGTGCCGCCCTGGTAGACGTCGTACGCGGCGACCCGGACGTTGTCGGTCGCGGCGTTCCACGCGAGCGTGACGTCCGACGAACTGATCGCCGTGGTCCGGAGGTCGGTCGGCGCGGTGGGCGGGACCGGGTCGGTCGACGGGTCGAAGGTGGCGGCGGTGACGGGCGCGCTGAGCGGTCCGGTGTTGCCGCGGCTGTCCTTGGCCCGGACGGACAGCGTGTAGGTGGTGGCCGGGGTGAGCCCGGTGAGCAGGACGCTGGTGGTGGTGCTGGAGCCGACCACGACGGCGCCGTTGAGCACGTCGTAGGAGGCGACCGGGAAGTCCCCGCCGGTGGCGACCTGCCAGGTCAGGGCGAGCGTGTGCGCGGTGGACTCGGTGACCGCCGGGGTGCCCGGCGCGGACGGCGGGACGTCGGCGGCGCCGTCGCACTTGTCGCCGTTGATGCGGCAGTTGGTGGGGGTGGCGACCGGGCCGTTGCCGACGAACCAGAAGCTGTACGGCTCGGTGGTGCTGTGGGCGTTGACGGTGGCGTTGTAGAACGCGTTGGTCGCGGTGACGTGTCGGCCGTTGACGGTGGCGGTGCCGTTGTAGCTGTTGCCGATGGTGACGCCGGCCGGCAGGTCGAACTCCAGGGTCCAGCCGGTCACGGCGGTGGCGTTGTCGTTGTGGACGATGTAGGTGCCCTGCCACCAGGAGCCGTTGTCGGCGGTGGTGAAGGAGGCGGTGAGTTTTCCGGCGGCGTTCGCCGGGGCGGCCAGCGCGGTGAGCGCGGCGAGGGGCAGGAGCAGGACGGAGAGCAGTGCCAGCAGTCTGCTGCGCACGCGCGGGCGCCTGGCCCGGGATCGAGCGGACATGGTTCTCCCTGTGGCTGTGGGGGTTGGACAGGGTGACGTAGAACCGCGGTGCTTGGTGCGTGTGCGATGGGTGCCCGCGCCGTGGGGAGGCGGGGCATGGGCACTGTAGGAGGACTGGACCAATGCGTCAACAGGTCTGTACCACTTGGGAGTTGAGTGATCAGTCGCGGTGGTGCGGGCCGGTCGGGGGGATGGCGGGGGCGAACTCCGTCACCTGTTCGCCCCCGTCAGCTCGTCCCCGAGCGGGCTGCGCAGGTACAGCACCGAGCGGCCGTGCCGGGCCCGGGTGACCAGGCCGGTGGCGGCGAGGACGGACAGGTGCTGGCTGACCGCGCCGGGGGTGACGCCCAGCCGGTAGGCGAGGTCGGTGGTGGAGGCGGGTTCGGTGAGCAGGGCCAGCGGCCGGGCCTTCGGCGCGCCGACCAGCGCCTCCAGAGCGCGCGGCGGCACCGGCGTCCCCGGGCCGGCCATGCCCGCCTGGCCGCGCGCCGGGTAACTGATCTGCGGCGCACGCTCGTTGCTGATCATCGTGATCGCGCCGCGGGCGAAGAAGGTCGGGATGAGGACGAGGCCGCGGCCGTCCACGGCGGTCTCCGCGTCCCAGTCCGTCCACCGGCGGTTGATCGACAGGACGCCGTCCTCCCAGTGCAGCCGGTGGTCCAGGTCGGCGAAGAGCGCCGCCGCGCCGTGCCGGGAGAGCAACCGGGCCCGGTAGACCAGGTCGGCGTCCAGGACCGCACGGGCCTGCGGCCACCAGGACGGCGCGAGGCAGACCTCCCAGTACTCCTCCAGCGCGTCGGCGATCCGCTGCAACAGCCGTGCCGGGTCGGCCAGTCCGGCGGCGAGCGCGGCGGGCAGGGGCCGCCCGTGCGGCAGGAAGACCTGCTCCAGTTCGGGGCGCAGTCGCTCCGGCGGCAGCGCGCGGACGGTGGCCAGCTCGGTGCGGAAGTCGGCGGCGGGCGAGGCCGGGCGGGGCGTCAGGAAGTCGGGGATCCAGCGGTTCCCGGCGATGAGTGACAGCAGCAGCGTGGAGTCCAGCCGTTCGAAGGCGGGCCGGAGCCGTTCGAAGGCCGGGGTCTGGAGCTGGTAGACGCCGGGGTGGGTCCACATGCGCAGGCTGAGCGAGGCCTCCTGGATCGGGGAGACGGCGAACCAGGTGGTGGCGAGGTCGGCCAGGCCGAGCGTGAAGCGGTGCACGGGGGCGGTCTCCTGCGACGCGGCGCATGGGCGCCGGGGCTGGGGCGCGTGGGGCGCGTGGTTTTAGCCAGAGCCTAAAGGAGTACCGGACCCGGGCCGCCAGGCGGTGTGATCAGCACATGACCACCACCTTGCCGGCGGAGACGTCCGGACCCGGCCCCGCCATGCCCGGAGGCGCCGCCATCACGGCAACCACCGCAAGCACCGCAACGATCGCAAGCATCGCAACCACCGCAAGCATCGCAACCACCGCAAGTACCGCAACGACCGGAAGCACCGCAACGACCGCGGACCCCGGAGACGTCGTGGACCCCGGAGACCCCGCAGGCCCGCAGGCCGGCGGCGGGCTCGTCAGCGCCGTGCGACGGCGGCTGCACCCCGACCCGATGGTCCGGCGGCTGGCCGGGCTCACCCTGGTCAACACGATGGGCAGCGGCCTGTCCCTGTCCGTCGCGGTGCTGTTCTTCACCCGGGTGCTCGGTCTGAGCGCCGGCCAGCTGGGGCTCGGGCTGACCGCCGCCGGCCTGTGCGGGGTCGTCGCGAGCGTGCCGGCCGGGCGGGCCGCCGACCGTTGGGGCGCCCGGCCGGTGCTGGTCGTGCTGGTCGCGGCGCAGGCGGTCGGCACCGCCGGGTACACGCTCGTGCACAGCTATCCGGCCTTCGTGGTGCTGGCCTGCGGGGTCTCGGCCGCCGACCGCGGGTCCGCAGCCGTACGGAACGCGCTCTACGCCGAGGTGCTGCCGCCCGACCGCCGGGTGGCGGGCCGGGCCTACCTGCGGGTGGTGACCAACGTGGGCCTCTGCCTGGGGACGGCCGTCGGCGCGATCGCGCTCCAGGTGGACACCAGGCCGGCCTATCTGACGGCGATTCTGGCCGACGCCGCCTCCTTCGTGGTCGTCGCCGTGCTGTTCCACCGTCTCCCCGTCCTCGCGCATGCGGCCCCGGTCGCGCCGCCCGTGGGACCGGAGGCCGACGGTGCCGGGCGGGGCAAGCGGCGCAATCCGGCGCTGCGGGACGGCCCGTTCCTGGTCGTGACGGTGCTGAACGCGGTCCTCGCCCTGCAGTTCGCCGTCCTGGAGGTCGGCGTGCCGCTGTGGATCATCCATGACACCGAGGCGCCCCGGATCACCGTCGCGGGCACCCTGATCGTCAACACCCTGCTGGTGATCGCCCTCCAGGTGCGGGCCACCCGGGGGACGGAGGACCGGTCGACGGCCGCCCGGCTCTGCGGCCGCGGGGGGCTGCTGCTCGCCGCCTCGTGCCTGGTCATCGGCCTCGCGCACGGCCTGCCCGCGATCGTCGCCGCCGTGGTGGTGCTCGGCGGCATCGCGCTGCAGTCGCTGGGCGAGGTGTTCGGCCAGGCCGGCGGCTGGGCGCTCAGCTACGACCTCGCGGGAGAGCGTGACCACGGCGCCTATCAGGGCGTGTACAACGCGGGTTCGGCGGCGGCGATGATGGCCGGTCCGGCGTTGGTCAGCACCGCCGTGATCGGGTTCGGTCTGGCCGGTTGGGTCGTCCTGGGCGCGGTGCTGGCGGCGGCGGGCCTGGCGATGGGCCCCGCCGTCCGGTGGGCCGGGCGACGGGGAGGGTACGCCGGGGGCCGGTGACGCGGCCGCTCCGGGACGGGCGCGAGGGCCTCGATCCCGATCGGCACCTCGGGCAGGATTGGCTCTGGCCGAGGGGCGGGTGGGCGTGCCAGAGTCGTCCGGGCGCGGCCCGGGCACCCGGGCGGCACCGCAGTCCGACCCACCCTCAGCCGGAAGGCAGGCCCCGCCGATGACCAGCGCAGAGCCCCTCGTCCGCGTCACCACCGCCGACGCCGTCACCACGATCACCCTCGACTCGCCGCACAACCGCAACGCACTCTCCACCCGGCTGATGGCCGAACTGCACGCCGGTCTGGCGGTCGCCGCGGCCGACCCGGAGGTCCGGGCCGTAGTGCTCGGGCACACCGGCAAGGTGTTCTGCGCGGGTGCGGACCTGTCCGAGGCGACCGGCGCGGACCCGACGGTCGGCCCGCGCGGCCTGGTCGAGCTGCAGCGGGCGATCGTCGACTGCACCAAGCCGGTGATCGCCGTGATCGACGGGCACGCCCGGGCCGGCGGCCTCGGCCTGATCGGCGCGGCGGACCTCGCCCTCGCCGGGCCGGCCGCGACCTTCGCGTTCACCGAGGTCCGGCTCGGCCTCGCGCCCGCCGTGATCTCGCTGCCGCTGCGCCCCAAGCTGGACCCGCGCGCCGCCTCCCGCTACTACCTCACCGGCGAGGTCTTCGACGCCGCCGAGGCCGCCCGGATCGGCCTGATCACCCGCGCCACCGAGTCCGCCGAGGACACCGGGGTCGCGTTGAAGGGCCTGCTGGACGCGCTGCGCCAGGGCTCCCCGCAGGGGCTGGCGGAGTCCAAGCGGCTGGCCAACGCCGAGGTGGTGCGGTCCTTCGAGCGGGACGCGGAGGGGCTGGTGGAGCTGTCGGCGCGGCTGTTCGGGTCGGCGGAGGCGCAGGAGGGGATGCGGGCGTTCCTGGAGAAGCGGCCCGCGCGCTGGGTGCGCTGACCCCGGGCCGCTCCACCCCTGGCCACTGCGCACCCCGGGCCACTCCACCCCTGGCCGCTCCCAGCGCGCGGCGCGCCGCGAGCTACGTGCGGCGCGGCCTCAGCCGATGACCGCGCTGGTCCGCCAGAGTTCGAGCAGCGCCTCGTCGCCGTCGAGTTCGACCTGCGCGGGCCCGACCGGGAGCCGGTTCCACAGCAGCAGGTACAGGTCGTGGGCGGGGCCGGTGAGGGTGAGGTCGGCCGGTTCGGCGGCGCCGCCCGTGCCGACGGCCGGCGGCTCCTGGGTGATGGTCAGCTGCCAGGAGCCGGGGCCGTCGGTGGTCCGGACCCCGATGGTGCGGGTCCGTTCGCTGCGCAGCCGGGAGCGGCTGCTGGCCACGAAGCCGCTCAGCAGTTCGTCGATGCCGTCGAGGGCGAGGGCGGTGTCCACCCGGGGGCCCTCGGTGCCGGCCGCCGCGTCGGCGTCGGCGCGGTGGACGGCGGTCTCGTGCGCCTGGCGGCGGGCCCAGAACCCGAGCGGGCTGGGCGACGGCAGGAAGGTCCAGCACTCGACGTCGGCCGGGGCCCGGGTGAGCGTGTCCACCAGGGCGGCGTGGCCTTCGCGGAACCAGTCCAGCAGTGCCGCGTCGGACGGCGCCGGCCCGGTCACGGCCCGGCTGCCGTCCTCGTCGAGGGGCGCGCGCAGGCCTTGGGAGGGGTAGGCGGCGGCCCAGCGGTGGACGTTCCCGACGTGCCTCAGCAGGTCGTTCAGGCTCCAGTCCGGGCAGGTCGGTACGGGGGCGGCGAGGTCGGTCCGGGCGGCCGCCTCGGCGAGCAGGCTGCCCTCGCGGCGCAGGGCGTCAATGTGTTCGGTGATCTCCATGGGAGGGAGTGTGGCACCGGAGCCCGCCGTCGGTCGCGGTTTTCGGACCCGCCCGGGCGGAGGGCCAGGCCTGGCCGTGGGAGGCCGCAGGCCAGGGCGGGTGCGGGACCGGTGTGATGTTGACCGCCCGGCCGCCGGTCGGACCCTACGGGCCGGTAACGTGAGCTCATGCCGATAACCCGTTCGCTGCTCTCCGCGGTCCGAGCCGGTGGCCGCCGTGCCGCCGGCCGCCTCGTCCACCGGGGCTGGCGCTGGGTACAGCGGACCGGCGCGGTCACCCGGCAGAGCCCGGGCCCGTACCGGTTCGGCGAGTTGGGCGACGGTACGACACTGGCGTTCCCGCTCGGCGCGGTCTTCAACGAGCAGTGGATCACCATCGGGCCGTTCTCGATCATCGGCGAGCGGGTCACCATCAGCGCCGGTTTCCTGCCCGGCCTCGACCTCGGGCCCGAGCCGATCGTGCGGATCGGCGGCGGCTGCGTGATCGGCCGGGACAGCCACATCGTGGGCCACCAGTCGATCGTCCTCGGCGACGACGTGTGGACCGGGCCCGGCGTCTACATCTCCGACCAGGCACACGAGTACCGGTCCACCGACCTGCCGATCGGCAAGCAGTGGCCGCGCAACGAACCGGTGGAGATCGGCGCCGGGAGCTGGATCGGCACCGGCGCGGTGATCCTGCCGGGGGCCCGGATCGGCCGCAACGTGGTGGTCGCGGCGGGCGCGGTGGTGCGCGGCGAGGTGCCCGACCACAGCGTGGTGGCCGGAGCGCCGGCCAAGGTGGTCCGCCGGTGGACGGCCGAGGAGGGCTGGCAGCCGCCGCTGCGCCACGACGCGCCCCAGCCGGTGCCGGACGGCGTGACGGCGGAGCAACTGCGGGCCCTGGTGGGGTGGGACCTGCGGTTGCCGGGGGAGCGGGACTGATGCACCCGCGCCGCCGTCCCGGTGGCGCGGGTGTCGTCGGCCGGACACGCCCTAGCGGACTGCGGGGGCCTGTTCGGCGGCGCGGGCGGCGATGGCGGCGGTGATCCGCAGGACGTCGGCGGGGCGGGCGGGGTCGAGGCCGGTGAGGGCGGCGATCCGGCGCAGCCGGTAGTCGACGGTGTTCGGGTGCAGGTGCAGGGCGCCCGCGGTGTGTCGCCGGTTGAGCCCGCCGGCCAGGTGGGTGCGCAGGGTGGTGAGCAACTCGCCGCCGTCGGCCAGCGGTTCGAGCAGTGCGGCGAGCCGGGAGCGGGCCTGGCTGGGGCGGGTGAGCTGGTATTCGAGCAGGACGTCGTCGAGCCGGTACAGGCCGGGTGGACGGTCGAACGCGCGGGCCACGTCCAGGACTTCGTACGCGAGCGCGGCCGCGCTCGGCACTTCGCCAGGTGCGGCGGCCGCCGCTGCGGCCAGGACGGGGACGCCCCCGGCCCGGGCGGCCGCGGCGACGGTGGCGGCCAGGTGCTGCCACGGGAGCTCGGCGGGCGTGCCGGGTCGCCCGGGCGCTCGCTCCGGCCGGGCCTGCGGGGGCGAGCCGAGCGGGACGAGCGCGAGGCCGCCCGAGGGGGTGAGCGCGGTGATCGCCGACTGCCGCGTCCGGTGGTCGAGTTCGGCGACGAGCCGGCGGAGCTTGCGGCGGCCGGCGATGCCCGGGTCGACGCCGGGGGCGTGCTCGTCGGGGTGGTCGGCGACGGACAGGCACAGGACGGCGTACCGGGGCGGTAGCCGGAGTCCGGCCCGGGCGGCGGCCTCGTCCGCCGGGGCGCCGGCGAGCAGCGCGGTGAGCAGCGACTGCCGGGCGGCTGCGTGCCGGTCGCCGGCCGGGCGGCGTTCGTCGAGGTAGCCGGCGCCGGCGGCGGTGGTGGCCTGGCGGAGCTGGTCGAGCAGCAGCCGGTTGAGGACGAGCAGGTCGGCGGCGTCGCCGTCGCGGGCGTGCCGGGTGACGAACTCCCAGCAGACCTCCAGCCCGAGGTGGTGGGCGAGCAGGACGGCGTCCAGCGGCAGGCCCTCCTCGGCGCGGCGGGCGGCGGCCTCCCGGACGGCGGCGAACTCCTCGTCGGGGGAGGGGAGTCCGGTGCGGACGGCGTGGGCCAGGGCGCGGATCCGGCGCTCGGTGTCGCGGGTGAGTTCGCCGGTGAGCTGTTCGCGGGGCAGGCGGTGGTACACGGGCACGCGGTCCAGCAGCGCGGCGACCACGCTCTCGGCCAACTCGCGTACACCGCCCAGGAGTCGCTGGTCGGCGGGCCGGCCGCCGATCACCGGGACGCGCCAGCCGGGCGTCCGGTCGGCGGTGTGGTCGGGCGCGTGGACGGGTGTGCGGTCGGGCATGCGGCCGGGGGTGGCGGTGGGCGCGGAGTGCGGCTCGGAGCGGGGTGTGGCGTCGGGTGAGCGGCCGGGCGAGGCGGCGGGTGCGTTGTGACCGGTCACAGAGAACACCGTCCAGGTCTGGGGAACGCCCAAGGGCCGGGCCGGAGGGGCGACCGCATGATGGAGCCACTCGGGTTACCTGTTGGTAACAAACTTCCGCCGTGGAGGCAACAGTTGAGAACCCCACTTCTCCGCTTCTCCGCAACTCCCGTGCGCCACAGGCTCGGCGGGGCCATCGGCGCTACCGTCCTGGCGGGCGCGCTGCTGGCCGGCGCGTCGGCCGCCCCGGCGAGCGCCGCGACGTCCCCCTCCGTCGTGCCCGCCGCCGCCCGCTCCATCACCCCCGCCGCCGTCTCCGCCGAACTGCCGCCCGACGGTGACTCGGTGGCCTCGCCGCCCGGCGCCAACGACTGGAACTGCCGCCCGAGCGCCGCGCACCCCGATCCGGTGGTCCTCGTGCACGGCACCTTCGCCAACCGCTACGAGAACTGGCTCGCCCTCTCCCCGCTGCTGAAGGGCCTCGGGTACTGCGTCTTCGCGCTCGACTACGGCACCATCCCGGGCGTCACCTCCAGCGGCAGCGGCCTGCTGCTGCCGATCGGCGGCCTGGGCCCGGTGCCCGAGTCGGCCGCCCAACTCGGGCGGTTCGTCGACCTGGTGCTGAAGGCGACCGGCGCGGCCAAGGTCGACATCGTCGGGCACTCGCAGGGCGGCATGCTGCCGAACTACTACCTGAAGTTCCTCGGCGGCGCCGCGAAGGTCGGCCGGCTGGTCGGCCTGGCGCCGTCCAACCACGGCACGACGCTCGACGGGATCACCAAGCTCGTGCCGTACTTCCCCGGCGTCGCGGACCTGATCTACACCGTCTGCCAGGCCTGCCGCGACCAGGCGGTGGGCTCCGACTTCAACCGCACGATGGCCTCCCGCCCGGACACCGTGCCGGGCGTGACCTACACGGTGATCTCGACCGTGTACGACGAGGTCGTCACCCCGTGGCGGACCCAGTTCCTGACCGGCCCGGCCGTCGACAACGAGGTGCTGCAGAACCACTGCCCGATCACGCTCGCCGAGCACGTGGCGATCGCGTTCTCGCCGACGGCGCTGCACCTGGTGACCAACGCCTTGGATCCGGCGCACGCCACACCCGTGTTCTGCGGTTGAGCCACACCCGTCGGAACGCCGCGGCCCGGGAGGGAGACCTCCCGGGCCGCGGCGTTCCGGTGTCCGGGCGCTCACGCGCGCCCCGCTTCCCCGGCGTCAGCGCGACGGGCGGAGCGTGACCACGGCGGTGACGCCGCCGGTCCGGACCCGCACCTCGCGCGGGCCGGCCCCCTCCAGCAGGGCGGCGTCGTAGCGCTCCAGCACCGCGTCGCCGTCGACGGCGGTCGAACCGGTGAGGCAGACCAGCAGGACGGTCGCCCCCGGCGGGACGTCCACGGCGGCCGGTGCGGTCAGCACGCCCACGGCGGCGTCGATCCGGCCGCGACGGGTCATCACGTTGAAGTCGACCACCGGGCCGGCTGACAGTCGACAGTCCGTCACGGCGTCACCGGAGAAGGCGAAGGGGCGGAAGGGTTCGTCGACCAGGTGCTCGGCGCCGTCGACGGTGAGCGTCATGCCGGGGCCCTCGACCAGGGTGATCACCCGGTCGACGCCGGGGAACGGCGAGAACGGCCCGGCCGACGCGACGTCCGCGAGGCTGACCCGCCAGTCGAAGGCGTCCAGCCCGGCCCCGGCCGGGAAACCGGCGACCTCCCTGGTCACCCCGCCCCCGTTGAGCCACGCCGTGGCCGGGCGCTCGTCCGCCCGCAGTACCTGGATCCGTCCGCTGCTCGTCATGGCCCGCATCCTGCCACCACGTCCGCGCGCGGCCGCGTCGGGAGCCGCCCGGGGCCGTCGGCGGTGGGGTCGGTCGGACCGGCCGTGCCGACGACCCGGGCGCTCCCGTCAGCGCCGACGGACGGCCAGCGGCAGGAGCGCCCCCGCCGTGGCCGCCACCGCGACGGTGGTCAGGGCCATCGGCAGCCCCGCCGCGTCGGCGAGGAAGCCGATCACCACCGGGCCGATCAGCATGCCGCCGTACCCGAGCGTCGAGGCGAACGCGACGCCCTGCGGGCCGCCCGCCGCACCGGTCCGGGCGATCGCGAGGGGGAAGAGGTTGGCGAGGCCGAGGCCGGCCAGGACGAACCCGCAGACGGCCAGCGGCACCACCGGGGCGAGGGCGGCGACCAGCATGCCGGCCGCCGCGGTCAGGCCGCCGAGCAGCATCAGCCGGGTCTGGCCGAGCCGGATGGACAGCCAGGTGCCGCCGACCCGTCCGCTGGTCATGGCGAAGGCGTACGCGGCGTACCCGGCGGCGGCCGTCCCGGGGCTGGCGTGGACGTCGTCGGTGAGGTGGAGGGTGGTCCAGTCGGCGATCGCGCCCTCGCCGTACGCGGTGCACAGCGCGGTGAGGCCGAGCAGCAGGACGAGCAGCCGCAGGTGCGGGGCGGCGCGGCCGGCCGTGGTGCGGGTGCCGTGGTCGCTCGTGGTGTCGCCGGTGGTGCCGCCGTCGTCCGTGCGGCCGGGCGCGACCAGCGGCGCGGCCGGGCTGTGCAGCAGGACGACGCCCGCGGCGGCGGTGACGGCGAGGCCGAGCAGACCGCCGAGCGCGAGCGCCCAGGCGGTGCTCAGCGCACCGGCGAGGAGCCCGCCGAGGCCCGCGCCGAGCAGACCGCCGAGGCTGTACCCGGCGTGGAAGCTCGGCATGACGGGCCGTCGCAGTTGCGCCACCAGGTCGACGGCGGCGCTGTTCATCGCGACGTTGGCGCCGCCGTACCCGGCGCCGAAGAGCAGCAGTACGCCGCCGAGCGCGGCGACCGAGTGGGCGTGTGCGGGCAGCGGGACGGCGAGGCTGAGCAGGGCGAGCGAGCCGACGGTTACCGGGCGCGAGCCGTACCGCAGGCACAGCCGTCCGACGAGCGGCATGGTGAGGACGGCGCCGATCGACAGGCAGAGCAGGGCCAGCCCGAGGGCGCTGTGCGAGGCGTTGACCTGGCTGCGGATGTCCGGGATGCGGACCACCCAGGCGGCGAAGAGGAAGCCGTCGACGGCGAAGAACGCGGTGAGCGCGAGCCGTGCCGAGCCCCAGGGGCTGTCCGTTCCGGGGGGTGTGCTGCGAGACTGGGGGGAGGTCTGGTCGGGTCGAGGACGCGGGCGGATTTTGTTTCGAAGCGGCACAAAGTCACAATAGGGGCGTGCAGCTCTCACCTTCAAGTCCGCGACCAGGTTCCGGAACCGACCTCGAAGCGCAGCGCGACGCCCACCGCCGCGCGGCCCCCGATCGCGGTCGGACGCTGCTCGGCCCCGCGCTCTCGCTCATCCACACCGGACAGACGCCCACCCGCTCGGCGCTCACCCGCGCGCTGGACGTCACCCGGGCCACCGCCGGGGCCGTCACGGCCGAACTGGAGGCGCTCGGGCTGATCACCGTCGACTCGCGCCCGGCCGGCGGCGGACGCGGACGCCCCTCGCACCGGCTGGCGATCGACCCGCAAGGCCCGGTCGTGGTCGCCGGGCAGATCCACGCCGACGGGCTGAGCGTCACCCTGGCCGGCCTCGGCGGGCTGCTCGACCCGCCCGTCCACCTGCCGCTGCCCGCCGCCACCGACCCGGTCCGGATGCTGCGCGCCGTCGCCGAGGCGGGCGCCGAACTCGCCCGCGCGACCAGCCGGCGCTGCCTCGCCGCCGCGCTCGCCCTGCCCAACCCGGTCACCGAACCCGACGGCGCCGCGCTCGCCGCCCTGCACTTCGCCTGGCCCAGCGGCACCCCGGTCGCCGACCTGTACGACGTCGAGGTGGGCCGTGCCGACCACGGCCCCGGCGCCCGTCGGCCGCTGCCCACCGCCCTCGCCAACGACGCCAACCTCGCCGCGCTCGCCGAGTACCGGCACGGTGCCGGGCGCGGCGCCCGGCACCTGCTCCTCGTCACCTCCGGCCATCGCGGCGTCGGCGGCGCGCTGGTGATCGACGGCCACCTGCACACCGGCAGCGCCGGGCTGGCCCTGGAGGTCGGCCACCTCACCGTCGACCCGCAGGGTCGGCTCTGCCCGTGCGGCAACCGGGGCTGCCTGAACTCCGAGACCGACCCCGACGCCCTGTTCGCCGCCGCCGGGCTCACCCCCGAACCGGGGCGCCCGTTGCTCGACCAGGCGCGCGAGCTGTGCCGGGCGGCCGCCACCGACGAACGCGCGCGGGCCGCCGTGGAACACGTCATCGACCGGCTCGGGCTCGGACTCGCGGGCGTCGCCAACATCCTCAACCCGGACCGGGTGGTCCTCAGCGGGCTCCACCTCGACCTGCTGGAGGCCGCGCCCGAGCGGCTGCGCGCGGTGGTCGCCGAGCGCAGCCTGTGGGGGCGCAGCGGACGGGTGCCGATCGTCGGCGCGGAGCTGGCGCACGGTGCACTCGCGGGTGCGGCGGAGCTGGGCTGGGGGCCGTACCTGGCGGACCCGCAGTCGGTGACGGCGGGCTGATTCCGGGGCCGGGCGTCGGGCTGGGGGCGACGGGTCGGACCAGGGCGATAAGCGGAAGCTGGGACTGCGAAAACGGTCACTTATCGTGATTCTCCTACACTCGTAGTGAGCAGTGGGGGGTCGTAACGAGGGAGAGTGGCCATGAGCACCCAACCCGGCGGGACCCAGTCCGGCGGAGCGGGCGGCATCGAGCCGACCGTCGGCGTCGAGCCGACCGTCGGCGTCGAGCCGACCGTCGGCGTCGAGCCGACCGTCGACGTCGACCGGACCGACCCGCAGTACCGCGCCTGGCTCAAGGAGGCGGTGCGCAAGGTCCAGGCCGACGCCAACCGCTCCGCCGACACCCACCTGCTGCGCTTCCCGCTGCCGGGTGAGTGGGGGATCGACCTCTACCTCAAGGACGAGTCCACCCACCCGACCGGCTCGCTCAAGCACCGCCTGGCCCGCTCGCTCTTCCTCCACGGGCTCTGCAACGGCTGGATCCGCCCCGGCAAGCCGGTGATCGAGGCCTCCAGCGGCTCCACGGCCGTCTCGGAGGCGTACTTCGCGCAGCTCGTCGGGGTGCCGTTCATCGCGGTCATGGCCAAGAGCACCAGCCAGGCCAAGATCGACCTGATCGAGTTCCACGGCGGCGAGTGCCACCTGGTCGACCGCTCGGACGAGGTGTACGAGGCCTCCGCCCGGCTCGCCGAGAGCACCGGCGGGCACTACATGGACCAGTTCACCTACGCCGAGCGGGCCACCGACTGGCGCGGCAACAACAACATCGCCGAGTCGGTCTTCGCCCAGCTGCGCCTGGAGCCGCACCCCGAGCCGGCCTGGATCGTCGCCACCGCCGGGACGGGCGGCACCTCGGCGACCATCGCCCGGTACGTGCACTACATGCAGTACGACACCCGGATCTGCGTCGCCGACCCGGAGAACTCCTGTTTCTTCGACGGCTGGGTGCACCACGACCCGGACGCCGTCTGCGAGCGGGGCTCGCGGATCGAGGGCATCGGACGGCCCCGGATGGAGCCGAGCTTCGTCCCGGGGGCGATCGACCGGATGATGAAGGTGCCGGACGCCGCCTCCGTCGCCGCCGTGCGGGTGCTGGAGCAGGTGCTCGGGAAGAAGGCGGGGGCGTCCACCGGGACGGGACTGTGGAGCGCGCTGAAGATCGTCGCCGAGATGCGGGCGGCGGGGCGGCGGGGCAGCGTGGTCGGTCTGATCTGCGACCCGGGCGACCGCTACCTGGACAAGTACTACTCGGACGACTGGCTGGCCGGCGAGCGGATCGACATCGCGCCGTACCGGGCCGTGCTGGAGTCCTTCCTCGCCGGCGGCGCCTGGACGGGCTGACGCCGAGGTCGTCGCCCGCCCGCCCGACGCCACGGCGCCGAGTCCCCGGCGTCAGGGCAGCGGTGCGCCCGGCAGGTCGGCCGGGACGAGGAGTTGGAGCTCCTCCGTCGACGGGTCCGCGAGGTGGGCGACCCGCATCGCGTGCCGCTCGACCATGGTCTCGAAGACCTGCCGCGCGGTGCGCCCGTTGCCGAAGTTGGGGCCGCGCTCCAGCCGGGCGAAGTGGTCCAGCAGCACGCCCTCGGTCGCCTCGGCGAGCGCGTACTCGTGCTCGGCGCACTGGGCCCGGGCGATCTCCAGCAGCTCGTCCGCCGTGTAGTCGGGAAAGGTGATGGTGCGTGAGAAGCGGGATGAGACGCCGGGGTTGGCGGAGAGGAAGCGCTCCATCTCCAGGGTGTAGCCGGCCACGATGACGACCACTTCGTCCCGGTGGTCCTCCATCAGCTTGACCAGGGTGTCGATGGCCTCCCGCCCGAAGTCGCGCGCGCCGTCCTCGGGGGCGAGCGCGTACGCCTCGTCGATGAAGAGCACCCCGCCGCGCGCGCGGTCGAAGGCGGCGGCGGTGCGGATCGCGGTGGAGCCGATGTGCTCGCCGACCAGGTCGACCCGGGCCACCTCGACCAGGTGTCCGCGCTGGAGCACCCCGAGCGAGGCGAGGATCTCGCCGTAGAGCCGGGCGACGGTGGTCTTGCCGGTGCCGGGGGCGCCGGTGAACACCAGGTGCCGGCGCAGCGAGGGCGCCTTGAGCCCGGCCTGGCGGCGGCGCTTGCCGACGGAGATCAGGTCGATGAGCGTGCGCACCTCCTGCTTGACGGTGGCCAGCCCGACCAGTGCGTCCAGTTCGGCGAGCGCCTCGTCGGCGGGCCGGCAGTCCGGGATCGGGGCGATCGCCGAGGTGGCGGCAGCCGCGGCGGACGTCGCGACGGCGGTGCCGGCCACCCCGCCCACGCCGGCCCTCCCGGCCAACGGGGCGGTGGCGGAGGCCAGTTGGGCGGTCCGCGGGCCCGGTACTTCGGCCGCGCCGGCCGCCGGTCCGACGTCGTCCGAGGTGCAGCCCTCGGCGACCGGCCCGGGCTCGGAGAACTCGAAGCCGGCCCGCTCGTTCTGTTCGGCCCGGCAGCGGGTCAGCTGGGTGCGGCAGCCGTCGATGATGTGGAAGCCGAAGCCCTTGCCGTGCGAGACCCGGCAGTCCTCGAAGGTGCCCCGCCCCTGCGCCGAGACGTACACGCCGGCGTCGGTGCTGGCCCGGACGGTGCAGTCGCGCAGCACCGGGTCGGCGCCCTTGGTGACGATCACCCCGGTGGCCACGTCGGAGATCTCGCAGCCGGTGAGCAGGCCGCCGCTGCCGTGGTCGCGGAACCACAGGCCGGTGCCGGCCTCCTGGACCCGGCAGCCGGTGAGGGTCACCGCCGCGCCGCCGCTGACCGAAACCGCCGAGCTGCGGATCCGGCTGAAGGAGCAGTCCGCGGCGATCGCGGCGGAGTCCCGGTCGAGGACGAACAGCGCGTCCGGCAGGTCGTACAGCGAGCAGTCGGTGAGGGTGAGCCGGGCACCGTCGCTGACCCACAGCGCCGGGTACTCGCCGGTGGAGCCGTGGATCTGGCAGGACTCGGCGACGGCCTCGGTGCCCTGGTCCCAGACCGAGAGCGCCCCGCGCCCGAAGTCCCGGACGGTGCTGTGGTCGAGGCTGAGCCGGGAGCGGCCGCGCAGGTCGGCGCCGTTCTCCGGCAGGTCGTGCACCCGGCAGCCGGTGAGGACGAGTTCGGCCTCGCCGTCCAGGGTCAGCCCGTTGCCGGTGACCCGGTGGATCTCGCAGTCGACGAGCCGCCCGCGGGCCTGCGACTCGGCCTGGACGCCGCTGCCGCGGATCTCGTAGATCTCGCAGCCGGTCAGTTCGGCGGCGCTGCCAGGGTCGGAGAGCAGGACGCCGGCGCCGGCGGCGTGGTGGACCCGGCAGCGGTCGAGGGCGGCGGTGGCGCCGCCGAGGACGGCGAGTCCGGCCTGCCCGGCGGCGGCGACCTCGCAGTCCTCCAGGGCGGCGGCGGTGCCGGGGCCGCGCAGGCGCAGCCCGAGTCCGGCCGGGTTGGCCACGACGCAGCCGCGCAGGGTGGGCCGGGCGCCGTCGGTGATCTCGATGCCGGTGGCGGAGCGGGTCTCGATCCGGCAGCCGCTGAGCGCGGGCGCGGTCTGCGGCCCGGTGATCAGGACGGCCGGGGTGGAGCTGTCGCCGCCTTCGACGACGAGGTCGCGGACGGTGGCGTCGGCGGTGACGGTCAGCGCCACTCCGGACGGCGGGTCGATCCGGACGGTGCCCGGGCCCTGGGCCGGGACGATCGTCACGGGCTTGTCCAGCAGCACGTTCTCCCGGAACGTCCCCGGCCGGACGGTCACGGTGTCGCCCGGTTCGGCGGCCGCGAGGGCCTCCGCGAGGGTGTCGTACTCGCCTGCGCGGCGGCGCCAGCGGGATGCGCTGTCCTGGGTGACCCGGACCCTGTGCTCTGCCATGACGGTCTGTCGTCCCCACCTTCGTCGAGCCGGCGTTCAACGGGCCGTACGCGCGGGCCGCCCGCCCACCGTAGCGCGCCTCCACGGGTGGTCCGGTCGGCCGCGGTCGCGCGGGCACCGGGGGCTCGCGCCTTGGCCACAGGTTCCGACCACATGTTCAACGAGCGCGCACACCCGTGGTTCCGAGCCGGGGTGGCGCCGCGGGGGCGGCCGGGGGAGCCGGTGAACCGGCGCGCCGCCGGTTCACCCCCGCGCGTCGGCGGGCCACTGCGCCCCGTCCTCCAGCACCTCGACCCGGTCGCCGACGCGCAGCGTGCCGAGCACGTCGCCGGTGGTGCCGGCCGGCCGTTCCGGGATCAGGTTCTGCCCGAACGCGGCCTTCTTCAGCAGCCGGTGGTGCCGGGCCAGGGTGCGCAGCGGTTCGGGGCCGCGCCGCTCGCCGCTCTCCTGGTCGGTGGTGGTGATGACGCAGCGGCCGCAGGGCTTGACCACCTTGAAGGTGAGGTCGCCGATCCGGATCCGGCGCCAGCCGTCCTCGGCCCACGGCTCGGCGCCGCCCACCACGGCGTTGGGGCGGAAGCGCTCCATCGGCAGCGGCTCGTGGCCGTCGGGGTGCTCGGCGGCGATCAGCTCGTTGAGCCGCTCCAGCGAGGCGGTGGTGGTGAGCAGCAGGGGGAAGCCGTCGGCCATCGAGACGGTGGTGCCGGGCTCGGCGTAGTCGGGGTCGGCCGGCCGGGCGTGCGGGTCGTCCAGGTGGACCAGGCGGTAGTCGCCGAGGTGTTCGGCGATCCACCGGTGCACCTCCTTGGCGGCCTCGGCGGCGCGGAAGCGGGTGCCCCAGACCTCGACCTCGGCGAGCGGGTCGCCGGCCGCGACGGCGGGCGCGGGGACCTCGATCCGGGAGCCGCCGGGGGCGGTGAGGGAGAGCGCGCCGTCGGGCAGCAGGTCGGGCCTGATCTGGCCGAGGGCGGCGTTCTCGCGCTGGCTGACGAAGCGTCCGGTGGCGTCGGCGAGCATCCAGCGGCGGTCTCCGGCCAGGCCCCAGGGTTCGACGGCGGCGGTGTCCGGGCTCAGGCGGTACATGGACTTGACGGGGTAGACGTGGAGTCCGGTGAGCTGCATCCCCCCATCCTGCCAGCCGGTTCCCGGCGGTCCGCAGGAGCCCCGTACGCGCACGGACCGCCCGGGACGCCGTGGGGGGCGTTCCGGGCGGTCCGTGGATGACCCGTTTCTCCGTACGCCCGGCGCGGGGAGCGCGCCGGGTGGTGCTCAGGTGGTGCGGGTGCGGGCCGGGTGGGGTCCGGCCCTGGAGGTCAGTGGCTCAGTAGCCCTGGCCCTGCTGCTGGTAGCCGCCCTGCTGGCCCCCCGCGTTGTAGGCGTTGTTGCCGGGCTCGCCGTACGGGCCCGGGCGCTGCGGCTGCATCGGGCGGACCGGCGCCATGGCCGGGCGCAGTTGGGCGCCGCCGAAGCCCTGGTCGCCGCCCTGGCCCTGGAAGCCGGGGCCGGCCGGGCCGGGGCCGCCGAAGCTCTGCGGACCGGCCTGCGGCTGGCCGCCCGGCTGCCCGGGGCCGAACGCGCCCGGACCGCCGATCGGCTGCGCGCCGAAGGACTGCTGGCCGCCCTGGCCGCCGATGAAGGTGTTCTGGCCGCCGAAGCTCTGGCCGCCGGTCGGCTGGTAGCCGCCGCTGGCGGTCTGCGCGAAGGCCGGTGCGGCGGGCTGCGGCCGCTGGTACTGCTGGGGGGCGCCGTAGCCGGGGACGGGCGGCTGGGGCGCGGAGGCGTACGCCGGCGCCGGCTGCGCGGGGATGTACGCCGTGGCGGGACCGGCGGAGGGGCCGCTGCTCGGGCCGGGGCCCAGGGCGAGGCGGGCGGGCGGCAGCGCGGGGAGGTTGCTGCCGGCGCTCTCGTACCCGTTGCCGTACCGGTTCTCGTAGGACGGGCCGGCGCTGGCCCCGTAACCGGACGACATGGCCGGCGGCAGGGCCGCCGGCACGTTGATGGGTGCGATCTGGGGGACGCCGCGCTCAGCCACGAGGCTGTCGTAGATCGGCGTGCCGGAGGAGAAGGACGGAGAGGGGTAGCCGACTCCGTCGTAGGAGCGGGGCGAGGTCATGGGGCATACGGTAAGCCCACAACGCGCCTGCTGAGGAGAGCGGGAGGGGGAGCAGTTCGACTGTTTACACAGTCTTCGCTCGCACAAAGGTTTCGAAAGTAGGAAGAACGGACATACCGGCGTTCAGTTCCGGACAACCTTGGCGTGCCGTCAGTGATCGAACAGTACCCGGACGGCGGCGCGGCGAACCCTTGCGGTGACCGGGCGGTGGACGGTTCGGGGCCCGCCGGAGAAACTTTTGCGGACAGGGCGTGCGCCGGCGCATTCGAGCCCCCGCCGACGGTCCGACGAGGGCTCGTGAATGTTTCGGGAATAAAGTCCCCGTCAGCGGCCTCGGGCCCGTGGTCAGCTCGCCTGCAACGCCTGCGCCTGCGCCGGGAGGCCCGGCCGGCCCGAGACCTCCGAGGTGCAGAAGGAGCAGCGGGTCGCCGCGGCCGGAATCGGGCTCAGGCACTCCGGGCAGTCGACCTTCACGACCGGCGCCGGCTTGGCAGACTCGAAGCGCGCCTGCAGCTTGCCGACCGGCAGCACCACGGCGAAGTAGATCACCGCGGCGACCAGCACGAACCCGATCAGCGCGTTGACGAAGACCCCGTACGGGAACCGGGCGCCGGCCACCTCGAAGGTCTTCTGGGTGAAGTCGCCGACGGCGCCGGTGGCGACCCCGATGAGCGGGGTGAGGAAGGCGGTGACGAACCCGGTGACCACGGCGGTGAAGGCCGCGCCGATCACGATGCCGACTGCGAGGTCCACCACGTTGCCGCGCAGCAGGAAGCTGCGGAATCCCTTGAACACCGGGTGACTCCAAATCCGTACGGGGAAGGGGGAGATGAGGCAGCGTGACGGGCGCCCCGGCCGGACATCCTGCCGACCGGGCCGGGCCGAGGTCCAACCGCGTTCACCCGATCCGCGTAACGGGCCGCAGGACGCGCCGGCCGGTTCCGGGCGGAGCCCGGGCGCTCCGCGTACGGGTCGATCCGGCCGCCGCCGGGCCGGAGGGGTCAGAGCGGCCGCACCCGCAGCGCGCGCTCGTAGAACTCGACCATGTGCGCGGACACCTGGGACAGCGTGAACGAGGCCAGGAACCGCGCCCGCGCGGCCTTCGCCCGCACCCGCGCCGCCGCCCGGTCGTCCAGCGTGTCGACGACCGCCGCCGCCAGTTCGGCCGGCCGCTCCGGTGCCACCAGCCGGGCGTAGTCCTCCGAGCCGACCGTCTCGCGCAACGCCGGCACGTCCGCGCAGACCAGCGGCACCCCGACGCCCATCGCCTCGATCGCCGTGCCGCCCTGGCCCGCCCAGCGGGACGGCACGGCGAGCACGTCGGCAGCGGCCATCAGATCGGCCACGTCCTCGCGCGGCCCGAGCAGGCGGACGCTCCCGGCGGACTCGGCGAGCGCCCGCAGCCGTGCGCTCTCCGGGCCCGCCGCGCCGGCGAGCAGCAGGACGGCCCCCGGCTGCGCGCGCCGGACCGCCGGCCAGGCCGCCAACAGCACGTCCAGGCCCTTCCGGTGGTGCTGGCCGGCGGCGGCCAGCACCACCGGCACGTCCTGCGCCAGCTCCAGGGCACCGCGCACGGCGGCCCGCCGCTCCGGGGTGGCCGTGCCCAGCAGCTCCGGGTCGAGCCCGCGCGGCACCACGTCGATCCGCCGCCGGGGGATGCGCAGCCGCCGCGCCATCGTGCCGGCCACGTGCCGGGTGAGCGCGTGGAAGCGGCGGGCGCCCTGGGCGGTGGCCGCGTCCAGGGCCTGCGCGGTGCGCATCCGCCAGGGGCTCGCCCCGTGCGCCGCCGACTGCTCCGGTCCGTACGCCGGGTCGAGCAGGCTGGAAACCACCGGGGTGCGGGCGGCCAGGGCGGCGGCCCGGCCGAGCACGTCCGAGGCGTGGCGGGCGGTGTGGACGAGATCGGGCCGGCGTTCGCGGATCAGCCGGCGCAGCGCGGCGGCGGTGGCGGCCCCGGTCGGTCGGCCGACGCCGAACACGGCGGCGCCCGCCGCGGTCAGCTCCGGCTGCCAGCCGCCGGGGGAGTCGTAGAGGTAGGCGACGTCCAACGTGACGCCGGCGCGCACCAGTTGGGGAGCCATCGAGACCAGGGCGCGCTCCGCCCCGCCGGCCCGGTTCACGCTGTCGACCACCAGAAGCACCTGCACCGGCCACCCCCGCCCGCTGCGGGCGCGTCCGTTCTCCCGTGCCGGACGCCCCCTGACTGGTGATCAGCATCGCAGGTGGCCGTCAGGCCCGCCAGCCGTACGGCGGCCGGGGTCGGACGCCGGGGTGCGGCGAGGCGAGGCGGGGTGAGGCAGGGCGAGAGGGGGCGGAACAGGGCGCACGACGGGAGCAACCGGCGCACGGCCGCAGTCGACCAGCGCACATCAGGTGTATTCACGCGGGCGCACGGGCCACCACCAGGTTGCGCGAAGGGGCTGTACGGCGCGGGGCGCTGTGCCAAGGTCGGTCCATGCCCGACCATACGTCGGCCGACCCGGCCGGAACCCGTCCCCGCGTCCTGCACCTGATCAGTGATCCACGCCGCGGCGGCGCCCAGAACTTCGCCCGTGACCTCCACCGGGAACTGCGCCGCCGGGGCCAGGCCTCCGCGCTGTGCGCCCTCGCCCCGCACCCGGCCGCCGGGCCCGCCCTCCCCGGGCCCCGCGCCGCGGACCGCACCGGAGTTCGCGCCGGCGCCGGTCCGGGCGCCCGCCCCGACGGGCTCGACCGGCAGCCCGACCCGCACCCCGGCGCCTGCGCCGACGAGGAGGACTTACGCGCCGCCGTCCTCGGCTCCGGCCGCCTGCGCCCCGGCACCCTGCGGGCGCTGCGCGCGGCCGCCCGCGGCGCCGACGTGGTCCTCGCCCACGGCTCCGACACCCTGGCGGCCTGCGCCCTCGCCCTGGCCGGCACCCGCACCCCCTTCGTCTACGTCTCCGTCGGCCACCCCCGCTACTGGACGGCGAACCGGTTGCGCCGGGTGCGCGGCGGCGCGCTGATGCACCGCGCGGCCGCCGTCACCACGCTCACCGACGAGGCCCGCGCCGTCCTGGAGGGGCAGTTCCGGCTGCCCGACGGCAAGGTCCACGTGATCTCCAACTCCCGGGCCGCCGAGAGCTATCCGCCCGCCGACGGCCGGGCCGACCGGCGCGCCGCCCGGCACGCGCTCGGCCTGCCCGCCGACGTCCTGCTGGTCGCCTGGATCGGCGCGATCGCCCCGGAGAAGCGGCTCGACCTCGCCCTCGACGTCCTGGACCGGCTGCCGGACGTTCGGCTGGCCATCGCCGGGGACGGCCCGCTGCGCGAGGCGCTGGCCCGCCACCCGGCCGCCGCCCGCGCTCACTTCCTCGGCGCCCTGCCCGACCCGGCGCCGCTCTACCGGGCCGCCGACGCGCTGCTGCTCACCAGCGACAGCGAGGGCGTGCCCGGCGCGCTGATCGAGGCCGCGCTGGCCGGCGTGCCCGCCGTCGCCACCGACGTCGGGTGGGTGCGCGAGGTGGTCCGGGACGGTGCCACCGGCGCGCTCGTCGCCCCCGGGGACCCGCTCGCCCTCGCCGAGGCGCTGGCCAAGGTGCTGGCGTGCAACCGTGCGGGCCTCGGCGCGGCCGCCCGGGCGCACGCGTTGGAGCACTTCGAGCTCGGCGCCGTGGTGGACGCCTGGCAGGGGCTGGTCGCCGAGGTGTGGGCGGGGGGTGGCCCGGGGGTGCGCACCGGTCCGTGACAGACCCGCGGCGGCGGGCCGGGCCGGGCGTCGGGCTGGGCCGGGCGTCGAGTCGCGCGCCGGGCCGGGCGTCGGGCTGGGCGCCGGGCTGGGCCGATCGGGCGAATCCGGGCCAGTGCGCCCGGCCGAACTCGACGGTAACGAACCGCCGCCAGCACACTGCCCGGTGTGAACTCGAAGTCGCTGCTGCGGTCCACCGTCCTGTTCGCCATCGCCGCCGGGATCGCCGTATCCCCCCTCCAGGCCGGCGCGGTGAGTCACCAACCCCCCTCCGAGGGATCCCAGTTCGTCAAGCTCGACCATCCGCAGCCGGTGCGCGAGAGCGTCCGCACGGAGGCGGCCGAGTTCTTCTGGTACGACTGCGTCCACTCCCAGCAGCTCGAACAGCCCTTGCAGGCCTGGGCCGAGAAGCACCGCGCGGACGTCGCCCTGCGGCGCGTCCCGGCGATCTGGCCGGGCAGCCCGGACGAGGGCGCCCAGCGCGGCCACGCGCGCCTGTACTACACGCTGGAGCGCCTGGGCCTGGTCGAGCGCCTGCAGAGCAGCGTCTTCCGCTCGGTGCACACCGACCAGACCGACCTCACCACCGAGGCCACCGCCACCGACTGGGCGGTGCGCCACGGCGTGGACGCGCAGCTCTTCCGCCGGACGTACCGCTCCGACGAGGTGGCGCGGTCGGTCGACGAGGCCGCCGTCGAGTTCGTCCGCTACGGCGTCAACGAGCTGCCGACGGTGGTCGTCCAGGGCGAGTACCGGACTTCGCCGAGCAAGGCCGGCGGCGTCGAGGCGATGCCCGAGGTGCTGGACTACCTGGTCCAGCAGGAGCAGTTGCGCGGGCACTGAGCCCGCCGCGGGCCGGGACCGAACAGCCCTCCGGCGGCCCGCCCCGCCGGGCGGTCAGTCCCGGCGCAGCAGGTACGTCACGAAGCCGAGCGTCCCCCGGTAGCCGTGCAGCCACTCCCGCCGGTGCCGGTCCGCGGCCTCCCGGGCGGCCGCCGCGTCGGGGTCGTCCGGGTGCTCCAGCGCCCACTCGGCCAGCGCGCCCGTCCACGCGAACTCGTAGTCGTCCCACTCCTGCCGGCTGCTCACGTACCCGGACACCGGTGTCCAACCGTCCGCCAGCACCCGGTCGGTGGTGGTCGCCAGGTCCGCGTAGTCGTCCCGGGCCGCGCCCAGCCCGTCCAGGGCCGCCCGGGACGGCTCCCGCTCCCAGAAGCCCTCGCCGACCAGCACCCGCCCGCCCGGGGCCAGGTGCTCGCGGGCCGCCGCCAGCGTCGGCAGCAGCCCGCCGAAGGCGTGGGTGGCACCCACGCACAGCACCAGGTCGAAGGGCTCGACCGAGCTGAACTGCCGTGCGTCCACGTGGTGCAGGCCGATCCGGCGCACCACGCCGAGCGCGGTCGCCGCCTCCCTGGCCCGGGTCAGCGCCGCCGCGTCCAGATCCACCCCCACCGCCCGCCAGCGCGGACGCGCCGCCAGCGCCCGGACCAGCCACGCCCCCTCGCCGCAGCCGAGGTCCAGCGCCCGGCCGTCCGCCGCCCCGGCGGTCGCGCGCTCCAGCAGCAGGGCCACCGACTCGTCCGTCAGCGGCGCCGCGATCGGGTGGTGGGCATGGGCGAGACGGGAGATCCTCTGACGGTCCATCCGAGCAGTATGGAGCCGACCGGACTGCCGCGCCCGCGAATTCGGGCCCCGGCACGCTCAGGCCCGTGAGTACGTCCGGCCCTTCCACGCCGCGCCCCGGCCCCGCCAGTGCTGCACCGCCGAGTCCACCGTCATCAGCAGGTACAGCCCCGCCGTGAAGGGCAGCAGCAGCACGGCCGGCGCCGGCTGCCGGTAGTACCGCACCATCGGCAGGTAGGTGCCCGCCATCAGCGCCCAGGCCGCCCCGCCCGCCACCGCCACCGCCGGCGCCCCCGCGACCAGCCCGGCCGCCACGGCCACCGGCGGCACCAGGTACACCAGCCCCAGCCCCAGCACCGTCCCGAGCAGCAGCAGCGGCGAATGCCGCAACTGGGCGTAGGCGCTGCGCGACACCATCCGCCACAACTGCTCCAGCCGCGGGTACGGCCGGACGCTGTCCACCGCCCCGGCCAGCCCCAGCCAGGTCCGCCCGCCCGAGGACTTCACCGCCCGCGCCAGCGACACGTCGTCGATCACCGCGCCCCGGATCGCGGCCACCCCGCCGGCCCGCTCCAGCGCCTCCCGCCGCACCAGCGAGCAGCCGCCCGCCGCGGCCGCCGTCCGCCCACCGGGCCGGTTGCTCCGGCGGAACGGGTACAGCTGCGCGAAGAAGTAGACGAAGGCCGGCACGATCAGCCGTTCCCAGCCGGTCTCCACCCGCAGCCGGGCCATCTGCGACACCAGGTCCAGCCCGTTGCTCTCCGCCGCGGCCACCAGCTCCGCCAGCGAGTCCGGCCCGTGCGCGATGTCCGCGTCCGTCAGCAGCAGGTACTCGACGTCCGGACCGGCCAGCTCCACCCCGTGCCGCAGCGCCCACAACTTGCCCGTCCACCCCGGGGGCAGCGGGGGAGGAGTCGTGACGGTCAGCTCCAGCCCGTCCATCGTCCGCAGCTCCGCCGCCACCGCGCCCGTGCCGTCCGAACTGTGGTCGTCCACCAGGATCACCCGGGCCCGCCCCGGGTACTTCTGCCCCAGCAGCGTCGGCAGGCTCACCGGCAGCACCTGCGCCTCGTCCCGGGCCGGCACCACCACCACCGCCCGCGGCCAGCGCACCGGCGGACGGCGCGGCGGAAGCCGTACGTCGGTGCGCCAGAACAGCCCGTGGCAGCACGCCAACCAGAGCCAGACCAGCAGGGAGAACGCGGCGATCCACAACAGGACGGTCACTCCCGCAGTTTGCCGCAGAACCGGCCGGATCGGGCGGATCGACTAAAGTCTTGCCCCGTGAAGATCGCACTGATGGACTCCGGAATCGGCCTGCTGGCCGCCGCCGCCGCCCTTCGGAAGCTGCGCCCGGACGTCGATCTGGTGCTCTCCTCCGACCCGGCCTCGATGCCCTGGGGGCCGCGCACCCCCGAGGAGGTCACCGACCTCGCCCGAGGCTGCTCGCTCGCCGCCGCGGAGCTCGAACCGGACGCGCTGGTCATCGCCTGCAACACCGCCTCCGTGCACGCGCTCGCCACCCTCCGGGCCGAACTCGAACCCGGGCTGCCCGTCGTCGGCACCGTCCCGGCGATCAAGCCCGCCGCCGCCCTCGGCGGCTCCGTCGCCATCTGGGCCACCCCGGCCACCACCGGCAGCGCGTACCAGCGCGGCCTGATCCGCGACTTCGGCGGCACCGCGGACGTGACCGAGGTCGCCTGCCCCGGCCTCGCCGACGCCATCGAACACGGCGACGACGCCGGCATCACCGACGCCATCGCCGACGCCGCCGCCCGCACCCCCGCCGGCACCGCGGCGATCGTCCTCGGCTGCACGCACTACGAACTGGTCGACGACCGCATCCGTGCCGCCGTCGCCCCCACCGCCTCCCCGGCGCTCACCCTGCACGGCTCCGCCGACGCCGTCGCCGCCCAGGCCCTGCGCCGCGTCACCGACCCCACCCGTACCGGCGCCGGCACCATCACCGTGCTCCACGCCGGCGCCCCCGCCGCCCTCCCCCCGGCCGCACTCCTCTACCCCCAGGGGCGCACCCTCGCCGCCCTGATGTGCAGCACGCTGCCGGCGTGACCGCCACCCTCACCGCCGGCGGGCCAAGTTTCGCCCGCCGGCGGTCCGCCCTTCAGCCCCGGGCGGAAGGCCACCGCGGCTGATCCCCATCCGGGGCAGCCGCGGGCAGGTTCTCTGTCAGGAGTTGAGGGGCAAATCTTCGCCCTCCAACTTCCGGGGGTTGGTCGAGGAGCCCCTCTGTGCCCGTGGGGCAGGGCTTTGCCCCACGGGCGGGTAATTGGCCGCTGAGGCAGGGCCAAATTTCGCCCCCAGAGGTCCCGTTCCGGTCCCCGGCGGGGCTCATTTTTGCCCCCGAATGTCTTTGAGTGCCCCTGCGTCCCCCCTTGCGTGCCCCGGCCGGTCAGGCGACGGCTTGGCGGCGCCAGCGGCGGTAGGCGGGTTCGAGGCCGGAGAGGATGGTGTCGAAGCGGCGGGTGCTGGTGGTGGAGTCGACCTGGAGGCGGCTGATCTGGAGCGGGTGGGAGGGGATGCGGGGGCCGAGCCGGTGGTCGGAGAGGAAGCCGAGGCGGTAGCCGAGTTCCTGGAGGACGGTTTCGGCACGCGGGTCGTGCCCGCCGTCCGGGTAGGCGAAGGCGGTGGGGGGTTCGCCGAGCCAGCGGGTGAGGGCTTCGTGGGCGCCGGTGATCTCGGCGCGGACGGTGGCGTCGTCGCAGCGGCCGAGGCAGGGGTGCCCCTGGGTGTGGTTGCCGATGGCGACGCCGCCGTCGCGCAGGGCGAGCAGGTCGGCGGGGGTGAGCTGCTCCTGGCGGGGTGGGCGACGGTCGGCGCTCACCCGGAGCTCGTGCAGGCTGCGCCGCCGGTCGGGGTCGGGCATCGCCTTGAGCCGGGGGAGCAGCTGGGAGGGGTGCCCGCAGTCGAGCGAGCGGGCACGGCCGCCGTGCCGGGCGAGGAAGTCGGCCTCGTGCCACCAGAAGGGGCGTTCGGTGCCGATGAGCTCGGAGATGACGAAGGCGGTGGCGGGGATGCCGCGGGCGTCGAGGGCGGGCAGGGCGTGGGTGAGGACGCTGCGGTCGGCGTCGTCGAAGGTGACCAGGACGCTGCGGGGCGGCAGTGGCCGCTGTTCGGTGACGGCTTGGAGGACGGCGGTGAGCGAGACCGGGGTGGCGAGTCTTCGGAGCCGGTCGAGCTGGGCGCCGAAGGACCGGTGGTCGGTGACGCCGTGGTAGGCGAGGACGGCGAGGCGTTGTGCGGCGCGGGCGCGGAACAGGGGTTGGACGGGGGCGAACCGCAACCATTCGCCCCGCGCGTCTGCCCGGCCCCGGTCGGCGGTCGGGTGGCGGCGGGTGGCCGTCGGCAGCGGGCGCACGAACGGGACGGGCCTGGTGGGGGCCATGGAGATCGACGTGGTGGACTGGGACTGCGGCACGGTTCCCCCTCGGTCGCCGAGCGGCGTGGCGGTACCGCCGGAGGACGGAGCCCGGCCTCCGACCCCAGGAGGCGGCGGCTCCGCCTCCTGGGTATTCCGGTCCGCGGTGGGGGGCTCGCACCCTTCCCGCGAACGGCTCCTGGATCGCTCAATGCCATTGAGACCGCTGCACCGAGCGGATGGTTGTACCGGGGGGACGAGGATTTTTCGTGGACTGATGTGAACTGATGTGGACTGATTGTGGAGCCGGAATGCACGACCGGGGCCGGGCCGCGGGGGGCTCGGGCGAGGTCGGCGGGCCGGTCGCACCGGGTGGTCGAACGTTCACTCCCCGCGGGCTGCCTCCGGCGTTCGCCGGGGGTACCTTGGGCTCATGGCAGATGCGGACCGTGATCCCTTCCACCTGCACGGCGCGACCAGGATGGCCCGTGCGTGGAGTGGTGGTGCCCTGGTCACCCACCAGCTTCCGCTGGCGATGGTGGGTTTGGCCTGCCTCGCGCTGGGCATTGTGGTGGCGGTGATCGTTCCGGACAGTGACGGTCCGGCCTGGGCGATGGCGGTGGCGGGCTGTCTGGCCGCGGGAGTGCTGCTGCTCGGCCGGATCGCGTTCGGGCTGCTGCGGTACCGCCGCCGCGCCGCGCTCTGACCGCCTCGGCGGCCGGCCGGCCTTCGGTGGACGGCTGTACTTCGATTGCCCTCGGCATTCCAAGCGGCAGGTCGAGCAGCAGATCGAGCAATATTGGTCAGATCGACCGAATTTCGGCCTGTCGGACAATCCTCTGCCCACTTCTTTCACCATTCCCGGGCGACGGCTCCGAGGCGCCCCTACTGTGAATGCGTTCTTGCGGCTCGACGGTGCCGTGGAGGGGAAGAGATGGGCGGCAGCGCCACGTCCGATCCGGGCGGAGATCCGGGCGGAGGACCCGGCGGGAAGCCGGACGGCGCACCGCGCACCACCGTGCCCGCCGGATGAGGCGCGGCGGGGACCTCGCCCTCGCCGCCCTGGCGGGGATCGTCGCGCTCCCGTTGGCCCTGGTGATCGCCGCCCTGCTGCGCTGCACGGCGCGCGGCCCGGTGCTCCTGCGGCTGACCCGGGCCGGACGGCACGGCCGGGAGTTCCAGGTCCTCCGCTTCCGGACCAGCCGGGGAGGGCGGCTCGGCGCCCTGCTCCGCAGGACCGGCCTGGACGAGTTGCCCCGGCTGTGGAACGTCGCCCGCGGCGAGATGGGAGTGATCGGCCCCCGGCCCGTCCGCCCCGACCAGGCGGTCCGCTACTCCCGCCGCGAGCGCGGCCGGCTCGACGTCCGGCCCGGACTGACCGGCTGGGCCCAACTCCAGGCCCGCCACCCGCTCGCCCGGCCGGACTGGGCCGAACTCGACCTCTGGTACGTGGAGCACCGCTCGCTCCGGCTCGACCTGCGGATCCTCGGGCTGACCGTGCTGGCCCTGCTGCGCCCGGAGGGCGGCCTCGCGCGATGAGCCTGCGCGCCGCGGGCCGCCCGTCGGTGGCGTCGGCCCGGAGCTCCGCCGGACAGGGCCTAGGCTGCGGCGCATGGCCATTCCCCCGTTCCTCGCCGATCTCCGAGCCCTGGTGGGCACCCGCCCGCTCTGGCTGACCGCCGTCGTCGCCGTCGTCCTGGACGACCGCGGCCGGGTACTGCTGGCCCGACGGGCCGACGACGGGAGGTGGGCGCCGGTCGGCGGCATCCTCGACCCCGGAGAGCAGCCCGCCGACGGCGTGGTGCGCGAGTGCCTGGAGGAGAGCGGGGTGGTGGCGGTGCCCGAACTGCTCGCCTCGGTCACCGTCTCGCCACAGGTCACCTACCCGAACGGCGACGTGACGCAGTACCTGGTGCTGACCTTCCGGTGCCGGGCGGTCGGCGGCGAGGCGAGGGTGAACGACGACGAGTCGCTGGAGGTCGGCTGGTACCCGCTGGACGGGCTGCCGCCGATGATCGAGGTCGAGCACGAGCGGCTGCGCCACGCGCTGGAGTACGAGGGGTCGACGGTCTTCGTGTGGGAGGGCAAGGAGCGCCCCTGACCGGCGCACGGCGGACGGCCCGCATCCCCGCCTCCCCACCCCGGGCGGGCCGGGAGCCCGGGCCCTTAGCCGATGGTGGCGGCCCGGTCACCCCAGGTGGGGGGAGTTCGCGAGGCCGCTCAGCCCTTGCGCTGCCGGTAGGCCTCCTCGGCGGCGTCCAGGACGGCGGCGAGGTCGCCGCCCGCGGTGGCGGTGGCGGTGGCCGCCACCGCGCCCTCGACGAACGGCGCGTTCGCGAAGCGGACCGGGAACGGGAGGCCGTGCTCGTCGGCGTCGGACAGCAGGGCGCGCACGGTGGTGACGGCGCTGCCCAGGTCGGCGAGCACCACGACCCCGTGGCCCTGGTCGACCCGGCGGGTGGCGGCGGCCACCAGGACCGCGCTGATGCCGGGACCGCCCTGGTCCCCGCCGGTCGCGGCGATCGGGGCGGGGGAGTCGGATCCGGTCAGTGAGAGCGCGAGGGTGCGCACCGCGATGGCCAGTTCCTGGCTGTGCGACACCAGGACGATCCCGACCCGGCCGTGCACGGGGGGCCGGCCGGAGGCGGGCCGGGGCAGCGTGGCGGGCGCGGGTGGCGTGCGGGGCGCAGGGGGGTGGGCCGAGGGGGCGTCGGAGATGGGGATGACATCGGCGCGGGTGCCGTCCCGGCGGCTCATCGGCTGCTCCCTCTGGGCGGTGGTGGGCGGTGCTGGGCGAGGTGGTGCGGGCCGCATCCGGTGCGCATCGGGTTCCGCGGGGCCGGGGCGGGGCCGGGACGGGCCGTCGAGGGCCCGCGTACGGCCGGCGGGGGGTGGTCCCCCGCGTTGCCAAGCACTCTGGCAGCTCCGGTGGTCCCCGTCGGGCGGGACACGCGTTGAGCGGGCCTCCGGCGGCGTCCGGGCCCGGCTGGTGGAGTCCTCGTCAACCCGCTGACCGGGGCGGGCGGGTGTGGTTAGGCTGGCCCGGAAAGCCGTCGGGAGGAGACCGGGTAGTGGCAGTCAACAGCGGGATCGACGTGGAGGCGGGCGGCGCGGAGCCGCAGCTGGCGCCGAGCGGGAAGCCGAAGGTGGACTTCACCGGGGCGAAGTGGCTGTGCAGCAGCCAGGGCGTCGGGGATGTCCAGATCGCGTTCGTGGACGGGTACATCGGGATGCGGGACGGCCGTCAGGAGGACGGTCCGGTCCTGGTGTTCACGCCGGGGGAGTGGCGGGCCTTCGTGCTCGGCGCCCGGGACGGCGAGTTCGACCTCACCTGAGCCCGAGCGACCGTCGCACGACCGCGGAGCGGGCCCCGTCGGAACGGGGCCCGCTCCGCGGTCGATTTCGGCCCCGAACATCACAACTGATGATCTATTGAACGTGCCCCGTCAGAATTTCTGTTGACTGTTAGACAAACGCAGCTCAGAGTATGAGCACAGGCAGACGCCGTGCCCACCGCCCCCACGCGGCCAGACACGGCGCCTGCTGTGCGACCCGGCAGTGTTGCCAGGCCATCCTCCCAGTCATCCCCTGCGCACCGGGGTGCGTCGGCCGGTCCCGGCCCACGAGGGGCCGGCAGTCGCCGGGAGGCTGGCGTCGACGCCGAGAGCGACTCGGCGGCGACACCGTTTGCTCGGGACCCGCACGCCCCCACGCGGCGGCGTCCCGAGCAAGATCCGCGGGAGCGACGGGCCGGGGCCCCGCGGATCTGGCTTGTGGTGATGGAACTGTTGGCTTGTGTGCTGTGCTGTGTGCGACGACGAAGCTGGGTGCTCGGCAGTTCGGCACGACAATGTGCACAGTGAGGGAAACGCGTGTAGGGCCGCGTTGCGACATGCCGTCCCCCCGGAGGGTGAAACCCAGAACGGCTGTCGTGCTGAACCGAACGTAGCCCGGACGGTTGCTCAGAGTCAACATTGGTCTCTGAGCGTCGATCTCCCGACGGTGCCCCACCCACCTCGCGAGCGTGGTGTGCCGGGCACGTACGATGTTCCCATGTCTTTTCTCCGCCGTCGCTCCGGACAGCCCGCCGGCCCGGACTTCGACGTGCTCGCGATGGACCCGGGTGACTGGCCCGGCGACTTCGGTGCGGCCATGATGACCGGCCCGGACGGCTCCTGCCAGGGGATCTTCCTGCGCTACGACCTGTTCGGCGGCAGAGGCCCGGCGATGTTCATCGGCAACCTCCCCGAGGGCTCGCCCGCCCGGGAGACCGGCGACAGCGTGCCCTTCGAGGTGCGGCAGCTGCTCGCGGCGCTGGAGAACGACGAGCCGGTCGACTTCGTCTCGGCCGAGGACTTCCCGGTGATGCTCGGGGACGACCTGCTGATCGTGAAGAAGGTCAAGGTCAGCGAGGAGCGGGTGTTCTGCGCCCAGTTCGGGCGCAGCGACGGCGTCCAGGTCACCATCGCGTCCTGGGACCGACCGATTTCGGACGACCTGTATCAGCTGTTGAAGCCGCTCCCGGCCGACATGTTCCAGCAGGGCTGACCGGCCTCGACCAGGGCTCGGACGTCGCTTGACGGTTTCGATCACGGGTTCGTACAGTCGCGAACATGTCGTGCCGTCTCCCGCTGCTGACCCGGCGCAGCTATCTGGACCTGCGGCGCACCGCCAGCGCGGTGTGTCCGGGCCGCTGAGGGGGAATTCGTCCCCGAGGCGGCGGGCGGCCGGCCGTTCGTGGCCGGCGCCGAATCCGGGGGCGGGCCGTGAACCGACCTCCGAGGCCGCCCGTCCGGTACCGCGCGCCCGTCCGGCGTGCCGCCCGCATCTGCCGCGCCCACGCTGCCGCCCGGAGGCCCCAGCACCATGACGACCACCGCCGCTGACCGTTCGCCCGCGGACCGCCCGTCCGACACCGCGGCCGCCGCCGCCGCGGGAGCGTCGGATTCCGGCCACCCCGCGCCCGATCCCGCGCCCGACCGCTCGGCCGTCGTCGCCGCCCTCGCCGGACTGCCCCGGGTGGTCGACCTGCTCTCCGCCCGCGCCGAGGAGCACGACCGCGACGCCACCTTCCCGTACCAGGGCATCGAGGCGGTGCACGAGGCCGGACTGCTCACCCTGACCGTCTCCCAGCGGTACGGCGGACCGGGCGGCACGCTCGCCGACACCGTCCGGGTGCTGGCCCAACTCGGGCGCGGGGACGCCTCGGTGGCCGTGGTCACCGCCTTCACGCTGCTCCAGCACGCCGAGCAGGCCCGCCGGGCGGCCTGGCCGACGGCGGGCTACCGGCGGCTGCTCACCGAGTCCCGGCGCGGGCCCGCCCTGGTCAACACGCTGCGCGCGGAGCCCGGCGGCCGGCCCGGAGCGCTGCCGGACACGGTGGCCCGGCGGGACGGCGAGGGCTGGTCGCTGACGGGCCGGAAGACGTACTGCACCGGCGCCGAGGCGCTGGCCTGGATGGCGGTGACCGCGCGGACCGACGAGGCGGAGCCGAGGGTCGGGACGTTCCTGGTCCGCGGCGAGAGCGAGGGCCTGGAGATCGACCCGACCTGGGACCAGGTCGGCCTGCGGGCCAGCGCCAGCCACGACGTGGTGCTGGAGCAGGTCCGGGTGCCGGCCGAGCTCGCGCTCGGCCTCACCGCTCCCAAGGGCGGCGCGGCGGACGCGGCCGGGGCCGCCGAACTCTCCCTCGCCTGGCACGATCTGGCGCTCTCCGCGGTGGCGATCGGGGTGGCTCGCGCCGCCCAGTCCTGGCTGATCCGCTTCCTCAACCAGCGCACTCCGGCCAATCTGACCGAGCCGCTCGGCACCCTGCCCCGCTACCGCTGCGCCCTCGGCGAGATCGAGGCCCAGCTGATCGGCGCCGAGGAACTGGTCGAGGGGCTGGCCCCCCGGGTGGACCGGGGAGAGCCGGACGCGGTCGCGCGGACCGGCCCGGCCCACCTGCTGGCCACCCGGGCCGCGACGGCGGCGGTCCAGCAGGCCGTCTCGCTCACCGGCAACCCCGGTCTGAGCCGGCGTCACCCGCTGGAGCGCTACCTGCGGGACGTGCTGAGCAGCCGGGTGCACCTCGCCCCGGACGAGGCCGTCCTGGAGGCCGCCGGCCGGGCCGCCCTGGAGCGCGGCGGCCGGCCGTAGCGGATTCCGGGCCCCGGGGGCTCGGGGCCCGGAATCTCAGCGGGTGCCGACCGCGGCCCGGACGGCCCGGCGGGCGAGCGCGGCGTCGTCGTAGAGCCGGCGGATCATGATCCGCTGCTCCTCGCCGGCGCCCGGCACGTCGTACAGCCGGATCTCCCGCATCAGCACCAGCACCAGGTTGACCAGGAACGCGTCCCGGGCCAGCGTGCCGCCGCTCTGGGCGAGTTGGCTGATCTGGCGGCGCGCCGCGGTGTCGCCGGACAGCACGCTCCACAGCACCGCCAGGTCGTAGCCGGGCAGGTACCAGCCGGCCTGCTCCCAGTCGACCAGCACCGGGCCGGACGGCGCCAGCAGCATGTTGCTGAGCAGGGCGTCGCCGTGGCAGAGCTGGAGCGGGGTGTGGCCGAGGCCGTGCAGCAGGCCGCGCAGGTCGCCGGCGTCCCGGTCGGTGAGCTGGCCCACCGAGTGGTAACGGGCGATCTCCATCGGGTAGTCCATGCGTGGCTGGAACACGTCGGTCGGCGGCCGCCACAGGTTGAGCGTCCGGACGGCGGTCAGCAGCGCCCGCACCTCGCCCGGGGTGGGCGCGTTGACCGGGTGGCGCTCCCGCGCCGCCGGGCGCCCGGGAACGCGCTCCATGACGAGCACGCAGCGGTCGTGGTCGGCGGCGACCAGCCGGGGCAGCCGCACCGGCGGGCGGTGCCGGACGAATGCCCGGTAGACCGCGACCTCGTGGTGGAAGTCGGCCACCAACTGCTCGAAGTACCCACTCCGCACCGCCTGCGGCGCCAGGCACTTGGCGACCACCGGGGCCCGCCCGATGGTGCCCGCCACCAGGATGTGGCGGCTGCCCTCGCGCAGCACCTGGCGCGGGGTGAACGCGGGACATATCCGCGCGACACTCGCCAGCGCGGCCCGCACCGCCGGGGTCTGCAGCGCCGACGGGTCGATCCGCTCGGGGCCGGCGCCGACCTGGCCGGGCCGGTGCGGCGGGCGCAGCACCCGGCCGTCGGCCTGGCGGGCGAGCGGGAGCCGGCCGCCGACGGGCGGGGCCGCTTCGGGGCCGCGGAGCCCCAGCGCCGTACGGCCGGACGGGACCCGGGCGTCCGTGGACCGGCCGTCGGTGCCGTGCGGAGCCACCGGGCGGCTCGACGGGGGCACCTGCTTCGGCCCGGGGCGCCCGGCGGCTGCGGTGGGGGGGCGCAGCGCGGTGCGGGTCGCGGTCGGCGAGGGGGTCGTCGCTGAGGAGTACATGGGGTGAGGGTGGTCCCTTTCTGTCCGTCGGCAGGTGCGCCCCGCGGTGCGGGGAGGGCCGGTGCCGCGTGCTTCCTGGCGTGACGGCGGCCCTGACTCGGTGCGGTGGGTGGTGCGCGGGCGCCGGGCACGGACGCGGGGTCGTGAGACCCGGACGACGGCGGTGCTCCGGCCGTCCGCACCCTGGGGAGTACGGTCGGCCGGACTGCCGTGGCCGTGCCCGGCGCCCCCGCGCCACCCGGCCGCGCCACCCCCTCGGGTGAGGACCGGGAGCGTCCCGTGCCACGGTCGGGGGACTGCCCCGACGCCGGTGGGACGCCGCCCGACCCGGGGGCGAGGTGGCGCACCCCTACAACACACCCGCGGCGCACTGGCTTAGTAGTCTGGCGGGCCCTGGCGAACGGTGGCGAATGCTCGCCTGGCACTTGCCGGAGCCTCTAGCCTCGAATCAGCCGAGGAACCTGGGGGCTTCGTTGAGCAGGGAACCCAACACCCGACTCGCTGACTTGTTCGTCCTGACCGGTTGGTCGAAGGGCGAACTCGCGCGGCTGGTCAACCGTCGGGGTGCCGCGATGGGACAGCAGCAGCTGTCCACCGACACGTCGAGGGTACGGCGCTGGATCGAGCAGGGGGAGATCCCCCGGGATCCGGTGCCGAGGGTGCTGGCGGCCGTGTTCACGGAGCGGCTCGGCCGTGTCGTCACCACTGAGGACCTCGGTCTGGAACGACACCGGCCCACCAGGTCCGGAGCGGCGCAGCCCGCAGCAGTGCCATGGTCGCCGGATCGAACGGCCGCGGTCCTCACCGAGTTCACGGGAATGGACCTCATGCTGAACCGACGTGGATTGGTGGGCGCGGGTGCCGCGCTCACGGCCGGAACGGTCATCGCCGATTCGTTGAAGGGCTGGCTCGGGGGGGACGCGGTCGCGTACGCGGCCTCGGTCCCCGGGCCGCGCCAGGTGATCACCCAGGGCGGGGCGCGCCCCGCGGTGGACGTGTACGACGCGGGCCCGGTCGGGCTCGACGAGGTGGAGTCGCTGGAGCGCTCGGTCCAGGTGTTCCGCGCCTGGGACGCGGCGCGCGGCGGCGGGCTCCAGCGCAAGGCGGTGGTCGGTCAACTGAACGAGGTGGGAGGCCTGCTGACGCACCGGCACGCTCCGGCGGTGGAGCAGCGGCTGTGGCTGGTCGCGGCCAACCTGGCGGTGCTGGCGGGCTGGATGTCGCACGACGTGGGCCTGGAGCCCACCGCCCAGCGGTACTTCATGATCGCGGCGGAGTCGGCCAAGGAGGCCGGCGACCGGCCGCGGGCCGGCGAGGCGATCTCCCGGGCCGCACGGCAGATGGTCCACCTGGGCCGGGCCGACGACGCGATCGACCTGATGTCGGCGGCCAAGGCGGCCGGCGGCCGGGTGCTGCCGAGAACGCGCGCGATGCTGAACACCGTCGAGGCCTGGGCGCACGCCTCGATCGGGCACTCCCAGGACACCTGGCGGCTGCTCGGCGAGGCCGAGGACCTGTTCGCCGAGGGCGCGCCGGAGCCGCCGCCGTCCTGGATGCAGGTGTTCGACGAGGCCGAACTGCGCGGCATGCAGGCGCTGGTGCTGCGCACGCTGGCGGAGCACGACCCCTCGGCGGCGGCGCAGGCGCAGCGGCACGCGGAGCGGGTGATCACCCTGCGGGAGGGCACCGGGCAGCTGCGCTCGGCGCTGTTCGACCGGATCACCCTGGCCTCGGTGCACTGGCTGAGCGGCGAGCCGGACGCGGCGGAGTTCCAGGCCAAGATGGTGATGAACCTGATCGGCCAGAACTCCTCGCACCGGACCTGGGACCGGTTGCGCGAGATGTACCGGTTGACCGCGCGCTACCGGGGCCTGCCGGTGGTGGACGAGCTGCGGGCCGAGCTGGGGCGGGAGTTGCGGGCGGCGGACGCGAAGAAGCGGCCGAAGCGGTCCTGAGGCCCGGAGGCCCGTAGGCCCGGAGGCCCGGAGGCCTGAGCCTTGGGTGTCCTGAGCCTTGGGGGTCCCGAGGCCCGGAGGTTCTGAGGCCCCGGCGGGCCCCGGTCAGTTCGGGGGTGCCGGCCGCAGCAGCATGCGCAGGGCGGTGACGGTGCCGTCCGTGCCGAGGACGGGCTCGCCCGCGCACTCGACGCTGGCGTGCGGGGCGCCGTCGCGGCGGATCCGCAGGGTGCCGGCGGAGGTGCGGCCGTGGACCAGGGCGTCGGTCATCATCCGGCGCAGCACGGGCCGGTCGGCCTCGGGGAGGCGGTCGGGCAGCCGGTCGAGGCTGAGCGGGCCGTTGCCCGGGTCGCAGCCGAGGAGCTGGTAGGTGTCCGCGTTCCAGTGGACGCGGTCGGTGAGGAGGTCCCATTCGGCTGAGCCGATGAGGTGGTCGCGGACGCCGCCGGCGTCGGGTCCGTCGCCGAGGTCGGGGTTCTTGGACGGCTCCTGCGCCGTGCCGTCCACTCTGCCGTCCGTTCCGCTGTCGGCGTCGCCGCTCGGCTCGCCGCGCGCGCCGTCGTCCGTCGCGCTCGCCGGGGCGCCGTCCACCGTGGCGGTGTCCGGCGGGCGGGCGGCGCCTGTGGGCATCTTCATGGCGGGTCCATCGCTCGGGGGTGGCCCGCCGCGTGCGGGCCGTCGGTGGTGAGAAGACTGTGGCACAGCGCCCTCGCCCCTGCGGGCGATTTGGACATAACGCAGGCAAAATTCCCCTGGCATATGCCACTGTGGCAGCAGCCGTCGTCGCCCTGTGTGCGGAAGGGGGCGCGAGGCGGTAACCTTCGGTGATTCCGGCGCCCGGGCGCCCACCGCAGTACCGACCAGAGACCCCGGCGACGGAAATCCCGTTGCCACTACGACCGCCGCAACGGATGCTGACCTCATGTTCGAGCCAGTGATAGCACCCAGTGCCAGCCTCCTCGGCCTCCTGCAGCGAGGCCGCGGTGACGGGCAGCTCCACGCGCTGGCCGCCGACCGTACCGAGGCCATCGCCGCGCTGGAGGAGTGCGTCACCAGGGATCCGCGAGCCGACTGGCAGGTCGAGAGCCGCTCCCTCTACTACGCCCGCCTCTACATGGAGCTGGAAGCGCCCCTCGACGGCATCGAGGACCACCTCCACTCCGCCGAGGACCTCGTCAGCGACGACGAGAACCGCACCGGCCTCGCCCTCTCCGTCCTGGGCCACCTCGCCGCGTACGGCCGGCGCGACGCGCTGCTGATGCTGCGCGAGTACACCGCCACCGGTGCCAACTGGGCCTGGGCCCTCGACGAGCTCGCCCTGCGCGACGACGACCGCGGCCTGCTGCTGCTCGGCACCGCCGTCCTGGACCGCTTCGCCCCGGGCCCCGAGGGCGACGCCGAGCTGCGCGAGTTCATCCGCAACGCCTACGAGCCCCGGCCCTGGCGGCTGTGGGCGGCCTACCACCCGAGAGTGGCGGCGGCCAGCGAGCAGTCACCCTTCGACCTCTGGCAGCGCCAGCTCAACCGCGGCGGCGTCACCCCGGGCTGGTCCACCGCCGACGTCCTGGCCTGGGCCGACCAGGGGAGCCTGGGCGCCCTCGGGGCCGGCGCCTTCCTGGGCGGAGCCGACAGCCGGCCCGAGCCCGCGCCCGACGCCGCCGATCCGGCCGCGCCCGACGCCGTGGACCGCCGGGCCGCCGCCGCCGCCCGCTGCCTGACCGCCGTCGTCCGGCCCGAGGACCGCCCCGCCGTGCTGGAAGCCGCCCGCGGCGGCCTGCCCGGCGCCCGCCGGGCGGCACTGCGCTACCTGGTCGACCAGCGGGACCCGGCCGCCGTCGAGCTGATCGAGGCCGCCGCCGTCGACGTCGACGACCGGATCGTGCGCGCGGCCCTGGAACTGGTCGGCCGGATGCGCGGCCCCGAGGTCCTGGCGCAGGCCCGCCGCTGGGCCGACCCGGCCACCGGGGGCGCGGACAGCGCGCTCGGCGAGGCCGCCGTCAAACTGCTCGCCGACGCCGGGGAGCCGGCCGACGCGCCGTTCGTCGTCGACGGCCTGCGCCGCTGGGTATCCGTCCGCGGGGTCAGCGGTACCGGGCTCGGCTCGCTGGTCGACGGTGCGGGGCGGCTGGTCGCCGCCGACGCCGTCCCCGTGCTGCGCCACATCTACGGGGAGGCCGCCTCCTCCGAACTGCGCGGTCGTGCCGCCCGGGCGCTCGCCGTGACCGATGTGCACTTCCCCGAGGGCCCCGCTGTCGAGTGCCTCTGGGACTGCGAGGAGTCCACGCGGGAGCTCGCCGCGCGCCATGTCGCCACCACGGGTGACGCGCGCGTGCTGGAGCGCCTGCGCCGGCTCGCCGCCGATCCGGCCGAGGAGGCCGAGGTCCACGCCGCCGTCCGCGGCCGGCTGACCGCCGCCCGGGAGTTCGGGCGGTAGGTCCCGGTAGTCCGGTGGCTGCCTCCCCGCTTCTGGCGAACGACGGGCCGGGACACCCCCTCGGGTGTCCCGGCCCACTGCTGTTCCGGGGGCGTGCTGGAACGCGGTCCTGGTGGAACGCGGTTCTACTTCACGACGCCCGCGTCCGGGGCCAGCACGCCGCCGGCCACCAGTCCGATGATCAGGACGCCGAGCAGCACCCGGTAGACCACGAACGGCAGAAAGCTGTGGTGCGAGATGTACTTGAGGAACCAGGCGATCGCCGCATAGCCGACCGCGAAGGCGATCGCGGTGGCCAGGATGGTCGGCCCCCACGCCGGTGCCGGGCCCTCGCCGATCTTGAACAGCTCCAGCGCCCCCGAGGCGAGCACCGCCGGGATCGCCAGCAGGAAGGAGTAGCGGGCCGCCGCCTCCCGGCTGTAGCCGAGCAGCAGGCCCGCGCTGATCGTGCCGCCGGAGCGGGACACCCCCGGGATCAGTGCGAGCGCCTGGGCGAGGCCGTAGACGCCCGCGTGCGGCAGGGTGAGGTCGGTGATCGGCCGGGCGTGCCGGACCGCGCGGGTGCGGTCGGCGAAGGCCAGCAGCAGGCCGAAGACGATCAGCGTGGTGCCGATGATCCGCAGATCGCGCAGGTGGGTCTCGATGGTGTCCTGGAACAGCTTGCCGAGGATGCCGATCGGCAGCGTGCCGATGATCACGAACCAGCCCATCCGGGCGTCCGGGTCCGAGCGCAGCGCCGGGCGGAACAGTGACAGCGTCCAGGTCCGCACGATCGAGACGATGTCCCGGCGGAAGTAGATCAGCACCGCGGTCTCGGTGCCGAGCTGGGTCACGGCGGTGAAGGCCGCACCCGGGTCGTCCCAGCCCAGCAGGGCGGAGAAGACCCGCAGGTGGGCACTGGAGGAGACGGGCAGGAACTCGGTGAGTCCCTGGATCAGGCCGAGGACGGCCCCGTGGAACCAGTCGATCACCAGAGACCCACCGGGGGTATCCGTTGGTCGTCGTACATGTGCGGTCCTCGCAGGTCGGAGCGGGCGTGCGGGCAGGCGGGCAGGCCGCGACCCGCACGGCCCTCGGGCCGCGCACGGGCGGGCGCGCGGCCGATGGTACGGGGTGAAGATGACTATTCTTTGTTCACCTTTTGACCCGGCTTTGCCCGCCGGCGCTTCCATGCCCCGCCGACTCGTCCGCCTGCCCTTCCACCTGCCCTTCCACCTGCCCTTTCGCCTGCCCTTCCGCCGCTCAGCCGGCGGGTCGGACGCGGACCCAGGTGCGGTCCTCCGTCAGGTAGCTCTCGACCGTCAGACCGGCGTCCGCCAGCGCCCGGTCGAACGCGGCGGTGGTGAGCGGCCGGGAGCGGAAGGTGTGCGTCCAGCGGCCGTCCGGGAACTCGTACTCGGCGTGGACGGAGTTCACGCCGTCCCCTACCGGCGTCGAGGAGACGATGCGCGACACGCCGTCGGTGCCGAGCCTGCCCTCGCGCGGCACGTTGAGGTGCCAGTCCTCGCCCTCCCGCTGCATCAGCACGCAGCCGTCCGCGGCGACGTGGCGGCGGCAGGTCTCCAGCAGGCCCTGGCGGACCGCCTCGTCGCCCGCGTGGATCAGGAAGGAGGCGAGCAGGACGACGTCGAAGCGCTCGCCGAGGTTCAGCCGCTCGATCGGGCTGCGCACGGTGCGGATGCCCGCGCCCACCCTGGCCAGCATCTCGGCGGACTCGTCCACCGCCGTCACGGTGAAGCCGCGGTCGGTCAGCGGGTGCGTCATCCGGCCGACGCCGCAGCCCAGTTCGAGGATGGTGGCGCCGGCCGGCACCGCGGCCTCGATCACGTCCGGGGCGTCGCCGACGGGGAGCCGGGCCCAGAGCTCGACGGCGCAGCCGTCCGGGGTGATCGCGCCCGGGCCCGTTCCGTCGTGCCCCTCGCGTCGTACGTTGCCGGTGTGCGTGTCGTTACCCATGGGCGTCATCGGAACACGGGCAGGGCGGGGAGGGAAGGCGCCGCAGCGGGTTTTCCGTCAGTCCGTCAGTCCGTCAGTCCGTCAGCCCGTGAGTCTCGTTGGCCCGTGAGTCTCGTTGGCCCGTGGGTCCGTCAGGCCGTCGGTACGTCCTCCAGTTCGGTCAGGGTCGAGTGCAGCCAGGCGAGTTCGGCCTCGCTGGTGGCGCGGGCGATCAGCAGCAGGCCGCGGCGGAACGGGTCGGCGAACTCCTCGGCGCCGACCGGGCGGTCGCCGTCGTAGAAGAAGCTCGCCGGCTCGGAGAGGAAGGCCAGGCGGCGGCGGAGCACGGCGGCCTGGGCGGAGGGGTCGGCGAGGTGGCGCAGGAAGGCGAGCAGGGTGAACCAGCGGTTCTCGTCGCTGATGTCCAGCGGCTCGGGCGCGCGCAGCTGGTCGAGCAGTGCGGTGCGGCCGGCCGCGGTGAGGTGGAGGGTGTGCCGGGGTGCGGCGGCGCTGCCGGGCTCGGTCTCGCGGACCAGCAGGCCGTCGGCCTCCAGGCGCTTGATCGCCGGGTAGAGCGTGCCGTCGCTGATCGGGCGGACGTGCCCGGTGAGTGCGGCGAGGTGGCGGCGCAGCTGGTAGCCGTGCAGCGGGCGGTCGTAGAGGAATCCGAGGATCGCGAGCTTCAGCATGGGGCCACTCTCGCAGATTCGTCCCTCGAAGCCTCGGTATATCGGTTCCGTGATACCTCGATGCCGAGGTATGGTCTGGGCGTTCCCAGCCCCTGATGTCCCAGCCCCCGCTGGAGGAGGAGTCCCCGTGCTGCGCCACGCCCCCGTCACCCCGAACGGCGACCGGATCCGATGGGTCGAGCTGCCTGGAGTCGAGCCCGCCCGGCTCTACCTGCACGGCCTCGGCGCCAGCTCGCCCGCCTACTTCGCGGCCGCTGCCGCCCACCCGGGGCTCGCCGGGCGCCGCTCGCTGCTGCTCGACCTGCTCGGCTTCGGCCTCAGCGACCGACCCGCCGACTTCGGATACACCCTGGAGGGGCACGCCGACGCCGTCGCCGAGGCCCTGGCGGAGGCCGGGCTCGCCGGAGTCGAGGTGATCGGCCACAGCATGGGCGGCGCGATCGCCGTCGTCCTCGCCCACCGGCATCCGGCGTTGGTCTCCCGGCTCGTCCTGGTCGACGCCAACCTGGACCCGGTCACCCCCGGCCGCGGCCCCGGCAGCAGCGGTATCGCGAGCTTCACCGAGGAGGAGTTCCTGGCCGGCGGCCGGGACGAGGTCGCCACGTGGGTCGGCCCGTCCTGGTGGTCCACGATGCGCCTCGCCGGGCCCGAGGCGCTGTACCGCAGTGCCGTGCACCTGGCCCGGGCGACGGTGCCGACGATGCGCGAACTGCTGCTCGGCCTCGACCTCCCGCGCACCTTCCTGTACCCGGAGGCGGGCGGCGAGCCGCGCGGCGCCGACCAACTCCGGGAGGCGGGCGTCCGGTTGGCGGCCGTCCCGGACTGCGGGCACAACATCATGCTCGACAACCTCGACGGCTTCGTTTCGGCGGCCGGCCTCGAACCTCGACCGTAGGCTGGGGGAGCCGGAGAGGAGCCCGCACAATGCCCTTTGAAGTCCCGCCTGTTGAGGTCCCGCCCGGGCTGGCCGCGTCGCTGGAGCAGTCCCTCGGCCCGGACGGTCGCGCCTGGGTGGCCCGACTCCCCGCTCTGGCAGACGAGTTGCTCGACCACTGGGAGCTGCGCCTGGACGGCCCGCCCGCGCACGGCATTCACGCGCTGGTGCTGCCCGTGCGGCGCGCCGACGGCACGCCCGCGGCGCTCAAGCTCCAGCCGGTGGACGAGGAGACGGAGGGCGAGCCGGTCGCCCTCCGGGCCTGGGACGGGCGAGGGGCCGTTCGACTCCTCGACCACGAACCGGCCTCGGGCTCGATGCTGCTGGAACGCCTCGACCCGGGGCGTTCGCTGCTGGATGTCGCGGACGACCGGGGGGCGCTGCACGTTATCGCAGGCCTGCTCAGGGAATTGACTGGACCTCAGGTCGAAGTCCCGGACCTGCGCCGGCTGGCGGACCTCGCCGACGGTCTGCTCGCGCGGGCCCCGGTAGCGGCCGCGGCCCTCGCCGACCCGGCCGAGCGGCGCTTGCTCGCCGACTGCGCCGCGGCCCTGCGCGAGGTCCGCACCGAGCCCGGCGACCGGCTGCTCCACTGGGACCTGCACTACGGCAACGTCCTCGCCCCGCCCGAAAGCGGCGGCCGCGCCCCCTGGCTCGCCATCGACCCCAAACCGCTCGTCGGGCACCCCGGCTTCGAACTCCTCCCGGCGCTGCGCAACCGCTGGGCCGACGTCCTGGCCACCGGCGACGTCGCCCGGGCGCTGCGGTGGCGGTTCGACGTCCTGGTGGAGGCACTGGAACTGGACCGCGAGGCGGCGCTCGCCTGGACGCTCGCCCGGGTGCTGCAGAACGCCGTATGGGCGGCGGAGGACGGGGAGTCGGCGCTCGACCCGGGGCAGCGGGCGGTGGCGGAACTGCTGTCGGGGCGTTGAGCGGAGCGCACGCAGCGAGCGGAAAACAGCGAGCGGAAAACAGCGACCGGCAAACAATGACCGGCAAACAATGACCGGCAAACAACGAAGGCAAGGAGGTCGTCGGCTCTCCTTGCCACTCTCAAGGTATAGCGCGCCGGGGGGCTTGCCGCAAGGCCCCGGTCGTGCCGCAGAATGACCGGCCGAAGCCGGGATCTGCGGGCATACCTGGGGGTTTGTGATGATTGACGTGATCGTGGTCGGTGCCGGGCCGACCGGGTTGATGCTGGCCGGCGAGTTGCGGTTGCACGGCGTGCAGGTGCTCGTGCTGGAGAAGGAGACGGTGCCGCCCCTGCCGGCCCGGGCGCGCGGACTGCACGCGCGCAGTCTTGAGGTGATGGACCAGCGCGGGCTGCTGGAGCGGTTCCTCCCGCTCGGCCGGAAGTTCGCGGTCGGCGGCTTCTTCGCCGGCATCGGCAAGGAGTGGCCGGAGCGGCTGGACACCACCCAGGCGTACGTCCTGGCCATCCCGCAGGCGGTCACCGAGAGGCTGCTGACCGAGCACGCCACCGAACTCGGCGCCGAGCTCCGGCGCGGCTGCGAACTGGTCGGGCTGAGCCAGGACGAGGACGGGGTGAGCGCCGAACTGGCCGATGGCACACGGCTGCGCTCGCGCTACCTCGTCGGCTGCGACGGAGGCCGCAGTACGGTGCGCAAGCTGCTCGGCGTCGGCTTCCCCGGCGAGCCCTCCAGGGTGGAGACGCTGCTGGGCGACATGGAGCTGGCCGAGGAGCCGGAGACGATCGCCGCCGTCATCGCGGAGGTCCGCAAGACCCAGCTGCGGTTCGGCGCCGTTCGCGAGGGGGATGGGGGGTACCGCGTCATCGTGCCCGCCGAGGGGGTGGCCGAGGACCGGACGGCCGCTCCGACCTTCGAGGAGTTCAAGCAGCAGCTGCGGGCCGTCGCGGGCACCGACTTCGGGGCGCACTCACCGCGCTGGCTGTCGCGCTTCGGCGACGCCACCCGGCTGGCCGAGCGCTACCGGGTCGGCCGGGTGCTGCTGGCCGGCGACGCGGCGCACATCCACCCGCCGACCGGCGGGCAGGGGCTCAACCTCGGTGTCCAGGACGCGTTCAACCTCGGCTGGAAGCTGGCGGCCGAGGTCGATGGCTGGGCGCCGGAGGGGCTGCTGGACAGCTACCACGCCGAGCGGCACCCGGTGGCCGCCGACGTGCTGGACAACACCCGCGCGCAGATCCACCTGATGTCCCTGGAGCCCGGTGCCCAGGCGGTGCGCCGGCTGCTGGCGGAACTGACGGAATTCGAGGAGGTGAACCGGTACCTGATCGAGAAGATCATCGCGATCGGGGTCCGCTACGACCTCGGCGAAGGGCATGAACTGCTCGGCCGCCGGCTGCGCGACGTGGAGCTGAAGCGCGGCCGGCTCTACGGGCTGATGCACGGCGGCCGCGGGCTGCTGCTCGACCAGACCGGCGGGCTCTCGGTGGCGGGCTGGGCGGACCGGGTCGACCATGTCGTCGACGTCAGCGACGAGTTGGACGTGCCCGCGGTGCTGCTGCGCCCGGACGGCCACGTGGTGTGGGTCGGCGAGGACCAGCAGGGCCTGCGCGGCCAGCTGTCCAGGTGGTTCGGCGCCCCCGCCGCCTGAGTGCACCGCCGCGGCCTCGGCGGCGTGCGAACAGCCGTCGCGCCGGGAGCGCCGGGAGGCGTGCGGGCGGACGCTCAGCGCTCCCGCAGCGGCACGAAGCGCACCGGCGTGCCCGGGCGTGCCTGGGCGGCCGCCGCGAGGTCGGCGGCGGGGACGACGCCGATCACCGGGTAGCCGCCGGTGGTCGGGTGGTCGGCCAGGAAGACCACCGGCCGCCCGTCCGGCGGGATCTGCACCGCGCCCAACACCATGCCCTCACTGGGTAGTTCACCCGCCCGGGCGCGGGTGACCGGCGGGCCCTCGGTGCGCAGCCCGATCCGGTTGCCGGCCGGGGAGACCAGGTACCCGTCGCGGGCCAGCCGGGTCAGCGCCGAAGGCTCGAACCAGTCCGCGTGCGGGCCCAGCCGCAGCCGCAGCACCAGTTCGGCCGGGGGAGCGGGCAGCGGCACCAGGTCGGGCCGGGGGCGGTCGGGCGGAGGCGGGCCGACCGGAAGCCGGTCGCCGGCGGCGAGCGGGGCCGGTCCGAGCCCGGAGAGCAGGTCCGTCGAGCGGCTGCCCAGGACCGGCGGGACGGCGATCGCGCCCGCGACCGCCAGGTAGCCGCGCACCCCGGCGGTCGCCGCCCCCACCTCCAGCACCGCCCCGGCCGGCACCGCGACCGGCGCACCCCACGCGGCCGCCCGTCCGTCCACCCGGACGGGCGAGGGTGCTCCGGTGACGGCCACGACCACCGGCCCGAGAGCGCGCAGGGCGACCCCGCCGAGCGTGGTCTCCAGTCCGGCGGAGCCCGGCTCGTTGCCGACGAGCCGGTTCGCGGCCCGCAGCGCGGGCTCGTCCAGCGCCCCGGCCCTGGGCACTCCGAGGTGGGCGACGCCGCGCCGTCCGAGGTCCTGGACGGTGGTCAACGGTCCGGGCCGCACCACCAGCAAACCGCTCAACGCCCCCACCCCGTCCGCCCCGTCCCTCGCCGCCCCGTCCCCCGCCGTCCGGGGCCCGCGCGCCGCCCGTCGTGGGCCCGCACCCCCGCTACGCCCGTTCCGCCGTGAACCGCACCCGCACCCCGGGCGCCAGGAGCGCCGCCGGCTCGCGCCCGGTGTCCCAGAGCACGAGCCCGGTGCGCCCGATCAGCTGCCAGCCGCCGGGGGAGGAGCCCGGGTAGACGCCGGTGTACGGGCCGGCCAGGGCGACCGAACCGACCGGGACGCTGCTGCGCGGGGTGGCCCGGCGCGGGACCTCGTAGCGGGGCGGCAGCCCGGTCAGGTAGCCGAAGCCGGGCGCGAACCCGCAGAAGGCGACCACGTACTCGGGCCCGGTGTGGATCCGTACGGCGGCCTCCTCGGACACCCCCCACAGTGCGGCGACCTCGGCGAGGTCGGCGCCGTCGTACACCGTCGGCACCTCCACCAGCGGCCCGGTCGCCGCCGCGGCCGCCGACGGACGGGCCGTGCGCAGCAGGGCCGCCAGCGCGTCGACGTCCGCGACGCCGTCCAGCAGTACCGTGCGCGCGGCCGGCACGATCTCCTCGACCGCGCCGAGCGCCCCGCTCTCCTGCCGCTCGCGCAGCCATCCGTACAGCGCGGCGACCTGCGCCGTGTCGTCGAGTTCGACCAGCAGTGCCCGCTCGCCGACCCGCCGGACGGCGGCGGGCGTCACGTGAACGCCTCCACCCGGACCCCGGCGGAGGCGAGGGCGCCGCGGATCCGCCAGGCGAGCTGGGCGGCGCCGGGGGTGTCGCCGTGGACGCACAGGGAGCGGGCCTCGACGGCGATCCGTTCGCCGCCGACGGCCTCCACCGAGGCGTCCCGGGCGATGCCGACGGCGCGGGTGATCACCGATTCGGGGTCGTGCACCACGGCGTCCGGGTCGCGGCGCGGGACGAGGGTGCCGGCCCAGGTGTACGCGCGGTCGGCGAAGGCCTCGGCGACGACCGCGAGGCCGACTCCCTCGGCGACGGCGAGCAGCCGGGAGCCGGGCAGTCCGAGCACCGGCAGCGGTCCGTCGCAGACCGCCCCGGCCCGCAGCACGCCGGCCACCACGGCCTCGGCCTGTTCGGAGTCGGTGACCACCCGGTTGTAGAGGGCGCCGTGCGGTTTGACGTAGGAGACCCGGGAGCCGGCCGCGCGGGCGAAGACCTGGAGGGCGCCGATCTGGTACGCGATCTCGTCGGCGAGCTCCTCCGGGGGGACGTCCATGGCCCGGCGGCCGAAGCCGGCCAGGTCGCGGTAGGAGACCTGGGCGCCGATCCGGACGCCGCGTTCGGCGGCCAGCGCGCAGACCCGGCGCATCGTCGACGGATCTCCCGCGTGGAAGCCGCAGGCGACGTTGGCACTGGTCACCACGGACAGCAGGGCCTCGTCGTCGGTCAGCGTCCAGCGTCCGAACCCCTCACCGAGGTCCGCATTGAGATCGATCACCGCATCGGCCACGCCCGTCCGCCTTCCAGCAGCTGTTGAGCCAGATGGTAGGGCCTGCGGATGAAGGCCGTTGCCCGTGACCCGGGCCCGGGGGGCCCATCGGCGTGCGACCCCTGGTCACACGCCCTGGGGCGGCGCCGGGCGGCTCCGGCTCAGCTCGCGGCCACCGGCCCCTGGAAGGAACGTTCCAGCGGGCGCAGCGCCCGCAGCACGATCAGCAGCGGGACGACGCCGACGATGCCGAACGACATGTCGATGAATCGCCAGCCCAGGGGAATCCCCCGCAGCGGTCCGCAGACCAGGGCCAGGGGGATGACGGCGCCGCAGGCGAGCACCGCCCAGCGGATCACCCAGATGTTGCGGACCGGGTCCTTGATCGGGCCCCAGAAGGCGGCGGCGATCACCAGGTGGGCGAAGGCGAGCCAGTCGGTGCCGTAGGCCAGGAAGGGGTAGCGGTCATCGGTCTCCGCGACGCCGGTGCGGACGCGTTCGATCCAGTCCAGTGCGGCCGGGAAGCGGTCGGTCAGCGGCGCGGCCGGCCCGGTCGCGAGGTCGGCCAGCCAGCGGGTCTCGGTCTCCAGCGGGAAGGCCGTCAGGCCGCTCAGCACCAGGCAGACCACGAAGATCCAGAGCCAGCGCCGGACTCTGCGCAGTACCGCCGCGGGACCGGAGCCCGGATTGGTGTCCATGGTGCGAACCTCCATGCCGAAGAGCAGGCGGGGCCTTGTCCCGTCTGTACGGAACCGACTCTAGACCCTGCTTTTGAACGCGTTCAACTTGCCCCTGACGTGCGGGCACGCCCCGGACGCCGGGCGGGCGCGCACCCCCGGACGCCGGGCCGGCGCGCCCCCGGACACGCCGATGCCCGGGTGCCGGAGCACCCGGGCATCGGAACCGCCGGGACCGCGCGGTGTACGTCGGGACTACGCGGTGTACGTGAAGGTCACCGGGGCACTGGTGCCGCCCGCCGTGGTCACCGTGACGTCCACCGGGCCGGGGCCCGCCGCCGCCGGGGAGGTGGCCGAGCAGAAGGACGGGCCGCAGGAGACGTGCGCGGCCGGCACCCCGCCGAACGCGACCGTCCCGTACGTCAGGTTGGTGCCCTGGAGGTACACCTGGGTGCCGCCGGCGGCCGGGCCGCCGGCGTTGGTCAGATTGCCGACCGTCGGCGCGGGCGGCGGCGGGGGCGGGGCGCCCGTGTAGTCGAAGGCGGCCGGCGCCGCGACCGTGCCGCCGGGGGTCACCACGGAGACGGGTGCGCTGCCCGAGCCGCCGGGCGTGGTCACCGTGCAGGCGGTGTCGGTGCAGGTGCCGGCCGCCGGGACGCCGCCGACCAGCACCATGCCGTGCGCCAGGTTGCCGCCGCTGACGGTCACCGCGGTGCCGCCCGCGCCCGGGCCGGTGGTGGTGTCGAGGCCGTCGACCGTGGGCGGCGCCTGGACGACCGGCGCCGGGGTGGTCCCGTCGACCGACAGGGCCGTCACGTGGCCGGTCGGGTCGGTGTCGTTCGGATTGGACACGGTCACGACGATCTGGCCGGTCAGCTGCCGGGTGTAGTCGCGGCCCACGTTCAGCTTCATGAACTCGTAGCGCCCGGGCCTGCGGGTGCCGATGAGGACGGCGTCCAGATGGCGCCCGTCGGGCGAGACGGACTCGGTGAAGGTGTAGTCGTACGGGGTGGAGAAGAACATGCCGAGCTCGGTGGTGAGCCCGGGCGGCAGGTCGACGGTGATGTGGGTCGGCCCGGTGAGGTCCTGGGTGCCGGCGGAGGTCCAGCCGACCGAGAGCTTGCCCGGTCCGGGAGGGGTGGTGCCCGGCAGGAAGCCGTTCAGGGCCGCGGTCACGTGCTGCCCCTGAACGGCGGGGGCGTCGGCGGGGGCGGCTGACGAGGCAGCGGCACCGGTGGCGAGGGTGGTCACGGACAGCGCGGCGGCGAAGCCTGCTTTGACCAGTCGAGTGATCATAGGCCGATCATCACGGTAGCGACGCGCCACCTTCACGGGTTTGCCGAATATCGGTTCGGATTTGGCGGAATCCCGTCGAAATCCCGTTCTGAATTCACCCCCGACACGCCCTCCGGCCTGCCGCGCAGCCCGCCCACAAGGCCCGTTTCGGTCGATGTCGGTGCGAACCTCTAATCTTGTCCACCGTGACCGCCATCGCTGACCCGCCCACCCTGCCCGGCCCCCGGCCGCCCGCCGGGTCCGTCGCGGCGAGGCCCGCGCCCGGCCCCGCCGCCGACGAGGGCCTGGCCCGCCGGCTCAAGGCGCTGGCCTGCACCGCCCCCCTGCACGACCTGGACAACCGCAAGGTCAACCTGGCGGGCGAGTACGGCGGCTACGCGATGGCCGAGGTCGGTCTCGCCGCGATCGACCTGGTCACCCTGCACATGGACTTCGACACCGGCGCCGACCGCGACATAGTGCTCGCCCGCCTGCTGCCCCGGGTCGCCGCCCAGGCCGCCGACCGCCCCGCCGCCGAGCACGAGCGGGTCGCCCGCTGGGTGCTGGAGTCGCTGATCAACGTCGGCAGCGTCGACCGGGGCTTCCGCGCCGTCTACGGCACCTTCGGCGCGGACGGCGCGTACGTCCGGCGCGACTACGACTTCAAGCTGATCGAGGAGGTCCCCGGCCCCGACGGCGGCGTCTACCTGCGCACCACCGACGAGGCGGTCAACGTCCTGGTCGGCGCGCTCGACACCGACGTCACCTCGGCCCAGATCGCCGCCGAGGTCAAGCTGGAGGTGCTGATCCGCCGCGGCCGCCTGGCCGACGCCCAGCTCGCCGCCGAGCAGGCCCGCTACCGCACCGTCCAGTACGCCGAGACGCTGCGCCGCGCCCTCGACGCGACCCGGCGCAACGTCCGCGCCGTCGACTGGATGCGCGCCATCCCCGACCTCATCGACGAGGCGCTGGACCACATCGCCGACCGCTACCGGCACGAGAACGCGATTCTCACCAACATCCGCAAGGCCCGCGACGAGGCCGAGCCCCACACCCCCGAAGGGGCCGAGCACAAGCGCCGCGCCGCCGAGCTGCTCGACATCGTCAAGGACTGCATCCGCCGGCACACGAAGCTGCAGACCCGCCTGCTGGAGGCCGGCCCGCTGTTCCGCGCCGAGCAGGACCGGCAGGCCTTCGCCACCCCCGGCGCCCGCAGCGGCATCGACCTCTACGGCCAACTGCTCGCCCCCGTGCTGCGGCTGCCGGTCGAGCAGGCCGTCGGCCCCACCGGTGCTTTCTTCGCCCGCGGCGCTGGCCTGCGCACCCCCGTCTCCGTCCGGGTCGCCGACCTGGTCGACCTGCTGCTCACCCCGCCGGTCGAGCGCGAGCACCTCGGCGCCGAACTGCCCGACCCGGACCTGGTCGCCACCCCGGACGACAGCCGCTTCTCCGAAGCCCAGCTGGAGGCCGCGCTGCTCCTGCTCGACCTGCCCGCCGACGCCCCCCGCCGGCTCTCCGGCCTGCTCGCCGAGGCCCGCGAGCAGGACCCGGAGCTGCCGTACCTCGTCGCCCTGCTGGCCGTCCACGCGGCCAGCCCGCCGGTCGGCACCGCCTACCGGCAGGGCGAGGAGCGGCTGCTGTTCGCCGTGGACGACGGCACCCCGCTGCGCGACCCGCAGTTCGGCGGCGCCGACCTGATCGTCGGCAGCGCCCTGCTCGACGCGGCCGGCATGGCCGCCGACCGCAAGGACGCCGGCTGACCAGGCCGCCGCCTTGACGCACCACCAGATCGCCCGCACCAGCAACAGCCCCGAGGAGCACCGCCCGTGACGACCCACCACGACGCGTCCTGGGCGGCCGAGACCGAACCCGCGGCCCCCGCCCCGATCACCCCCGGCGACGTCGCCGACGCAGCCCGGCTGGTCTCCTTCGGCCTCCAGGCCAAGCTGCTCCCCGCCCGCGACGCCGAGTACGCCGAACTCGTCCGCCGCCACCGCGAGGACCCGCCGTTCGCCCGGCTCGCCGACGCCGTCGCCACCGGCATGGGCCTGGTCGTCCTGGAGGTCTCGCCGCGCGCCGGCATGGCCGTCGCCGCCGCCGAGGACTCGCTGTTCGCCGTCCGGATGGGCGACTACTCGCGCCGCGCCGCCACCGAGTCCACCGACCGCTTCCTGCACGGCCTGGCCCACCTCGCCGTCGCCGCGATGGCCTTCCCCCGGCCCGAGGACCTCGCCGACGACGGCTACCTCGGCCGGATCACCGTCAACGGCGTCGACGCCTTCGTCCGCCAGGCCTGCCGCCGCCTGGAGGAGCAGGCCGCGACCGAGGGCGACAACACCGACCCGCAGTCCGACGCCCCCGGCCTGGAGGCCGCCTGGCGGGTGTGGGCCCGGCGCACCGCCACCGGCGCCACCAAGGACGCCCGCCGGCTCTCCGGCTCCACCATCGGCATCGTCGCCAAGGCCGTGCTGTTCCTGGTCGACTCCGGCTTCCTGCAGAAGGTCTCCGACGACGCCGGCGGCACCTACCGCACCACCGCCCGCTACCAGCTCCAGGTCCGCGACCTGGCCGGCAGCGCGGCCATGGCCGAACTGCTCGACCTCGGCATCGTCCCGGTCTCCGACGGCACCGCCAGCCTGCTGCCGCCGGACACCGGCGACGAACTGGTGGCCGACGCAGGCCTGCCGTTCCACTCGCTCTGAGCCCGAGTCCCGACCACCCCCCAGCCACGGAGAACCGCCGCACATGTACGAGCTCAACCGGGTCCGCCTCTACTCGATCGGACCGGCCGGCGCCCGCTACGCCGACACGGTGCTCGACCTGCGCGGCGTCGGCGAGCCCGTCGCCGACCCGGCCCCGCAGCAGATCGGCCTGTTCGGCGAGGACGCCGAGGGCCCGGTCCGCCGCCCCGCCCCGGCCGGCGTGCTCTTCCTGGAGAACGGCGGCGGCAAGTCCGTCCTGCTCAAGCTGATCTTCTCGGTGATGCTCCCCGGCCACCGCAACACCCTCGGCGGCGCCAGCTCCGGCGTGCTGCGCAAGTTCCTGCTCGCCGACGACTGCGGCCACGTCGCGCTGGAGTGGCAGCACACCGTCACCGGCGAGCTGATCGTGGTCGGCAAGGTCAGCGAGTGGCGCGGCCGCCAGGTCTCCTCCGACCCGCGCAAGTTCGCCGAGACCTGGTACTCCTTCCGCCCCGGCCCCGGCCTCACCCTGGACTCGCTGCCGGTCGCCGAACGGATCAGCCTGGCCGGCGACCAGAAGGCCCGAGGCCGCCGCCGCACCATGAAGGGCTTCCGCGACGCCCTCACCGAGGCCGGCAAGGCCCACCCGCACCTCGACCTGGTCTTCGAGGACGGCCACGACCGCTGGACCGAGCACCTCGGCGAACTCGGCCTCGACCCCGAACTCTTCCGCTACCAGCGCGAAATGAACGCCGACGAGGGCGAGGCCGCCGGCCTCTTCGCGGTCAAGCACGACAGTGACTTCACCGACCTGCTGCTGCGCGCCGTCACCGACACCCGGGACACCGACGGCCTCGCCGACCTCGTCCACGGCTTCGCCGCCAAGCTCGGCCGCCGCGCCGAACTCACCGCCGAACGCGACTTCACCGCCGGCTCCCTCGACCTGCTGGAACGCATCGTCGAGGCCACCGGCGCCCGCGAGAGCGTCCGCGAGGCCCACCGCACCGCCGAACGCCGCACCCGCCGCCTCGCCCACGCCCTCACCTCCCGCGCCGCCGCCGAACGCGACCGCGCCCAGGACCTCGCCATCGAGGTCGCCGCCGCCGCGGGCGCCGTCACCGCCGCCGAGGCCGACCGCACCCGGCACACCCTCATCACCGCCGAACTCACCCACCGGCACGCCACCCTGGGCCTCGCGGCGGCCACCGCCGAGGCCGCCGCGCTGCGCCGCGAACTCATCGACGCCCGCACCCTGCACGCTGCCTGGCAGGCCGCCGAGACCGTCCTGCGCCAGCGCGCCGCCGCCGACCGGGTCACCCGGGTCGCCGCCGCCATCCGCGAGGCCGAACTCGACGCCGCCCCCGCGCTCGCCGCCCGCGCCCGCGCCGCCACCGCCCTGGCCCGCGCCCTGGAGGCCGCCGCCGCGGCCGCCGAGGCCCGCGCCGACACCGAGGAGCAGCGCGCCGACGAGCTCCAGGACGACGGCGCCAAGGCCCAGTCCGACGCCACCGAGGCCGCCACCGCCGCCCAGAAGGCCCGCAGCGAGGTCGACCACCTGCGCCAGCGCCTCGCCGAGGTCGAGCAGGAGACCGCCGCCGCCGTCGAGGCCGGCTTCATCGACGCCGACGGCGACGTCGACCCGGCCCGCGCCGCCCTGCACGCCGCCGACGTCGAGAAGGCCGCCGGCGCCGCCCTCGCCCAGGCCCGTACGACCGCCGAGGCCTGCGCCGCCAGGCTGCGCGAGGCCGCCGCCGCCACCGGCCGCGCCGAACTCGCCGCCGAGCGCGCCGGCGACGCCCGCACGGCCGCCGCCCGGGCCCTCGCCGCCGAGCAGCGCACCGCCGCCCTGCTCGCCACCGAGCAGCGCCTCTCCGACCTGCTCTCCCTCACCCCCGCACCCACCGACTGGAGCGACGACGGGTCGGGGGCCGAGGAGGACGCCGGCTTCCTCACCCCCGCCGTCCTCGACCGCAACGCCGAGTACCTGCGCGAACTCCTCGACGAGTCCATCGCCACGGCCGAACGCACCCTGTTCGACCTGCGCACCGCCGCCGCCGACGACTCCCGCATCCTCGCCGCCCTCGGCGACGGCGGACTGCTGCCGCCCGGCCCGGACGTCCTGGCCACCGTCGAGTACCTCGCCGAGCACGGCATCCCCGCCCTGCCGGGCTGGCGCTACCTCGCCCAGTCCGTCGACCCGGCCGACCACGAGGCGATCCTCGCCGCCCGCCCCGAACTCGTCGACGGCGTCGTCGTCACCGACCCCGCCTCGCTGGAGCGGGCCCGCGAGGCCTTGCAGGCCGCCGCCCTGCTGCCCCGCTCCACCGTCGCCGTCGGCGCCGCCGCCTCCCTGATCGCCCCGATCACCGACCAGCCCGCGTTCTTCCTGGTGCCGCCGAACCCGGCCATGCACGACGAGTCCGCCGCCGACGACGAGCGCCGCGAACTGCGCGCCCGGGCGGGCGCCCGCGAGGAGCACATCCGCGAACTCGCCGCCCGCCTCGGTGCCGACCGCGCCCTCGCCGCCCGCCTCGCCTCCTGGCACGCCAGCTGCCCGCCCGGCACCCTCGCCGAACTCGCCGCCGCCGCCGAGGCCGCCCGCGAGCACGCCGAGCAGGCCGCCGCCGCCCTGGCCACCCTGCGCGCCGACCACGACGAGGCCGAGACCGACCACGCCGCCGCGGCCGCCGCCCACGAGGAGCACCGCGAGGCCGCCCAGCGCGCCCGCCGCCGCGCCGACGCCCTCTCCGGCCTCGCCTTCCGGCTGCGCGAGCGCGCCAACTGGGCCCGCCGCCAGCGCGAACTCGCCGAGGACGCCGCCGAGTGCGACCGCCGCCAGGCCGTCTGCGCCGAACGCGCCCGCACCTGCGACGAGGACCGCCGCGCCGCCCAGCGCGCCGCCGACGACGCCCGCCGCACCGCCCGTACCGTGCGCGCCGAACGCGCCGAGATCCCCGCCGCCGAACAGGCCGACGAGCCCTCCGAGACCGCCCCCGCCGCACTGCCCGCCCTGCGCGAGGCCTACCGCGCCGCCTCCCAGCTGTACGAGAAGGTCGGCGTCGGCGCCGACCTGCGCGCCGAGCAGGCCCGCGCCGAGGGCGACGAGGCCGCCGCCGCGACCGAACTCGACCGCCTCACCAACAAGGTCCGCACCCGCGCCGAGGAACTTCTCGGCAGCCCCGACGGCGCCGACGGCCCGGCCCGCCAGGCCGCGGCCGCCCGCGCCGAGGACCTGGTCGCCACCATCGAGGCCCGCTCCGCCGCCGCCAGCGAGCAGCTCGGACGCCTGCGCGGCGAGGCCGAGCGCTCCGCCCCCGCCGACGGCGAGGCGCACACCGAACTGCCCGAGGACCTCGTCCCCGCCGACCCCGAGCACGCCCAGGTCCTGCTGCGCACCGCCACCAGCCGGCTCGCCGAGCGCCGGGAGGCCCTGGACGCCGCCCGCACCGCGCACGCCGACCTGCAACGCACCTTCGACGCCGCCCAGTCGGCCGCCGCCGACTTCGACGAACTCGCCGGCCAGCTGCGCGACGGCCTGCGCGAGCAGCAGGAGGACGACGGCCAGTCCGTCGAGCCCTACCTCGGCTCGCTGCCGGAGGCGCGCGGCACCGCCGCCGAGGCCCGCCGCGCCCTGCGCACCGCCGCCGGCGAGCTGTCCTCCGCCGAACTCGCCGTCCGCGACGCCTCCGACGCCCTCGTCCGGCACGCCAACGCCGCCCGCTACGAGGCCGTCCGCACCCCCGCCCGCCAGCAGATCCGCGAACTGCCCGCCGCCGCGCTGCCCGAGCACGCCGCCGCCTGGGCCGCCGCCTTCGCGCCCCGGCTGCGCGTGCTGACCGACGAACTCGCCCAGCTGGAGCGCAACCGCGGCTCGATCGTCGACCGCCTGCGCGGCCTGGTCGAGTCCTCGCTCACCACCCTGCGCGCCGCCCAGCGGCTCTCCCGGCTGCCCGAGGGCCTGGGGGAGTGGTCCGGCCAGGAGTTCCTGCGGATCCGCTTCGAGGACCCGGACCACGCCACCCTGGTCGAGCGCCTCGGCGAGGTCATCGACGAGGCCACCCGCGCCGCCGTCCGCAAGAACAGCGACCTGCGCCGCGACGGCATGTCCCTGCTGCTGCGCGGGGTCGCCGCCGCGATCGGCCCGAAGGGCGTCAGCGTCGAGATCCTCAAGCCGGACGCGGTGCTGCGCGCCGAGCGGGTCGGCGTCGGCCAGATGTCCGACGTCTTCTCCGGCGGCCAGCTGCTCACCGCCGCCATCGCGCTGTACTGCACGATGGCCGCGCTGCGCGCCAACGACCGCGGCCAGTCCCAGCTGCGGCACGCCGGCACGCTGTTCCTGGACAACCCGATCGGCCGCGCGAACGCCACCTACCTGCTGGAGCTCCAGCGGGCCGTGGCCGATGCGCTCGGCGTCCAACTGATCTACACCACCGGTCTGTTCGACACCACCGCGCTCGCCGAGTTCCCGCTGGTCATCCGGCTGCGCAACGACGCCGACCTGCGGGCGGGCCTCAAGTACATCTCGGTCGAGGAGCACCTGCGCCCCGGCCTGCCCGCCCCGCAGGACCCGGACGGCCCGGCCATCCACGGCGAGATCACCGCCACCCGGATGTTCAAGCGTCCGGCCGAGGTTCCGGTGCAGTCCGCAACTGACTAGCGTGGCGTCCATGCTGACGATCGCGCACTTCAGTGACATCCACCTCGGGCAGGAGCACCGCCGGGACGGCGGCAGGCGCGCCCTGCGGCGGGCAGGGCAGGTGATGGCGTACCTCGACGCCCTGCCCGGCCCGCTGGACGCCGTGCTCGTCACCGGGGACCTCGCCGACCACGGCCTGGCCGCCGAGTACGAGCAGGTGGCCAAGGTGCTGGACTCCCGGTACCCGGTGCTCACTTGCCCCGGCAACCACGACCGCCGGGCGCCCTACCGGGAGGTGCTGCTCGGCGAGGCCCCCGCGGACGGCCCGGTCAACCGGCTGCACCAACTGCCCGGCGCCGACGTGCTGATGCTGGACTCCTCGATCCCGGGCCGCGACGACGGCCTGCTGGACGAGGAGACGCTGGCCTGGCTGGACGCCGAACTGGCGGCCGGCCGCGCCGACCTGCCCGCGCTGGTGGCCTTCCACCACCCGCCGGCCGTCCTGCACCTGCCGAACGTCGACCCGATCCGCCAGTTCGGCGAGGAGGCGCTCGGCGCGGTGCTGGCCCGGCACCCGCGGGTGGCCGGCCTGCTCTGCGGCCACTCCCACACCGGCGCCGCCACCACCTTCGCCGGACTGCCCCTGCTGGTCGCCCCGGGGGTGGTCTCCACCGTCACGCTGCCCTGCGAGGGCGGGCCCGGCATCTCCTTCACCCAGCCGCCGATGCTCGCCTTCCACGTCCTGGACGACACGGGCCGGCTCACCACCCACTACCGGGCCGTCCCGGAGGACTGACCCGCGGCGCCGGCCGCGGGTGTCCTACGCGGCCGGCAGCCGCGGCTGACGCTGCGGCCCGCCGGGGCGGGGGAGCGGCCGGGCGGCCAGCGGGTCGGGCGCCCGGCTGCCCGCCATCGGGTGCGCGGAGCCGGGCGCGCGCTGCCGCTGGGCGGCGACCTGGCGCGAGATCAGGATCTCCAGCAGGCACCACATCGTGCCGAACACCCCGAGCCCCATCGCCATCAGCGCCGGCGTCATCAGCCAGCTGTCCGCGTACGAGGCGAGCGTGGCGACGACCACGCCGACCAGGGTGAAGGACAGGCAGAGCACCGCCCGGACGGCGGCGGCGCGCACCTCGTCGGGCAGGCGGCGACGGCGGCGTGGCACGGACATCGATCGACCCCCAGGCGCGGACTCGGCGGCGGACACGGGACGGGCGCACGCGAAAAGCGCCCCCTCGCCTCACTCTGCCCCGTCGAACCAGGACTATGCGTCCGAATCCACCGAACTGCCGTCAAAGCGCGTGATCCGGGCAGCCGGCAGCGGGCGGCCCGCCGCCGGGGGAAGTCAGCCCAACTGCTGGTTGAGCTCCTCCAGGGCGCCCGCCACGATCGTCCGCATGGCCTGCTCGGCCTGGACGGCGTCCCCCGCGCAGATCGCGTCGGCGACTTCGCGGTGCAGCCGGATCGCGTACGGCTCCGGCTGATGGGGCATCAGATGGTACTCGGTCCGCCCGGTGAGCACCGCCCCCACGGTGTCGCCGAGGTGGGCGAACATCTCGTTGCCGGAGGCGCGCAGCACGGTGGCGTGGAAGTCGATGTCGTGCCGGAGGAAGGTGGTGAGGTCGGCGGCCCGCGCCGAGACGGTCAACTCAACGGCCAGCGATCCGAGTTGGCGCCGGTCGTCGTCGCTCGCGTGCACCGCGGCGAGCGCGGCCGCGGCCGGCTCGACGGCCACCCGCAGCGAGCCGAGCGAGCGCAGCTGGGCCGAGCGGTCCGCGCCGGCCAGCCGCCAGCGGATCACCAGCGGGTCGAAGACGTCCCAGAGCGACCTGGGCTGCACGGTGATCCCGACCCGCCGCCGGGACGCCACCAGGCGCATCCCCTCCAGGATCCGCACCGCCTCCCGGACGACCGTCCGGGACACCCCGAACCGCTCCTCCAGCTCCTCGCCGCGCAGCACCGCGCCCTCGGGAATCTCCCCCGACGCGATCGCCGGCCCGAGCTCGTCAAGCAGCCGACCGGGCAGCCCCTGGATCTCCATCCGCCCAGCGTAGACGCCCACCCCGCCGCCACCACCGGCGCGTACCGGGTCCTGTGCCCTGCGATCTACCCCACAGCCCAAAAGTATGACGATTTGGTTTCCGCCACTTGAATACGTCATATCTTTGAGGCGATAGTGGCGGCCAGGCAACGAAGGAGCACCACCCATGGCTCTCAGCGTCGAGAACCACGACCTCCCGGACACCCCTCTCACCATCGTGGTGATGGGCGTCTCCGGTGTCGGCAAGACCACCCTGGCCCGCCTGCTGGCCGAACGCCTCGACCTCCCCTACGCGGAGGCGGACGACTTCCACCCGGCGGCCAACATCGCCAAGATGTCGGCCGGCATCCCGCTGGACGACGAGGACCGCGCCCCCTGGCTGCGCGCCCTCGGCGCCTGGCTCAAGGAGCGGGCCGAGGACGGCACCGGCGGCGTGGTCACCTGCTCGGCGCTGAAGCACCGCTACCGCGACACCCTGCGCGCGGCCTGCCCGGGTGCCTACTTCCTGCACCTCAGCGGCGGTCACGAGCTGGTCGAGGACCGGCTCGCCCACCGCACCGGCCACTTCATGCCGCCGTCGCTGCTCGACTCGCAGTACGCCGCCCTGGAACCCCTGGGCGCGCACGAGCGCGGCGCCGTCCTGGACGTCGGTCCGTCCCCCGAAGAACTCGTCGAGATGGCCGTGGCGCTGCTGCGGCCGGTCAATGGAGACCTCGCGTGAGTATTGCCCCCACTCTGCTCGCGGCCGCCCCACCGGCCCTGCCGCACACCAGCAGCGACTCCCAGCTGCTGATCGCGGTCCTGCTCAGCATCGGTGTGATCGTCCTACTGATCACCAAGCTGAAGCTGCACCCCTTCCTCGCCCTCACGCTCGGCTCCGGCCTGCTGGCCGCCGTCGCGGGCGCCCCGTTCGACAAGCTGCTCAACAGCTTCTCCACGGGCTTCGGTTCCACCGTGGCCGGCGTCGGCCTGCTGATCGGGCTGGGCGCGATGCTCGGCAAGCTGCTCGCCGACTCCGGCGGCGCCAACATCATCGCGGACACCGTGCTGGCCCGGTCGGGCAACAAGGCGCTGCCCTGGGCGATGGCGCTGATCGCCGCCGTCCTCGGCCTGCCGCTGTTCTTCGAGGTCGGCGTCGTCCTGCTGATCCCGATCGTGCTGCTGGTCGCCCGCCGCGGCAACGTGCCGCTGATGCGGATCGGCATCCCCGCGCTGGCCGGCCTGTCCGTGCTGCACGGCCTGGTGCCCCCGCACCCGGGCCCGCTGGTCGCCGTCGACGCCCTGAAGGCGGACCTCGGCATCACCCTGGCGCTCGGCCTGCTGATCGCCGTGCCCACCCTGATCGTGGCCGGCCCGCTGTTCTCCCGGCTGGCCGAGCGCTGGGTCGGCCCGCTGGAGATCCCGAAGGCCACCGCCCCCGAGGAGACCACCAAGCCCGAGCACACGCCGTCCTTCGGCGCGGTGCTGGCGACGATCCTGCTGCCGGTCGTGCTGATGCTCGGCAAGGCCCTGACCGACGTGGTGGTCGACAACCCGAAGGCGATGGCCCAGCGGGTCTTCGACTTCATCGGTTCGCCGCTGATCGCGCTGCTCGCCGCGACCCTGCTCGGCATGCTGACCCTCGGCAAGGCGGCCGGCTTCGACAAGGCCCGGATCTCCGACACCGTCGGCAAGTCGCTCGGCCCGATCGCCGGCATCGTGTTCATCGTCGGCGCCGGCGGCGGCTTCAAGCAGACCCTGATCGACGTGGGCGTCGGCAACGCGGTGAGCGAGTGGTCCGGCAAGTGGCACATCTCGGCGCTGCTGCTCGGCTGGCTGATCGCGGTGCTGATCCGCCTGGCCACTGGCTCGGCGACGGTCGCCACCATCACCGCCGCCGGGATCGTCGCCCCGCTCGCCGCCGACATGTCCTCCACCCACGCGGCCCTGCTGGTCCTGGCGATCGGCGCCGGCTCGCTCTTCCTGTCGCACGTCAACGACGCCGGCTTCTGGCTGGTGAAGGAGTACTTCGGGATGAGCGTCGGGCAGACGCTGAAGTCCTGGTCGGTGATGGAGACGGTGATCTCGGTCGTCGCCATCGCCCTGATCATGCCGCTCAGCCTGATCATCTAGGCCGGACGGCGCCCGGCGTCGCCGACATCCGCCGAGGGGCGGCACCCGTACGGGTGCCGCCCCTCGGGCGTGTCCGCCGACCGGGACTCAGCCCGGCAGCCCCGACCGCCGCCTCCGCCACGTCATCAAGGCGGGCACGCCGATCTGAGCGGCCGACCGGGAGCCCTTCGTACCCCGCCCGCGAGCCGGGCGCACGAAGGGCGGGCACCCGGAGAACCCGGGTGCCCGCCCTTCGCGAGGCTCTGCCTAGCTGGCTGTGCCTACTTGGTTCCGCGCTTCGCGAGGCTGTGCCTACTTGGTTCCGCGCTTCGCGAGGCTGTGCTTACTTGGTTCCGCGCTTCGCGAGGCTGTGCCTACTTGGTTCCGCGCTTCGCGAGGAAGGCCTCGACCTCGTCCCGGATCTCCGGCGTGTCCAGCCCGCGCACGGTCATCGTGGTGCGGCGCCGCAGCACGTCGTCCGCCGTGTACGCCCACTCGCTGTCGGCCGCGTAGGCGACCTGCGCCCAGACGTCCGGGCCGTCCTCGTGGATCGGCCGGCCCAGCTCCGGGTTCTCGTCGATCATGCGGGCGATCTCGAAGGACAGCGTGCCGTAGTGGCTGGCCAGGTGCTTGGCCACCAGCGGCTCCATCCGGGAGCCCGGGTCGCGGTCGATCAGCAGCCGGTGCGCGACGGCGTTCGGCGCGCCGACGCCCGGCAGCGGCACGGTCGCCGCGATCGGGGACATGTCCTCGCCGAGGTTGGTGCCGGGCACGTGCGCCAGCTTCTCCAGCACGGTGCGGCCGATGTGGCGGTAGGTGGTCCACTTGCCGCCGGCGACCGACAGCATGCCGCCCTTGCCCTCGGTGACGACCGTCTCGCGCTTGGCGGCGGCGGTGTCGCCCGGGCCGCCGGGCAGCACCCGCAGGCCGGCGAAGGAGTATGTGATCAGGTCGCGGTCGAGGTGCTCGTCACGGATGGCGTGCGCGGCCTCGCCCATGATCTGGTCGATGTCCGCCTCGGTGGCCCGGACGTCCTTCGGGTCGCCGGTGTACTCCTCGTCGGTGGTGCCCAGCAGGACGTGGTCCTCCCACGGGATGGCGAAGGAGACGCGGTACTTGTCGATCGGGATGGTCAGCGCGGCGCGCCACGGCGAGCGGCGCTTGACGACGACGTGCGCGCCCTTGGAGAGGCGGATCGACGGCGCGGCGCCGGCGTCCTCCATCTTGCGCAGGTGGTCCACCCACGGGCCGGTGGCGTTGAGCACCAGGCGGGCGTCGATGCCGAACTCGGCGCCGTCCAGGCGGTCGCGCAGCTCGGCGCCGGTGACCCGGCCGGCGGTGAAGCGCAGGCCGGTGACCTCGGCGTGGTTGAGCACCACGGCGCCGGCGTCGACGGCGGCGCGCACCGTCATCACGGCGACGCGCGAGTCGTTCATCTGGTGGTCGCCGTAGACGGCCACCGAGCGCAGTCCCTCGGTGCGCAGCGCGGGCACCTGCTGGGCGGCGTGCGCGGCGGTGGAGACCCGGCCCATGCCGTCGCGGAAGGCGGACAGCGCGGAGTACAGGAAGACGCCGGCGCCGAGCTTGGGCGCGCTGTGCGGGCCGCCCTTGTAGACCGGCACGAAGAAGGTCAGCGGGTTGACCAGGTGCGGCGCGACGTCGGTGGCGAGCGCGCGGCGCTCCTTGTGGTTCTCGGCGACGAGCTTGACCGCGCCGGTCTGCAGGTAGCGCAGACCGCCGTGGACGAGCTTGGAGGAAGCGCTGGAGGTGGCGCCGGCGAAGTCGCCGCCGTCGACCATGGCGACCTTGAGTCCGGCCTGGGAGGCGGTCCAGGCGACGGCCGTGCCGAGGATGCCGCCCCCGATCACCAGCAGGTCGTAGGTGGCCTTGCCGAGCAGCTCACGGGTCTCGGCGCGGGAGGCGGTGTGGCCGGCGGTGCGCTCGGCGCCCAGGGTCGGGATGGTTGCCATGGTGGTTGTGTACGGCGCGCGGGTCAGGCGGCGCCGTTACTCCTCTCGTGTGCGGTGCGGCCTCTGCTGAGAGGCCGGTCGGCCCGGTGCGGCGGGCCGGTGAAACGCGGTGACACCCGCTGCCGGAACGGCGGGCGGCCGGTCGGGGCTCGGGGCCCCGACCGGCTTGTCGGTCAGTCGGTCTCTTCTTCCTCCACCCACCCCATGGTGCGCTCCACGGCCTTGAGCCACTTCTTGTACTCGCGCTCCCGGGTGGCCTCGTCCATGCGCGGGGTCCATTCGGCGGCGCGGTGCCAGTTGGCCCGCAGGGTGTCGAGGTCGTTCCAGAAGCCGACGGCGAGTCCGGCCGCGTAGGCGGCGCCGAGGGCGGTGGTCTCGGCCACGTACGGGCGCTCGACCGGGGCGTCCAGGACGTCGGCGATGTTCTGCATGAGCAGGTTGTTGCTGGTCATGCCGCCGTCGACCTTGAGGGCGGTGAGCTCGACGCCGGAGTCCTTCTGCATGGCGTCGACGACCTCGCGGGTCTGCCAGGCGGTGGCCTCCAGGACGGCCCGGGCCAGGTGGCCCTTGGTGACGTACCGGGTCAGGCCGGCGATCACGCCGCGGGCGTCGGAACGCCAGTACGGGGCGAACAGGCCGGAGAAGGCCGGGACGAAGTAGGCGCCGCCGTTGTCCTCGACGGTGTTGGCGAGGGTCTCGATCTCGGCGGCGGTGGAGATGATGCCGAGCTGGTCGCGCAGCCACTGGACGAGCGAGCCGGTGACGGCGATCGAGCCTTCCAGGGCGTAGACCGGGGCCTGGTCGCCGATCCGGTAGCCGACGGTGGTCAGCAGCCCGTGGTACGAGTTGACGATCTTCTCGCCGGTGTTGAGCAGCAGGAAGGTGCCGGTGCCGTAGGTGGACTTGGCCTCGCCCTCGTCGAAGCAGGTCTGGCCGAACAGCGCGGCCTGCTGGTCGCCGAGCGCGGAGGCGACCGGGACGCCGGCCAGGTCGCCGACGGCCTCGCCGTAGACCTCGGCGGAGGAGCGGATCTCCGGCAGGACGGCCATCGGCACGCCGATCGATTCGGCGATCTTCTCGTCCCACTGCAGGGTGTGCAGGTTCATCAGCATGGTGCGGCTGGCGTTGGTGACGTCGGTGACGTGCTTGCCGCCGTTGACACCGCCGGTGAGGTTCCAGATCACCCAGGTGTCCATGGTGCCGAACAGGATGTCGCCGGCCTCGGCGCGCTCGCGCAGGCCCTCGACGTTGTCCAGCAGCCAGCGGATCTTCGGGCCGGCGAAGTAGCTGGCGAGCGGGAGGCCGGTCTCGCGGCGGAAGCGGTCCTGGCCGACGTTGCGGCCGAGCTCGCGGCAGAGGCCCTCGGTGCGGGTGTCCTGCCACACCAGCGCGTTGTGGACCGGCTCGCCGGTGTTCTTGTCCCACAGGACGGTGGTCTCGCGCTGGTTGGTGATGCCGATCGCGCGGATGTCGTCCTTGGTCAGGCCGGCCTTCTCCAGCGCGCCGCGGACGACCGACTGCACCCGGGTCCAGATCTCGGCGGCGTCGTGCTCGACGTAGCCGGGCTGCGGGAAGATCTGCCGGTGCTCCTGCTGGTCGACGGCGACGATCCGGCCGTCGGCGCCGAAGATGATGCAACGGCTGGAGGTGGTGCCCTGGTCGATCGCGGCGATGTAGTTGCCAGTGGAGGTCATCAGAGGGTCCTCGGCTCAGGATTCGGGGGTTACGGGGTGGGTGGGCCCGACACAGTGGTCGGTCCCCGTGCTCGGCGGGTTCGAACCCGGCCCGTCAGAACATCGCGTTGTACAGACCGCCGGCCAGTGCGCCGCCGATCAGCGGGCCGACGACCGGCACCCAGGCGTACGACCAGTCGGAGCCGCCCTTGTTCGGGATGGGCAGCAGCGAGTGCACGATGCGCGGGCCGAGGTCGCGGACCGGGTTGATCGCGTAGCCGGTGGGGCCGCCCAGCGAGAGGCCGATGCCGACGACCGTGAGGGCCACGATCAGGGTGCTGAGGCCGCCGGCGGCCAGACCGTCGTTCTTGCCGAGGGTGAGGATCGCCATGCAGAGGATGAAGGTGCCGATGACCTCGGTGACGACGTTCTGGATCGGGTTCCGGATCTCGGGCCCGGTCGAGAAGATGCCGAGGGTGGGCTCCTCGTTGGCCTGGAACTGGCCGAGGTAGGTGAGCCAGACCAGCACGGCGCCGATCATCGCGCCGAGGAACTGGGAGCCGAGGTAGAGCGGCACCTGGCTCCAGTCACCGCTCTTGATGGCGAGCGCGACGGTGACGGCCGGGTTGAGGTGGGCGCCGGACTTCGGAGCCGAGATGTACGCGGCGATCAGGACCGCGAAGCCCCAGCCGAAGGTGATCGCCAGCCAGCCGGCGTTGAGGGCCTTCGACTTCTTGAGGGTCACGGCGGCGCAGACGCCGCCACCGAGAAGTATCAGGGCGGCGGTGCCGAGGGTTTCGCCGACGAAGACGTCGCCGTTGGAGAACGCGGACACAAAGACTCCCTTGTCCATATGGCCCGGAGGTGTGGGTGGGGGCGGCCGGCCGATCGTTGTGCGGGTGAGCGCATCGGGGGAGTGATCTTCCCGGCCATCGTTCGACAATGTCGACCGTTATGCGGAAGCTTCCTCCCCTGGTTGCCCTCACGTCAAGGCAGGGTTACGGAGCTGTGACCCTTCCCCCGAAGTTACCCAGCGGAGCGGGACAAACCGGGGCAAAACGCCAAGGCGCGGACAGGCCGATGCCCGTCCGCGCCTCAGCGTGACGATGTGGCCGCCGGTGCGGCCTCGGGTTTCAGAAGCGCCCGGCGCCCAGATCGCGGGAGATCGCCCGTGCCGCGCTGCGCACCGAGGCCACCAGCGACGGCTTCACGAAGCCGTCCTCGCAGACCCGCTCCACCGGGCCGCTGATGCACACCGCGCCCACCGGGTTGCGCCGCCGGTCCTGGATCAGCGCGCCGATCGAGGCCACGCCCTCCCAGGTCTCCTCGATCGAGTCCGTCCAGCCGCGCTCGCGGATCAGCGCGCACTCGGCGTCCACGTCGGCCGCCTCGGTCAGCGTCCGCAGGGTGTACGACTCGTACGGCCCGTCGCCCAACTCGCCGCGCGCGACCGGGTCGTAGGCCACCAGCACCTTGCCCAGCGCGGTGCTGTGCAGCGGCTGCATCGAGCCGACCTCCAGCACCTGCCGGGTGTCGTCCGGCCGGAAGACGTGGTGCACGACCAGCACGCCCTGCTGGTGCAGCACCCCCAGGTAGACGGTCTCGCCGGCCGCCCGGGCCAGGTCGTCCGCCCAGACCAGCGCCCGCGCCCGCAGCTCGTGCACGTCCAGGTAGCTCTGCCCCAGCCGCAGCAGTTCGGCGCCCAGCTGGTACTTGCCGCTCTCCGGGTCCTGCTCGACGAACCCCTCCTGCTGGAGCGTGCGCAGGATGCCGTGCGCGGTGCCCTTGGCGAGATCCAGCGACGTCGCGACCTCGGACAGGCCCAGGCGGCGCTCACCGCCGGCCAGCAGGCGCAAGATCGCGGCGGCCCGGGAGAGCGACTGGATCGGGCCGGGCATGGGGACCTCCGCGCTGACAGGCGGTCGACATTGTCGACCGCAGTGGTAACGGGACGAGTCTGCCAGGCCGTCGCCGGTCCGTGCACCTTCCCCCTCGGTAACCCGTGCTCGGCCGTTTGTTAACCTCCGCCCGCCCGCCGACCCGCCGGGCCGCTCACCCCCGGACGTCCCTCACTCCTCGACGCCGCTCGAGCGCGCCCGCCGCACCGCGACCTCCGCCGCCAGTGCGGCGATCCCGTCCGGCCCCACCCGGCAGCAGCCGCCCACCAGCCGTGCGCCGCCCGCCAGCCAGCCGCCCACCCGGGCCGAGCGGAACGTCGGCTCGCCGCGCCAGTCCCGGCGCGTGGCGTCCCACTCCTCCCCGCTGTTCGGGTACACCACCACCGGCTTGCCGGTCACCTCGGCCGCCAGCGCCACCGCCCGGTCCGCGTCCTGCGGGGTGCAGCAGTTCACGCCCACCGCCAGCACCTCGTCCACCCCGGCCGCCAGCGCGAACGCCTCCGCCAGCGGCTGGCCCGCCCCGGTCCGGTCGCCCGCCACGCTGAACGACAGCCAGGCCGGCACGCCCAGCTCGCGCACCAGCTCCAGCAGCGTCCGCGCCTCGTCCGCGTCCGGCACCGTCTCCAGCGCCAGCACGTCCGGCCCGGCCGCCGCCAGCGCCTCCAGCCGTGGCCGGTGGAAGGCCACCAGTTCCGCGGTGCTCAGCCCGTACCGGCCCCGGTACTCCGAACCGTCCGCCAGCACCGCCCCGTACGGCCCCACCGACGCCGCCACCCAGCGCCGCCGCCCGCCCGGCTCGGCCCGCGCCGCCTCCCGGGCCAGCTCCACGCTGCGCGCCAGCAGCCGCGCGGCCTGGGCCCGGCCCGTTCCGCGCCGGGCGAAGCCCTCGAAGCTCGCCTGGTAGCTCGCCGTGATGGCGACGTCCGCACCGGCCGCGAAGTACGCCCGGTGCGCCGCCACCACCGCCTCCGGCGCGTCCGCCAGCAGCCGCGCCGACCACAGCTCGTCGAGGAGGTCGTGCCCGGCCGCCGCCAGCTGGTTCGACATCCCGCCGTCCAGCACCAGCGGACCGGCCGCCAGCGCCGCGGCGAAGTCCGGCGGGGGAGCAGTGGGCATGGGGCCTCCTCGGGCGCGGTCGTTCCTGGTCACAGCCTAGAAGCCGGGCATCCCCGCGGACCCGGAAAACCATTTGCCGCCGGGGAACGGAATCGCTACGTTGTGCTCAGCCAGAGAACGACAGCACCCCGTCCGGCGGCGAGCGCGGAGAGGAGCCGGTGATGGAAGCGGACGACCCGTCCACCCCGCCCCCGACCACGCCCGCGAGCGAGCAGGAGTGGCTCGCCGCCTACGACCCGCGCGCCTACGCCCCGATCGCCGTCACCGTCGACGTGGTCGCCCTGACCTTGCGCCACGGCGGCCTGCACGTCCTGCTCGTCCAGCGCGGCGCCCCGCCCCACCAGGGCTGCTGGGCCCTGCCCGGCGGCTTCCTGCGCGCCGGGGAGGAGAGCCTGGACGAGGCCGCCGCCCGCGAACTCGCCGAGGAGACCGGCCTGCTCGGCGGCTCCGAGGTCGAGGCCGCGCTCTGCCGCGTCCACCTCGAACAGCTCGGCACCTACGGCGCCCCCGAGCGAGACCCGCGCATGCACGTCGTCTCCGTCGCCTACCTCGCCTTCGCCCCCGACCTGCCCGACCCGCAGGCCGGCACGGACGCCGCGGCCGCCACCTGGCACCCCGTCGCCGACCTCGACCTGGGCATACGGCCCTGCGGCCGACCCCGAGCCGCCGGTGCGCCCGCCGACACCCACGGGGGTGGTGTCGGCGGGCCCACCGGCCAGTCCTCCCGCGCGCTCGCCTTCGACCACGCGCGCATCCTCGCCGACGGCCTCGACCGCGTCCGGGCCAAACTCGAGTACAGCCCGCTCGCCACCGCCTTCCTGCCCTACGACTTCACCATCCCCGACCTGCGCGCCGTCTACGAGGCCGTCTGGGACGAGAAGCTCCACCCCGGCAACTTCCACCGCAAGGTCCTCTCCGTCCCCGGCTTCGTCGAGAGCACCGGCGCCACCACCGCCCGCGGCGGCGCCCGCGGCGGCCCCCGGGCCCGCACGTACCGCGCCGGCGACGCCAGCCTCCTGCACCCCGCCCTGCTCCGCCCCACCCGCGACGGCGAGCTCCGCTGACGGCGGCCGCGCGCACCCGGCTACCATCCGGCCATGACCACTGACGACCCGACACGCGCGGTCAACCAGCCGTTCTCCCACTGCCACTTCTGCGGCACGCCCTACCCGGCCGGCACCGACCACTGGCCCCGCACCTGCCCCGGCTGCGCCGAGATCAGCTACCGCAACCCGCTGCCCGTCGTGGTCACCCTCCTCCCGGTCACCCGCCCCGACGCCGACCCCACCCTCGTCGTCATCCGCCGCACCATCGAGCCCGGCTACGGCCAACTCGCCTTCCCCGGCGGCTACGTGGACTACGGCGAGAGCTGGCAGCAGGCGTGCGTGCGCGAACTGTGCGAGGAGACCGGCATCCTGGCGGACGCCGCCGACATCACCCTGGTCGCCACCGACTCCGACGCCAGGGGCGGCTTCCTCTGCCTCTTCGGCCTGCTCCCGGCCCGTCCGCTCGCCGAACTCCCGCCCTCGCGCCCCACCGACGAGACCGACGGCTGGCAGCTCGCCGCCCCCGACACCCCGCTCGCCTTCCCCTTCCACACCCGGGTCTCCCGCTCCTGGTTCGGCGGCGAGTTCAGCGGTGAGTCCGGCGGCGGGATCTCCGGCCGCTGACCGGCCCGGCACCCACCGGGCGGACCCTGGCGCGGCGGCCGCTCGCATGGCATGGTCTGCACCGACAGCCCAACCGGACGGGCCTGCCACAAGCACTCCCGTCCCCACCACCGGCCGGGAGACCACCACCGTGAGCACCCCACCCCAGGACCAACCGCTCTGGCGCCCCAACCCCGCTCGCGCCGCAGCCACCAGCCTGGTGGCCTTCCAGGCCTGGGCCGCCGAACACCACGGCGCCCCGGCCGCCCCGCTCGCCCCGGCCGCCGACGACCAGCAGGCCGCCCAGCGCTACGCCGACCTGCACGCCTGGTCCACCGCCGACCTCGACCGCTTCTGGACCGCGATCACCCAGTGGTTCGACGTCCGCTTCACCCAGGCCCCCGAGGCCGTCCTCGCCGACCCCGCCATGCCCGGCGCCCGCTGGTTCCCCGGTGCCCGCCTCAACTACGCCGAACACGCCCTGCGCGCCGCCGAGGACCCGGCCAACGCCGACCGCCCGGCCGTCCTGCACCTCGACGAGACCACCGAGCAGTCGGCCGTCCTCACCTGGTCCGAACTGCGCCGCCAGGTCGGCTCGTTGGCCGCCGCCCTGCGCGCCCGGGGCATCGGCCCCGGCGACCGCGTCAGCGCCTACCTGCCCAACATCCCGCAGGCCGCCGTCGCCCTCCTCGCCACCGCCGCCGTCGGCGCGATCTGGACCAGCTGCGCCCCCGACTTCGGTGCCCGCAGCGTCCTGGACCGCCTCCAGCAGATCGAACCCGCCGTCCTCTTCGCCGTCGACGGCTACCACTACGGCGGCAAGGACCACGACCGCACCGAGGTCGTCGCCGAACTGCGCCGCGAACTCCCCACCCTGCGCACCGTCGTCCACGTCCCGCTGCTCGGCGCCCCCGCCCCCGAGGGCGCCCTGCACTGGGACGACCTGGTCGCCGACGACGTCGAGCCGGTCTACGAGGCCGTCCCCTTCGACCACCCGCTCTGGGTGCTCTACTCCTCCGGCACCACCGGCCTGCCCAAGGCCATCGTCCAGAGCCAGGGCGGCATCCTGCTCGAACACCTCAAGCAGGCCGGCCTCCACCTCGACCTCGGCCCCCAGGACCGCTTCCTCTGGTACACCTCCACCGGCTGGATGATGTGGAACTTCCTGCTGGCCGGCCTCCTGGTCGGGGCCACGATCGTCACCTACGACGGCAGCCCCGGCCACCCCGACACCGGCGCCCTCTGGTCGGTCGCCGCCCGCACCCGCGCCACCGTCCTCGGCACCTCCGCCGCCTACGTGATCGCCAGCCGCAAGGCCGAGCTGCACCCCGGCCGCGACCTCGACCTCTCCGCCGTCCGCTGCATCGGCACCACCGGCTCCCCGCTCCCGCCCGACGGCTTCCGCTGGATCTACGAGGAGGTCAAGGAGGACGTCTGGCTCGCCTCCGTCAGCGGCGGCACCGACGTCTGCTCCTGCTTCGTCGGCGGCGTCCCCACCCTGCCCGTCCACCTCGGCGAGATCCAGGCCCCCTGCCTCGGCGCCGCCGTCGAGTCCTGGGACGTCCAGGGCCACCCGCACACCGACACCGTTGGCGAACTCGTCGTCACCAAGCCCATCCCGTCCATGCCCACCGGCTTCTGGAACGACCCCGAGGGCACCCGGTACCACGACAGCTACTTCGACATGTACCCCGGTGTCTGGCGCCACGGTGACTGGATCACCGTCACCTCCCGCGGCACCGTCGTCATCCACGGCCGTTCCGACTCCACGCTCAACCGGCAGGGCGTCCGGATGGGCTCCTCGGACATCTACGAGGTCGTCGAGCGCCTCCCCGAGATCGCCGAATCCCTGGTCATCGGCCTGGAGGAGCCCGACGGCGGCTACTGGATGCCGCTGTTCGTCGTCCTCGCCCCCGGCGCCGAGCTCGACGAGGGGCTGATCGGCCGCATCCGCACCTCGCTGCGCACCGAACTCTCCCCGCGCCACGTCCCCGACGAGGTCATCGCGGTGCGCGGCCTCCCGCACACCCTCACCGGCAAGCGCATCGAGGTCCCGGTCAAGCGGATCCTCTCCGGCACCCCGCTGGAGCAGGCAGTCAACCCCGGCTCCGTCGACGACATCGACCACCTGCGCTTCTTCGAGCAGCTTCGCCGCGACCGGCAGAGCCCCGCCTGACCGGACACGCCGAAGGGGTGCTCCCACCGGCCCGGTGGGAGCACCCCTTCCTGCTGTTCACCTGTCCTACTCGCCCGACAGCACCTGCTGTGCGGCGGCCCGCGCCTCCTCGGCGCTGTCCGTCGCCCGGGCCGCCTCGGCCGCCCGGCGGCACTGCGCCAGCGTGTACTTGGCCAGCGTCGACCGCACGTAGGGGATCGAGGCCGAGCCCATCGAGAGGCTGGTGACGCCCAGACCGGTCAGCACCACGGCCAGCAGCGGGTCGGCGGCCGCCTCACCGCAGACGCCGCAGCTCTTGCCGGTGGCCTGCGCCGCCTCGGCGGCCGCGGCGATCAGGTCCAGCAGCGCCGGCTGCCACGGGTCCTGCAGCCGGGCCAGCGCGCCCACCTGACGGTCGGCGGCGAAGGTGTACTGCGCGAGGTCGTTGGTCCCCAGCGAGAGGAACTCGACCTCCTGGAGGATCGACCGGGCCCGCAGCGCGGCCGACGGGATCTCCACCATCGCGCCGAACTTGGCCTCCAGCCCCGCCTCGCGACACGCCTGGGCGAAGTCCTTGGCGTCCTTGCGGTCGGCCACCATCGGGGCCATCACCTCAAGGTGCACCGGCAGGCCCTCGGCGGCCCTGGCCAGCGCCCGCAGCTGCGTCCGCAGCACCTCCGGGTGCTCCAGCAGGGTGCGCAGACCGCGCACGCCCAGCGCCGGGTTCGGCTCGTCGGCCGGGGTGAGGAAGTCCAGCGGCTTGTCCGCGCCCGCGTCCAGCGCCCGGACCACGACCCGGCCCTCCGGGAACGCCTCCAGCACCTTGCGGTACGCCTCGACCTGCTTCTCCTCGGTGGGCGCCTTCGCGGAGTCGTCCAGGAAGAGGAACTCGGTCCGGAACAGGCCGACGCCCTCGGCGCCGTTCTCCAGCGCGGCCGGCACGTCCGCCGGGCCGCCCACGTTGGCCAGCAGCGGCACGCGGTGCCCGTCGGAGGTCTGCCCCGGGCCGGAGGACGCGGCCAGCGCGGCCTTTCGCTGGGCGGCGACCGCCCGCAGCTCGTCCTGCTTCTCCTGCGAGGGGTCCAGCAGCACGTCACCGGAGCTGCCGTCCACGGCGACGACGGTGCCCTCGGCGACGTCCGTCGCGGCGGGCAGCGCGACCACGGCCGGCACGCCCAACGCCCGCGCCAGGATGGCGCTGTGGCTGGTCGGCCCGCCCTCCTCGGTCACGAAGCCGAGCACCAGCGTCGGGTCGAGCAGCGCGGTGTCGGCCGGCGCCAGGTCCCGCGCGAACAGCACGTACGGCTCGTCGCTGTCCGGCACACCCGGCATCGGCACGCCCAGCAGCCGGGCCACGATGCGGTTGCGGACGTCGTCCAGGTCGGCGACCCGCCCGGCCAGGTAGTCGCCGGCGGAGGCGAGCAGGGCCCGGTAGGCGGCGAAGGCGTCGTACACACCGCGCTCGGCGCTGCTGCCGACGGCGATCCGGCGGGACACGTCGGCCATCAGCTCCGGATCCTGAGCCATCAGCGCCTGGGCCTCCAGGACGGCCTGCGCCTCGCCACCGGCCAGGTTGCCACGGGCGATCAGATCCGCGGCGACCGCCTCGACGGCGGCCTGGGCACGGGCCTGCTCACGGGGGGCGTCCTCGGTCGGGATCTGGGTGGCCGGGGGCTCCAGCACCGCCGTCCCCATGTGCCGCACCTGGCCGATCGCGACCCCGTGGCTGACACCCACGCCGCGCAGCGTCTTCTTCATGTCACCTGTCTCCGCTGAGAGGAGCGGCCCCGCCGGGAACCGCTGTGTGCCGGGCCGCCCCGACAACTCCTGCGGGGCGGGTGTGTGCAAAGTAAGAGGTCAGCTCCAGCTGAACAGGGCCTCGCCGGAGACGGCCTCGCCGTCCTCCCGCAGGTCGCCGAGCGAGTCGGCGTTCGCCTCCAGCGCCACGATCGGCGAGATGGGCGACTTGCCCGCGGCCTCGACGGCGGCCGGGTCCCACTTGATGACGGCCTGACCGCGGGTCACCGTGTCGCCCTTGTTGACCAGCAGCTCGAAGCCCTCGCCGTTCAGCTGCACGGTGTCGATCCCCAGGTGGGTCAGTACACCGTGGCCCTCGGCGTCCACCACGACGAACGCGTGCGGGTGCATGGAGACGACGACGCCGTCCACCGGAGCGACCGCCTCGGTCGGCCGGCGCTCCGGGTCGATCGCGGTGCCGGGGCCGACCATCGCGCCGGAGAACACCGGGTCGGGCACGCCGGCGAGCCCGACGACCTTGCCGGTCAGCGGCGACGTCACAGTGGTCATGGTTCTGCCTCCCAAGTGAGCGGTACAGCGAGCGGCCGCGAGCAGCGGCAGGACGATCGACTGAAGCCTAAATCATGTCAACTTCGGACATCTGCTGACATTCCCGGGCGAAGACCCACGCCCAGTCCGGCTCGTCGTCCGGCGGCTCACCGACCGTTTAGTGGTCTAGTCCTCTTAGTCGATGCGCCGCACTCTACAGGCATCTTGGCGAATCGGGACCATTGCTGTATATGCTCGCGAGAGCAACAAATCATGCCGCCGACCGGGTGACACCGGGAGCGCCCCGATTCGCACTCCGGCGGGCGACCCGCTATGGTTGGCCGAGTCGCCGCGACTTGGCGGTTAACACCAGATTTCAGATGCGAAAACCTCCGGTAAACGGGGCGGAAAACGTCTGGTAAGCTGGGAACACGAAAGAACGAAGCGCCCGGAGGGCCCGCTGGAAGGCGGTCCGAAGGAAGTGTCCGTTCCTTGAGAACTCAACAGCG
>NZ_JBIUYQ010000031.1:0-77195 GCF_044744605.1 Kitasatospora sp. NPDC087271
CGAGCGGCTGTCCGGCGTGTCGAAGGTGACGGTGTACCGGCACGTCGCGCTGCTCGCCGAGGCCGGCTTCCTGGAGGTCGCCGAGGAGCGCCGGGCGCGGGCCCGGTCAGGCCTTCTTGACCACGCTCGACTTGAGCTGCATCGCGCCGAACCCCTCGATCCGGCAGTCGATGTCGTGGCCGTCGACGCCGTCGACCAGACGGATGTTGCGGACCTTGGTGCCCGCCTTGATGCCGGAGACGCTGCCCTTGACCTTGAGCGCCTTGACGACGGTCACGGTGTCGCCGTCGCTGAGCACGTTGCCGACCGCGTCCCGGATCACCCGCTCGCCCGGACCGGCCGGTTCGGCGGCGCCGCCTGCCGCGGGCATCCACTCGTGGCCGCACTCCGGGCAGACCATGAGGGTGTTCATCTCATAGGTGTACTCGCTGGAACACGACGGGCACGGGGGGAGGTGGTCGCTCATGCGCGCGGGCTGTCCTCTCGGGTCGGGCCGGGGGTCGGCGGCTCGCCAGCATGTATGAAGTTGAAGAATTTTTCAAATCGCTTGTTCGACGGCATCCGACCGCGGACGGTGACGTTCCCGGCCGGGCGTGCGCGGGCCGTGGACGCGGGTGCCCGATGACTGGTATCCAGGCCACTGGCAGCGCGACTGGCGGCCGACCGGTGCCCACCTCCCCCCGCGGGCTCACCAGCCCACGGACGGAAGGGTGTTGAGGCCGGGCCAGGACGTACAACCAGGAAAGCGGAGACGATGCGCAGAGTTCTGATCGTCGGCGCGGGGCAGGCCGGCCTCCAGCTGGCCCTGGGGCTCCAGGCCCACGGCTACGACGTGACGGTGATGACCGACCGCGACGCGGACGCGGTCAGGAGCGGCCGGGTGCTGTCCACCCAGTGCATGTTCGACGCCGCGCTGCGGACCGAACGCGACCTCGGCCTGGACCTCTGGGCGGACACCGCACCCCGGATCGAGGGCGTCGGAGTCTCCGTCGCCGGGCCGGAGTCCGCGCGGGTGATCGACTGGGTCGGGCGCCTGGACGCGCCCGCGCAGTCCGTCGACCAGCGGCTGAAGATGCCCGTCTGGCTGGAGACCTTCGCCGGGCGCGGCGGCCGGGTCGTGGTCCGCCCGGTGACCGTCGGCGACCTCGAACACCTCTCCGGCTCCTACGACCTGGTCCTGGTCGCGGCCGGCAAGGGCGACCTGGCCGCGATGTTCGAGCGCGACCACGAGCGCTCCCGCTACGACCGGCCGCAGCGCGCGCTGGCCGCCAGCTACGTGTACGGGCTCGGTCCGCGCCCCGAGCACGACTTCCCCGCCGTCCGCTGCAACGTGGTGCCCGGCGTCGGCGAACTGTTCGTCATGCCGGCGCTGACCGCGGCCGGCCCGTGCGACATCCTGCTCTGGGAGGCCGCCCCGGGCGGCCCGGCGGACGCCTTCGACGGGGTCCGCGACCCGGCCGAACACCTGCGGGTGACGCTCGACCTGATGAAGGCCTTCACTCCTTGGGAGTATGACCGCGCCCGGGCCGGAATCGAACTCACCGACACCGGCGCCACCCTCGCCGGGCGCTTCACCCCCGCCGTCCGCCACCCGGTCGGCGAACTGCCCGGCGGCGGAGCGGCGCTGGGCGTCGCGGACGTCGTCGTCCTCAACGACCCGATCACCGGCCAGGGCTCCAACAACGCCGCCCGGTGCGCGGCCGGCTACCTCGACGCGATCCTCGCGCACGGCGACAAGCCGTTCGACCGCGACTTCATGCGGGCCGCCTTCGACCGCTTCTGGCAGGCCGTCCGCCCCGGCACCGTCTGGAGCAACGCGATGCTCGCGCCGCCGCCCGAGCACGTCCTGCACCTGCTCGGCGCCGCCGGTCAACTCCCGCCCGTCGCCGACCGGTTCGCCAACGCCTTCAACGACCCGGCCGACCTGGAGCAGTGGTTCCTCGACCCCGCGAAGGCGGCCGCCTACCTGGAGTCGTTCACCCCGCGGGACTGACCGGCGCGGACTGACCCGCGCGGTGGCTGGCGTGGATCGGCCGGGGTACCCGAGCGGGACGACGGGCCCGTCCGGTCAGCGTGAGTGGGCGGCGAGGCTGAGCAGCAGGTGGGCGGATTCGGGGTGGTGGAAGTCGGAGTGGGCGCCCGCCGGGTTGAGGCGGGTGGCCAGGCCGCCGCGGTAGACCCGGGCGGCGTCGATGTTGACGATCGGGTGGTCCAACTCGGCGTGCGGGTACGGGGAGGCGGTCGGGCGCAGCCGGGTGCTGAACTGGGGGACGGGGGCGACGCCGGTGCCGGAGTGGCCGATGCCCGGGCGGCCCTCGGCGCGCAGGTGCCAGAAGCCGGTGGCGCGGTCCCAGCGGGAGTGGGTGAGCACCAGCGGGCCGCGCAGCGGGGCGCCGGGCCGGCCGGGGCCGAGGAACAGCCGGGGGAAGAGGTGGGTGAAGGCGTCGCGGGGCGCGGCCATCTGGAAGATCAGCGCGCTGTCGACGGTGAACGGCCGGGTGGGGTCGCCCGGCCGGCTCCAGCCCAGCACCGGTGGCCCGGCGGGCCGGTCGGCCGCGTACTGGACGGCCTCGCAGAGGAAGCGGCCGCCGAAGGAGTGGCCGACCAGGTGCAGGTACTGGCCGTTGCGGTTGGCCAGGACGCGGGGCGCGGCCGGGTCGCCGCGGTCGGCGTCCAGGTAACCGAGCAGGTGGCCCAGGACGCGCCCGGCCTGCCCCTGGGCGCTCATGGCGTGCGCCCGGGCCCGGATCCGGCGGTACCCGGCCGGCGACGGCAGGCTGGAGGACGGCCAGCGCACCACCACGCACCACGGGCGGAACCCCCTGGTCAGCCCGGGGTAGGAGGTCGGCGCGGACCGGTGCAGGGCGGCGGCCTCAGTGAGCAGGGCGGCGGCCGAGCGGTCGGCGGCGGCGGGGCTGGTCTGCCAACCGTGGACGTAGACGTAGACGTCGGTCGCCCGCGGGGGGATGCGCAGGTGCCGGGCGAGGTGTTGGGCGATCCGGGCCTCGGGCACCGGCGTGCGGGTGCCGGGGACGAGCAGCCGGCCCTCCTCGTCCAGGTCGACGGTGGCGGTGGCGATGGGCGTGGGCGCCGTCACGGGGTCAGCTCCAGGATGCTGTCGAGGCCGCAGTGCAGGGAGTAGGTGAGCGCCAGCGGGTTGCGGTACTCGCGGGCGAACCACCGGACCAACTGCTGGGTGATCTCGCCCGCCGTGGACTCCCCGGTCAGGTAGAGGTCGAGGAAGGCGAAGGCGTACTCGGCGGCGAAGACCTGCGGGATCTCGATCTGCGGGCCGAGCACGCCGTTGGCGCCGAGGTCGACCAGTGCCCGGCCGAGGTGCTCCAGTTCGGCGGCCGTGGACTGCCCGGTGTGGCAGGCGTTCAGCAGCACGAACGGCCGGAACATGGCGTCCGGCGCCTCGGCGTGCCGGCGGCGGTGGCGGCGCACCAGGTCGGCGTCGATCTGGCGGTCGTCGGAGAGCCGGACGGCGAGCTGCTCGTACGGGGAGTCGCCGGCGACGAACTGGCCGTGGCACCAGAAGTACATGACGTCCTCGTCCAGCACGGCGGAGGACAGCGCCTTGAGCAGCGGTTCGGACTCGGTGCGCACGGTCAGCTGGGAGCGGTCCTCCAGCAGTTTGCGGACCTCGGGGGCCCGGCCGACGTCGGTGAGCTGGTCGTCGGTGTTGAGGCTGGTGACGGGCCTGGTGCGGGCCGGGTACGGCGGCTGGATCGGCGGGTAGCCGGCGCCGGTCTGCTCGACCTGGTGGCGGTGGCCGAGGAAGTCCGCCCACGGGTCGGCGTGGCCGCCGTCGACGGCGAGCATCGGCCAGGGCAGGTGGAGGTCGGAGTCGAAGCTGATCCGCAGCGAGCCGCTCTCGGTGAGCGTCCGGGTGAGGTAGTCGCGGAAGACGGTGAGTTCACGGTCCGGCCCGTCGAGCATCACCTCCAGGAAGTACCGTCCCTCCTCGGCCAGTTCGGCGACCTGCCGCTCGGCGACGCCGGCCAGCCGGTTGAAGTCGACGGCCTGGGCGAAGGGGTAGCCGCCGATCGGCTCCGGGTCGTACTGGACCAGGCGGTCGCGCCAGATGGTCCGCAGCCGGGAGGCCCGGGCGAGCAGGGCGGGGGCGGACACCTTCAGCTCCGCGCGGTGGGGGCGGGACCAGGGCGTGCGCTCGCCGGGCCGGAAGGCGGAGACGAGCAGGTCGTCGCGGTGGCGGCGCAGCGAGACCACGAGGTCCAGCGGGGCCGGCTCCTTGGCCTGCGGGGCGTCCGGCGCCTGTTGCCGGGGGAGCCGGGTGAAGTCGGCGGAGGGGTTCTGGCGGATCTCGACGAGGAGGTCCCGGGCCACGCGATTACTCCTCGTCCTGGGCGATGTGGGTGACGGTGGGGACTTGGGTGACGGTGGGGACTTGGCCGACTTGGCCGACTTGGGGGACGTGCGTGACGTGCATGACGTGCGGGACGTCGACGACGGTGGACAGGTCCTGGAGCACGGAGCCGTGCCCCCGGTCGTAGACGGTGATCCGGACGGTGTGCGGCCCCGGCACGGACGGGGTCAGCGCGAAGCGGGCGGGCTCCCCGGCCGGGCTGTAGTCGGCGACGGGTGGATCGAGCACGGCGTCCGAGGCGGCGACGGCCACCAGGCGCAGGCCCGGCAGCTCGCCGGGGTCGGCCCGCGGCACCTTGGGTTCCAACCGCAGCTCCAGCCGCACGGTGGCCCCCACCGCCGGCTCGTCGAGCAGGGTGAGCCGGGGCCGCCAGGCCGTCCTCGGTACCGCGGGCGCCGGGGAGCGGCGCCGCGACCCGCGCGAGCACCGGATCAGCGCGGCCGGCTCGGACGGTTCCGGCCCGAGCTCCGCGCGGACGGGTGCGGCCGGCAGCGACTCCGGCCCGCCGCCGTCGAGTGGGGTCGGCGACTGCGCTGCGCCGCCGTCGAGTCGGGCCAGGGCCGTCCGGCTCTCCACCGCCAGCGGATGGCCGGGGCCCATCAGGGTCCGGCGCGCGGTGTGGACGGACACCAGCAGGTCCCGGGCGGCGTCCCGGCGCCCACTCGCGGCGAGCGCGGCGGCCAGGCCGACGGCCAGGGTGGGGAACACCGGGAGCAGCCCGGGGCGCAGGGTGCCGAGGCTGACGGCGACGTCGTCGGCGTGCCGGTGTCCGGTCACCAGTGCCCCGGTCGGGAGCCGGTCGGCGACGATGCCCTCGTACACCCGCACCGCCCCGACGGCGTCTCCGGCCCGCAGCCGCGCGTGGGCGAGGCTCTGGCGGATGCTCAGGGTGAGGGAGTTGCGCGGGCCGTGGCTCGCGGCGCACTCCTCGGCGAGTTCCTCCAGCCGGACGACGGCGCGCAGCGGCCGCGGGCCGCAGGCCAGGAGCAGCGCGTGGGCCTCGCGGGCGGCGAGGGTGGCGTCGTCGGTGCTGCCGAGGGCGTCGTCCGCGCAGGCGGCAAGGGTGGCGGCCAGGCGCACCGCCGCCTCGTGCTCCCCGTTGAGGTGGCGGGCGACGGCGAGGACGCACCCGGAGCGGACGAGGCCGGGCAGTGCGGGGCCGGCGGGTCGGGTCCAGTCCGCCGTCAGGGGTGACAGTTCGGCGATCGCGCCGGCGTGGTCCCCGGCGAGCAGCAGGGCCTGGGCGAGGCCGTACCGCACGGCGTGGGCGAGCAGGTGCTCCGGGCCGAGGGCCGATTCGGCGGCGGCCAGCGCCTCCCGGTAGCAGTCGGCGCCCTCCGCGTACCGGCCGGCCTCGACGAGGTTGAGCGCGATGCTGTCCCGGTCGTCGAGGGAGTCGAGGGCATCGATGGTGTCCGGGGCGCCGGGGTGTTCGGCACCGAGGATCCGGGTGCGGTCGGCCAGCAGGGCGCGGTAGAGCGCGTCGGCGCGGTCGTGCTCCCAGCGGCGGCGGTGGGCGTGGGCGAGGTCGGTGCACGCGGTGAGGGTGTCGGGGTGGTCCTGGCCGTGTACGCGCTCGTGGTCGGCGAGCAGCATCAGCCGTTCGACGATCTCCTGCCGCTGCCGGCCGGCGCGGGCGTGGACGGAGGCGAGGCCGGAGCGCTCGCCGAGGGTGTCCGGGTGGTCCGCGCCCTGGACCCGGGTCCGGTGGGCGATCAGCTCGGTGAACAGGGCTGTGGCGCGGTCGAGTTCGCCGGTGGCGAGGACGGCCTCGGCGAGTTGGGAGAGTTGGAGGAGGGTGTCCGGGTGGTCGGGGCCGTGGATGCGTGCACGGTCGGCGGCCAGCGCCTCCCGTTCGGCCTCGGCCTGGTGCAGGAGGCCCGCGAGCCGGCGGTCCTGGGCGAGGCTGCCGCGACAGGCGAGGGTGTCGGGGTGGTCCGGGCCCTGGAGCCGGATCCGGTCCCGCAGCAGCGCCTCGTCGAGTTCCGTCGCGGGGCGGTGGTCGCCGCCCGACCGGTACGTCCAGGCCAGCAGGAACCGGGCGCCGAGGGCGTCGGGGTGGTCGGGCCCGAGCACCCGCTCGGTGTCGGCGACCAGGGGCACGGCGAGGTCGAGCGCGCGTTGGAGGTCGTAGCCCGCGCGGTACGAGGAGGCCTGCCACCAGCGGGCGTTGAGGGTGTCGGGGTGGTCGGCGCCGAGCACCCGGGCCCGGTCGGCGGCGACGGCGCCGAAGGCCTCGGCCGCGCGGCGCTGGTCGTCCGCGTCGCGGTGGGCGGCGGCCTGCCACCACCGGGTGGTGAGCGTGTCCGGGTGGTCCGGGCCCTGCGCCCGCTCCTGGTCGGCCAGCAGCGCCGTGTACAGCTCGGCGGCGGCGGGGTGGTCGCCCGCCGCCACCACCGACCGCGCGAGGCCGAGCCGCGCGTCGAGGGTGTCGGGGTGGTCCGGTCCGAGCGCCCGCTCGTAGTCGGCGACCAGGGCCCGGAACAGGTCCACCGAGCGGTCGTGCTCGGCCGCCTCGCGGCAGGTCCGGGCCAGGCCGAGCCGGGTGTCCAGGGTGTCGGGGTGGTCGGCGCCCAGGACCCGGGCCAGGTCCGCGACCAGTGCCTCGTACAGCTCCAGGGCGCGGTCGAGTTCGCCGACCTCGTGGTGGCCCGCCGCCTGCGAGCGCCGGGTGCCAAGGGTGTCGGGGTGGTCGGGGCCCTGGATCCGGGTGCGGTCGGCCACCAGCGCGGAGTGCAGCTCTGCGGCGCGGCGGTGGTCGCCCGCCTCGGCGTGCGCCCAGGCCAGGGAGCCGCGGGCGTCCAGGGCCAGCGGGTGGTCGGCGCCGTGGATCCGGGTGCGGTCGGCGGCCAGGGCCTCGTAGCGGGCGATGGCGTGGCGGTGGTCGTTCGCGGAGGAGGTGGCCCAGGCCAGTCCGGCGCGCGTGGCCAGCGTCTCGGGGTGGTCGGCACCGCGGATCCGGGTGTCGTCGGCCACCAGCGCGTCGAACAGCTCCACCGCACGGTGGTGGTGGCCGGCCCGCTGGTGACCGTTCGCCTGCCACCAGCGGGCGGTGAGGGTCTGGGGGTGGTCGGCGCCCAGGATCCGGCCGCGATCGGCCGCCAGTGCGTCGTACAGCTCCACCGCGCGGCGGTGCTCGCCGGCCCGCTGGCAGTCGTGTGCCAGCCACCAGCGGGCATTGAGGGTGTCCGGGTGGTCGGGACCCTGGATCCGGGCCCGGTCCGCGACGAGCTCCTGGTGGAGCTCCAGCGCCCGGCGGTGCCGGCCGGCGGCGGTGAGCGCCTGCGCCAGCACCAGACGGGCGCCCAGGGTGTCGGGGTGTTCCGGTCCGTGGACGCGGGCTTGGTCGGCCACCAGGGTTTCGGACAGCGTGACGGCCCGCCGGTGGTCGCCCGCCTCCCGGCAGCTGTCGGCGTGCCACCGGCGGGTGTTGAGCGTCTCCGGGTGGTCGGGGCCCTGGAGCCGGGCGCGGTCGGCTGCCAGTGCTTCGTACAGTTCCGCCGCGTGCCGGTGCTCCCCGGCGTCCCCGTGCGCGGAGGCGAGCCACCACCGGGTGCTGAGGGTGCGGGGGTGCTCCTCGCCGTACAGCCGGATGCAGTCGGCGACCAGTTCCGCGTACAGCTCCACGGCGCGCGGGTGGTCGCCGCTCTCGTCGTGGGTCCGTGCCAGCTGGAGGCGGGCGCTGAGGGTGGTGGGATGCCCGGCGCCGAGCACCAGGGTCAGGTCGGCCAGCACCCGTTCGCGCTCGACGAGCGCCTCCCGGATCCGTCCCGCGCTCTGGAGGGCGTAGGCCAGGCCGGTGCGGGCGTTGAGGGTCTGCGGGTGGTCGGGGCCGTGGACCCGGTCGTAGTCGGCCACCAGCCGTTCGCGCAGTTCCACGGCCCGCCGGTGGTGCTCCGCCGCGCCGTGCAGCCAGGCCTGCCAGCCGCGGGTGTGGAGGACGGCGGGGTGGTCGGCGCCGAGCACCCGCAGCCGGTCGGCGACGAGTCGGTCGCACAGCTCCGCCGCGTGTCGGTGGTCGCCGGCGTCGCCGAAGGCCCGGGCCAGGCTCAGCCGAGCCTCGAAGGTCTCGTAGTGGTCGGGGCCGTGGACCCGCTCGCGGTCGGCGAGGAGCCGCTGGCATTCGGCGAGCGCCGTGCGGGGGCGCCCGGCGAGCAGCAGGGTGCGGGTGAGGTTGGACCGTTCGTCCAGGGTGTCCGGGTGGTCCGGGCCCTGGACGCGGGCGCGGTGGGCCACCAGGTCCTCGAACTCGGCCAGTTCACGGCCGGTCCGGCCCGCGACGCGCAGCGCGTAGGCGAGGTCGCTGCGCTCCTCCAGCGTGCCGGGGTGGTCCGGCCCCTGGGCGCGGGCGCGGTCGCGGACCAGCGCCCGGTGTTCGTCCACCGCCGTCCGGAGCTGGCCCGCCTCGCGGTGGGCGTGGGCGAGACCGCTGCGCGCGTCCAGCGTGTGGGGGTGGTCGGGCCCGAGGACGCGGGTGTAGTCGCCGACCAGATCGGTGAACCGGGTGACCGCCGAGGTCGGGTGCCCGGCCTCGCAGTGGGCCGTCGCCAGCCGGCCGCGCGCGAAGAGGGTCTGCGGGTGGTCCGGCCCCTGGACCCGGACGTGGTCGGCGACCAGCGCCTCGTACCCGGCGACCGCGGCCCGGTGGTCTCCCGCGACGACGTGGGCGGCCGCGAGCCAGTCGCGGCTGGTGAGGGTGTCGGGGTGGTCGGCGCCGAGCACCCGGGCCCGGTCGGCCACCGCCTGCTCGTACAGGGTGATGGCCAACCGGTGCTGACCGGCGGTGAGTTGGGCGTACGCGAGCCCGTTGCGGTGGGCCAGGATGTCCGGGTGGTCGGGGTCGTCCAGGACCCGGCCGGCGTCGGCCAGCAGCCGCTCGAACTCCGCTACCGCCGCCTGGTGTTGACCGGCCACCTGGAGGGCGTAGGCCAGGCCCGCGCGGCTGGTGAGGGTCTCCCGGCTGTCGGCGCCGAGCACCCGGGCCCGGTCGGCTACCACAGCGCGGAACTCCTCGACAGCGCACCGGTGTTCACCCGCCTTGCGGTAGGCGTGGGCGAGGGTGCTGCGGTCGGCGAGGGTGGCCGGGTGGTCGTGGCCCTGGAGGCGGGTGCGGTCGGCCACCACCGCCCGGCAGAGCGCGACGGCGCGGGCCGGGTCGCCGGCCCGGGTGTGGAGTTCGGCGAGCCGGCCCCGGGTGGCCAGGGTGTCGGGGTGGTCGGAGCCCAGCAGGCGGGTCTGGCCGTCGGCCATCGCGGTGACCAGCGGGATGGCGAACACCCGCTGGGCCCGGTCGGTCAGCTCGCCGGCGGCCAGCCGGTACAGCGCGACGGTCTGCGGGGTGGGGTGATCGGACGGGCCGCCGGCGGCCAGCTCGCGGATGTGCGGCAGCAGCGCCCGGCGCAGCCGGGGCCCGGCGGTCGGCCAGAGCCGGGCGGCGGCCTCGGCGAGCTGCTGTTCGGCGCGCCGGCGCAGCGGGCGGGCGCCGTCGGAACGGCGCAGCACGCCCTGGAGCAGGCGGTGCACGGTGACGGTCTCGCCGAGGGTGATCAGGTTGTAGTCGGCGAGCAGCCGCAGCGCGGAGTCGACCTCGGCCGGGCGGCGCGCGCCGAAGGGCGTCAGGGTTTCGCGCGGCAGTGCCTCGGGGGCGTACCAGGCGAGCGTGCGCAGCAGCTCGACGGCGAACGGGGCGGTGGCCTGGACGGCGCGCAGGGTGGTGTGCCAGAGCCGGGAGACGGTGGCCACCGCGCCGGAGCCAGTACCGGAGTCGGAGCCGGAGCCGGCGTCAGGGCGGTCCCGGCTGCTGGTGCGCAGCAGCTCGCGGTAGGCGGCGAAGGTCGTGCCGGTCTGCTGCACGTAGGCGCCGGCCTGGGCGAGGGCGAGCGGCAGGTGGCCGAGTTCGTCGGCGAGGGCGAGCACCTCGGCCTGTTCGGCCCGCGCCCCGGGGTGGGCGGCGCCGCAGAGCAGCCGGGTGGCCTCGGGGGCGTCGAGGACGTCGATCCGCACCGGGCGGATGCCGGGGTGCCAGCCGCCGGCGCGGCGGCTGGTGACCAACTGGTGGCCGCAGCCGAGCAGCCGGCCGAGATAGGGGGTGAGGTGGACCGGGTCCTCGGCGTTGTCGTAGACGAGCAGCCAGCGGTCGTGGGCGCGCAGCCAGGCGAGCGCCCACTCGACCTGCTGGCCGGGCGGGGCGGTGAGGGCCCAGGTGGGGTGGAGGTGGACGGCGAGGTCGGCGAAGGCCTCGGCGAGCTGCTCCTCGGACTCGGCGGTGATCCACCAGATCAGCCGGTAGTGCGCGGCCTCGGCGTAGGCGTAGTGCAGCGCGACGGTGGTCTTGCCGACCCCGCCGAGGCCGTGCAGCGTGGTGGCCTGGGTGACCAGCCCGCTGCCGTCGCCGTCCGACAGCGCCTCGGCGATCGCCCGCAACGCGTCGTCGCGGCCCACGAGCCGGTCCGCGGCGCGGGGCGGCAGGTTGGGAGCGGGGGCGCTCGCCTCGACGGTCAGCGCGGCCCGCGCCGCCTCGGGCGGCAGTACGGCCGCCCGCTGCTCGGCGTGCGGGTTCCCGGCGGTGGCGGGCGAGACCGGGCGGCGCCGCTGGTCGAAGGCCTCGTGGTCGGGCAGGCCGCCCTCAGGCCGGACATGCGTCGTCCTGGACATCAACACTTCGGCGCCCTCACCCCCACGTACGGTTCCGCCCGCCCACCGTAGTCGCGGGCGGGCGCCGTGTCACCGGATCCCGCCGGCTGCCCGGAGCCGGGCGCGCGCCTGTCGGTACCGGACGGTAGCGTACGCGGATGATCACGCACACCGCTCCCACCTGGCAGGTCGCCGAGACGGGCGGCCTGGAGACGTCCTGGGTCGAGCTCGGTGCCGCCGCCCTGCACGCCCGCGGCCGGGTCGCCGCCGCGCGGCCCGCGCCGTACTGGCTGACGTACGAACTGGAGACCGGTGAGGGCTTCGTCACCCGGCGGATGCGGGTCCGGGCCGAGACCGCCGACGGCGTCCGCGAGCTGGAACTGCGTCAGGACGGCGGCCGCTGGAGCGTCGACGGCGTGGAACGGCCCGACCTGGCCGGCGCGCTGGACTGCGACCTCGGGCTCTCCCCGGTGACCAACACCCCGCCGGTGCTGCGCCACGGCCTCCACCGGGGCCCGGGCGAGCGGCACTTCCTGATGGCGTGGATCCGGGTGCCCGACCTGACGGTGCACCCCTCCCGCCAGACCTACACCCACCTCGGCCTGGACGGCGGGCGGGCCACCGTCCGCTACGCCTCCGGGGACTTCCGCAGCGACCTCGTGCTGGACCGGGACGGCCTGGTCCTCGACTACCCCGGGCTGGCCGGCCGGATCGCCTGACGGCCGGGCGGCGTCAGTCCGCCAGTCCCAGCGGGTCCAGCGCGGGGTCGAGCAGTTCCGGCCCGTTGGCGCGGACGCTGTTGACGGCGGGGGAGACGGCCCGCACCCGCAGGGCGCCGTCGGCGGGGCGGCGCAGCAGGTGGTGGAGTTCGTCGGAGTCCGTGAGATCGGGGGCGAGCCAGGCGGCCAGGTCGGCGGGGGCGATGGTGAGCGGCATCCGGTCGTGGACGCGCCCGGCGCTGTCGGTGGCGTCGGTGGTGATGAGGGTGGCGGTGGCGAGCCAGGCCACCGGGTCGTCCTCGGGCCGGGTGTGGTCGCGCCAGAACTCGTACAGGCCGGCCATCAGCATGACCGAGCCGGTGCTGAGGAAGTACGGCTGCTTGTACTTCTTCCGGCCGGCGGCGGCGGGCACCTCGCGCCACTCGAAGTAGCCGTCGGCGGGGATGACGCAGCGCCGGGTGGTGAAGGCCTTGCGGAAGGCGGGCTTGAGGTGGACGGTCTCCGAGCGGGCGTTGATCATGCGGGCGCCGCCGGAGGGATCCTTGGACCAGGACGGCACCAGGCCCCAGCGCAGCGGGCGCAGCAGCCGCAGCAGCTCGCCGCTCTCCCGGTCGACGCGTTCCAGGACGGCGGGCACCGGGTCGGTGGGCGCCACGTTCCAGCTCGGCGCGAACGACTCGGCCGGATCCCAGCGCAGTTCCCCGAGCAGGGCGACGAGGTCCTGGGGCGTGGTGGTGGAGACGAAACGACCGCACATGCTCCCCACCCTGCCACCAGCGGCGGACGATTCGGGGTCAGTACGCGGGGTGGCGGCCCGGGGTGTGGCCGAAGGTGCGGCGGAAGACGTCGATGAAGGCGCTCGCGGAGGACCAGCCGCAGCGGTGCGCGACCGTGGTGACGGGCAGGCCCTCGGCGAGCAGCACCAGTGCGTGGTGCAGCCGCAGCTGGGTGCGCCACTGCGGGAAGGTCATGCCGAGGTCGGCCCGGAAGAGCCGGGAGAGCGTGCGGTCGCTGGCGCCGACCGCCCGGCCCAGTTCGGTGAGGGTGCGCTGGTCGGCCGGATCGGCGCGGAGCCGGTCGCAGACCGCGCGCAGCAGCGGTGTGGCGGGGGCGGGCAGGTGCAGCGGCTGCTGCGGGGAGGCGCGCAGCTGGTCGAGCAGGACGGCGCGCAGCCGGGCCCGTTCGGGGCTGTCGTCCTCGGGGGTGCGGGTGTAGGCGACGATCAGCTCGCGCAGCAGCGGCCCGACGGCGAGCACGGTCGGCCGGTCCAGGCCGAGCGGGTTCTCGGTGGCGGGCAGCCCGACCAGGTGGAGGTCCAGTTCGCCGTGGGCCTGGTGGGCGTGCACGGTGCCGGCCGGGACCCAGATGGCGCGGGTTCCGGGGGCGACCCAGGAGCCGGCGTCGGTGGTGATGGCGAGCACGCCGCTGGCCGCGTAGGCGATCTGGTGGTCGTCGTGGCGGTGGGCGTCGATCCCGGCGCCGGACGCCAGCCGCTGAACGCGGGTCGGGGCGACGGGGTCGTGGCGGATGTTCGGCATCACCTGGCAGATTATCGGAAGCCCGACAGGTGCCGTTGCGCCGAGCATGTCGGCATGCCGAAGACAACGCCGGACAACCCGCCGATCACTACGCCCAGTGCGTCCAACACCTCCAGTACGCCGAATACACCGAGTACGCCGAGTACGCCGAGTACGCCTGACCATCCGAAGAGCACATCCGGCAAGCGGGACTCCTCGATCACCCTGCTGTCCCTCGGACACGCCTGCGTGGACGTCTACCAGGGCGCGGTGGCCGCCCTGGTCCCGTTCTTCGCGGCCGAGCGCGGCTACGGCTACGCCGCCGTCTCGGGCGTGGTGCTCGCCGCCTCCCTGCTCTCCTCGGTGGCGCAGCCGCTGTTCGGCGCGATCACCGACCGCCGCCCGCTGCCCTGGCTGCTTCCGGTCAGCACCCTGGTGGGCGGCGTGGGCATCGCGCTCAGCGGGGTGAGCGGCTCGTACCCGCTGACCCTGGCGTTCGTGGCGCTGTCCGGGGTCGGGGTGGCCGCGTACCACCCGGAGTCCGCCCGGGTCGCCCGGCTGGCCGCGCGGGACGGCCACCGGGGGATGGCCTGGTTCTCGCTGGGCGGCAACCTGGGCTTCGCGGCGGCCCCGCTGCTGGTGTCCGTGGTGGTCTCGGGCGGCGGCCTGCGGCTGACCCCGCTGCTGGTGCTGCCGGCGCTCGCGGGCGCCGTCCTGTGCCTGCCGGTGCTGCGCGAACTGGAGCGCCGGCGGGCCGCCGGGACGGCTCCGGCGCCGGTGGCCGGGGCCGACGACCGGGCCTCGTTCGTGCGGCTGTCGCTGGCCGTGGTGTGCCGCTCGATCGCTTTCACCGGCCTGAGCACCTTCCTCGCGCTGTTCGCCACCCAGCGGGTCGGCGGCGGTACGGCGGCGGGCACCGCGGCGCTGGTGGTGCTGTACGCGGGCGGCGCGGTGGGTTCGGTGCTGGGCGGCGCGCTGGCGGACCGCTGGGGCCGGGTCGCGGTGGCGCGCTGGTCGTACCTGGTGGCGGCGGTGGCCGTGGCGGGCGTGGTGCTGGTGCCGGGCCCGGCGCTGTACGTCTTCGTGGCGCTGACCTCGGCGGGCCTGTACGTGCCGTTCTCGTTGCAGGTCACGCTGGGGCAGGACTACCTGCCTTCGCGGATCGGCACCGCCAGCGGGATCACGCTGGGCCTGACCGTCAGCATCGGCGGCCTGGCGAGCCCGGTGATCGGCGGTCTCGCCGACGCGACCTCGCTGCGCACCGCCCTGCTGCCGTTGGTGCTGATGCCGGTGCTGAGCTGGCTGCTGTTCCGCACCCTGCCGGAGCCGGTCGCGCCCGCAGCCCCGGCCGCGACGGAGGCGACCGAGCCGGGTCCGGCGGCTACGCGGTGACGGCCGCGACGACCTCGGCGTAGGCGTCGAACAGCCGGGGTGCGCCCGGCCCGGGGTCGGCGAGCAGCAGCGCCCAGCAGCGGGCGACGAGTTCGCGGGCCGCGGTGCCGGGCCAGGGCTGTGGCAGGAGCTCCGGCGGCAGCAGCGGGTCGGGCTCCATGGCCTCGGTGAGGGCGGCGGCCAACTCCAGGGCGACGGTGAGCAGTTCGGGGCCGGTGAGGCCCTTCTCCAGCCGGTCGAGGCGGTCGGACGCGACCTCGGCGAGCCGCTGGTGGCCCTCGGCGACCTGGTCCAGCGGCCACCAGCGCCGGGCGAGCGCGCGGGGGTCGTCGGTCTCGCCGGCGCGCAGGTCGGGGCTGGTGAGGAGGGTGAGGTGGCCGCGCACGTCCAGGGCGGCGGCCTCGGCCAGGACGTCCTCCTCCCAGGGGTGCGGCGAGACGTAGAGGCCGTTCTGCACCGGGGCGCCGCCGAGCCGGAGGATCGCCTCGCGCAGCGCGTCCCGGGCGGGCCGGGCGTGCTCGGGGACGGCGAATCCCGCGAGGTGCCAGACGCCGTCCCAGGGGGCCCGGCCGCGGTCCTGGGCGTACATCAACGCCACGTGCTCGACGTCGGGGTCGATCGAGCGCCGGGTCTCGGCGGTGGCCCGCAGCAGGGCCCGGCGGCCGCGCCCCTCCTGGACGAACCGCCCCTCGTCGGTGAGGCGCTTGACGGTCAGCCGGACCTGCTGGTCGGTCATCCCGAGCAGGCCGGCCACGGTGTACAGGTCGCCGCAGTCGACCGTGCCGTCCCTGCGGACCATCGCCTCGACCAGCACCCGGGTCGGAATCTCCACCATGGCGACCATCCTAATGCGTTCAGATCTGATACGTTCGTTTTGAGAACGATAGGTTAGCGGAACGAAGATGCGCCGGCGATGGCTGCTCTGGGGATCACTGCTGTCCGTGGTAGTGCTCCTGCTCGGCGCGGGTGGCTGGGTGGTGTACCGGAACGAGTACGACCTCAGGGAGGGACGCGTCACCATCACCGGCGGCAGACAGGCGCTGCGCGGCGTCCTCGCCCGCCCGTCCGGCGGCCGCACCCCCGCCGGCCTGGTCGTCCTCGTCCACGGGGACGGCCCCACCGCACCCCGCTCGCTGTTCAGCCCCGGCTACCTCGACGAGCACCGCGGCTTCCTGACCTCGCTCGGGCAGCGCTGACGGCCCAGCCGCACAGCCGGTGAACACAGGCCGGCGAAAGGAGAAACGACGATGAGAGTGCTCGCCCTCGGCGGAGCGGGAGCGATGGGCCGCGTCGCCGCCCGGGTCGCCGCCCGACTGCCCGGCGTCCACGAACTCGTGATCGCCGACCGCGACCCGGACGCCGCCCGCCGCACCGCCGCCGCCCTCGACGGCGGCCCGGTACCGGTCCGGGCCCGCCAGGTCGACGTCACCGACGGGGTGCAACTGCACGCCGCCCTCGCGAAGGCCGACGCCGTCCTCAACACCGTCGGCCCGTACTACCGCTTCGGCCTCGGCGTGCTGCGCGCGGCGATCCGCACCGGCACCCACTACCTGGACATCTGCGACGACTGGGAACCCACCGTCGCCATGCTGGAACTCGACGACGCGGCCCGCGCCGCCGGCGTCCGCGCCGTGATCGGCATGGGCGCCAGCCCCGGCGTCAGCAACCTGCTCGCCGTCCGGGCCGCCGCCCGCCTCGACACCCTGACCGACCTCTACACCGCCTGGCCCGTCGACGCGGGCGCCGAACCCGACGACACCTCCCTGCTCGGACCGGACGGTGCCCCGCTGGCGGCCGCCGTGCACTGGATGCAGCAGATCAGCGGGACGGTCGCGGTGGTCGACGGCGGCCGGGTCGTCCAGCGGCCCCCGCTGCGGCCGGTCGCCCTCGACCTGCCCGGCGGCCACCGCGGCACCGCGTACACCGTCGGCCACCCCGAACCGGTCACCCTGCACCGCAGCCTGCGACCCGGCGGCACGGCCGCCAACCTCATGGTCGTCACCACCAGGACGGCCGCCTACCTGGACGTCCTGCGGGACGACCTCGACGCCGGGCGTCTCGGCAACGAGACCGCCGCCGTCGACCTCGACCGCCCCACGCTGCGCCGCACCCTGCGGGCCGCCGCCCGCGCGGCCCGCTTCCCCGGCCCCGGCAGCCTCCCCGGCTTCTTCGCCGCCGCCACCGGCAGCCGCGACGGCCGGCCGGTCACCGTCCTCGCCCGGCTCACCGGCGCCGAGGCCCTGCTCGGCGACATGGCCGAGAGCACCGGCGTGCCGGCGGCCCTCGGCCTCGCCCAGCTCCTGGACGGCGGCGTCCGCGCCCCGGGCGTCCACCCGCCCGAGGCGGCGATCGACGCCGGGCGCTTCTTCGCCGACCTGGCGCGCCACTGGCCGGGCGTCGGCGTCGTGGTGGAGGAGCGCCCGGGAGCGTGATCAGGAGACGCGCTCAGGAGGCGTGATCAGGGGACGTGGTCAGGGGACGTGGTCAGGGCGCGGGCGCCGGTGAGGTCAGGACACGACGCTCCAGCCCTGTCCGGGGGCGGCGCCGTCGGCCGCGTCCGTGGTCACGGTCGAACCCGCCGTGCCGGTGCGGGCGTTGAGGACCAGGCCGGTGGCGACGTTGGTGACGGTGAGCGTGCCGGTGGCGCCGTCCTGGGTGACCCGCCACTCCTGCCAGCGGTTGCCGGGCGAGTAGTCGAGCAGGTAGGCGCTGTTGCCGGGGTCGGTGCCGGCGGCGAGCACGGTGTGCGCGTGGGTGGCGGTGGCGCAGTTGTCGGCGATCCGCACGGTGCCGTCCGGGTTGCTGGTGAAGGTCCACTGCTCGGAGGTGTGCGTGGGCCACCAGGTGTTGACGTCGGCGACGGCGCCGAGCGGCGAGCTACAGGTCCCCGCCACTTCGAGGACCAGCCCGCCGCTGCCGCCGGCGCCGATCGCGTGGTAGCGACCGTCGTCGACCACCGCGGCCGGCCCGGTGGCCGGCCGGGCGCTGAGCCGGTACAGCGCCACGCCGTGCGGGGCAACCGAGGCGCCGAGCGTGCCGGTGACGGTCGAACTCGCGCCCGTCCACAGCTCCTTGGCGGTGTAGCCGGGCCCGGTGAGGCCGAGTTCGCCGAGGCTGGTGCTCACCGTGCGGCTCGCGGCCGGGTCCTGGTTGACGAGCAGCACGGCGGTGTCGCCGTTCGCCAGCCGCCGCTGGAGGACGACCGGCGCGGTGGCGTTCGCGGGTTTGGCGCCGACCAGGGTGGCGGGCTTGGCCAGGGCGTCCTGGTCGATGGCTATGACGTCGCGGTTCTTCAGGATCGCCAGGCTCGCGGCGTCGATCCCGGTGGACCAGGTGTGGCCGTCCGCGCTGTGCTGGGACTGCGCGGCGGTGCGCAGGTCTGCGCCGGAGACCAGCGGGGCGGCGAGCATCGCGAGGACGGAGGTCTCGGTGCGGGACTCGTCGTCGGTGAACGGCTTGTGGCAGGTGCAGGTGTCGGTGGTGCCCCAGGCGCCGTAGACGTCCTGCCAGCCGGTGAACATCATGTCGAGGTCGTTCCAGCTGCCCGGGCGCACGTTGCCGGGGTACTGCAGCGCGGTCTGCAACTGCCCGTTCCAGAGCACCCCGTCGAGCTCGCTGTCGCGGTCGCCGCCGATCCGGCAGAGGTTGGCGACCTGGCCGCACCAGACGCCGGTCGGCGCGTAGCCGGGCGCCTGGAACGGCGCGGTGCCGGCGGCCTGCACCACCGGGTCGGTGCGCGCCGGGTCGTCGGCCGCGAGCAGGTACGGGACGCCGGTGTGGGCGGGCTGGGCGGAGACGCTGAGGGTGACCTTGGGCCGGCCCTGCGCGGCGGAGGCGGCGTCGAGGGCGTGCTGGAAGGCCTGGACGCGGGCGTAGACCGAGCGGGTGAGTTCCTTTCCCTCGCCCTGGGTGTAGTAGTTGTGGCCGTCCGGGCCGGTGATCTGTGGGCCGTAGGGGCAGTCGTCGTACTTGACGTAGTCGACGCCCCAGGAGACGAAGTCGCCCGCGTCGGTGCTCTCGTGGCCGAGGCTGCCGGGGTGCATCTGGCAGGTGAGGTAGGTGTCGGTGGCGTAGAGGCCGAACTTCACGCCCTTGCTGTGCGCGTACTGGGCGAGGTACTCGATGCCGTTGACGGTCCGCCCGTTGACGGTCTGTGACGGGAAGTGGTCCGGGCGGGGGATGAGGTGGCCGGAGGTGGGGTCGGTGCCGGTGCCGTCGGTGCCGGCGACGGGGTTTCCGGCGGTGTCGTAGAGCTGCATGGCGCCGTCGGCGTTGCGGACGAGGTCGGTGGTCTGGCCGTCGCGGTGCCAGAGCGACCAGCCGTCGTCGATGGTGACGGTGTCGTAGCCGGCCGCGACCAGGCCGTTGGCGGCCATGAAGTCGATGGTCTGGACGACCTGGTCCTCGGTGACCTCGGTGCCGAGGGAGTTCCAGGAGTTCCACCCCATGGGCGGGGTGAGGGCGTTGCCGTTGCCCAGGGCGGCGGCGGGGGCGGCCGTGCCGAGGGTGAGGGCGCCGAGGCCGGTGGCGGCGAGGGCCAGCGCGAGCACGGGTGCCGCGAGGCGGTGGGGGATGTGGCGCATGCGCACTCCTGCGGGTGTGGGGGAGGTGATGGTGCGTCGGGTGGTTCGGGGTGCGCGGCCGGCCGGTTGGGGGTCGGCCGGCCGCGGTACTGCGGTGTGGGGGTCAGTCGGTGACGGCGGCGCTCGCGGTGTGCCCGGGGGCGAGGGTGACGGTGGCGTAGGTGTAGGTCACGCCGTCGACGGTCCTGGTCCGGGTGGGCCGGGCCTTGCCGTCGACGGTGATCCCGCCGTGCGGGCCGGTGAAGCGGGCCTCCCAGGTGAGCGGCGCGCCGCCGGTGTTGGTGACGGTGCTGCTGCGGTGGCCGTCGTGCCGGACGGTGACCGAGCCGGCGCCGACCGGGATGTCGGCGACCTCCAGCCAGCCCATCGAGGCGGGCAGCCGGGAGGCGGTCACGAGGGTGTGCGCGGCGGCGTCGGGCTCGACGCCGAGCAGGCCCTGCACGGTCTGGCCGAGCAGGGTGAACGGGACCTCGGGGTAGTCGCCGTTGAGCATCCGGCCGCTCGCGTGGAGCTGGTCGACGCCCTGGTAGATCTGCCGCATCCACTTCCAGGCGGTGTCGCCGTCGTGGTTGGCGAAGAAGGCGTCCGGCAGGTAGGTGTAGGCCTCCAGGTTGGTCGAGCGCTGCGGGCCGGAGTCGGCGGCGTCGATGGCGGCGAGGAGGGCGTCCCGGCGCGGGCCGGGGTCGAGCAACTGCTTGACCGGCATCAGCACGCTGGACTCGTAGCCCCAGCCGGTCACCGGCTTGCCGGTGGTGTCGTAGCCGTGCACGACCTCGCCGGGCTGCTGCCGGTCCACGCTCCAGGTGGTGTTGACGTAGTCGCGCAGCGCGGTGGCGGCCTGCCGGTAGCCGGTGGCGGCGGCGGTGTCGCCCTTGGCGGTGGCCAGGGTCTCGGCGGCGAGGTACGCCTGGTACTGGGCGCCGATCGCGTCGCCGGCCTCGGCGTAGGTGCTGGTGGCGTTCTCGGCGTAGCTCGCGGTGCCGGCGAAGATGCTGCGGCTGGTGGCCTGCGGGATGGGGAGGCCGCCGTTGTCGACCGGGCCGGGGTGCTGGGCGATGAAGGGGCCGAGGGTGTTGCGGACGTAGCCGCTCAGCGCGGGGTCGTCGGCGTAGTCGCGGTCCCCCGTCCACCGGTAGGCCTCGCCGGCCTTCTCGACCAGCTCGAACGGCGCGGGCAGCTCGCGCACGAAGCGGTCGGGGCTCCGGTAGTCGATGCTGCCGTACGTCCTGGCGTCGAAGTTGAGCGCCCAGACCGGGTAGAGCTTGTTGGTCTCGGTGGCGGAGCCGGCGAAGCCGCGCAGCATGGTCTTGTTCTCGGCGTCCAGGCCGAGCAGGTGGGCGCCGACCAGCTGGTGGGCGAAGTCGCGGCTGTAGAAGTCGGAGCGGAACGGGTAGCCGGCCCAGTAGGTGGTGTCGTAGGTGGTGGTGCCGGTGCCGCCGGGGTTGTTCTCGTCCTGGTTGAGCACGCCGGTGGTGCCGGCCTGCTGCACCCAGCTGTTGGCCTTGGTCTTGGCCCAGTCGAACAGGGCGACGACCTCCGGGTCCGAGGAGCTGATCCTCGGGTCGCCGGGGGCGGACGGGGCGACGGAGGCGTCGTCCGCGTTGACCCAGCCGGTGGGGGAGGAGCCGATGCCGAGGGTGAGCCGGTCGCCGGCCGCGACGTGCACCCGGGGCAGGGTGTACTTCGCGTAGACGGGCTGCTCGGGCAGGGTCAGCGAGCGGACCACGGTGCCGTTGACGCTGACGGAGAAGGTGCCGCCGGCGCCGCCGGTGGCGATCCAGGCGGACAGGTCGTAGCTGCCGGCGGTGACGGCGGTGACCTGCTGGGCGATCCGGTGGCCGGAGCCGGCGTCCAGGTAGGCGAGGCGGGTGCCGCCGTGCGGGTTGTTGGTGGCGACGCCGGTGTGCTCGGTGAACGTCCAGCCGTCCGTGCCCTGTTCGAAGCCGGGGTCGGTGAGGGTGAGCGGTTCGCTGCGGGTGAGGGTCCAGCGGTGGGCGGGCCGGGCGTCGCAACGGCGGCGGTCGGCTGCGCTGCTCTGCTCGTGGTCGGCGGCGCCGTCTTGCTCGCGGTCGGCCGCCGTGGTGAGGCAGGCGCCGTGTGCGGTCAGGGTGTGACTCCCGCCCGGTGCCGGGGAGATGGCGAAGGTCTCGGCGGCGGGGTCGGTGCCGCAGTCGGCCGTGCCGGGGTGCCGCCCGGTGCCGTCGAGGGTCAGGCAGCGTCCGCTCGCGGCGTTGACCAGCCGGTAGCCGTCGGTGGTGCGGTGCAGTTGCCAGCGCTGGCTGAGCAGTCCCTGGCAGGCCGCGCCGACGACGGGCGTGCCGGCCGCCGGCTGCGCGTACTGCGGGCCGAGGCAGCCGCTGTCCAGGACGGAGCCGAGGACGTAGCCGCCGCCGTCGACCAGCGGGGCCGGGCCGTCGGCTCGGGCCGGTCCCGCGCCGACGGCTTGGACGGCGAGGACGGCCAGGACGGCCAAGCCCGAGGGCAGGGCGCGGACCGGTCGGCGGCGCGGGGCGCGGGTGGGGGGCATCGGGGCTCTCCTGTCGGACGGGTGGCGGTGCGTCAGGGGGCGGGGCGGCGTGCGCGGGCAGGGGTTTGAACGTTCAAATCGCCGGAGCGGCGCTGGGTGACATGTGCAATGTCACATGACTATCCGAGTCGCGTCAACGGTCGGCGCACGGTCGGCTGCCGCCCTCCGGACTCGTCCTCCGGTTCGCGCGCCGGGAGCCGGGGCCCGCCCGGCGTCGGTGCGGGGCGGTGGCCGGCATCAGCGCAGCGCGGCGACCGGCGTCAGCGCAGGGCGGTGACCAGCATCAGCGCGGCCACGCCGAGCAGGGCGAACGCGAAGGCCCGCTGGAGGGTGCGCCCGCTGAGCCGGTCGGCGAGCCGCTTTCCGTCCCAGGCGCCGAGGATCGCGGCCCCGGTGAAGGGTGCGGCCACGGCCCAGTCGATGGCGCCGGTCGCGCCGAGGCGGGGCAGCAGCGCGGCCAGCGCGTTGGCGGTGATCACCAGCAGGCTGGTGCCCACCGCCTCGGCCATGGTGAAGGCGAGCACCGAGACCAGCGCGGGGACGGCGAGGAACCCGCCCCCGACACCCAGCAGCCCGGTGACCGCGCCGAGCCCGGCGCCGGTCGCCGTCGAGCGGCCCCACCCGGCGGCGGAACGTTCCTGCGGGGCGGCCTTCGGCGGCACCAGCATCCGCCAGGCGGCCAGCCCGGCCAGCACCGCGAACGCGCCGGTCAGCAGCGCCCCGGGCAGGTGCGCCGAGAGCACCCCGGCGGCCGTGGCGGCGGGCAGCCCGGCGGCGGCGAACAGCGCGCCGGCGCGCCAGCGGACCCGGCCCGCCCGGGCGTGCGCGAGCAGGCCGGTCGGCGAGGTCGCGGCGACGATCACCAGGGCGGCGGCGGTGGCCAGGGCCGGGCTGAAGCCGAGCAGGTAGACCAGCGCGGGGACGGCGAGCATGCTGCCGCCCCCGCCGAGGCCGCCGAGGGCGAGGCCGACCACGGCCCCGGCGGCCAGCGCCAGGAGCAGCGCGGTCATATCGCGTCCCCGGCGTCCCCGGCGCCCCTGGAGTTCCCGTCGCCGCCGCTGCCGCCGCTGCCGCCGGTGCCGTCGCCGCCGCTGCCGCCGCCCGGCGTGGTGACCGGCAGTCCGGCCCGCTCCCAGGCGGTCATGCCGCCGACGACGTTCAGCACCTCGACGCCGCGTTCGGCGAGCAGCTGCGCCGCCCGCGCGGAACGGTTGCCCGAGTGACAGATCGCCAGGACGAGCCGTCCGCCCGCCTCGGGCGGCAGCGGTTCGCGGGCGGCCAGGGCGATCAGCGGCAGGTGGAGGGCGCCGGGGGCGTGGCCGGCCGTGAACTCGCCGCGTTCCCGGACGTCGAGCAGGACGGCTGTGCCGGCGCGGGCGAGCCGGTGGGCCTGGGCAGGGGTGGTCTGCCCGGGGTCGGGCGGCAGCGGGGGCATGCGGTTCTCCGGTGGTCTGGTCTGGTGCGGGCCGGACGGCGTCGGTCGGGCCGCCGCGGGGCGGCGCGCCGGGCGGGCGCCCCAGGGGCGTGGGCGCCTCCTCGGTTCCGCCCGTCTCCGACGGCGACGGGCGGCCCCGCGCAATGTCCACCATAGTACCCCTGGGGGTATTATCGACCTCGTTCGGTGATACCCCGCCCCGTATCGACCGCGGGGTCGTATGCTGGCACATATACCAGTGGGGGTATTGAGATCACGCCGAGGCGCCCGACGCCGCCCAGGAGGTTCCCCGTGCACTTCGCCCAGCTATCACGAGTCTGACGTTTCCGCCCAGCTCAGGGGCATGATCGACCATCCGGGGTCAGCAAAAGGTCAGCAAGATTCCCGGAGGTACCAGTCAGATGGCGACCGCAGGCCTCACCTGCGGCATGGGCAGCTTCTTCAAGGAGTGCGAGCATCCGGAGTCCCGCTGGAGCAAGTGCCCGCACGAGTGCAAGATCAGGTACCGCAATGGGGCGGGACGGCAGACGGAGGAGTCCGGCTTCGGCAACCAGGAGAAGGCCAAGGCCCGCCTCGCCGAGGTCTACCACGCGCGGAAGAACTCCCCGCAGAGCCAGCGCAAGGCGGACCGCATCAAGAAGTACGGCGGTATGCGCGCTCGACCCGGCCGCCGTCCGCGCCCTGACCGGCACCGAGTTCCTGCGCCTTCGCGCCGAGTGCACCCTGGTGGTCGACGGCCGCGACCCGGCCGCCTTCGCCGCCGGACACCTCGCGCAGTCGCTCAACGTCCCCGCTGATGGGCGTTTCGCCGAGCAGTCCGGCACCGTGCTCGCGCCGGAGCGCGAACTGCTGGTCATCGCCCCGGAGGAGCGCGGCGCGGAACTCGTCACCCGCCTGGCCCGGATCGGCTTCGACAAGGTGGCCGGCCACCTCGCCGACCCGGAGGAGGTCTTCCTCGCCCACCCCGAGCTGATGCGCCAGGGCGCCCGGCTCACCGTCCACACCCTGCGCGAGGAACTCGCCGGCCAGCAGCCCCCGCTGGTCGTCGACGTCCGCGGCGCCGGCGAACGCGAGGTCGGTGCCATCCCCGGCTCGCTCCACCTTCCGCTCGCCGAACTCCCGGCCCGCCACGGCGAACTGCCCACCGACCGCCCCGTCGTCCTGCACTGTCCCGGCGGCTGCCGCTCCTCGATCGCCGCCAGCATGCTGCGCCACCAGGGCCACCAGCGCGTCTACGACCTCATCGGCGGATACGGCGCCTGGGACGCCGCCCCGACGGCGTGACCGCGCCCGCGCGACGGTGCGCCGGGCCGCCCGGCGCACCGTATGCGCGAATCTACTGTCGGCGCTGTTCGGGGATTCCCGCGCGCCGCAGGTGCTCACGGATGAGCGTCGCGACAAGATCTCCCTCGGACAGGCCGGCGGCGAAGGCGGCGCGTGTGAAGGAGCCACGCTGTTCCTGAGGGAGGATCACCGCCCCGATGGCGGTGGCATCGGGGTGCCGCCAGCCGCAGCACATGCGGCGATGGCACTGGTCGGCAGATTCTGATCCGACGTTCGGCGTGGTCCACGGTTTGAACGGATACCGGGCCAGCATCGCCTCGCACTCCGCGAACCACTCCCACATCTCCTCCTTGTTACGGTGCCGTGCCGTTCCGAAATGGTGCCGGAACCAGTCGCGGCGGTCGGTGTTCCGCAACTCGCGCCTGACTTTCTCCACTCGGGCCTCGAATCCGAGAGCCATCCGCGTCGGCATCATGCGGGTGTCGAAGCTGACCTCCGGCCGCTCGCGGTGGAGCTTCTGGTCGGTGAACCACCGCTTCGCCGTGCGCTTTCCCTTCCAGCCGTTGCAGGGTTTGCAGGCGGGGATGAAGTTCCACCAGACGTCCGCACCCTCGTCTGCGACCGGCGTCTCGTGATCCAACGTCGTCGCGCGCAGGTTGAGCAGGAACTGCAGCACGCTCACCGTGGCGAGTTGGGCCGGTGACAGTCCGGCCGTCCGTCGCGCGGGCACCAGGCGTCGAAGTCCTCGTCGCGCGACAGCCCGTCCAGCCGGTCCCGCACCCACATCGCTGTGGTTCCACGGGGGTTACTCGCCCGCGCCACCCGCGCGGTCGCGGAAGGAACAAGCTCGCCAGAACGCGGGCGGAGAGACACCGGCTCACCTCGGAGAAGACGAACGGCGACGTCCCGCAGGAAGTGGTCCGGGTCCTGCTCGACTACGAGTCGTCCCGGATGACGGCCCACTACGCGCGGATCACCGACCAGACGGTGCGTCGGCGCTGGGAGGAGGCGATGAAGGTCAACATCAAGGGCGAACGCGCCGCACTGGACACCGACGGGCTGCTCGGCCAGGCCCAGTGGGCCAAGACCCGCTACGGCATCGCGACCCGGACGCTGCCCAACGGCCACTGCGGACTGCCCGTCCAGAAGACCTGCCCACACGCCAATGCCTGCCTGACCTGCCCGGTCTTCGTCACCGGCCCCGAGTTCCTGCCCGAACTCCGTGACCAGCGCACCAGGACCCTGACGCTGATCGACAATGCCACCAGCTGCGGACACACCCGCGTCGCGGAGATGAACCGGCAGGTCGCCGACAACCTCACTCGCATGATCGACCAGATGCAGGAGGACTCGGGCACGGGCGAGGAGAGCGCCGATGCGAGCTGACAACACCCACCTGATCACCGCCGCCGCAGCACGCCGAGCAGCAGCAACCCGGCAACACGCCACCAGGGCACTACGGCGCATGGACGCCGCGGGTGCTGCGATCACCTTCGAGACTGTCGCCCGCGAGGCCAAGGTCTCCCGGTCCTGGCTCTACAACCAGCCGGACATCAGATCCGAGATCGAGCGCCTCCGAGCCCGGCACCGCACGGTCCCCGCGGCCCGGCAGGTCCCTGACCGGCAACGGGCATCCGACGCCTCCATTCTTCGCCGTCTGGAAGCCGCCACCGCGCGAAACCAGCGATTGGAAGCGGAGAACCGCGAGCTCAGGGAGGCGTTGGCACTGGCGCTCGGCGAACGCCGCGTCGCCGACGTCCGAGGCACCGGAGTCAGCACAAGGGGCAGAACATCCACGACTGTCATCGGCCCGTGTTGACAGCTGGATATAGGAGGCACCGTCAATTCTTGTCGTTTGAGCGGGACTGCTGCCCCGTTCCTGCGGGAGAAGTGACCCCGAGCGTCTTGCCGTCCGCCCCGGCCCTCGCTACACCCTCGATCGCCAGACAAATTCCGAAAACACGGTCATGACTGGTCCAGCCGTTGACGCGTCCGCGATTGTTGCTGATCTGAACCCGCTTCCGGGCCTGGTCCACCGCTGACACCAAGTGCAAGTACACGGTCCCGGTGACCCGGGCGAGAACGATGTCTCCAACTTCCAGCTTCGACGGGTCAACCGGCGCGACGACCACCTGTTGCCGACTACGTATCAACGGAACCATCGAGGAGCCACTCGGTCGGAACTCCACGGTTGCCCCACCAGTGACTCTGCCTGCGACTGCATCCAACATGCCCATCCGCCGATAGTGCCCGACCAGGCCCCACCGCAGCGAAGCATTTCCGCTGCCGACGACAGCGCGGCACGTCGGCAGCAGGACCTCGGCGACACGCCGAGGTGCGTAATTTCACGGACGAGAACGCGGCACTGTCACCTGCGTCGAGGTAACTGACGGCATCCCCGACCTCCACCAGAGCGACGCCACGACACGTCACCACTCCCCGAGACCGCCGACCCCATGCCTGAACAGCGGAAACGCAGCCCTCAAACCCGGAAAGACAACAGCCACTGACCCCCGCGGGTGCGGGGAGGACTCAGTGGGCCTCGACGAGCTCCGGCAGGCCGCCGCTCACCTTCGTCGTCTCAGCGCGGCTGTCGCGCGCGGGAGTTCTTCGTGGAGCAGCCGGCCGGCCAGTGCGCCGCCGTACACGATGGCGCCGACGCCGACGAGCCAGGACTGGACGACGAGGACGGCTTCGACGGGGCCGTAGGCGAGGGTGCTGGTGGCGATCAGCGGTGAGGCACGAGCCGGGAGAAGAGTCTCAGGCCGAGCAGCCCGACCGTGTTGGCTACCGCACCGGGCAGCAGGGCTCTCCAGCCAACCCGTCCGCCGAGTGGCAGGTGTTGCGACCACCAGGTGAACAGGGCTGCGGTCAGCACCGCGGCGAAACCGCCGACGGGGCTTCAGAGGGTGTCGTCACCGTTCGGGCGGGTCCGGATGCTCGGCGGCCGTGTGCTGGCGGGCTTCGCAGAACGGGCCTCACGACGTACTGCGGATCCCGGGGCTGCTGAAGCCGACCCCGCTCGCACCGGCACGGCAACCGGGTACCCGACTCGAACGTGGGTCACGAACCAACTCCTGCCGCAGGGAAGCGAAGCAGCCGCCGGACACAACGCAAACCGCAACGATGACGGCGGTGCGACTCAGTGCTCGCCGGAGAAGATCTCCTTCGCCTCGCGGAGCGCGTAGTAGGCGAGTACGTAACCGGCCAGCGGGTCGGCCCACCACCAGCCGAGCGTGGTGTTCAGCAGGAGGCCCGCGAGGACCGCGACAGCGAGGAGGCCGTCGATCAGGGTCACCCGGCTCTCGGTCTTCAGCACCTGGTTGTCCAGCGCGGCGCCGGTTCGGGCCTTGCCGGCGGCCAGGGCGAACATCACGGCTGCCGTCACCGCGGTCCACCCGATGCCCAGTGACGAGTGGTGGGGGCGGAAGCCGGTGGCCAGCACGAAGGTGGACTGCACCAGCAGGTAGAGGGCCAGGAGCGTGAAGCCGCCGCCGATCAGGCGCAGCGCCCGTCGCTGCCGCGCCTCGCCGGTACCACTCAGTTCCCAGACCACCACCGCCGAGGCGCCGATCTCGATCAGGGAGTCGAGGCCGAAGCCGGCCAGTGCCACGGAACGGGCGGAGATCGCGGCCACCGCGAGTACGACGAAGCCTGCCACGTTCCAGGCCAGGGTCGTGCACTCCAGGGCGAACCCGCGGCGGAGCAGGGCCGTGCGAGCGGCGTCGTTGGAGGTGGTCATGCGTCGAGTGTCGCAGGCAGTTCCGCACGTTCGCCCGGCCCGGATCGAACGACGCCCGACCAGGACGGGATGGTTCGATGAACGGGCCGGCCCGGCGCAATGGGACGGGTAGCCGGCTCCGGACGCCTCATCGTCTCGTTTCTTCGACCGGGAGCCGGGGATCCGCGTGCTGCGGGCCTTCGGGTGCGGGTGCAGGTGTCGGGCGTGCGGTGGCGTCGAGGCACCGGGCGGTGAAGGCCTCCAACTGTGCCCGCAGTTCCTCGCGGGGCACCTGCTTCTCGCCCGCGAGGTGTTCGACGAGGTCTGCGCGGGTCGCCGCGAGCAGGGCATGGGCGGTGAAGTCCGGGTCGGCCAGGCCCGGGAGTCCGTGGAGCAGGTCGCGGAGGAGGGTGTGCCAGTGCTCGTAGTGGTCCGTGTGGTACGGGCTGTCGGCTCCCGTGCCCTCCAGGGCCAGGGCGAGGTGGCGGTTGTCGAGCTTGAAGCACAGGAGTGCGTCGAGCAGGGCCGGTACGCGCTCGGTGGGCGGGGTGGCGGGGCCCAGTGGGGGTGGGCCGGATCCGACGGCGGTCGTGAGGGGTTCGAGGCGCGTGCCGTAGAGGGCCCGGATGAGTCCGGTGCGGTCGCCGAAGGCGCGGAAGAGCGTTCCCTTGCCGACGCCGGCCGCTTCCGCGATGTCGGCCATGGTGACGTCCTCGGGGCTGCGGCAGTCGGTGAAGAGGGTGTCGGCGGCGGCGAGGGCGGCTGCCCGGTTGCGGGCCGCGTCCTTGCGGGGCTTGCGCTCGGGCATGGTCGTCCTCCGGTGGGTGGCAAGGGCCGGTTGCAAAGCGGACCAGCGGTCCGTATCTTTCAATGAAGCGGACCGCAGGTCCGTATCGTACGCGACCGAGGGACGGAAACCATGCTCGCGAACACCCGGCCGGCCGAGCTGTACCGCCACAGCCTGCGCCTGCTGCTGGACAAGGACATCGACGCCTGGGTCGGCCTGTGGGCCGAGGACGGCGTGATGGAGTTCCCCTTCGCCCCACCGGGTCGGCCGCGGCGACTGGAGGGGAAGGGCGCCGTCGCGGACTACATGCGCGACTACCCGGACCACGTCGACCTGCATGGCTTCCCCGACCTGCGGATCCACGAGACCGCGGACGCCGCGACGATCGTCGCCGAGATGCGCGGCGTGGGCCGCGTCGTGAAGGGCGGCGGCCCCTTCGAGATGACGTACATCGCCGTCGTGACCGTCCGGGGAGGGCGGTTCGCCGTCTATCGCGACTACTGGAATCCGCTCGTCCTGCAGCAGTCGGGCCTGGACTTCGCAGGGAGCAGCGCCTCATGACCGCCACCGCCACCACCCTCGTCACCGGGGCGACCGGCACCACCGGCAGCCGGACCGTCAGGCGAATGCTCGCCGCCGGACACCGCGTCAGGGCCGCGTCCCGGCGCGCGACCGCGCTGCCCGGTACGGATCCGGTGCGCTTCGACTGGTACGAGCCCGGCACCTTCGGGGACGCTCTCGCCGGAACGGACCGGGTCTACCTCGTGCCGCCCGTCGGCGAGCCGGACCCGGCGTCCGTCATGCTGCCGTTCCTCCGCAGGGCCCGCGCCGCGGGCGTGCGCCGGGCCGTGCTGCTCGGCTCGTCGGCCGTTCCGGTGGGCGGCCCTGCGGTGGGGCGGGTGCACCAGGCGCTGCCCGGCCTGTTCGACGAGTGGGCGGTGCTGCGGCCCTCGTGGTTCATGCAGAACTTCACGGGTGGGCACCTCCATGCTCGCAGCATCCGCGAGGACGGTGTCATCCGCACGGCGGCCGGGAGCGGGAGGGTCGGATTCGTCGACGCCGACGACATCGCCGCCGTGGCGGTCCACGCCCTCACCGACGACCGCGCACCGGACGGCGATCTCGTCCTGACCGGGCCGGAGGCGCTGAGTTACGACGATGCGGCCGCGATCGTCGGTGAGGTCATCGGACGTCCCGTGGTGCACCGCCACCTGACCTACGACGGCTTCCGGGACCACCTGGCCGCCGGGATGCCGCTCGGGTTCGCCGAACTCCTCGCGGGCCTGGACCGCGCGATCGCCGGGGGAGCGGAGGACCGCACCACCGACACCGTGCGGCGCCTCACCGGCCGCTCGCCGCACGGCTTCCGGCAGGTTGTGGAGCGGGAGTTGACGCGAGGGCGATGACCGGCCGGGGGGGGCGCGGGACCGCCGGGCCCGGCGGCCCCGCGCCTGGGCCCGGCGGTCCCGTTGCCGGCGCGGCGAAGGGGGCATGGCAATCGCTGTCATCGTCGGAGACCCGTAAGGCCGTGGGGTCGTAAGGCCATGGGGCCGTGGGACCGCCTGCCGCGGGATCGGCTGGTCCGTGGCAGGCGGTGCTCAGCCCTGCGTGTCGCCCTCCGGCCGTCGTTGCGGGGCAAGGAGTTCGTGGAGGGCGGGGGCGATGACGGCCGCGATGTGCTCGGGGGAGGCTTCCTCCAGGGGCGGGAAGCGGAGGACGTGGCGGCCGATGCCGATGCCGAGGGCGATCGAGCCGAGCAGGGCGGCCTTCAGCTGTGCTTCCTCGCCCGGGATCGCGACCACCATGGGGTCGCCGTCCGGGTCGGCGAGGAAGGCGGCCCGCAGCGTGGACCAGGCCTGTTCGTGGGAGAGCATGGCGCGGACGACGTGGAGCGCGCTGCCGCCGGTGTCCTCCAGGGCGTGGAGGAAGTCGAGCAGCATCCGCTCCCCGAGTCCCTCGCCGGTGTCGCCGCCCGTGCCGCCCTCGTCCTGCCACTGGGCGCCGCGCAGTTGGAACTGCTCGATGACCGCGCGGGTGAACAGCGACTCCTTGGACGTGAACCAGCGCATCACCAGTGATGCGTCGACGCCCGCCCGTGTGGCGATGGCGCGCACGGTGGTCGCGTCGTAGCCGTCCCGGCGGAAGAGTTCCCGGGCGGCGGACAGTACCGCCTGCTCTCCGCGCTCGCGGCGCTCTGCTCTGGAGGAGGCGAGCGGTGCGTCGGGCGTTTCGGCTGATGTCGACATGGTCGAAGCCTACCCGACTTGATCAACGCCGTTGACCGAATCGGAGCCGGGAGCTAATTTGAGTCAACGCCGATGACCCAATCTTCAACCGATGTGTGAGCAGGGGAACATGACGATGGACCTGGTACGGGCACGAGTCGACGCCCGGTGGTGGATCTGGGGGCTGCCGCTCTCCTTCGCGGTGCACGACGGGGAGGAGGCCGTCGCGATCGTGCTCGACGGCGGCCTGGACCAAGGCGGCATACGTTTCACCGTCGCGCAGTCCCTCACCGCGATCCTGGCGGAGTTCGCCGTGGTCTGGGCCCTCACCCTGTTCGCCGACCGCGCCCTGCGGGCCGGACACACCGGGCGTACCGGTCCCGGCGGTTGGGCGCTCGACGCCTACGCCGCCCTGCTGGGCGGCTGGACCCTGCACGGACTCCACCACATCTATCTCGGGCTCAGCGGCAGCGGCTACCCGCTCGGAGTGATCACCGCCCTGCCCGCAGTGGTGCTCTACGGCGCACTGACCTACGCGGCACTGCTGCGCGCCGGGCTGCTCGACAGGCGGCGGACGGTGCTCAGTCTGATCGCCGGGGCGCCCGCCGCCGTCCTGCTCGTCGCCGCCGCCCTCACCTTCGGCCGCCTCACCTCCTGAGCGCGGACGGTCCTCGCGGGAGCCCCGCGAGGACCGCTCCGACCCGCCCGAGCAGTCGCCGAGAGCGACGCCCCAGGGTGGCGCGGGTGGCGCTGTGTCAACCAAGGGACCATCTCGATCTCCGCCTCCCGGCCGACCGAACCTCACCTTCCCCGTTCTTAGGGTTGGTGTGTACCCCGCCGAAGCCCCTGACAGGAGCCCACCCGTGCCTTCCGCACCTGCACCCGCCACCGTCCCGAGCAGGGCCGCCGCGCTCGCCTCCCTCGCTCTCGCCGGTGTCCTCGTCATCGCAGCCTGCGACGCGCCCGGTGGTGGTGGCGCGGCCCCGTCACCGACCGTCACTGCCCCCACCGGGGGCGCCGTCACCCCGGCCGACCCGGTCGGCGGTACGGACCTGCTGGGCGGCGGGCACGACTGGTCGCACTTCGCCGGCGCCACCGCCGGGCCGGACGGACTCCGGATCCGCCCGCTCGGCCGGATGATCGTCCGGCAGGACGGCTCCGGCGGCCAGCCCAACCCCCCGGTCAACCTGCGCGGCCCGCACCTGGAGACCAGTGGCGACTTCGAGCTGACCGCAGACCTGCGCGGCACCTCGCACGCCGGCGCCTACCTCCAGCTCTACGGCGAGCTTCCGGTGGTCTACGACGAGTGGCGCCAGGAGCGGCGCAGCGTGCGGCTCGGCGTGGTGGACGGGCGGCTGGAGGTGGCAGTCTTCGACGGGACGAAGGCGGACCCGGCGTTCGTCCGGACCTTCGGCTCGGGTCTGCCGGACGACGTCACGCTGACCGTGAGCCGTCACGGCGACGCCCTTCGGTTCGCGGTCGGCGGCGGGGTGCTCGGTGAGCTGCCGGCCGTCGGGGCGTTCGGCTCGACGCAGGTCTGGTTCGGGGCGGACGCCGCTGTCGGCGGCCAGGGCTGGCGGCTCGCCGCCCTGCGGGTGCGGCCGTTGGAGGGCGGGGCCGTCGCCGTGGTGGACGGTGCCCCGTCGGCCGAGCAGCGGCCCGAGGCGGACTCGCTGCGCGCGCTGGGCGCGGGCCGGCCCCGCCCGCTGGGCGTCGGTGCTGCCGCCGCGAGCGCGCCGCTGGCGACCGACCAGGCCTACCGGTCGCTGCTGGCCGGGCAGTTCTCCGTGCTGACGCCCGAGAACGACATGAAGCCGCAGTTCGTCCACCCGCAGAAGGACGTCTACGACTTCACCGAGGGCGACAGCCTGGTCGACTTCGCCGCCGCCAACGGCATGCAGGTGCACGCCCACACCCTGGTCTTCGGTGAGGCGCTGCCGCGCTGGATGCGCGAGACGCCGGCGGGTGGGCGCGAGAAGGTGATGCTGGATCACATCGCCGAGGTGGCAGGCCACTTCAAGGGGAAGGTCGCCGAGTGGGACGTGGTCAACGAGCCGATGTCCGTCGAGGAGGGGGACTACGGTCCGGGCCGGGACGGGCTGCGCCGGCACGTCTGGCAGCAGGCGATGGGCGAGCGCTACATCGACAAGGCGTTCCGGGCCGCCCGCGCGGCCGACCCGGATGCCAAGCTGTACCTCAACGAGTTCGGCCTGGAGGAGGACGGTGCCCGCTGGGACGCCTTCCTCGCGCTGGTGAAGCGGCTCAAGCAGCGTGGTGTGCCGGTGGACGGGGTCGGCTTCCAGTCGCACATCCACGCGTCCGGCGACCATGTGAAACCGGAGACGCTGGCCGACCACTTCAAGGACCTCGCCGAACTCGGGCTCGCGGTGCGGATCTCCGAGATCGACGTGCACGGCGAGGACCGGCAGGCGCAGGCCGGCCAGTTCGGTCTGGTCGCCGAGGTCTGCGCGCAGACGCCGGGTTGCACCTCCTTCGGTACCTGGGGCGTGGGCGACCGCTACGGCTCCACCGCCGCGCACGACAGCTACCCGCTCGCCCCGGGGGACGAGCTGATGTGGGACACCGAGCTGAGGCCGAAGCCGGCCGTGGCCGCCGTCCGGGACGCCCTGGGCGCGGGCAGGTGATCACCGGCAGGTCACCCGGGCATGATCCAATGCCCTCATGCAGCAGCCCGCCGACCAGCCGAAACCCGATCCCGCCACGACGGTGGCGGGCCCCTACCCGCGGCTGCCCCGGCCGGTCGTCGACCTCGTACCCCCGGTGCTGATCCTCCTGCTGCTCGTCCCGCTGGCCGCCGCCGACCCGGACGTCGGGCCGACCGGCTCGCCGGCCGTCAACGCGGCCCTGATGGCGGGCGGCGCGCTCGCCCTGGCCGCCCGGCGGCGGGCGCCGCTGGCGGTCACCGCGGTCACCTTGCTCAGTGGCCAGCTGCCGCTCGCCGTCGCCCTGTACGGGCTGGCCGCCCGGCGCGGCCCCACCCGTGCGCTCGCGGTGCTCGGCGTCCTCGCCGGACTGCGGCTGACGATCCCGTTCGACCTCGGCGACCTCACCACGCTCTCCACCCTCGCCACCGTGGTCGAGGACCCGCTGGTGTTCGGCGCGGTGCCGCTCGTCCTCGGCCTGGCCGCCCACCAGCGGGCCCGCGCCGTCACCGTGCTCGCCGAACGCAACCGGCTGCTGGAGGAGGCTCGCCGGTACGGCGAGGAGCGGGCCGCCGCCGCCGAACGCGCCCGGCTGGCCCGCGAGATGCACGACGTCGTCTCGAACCGGGTCTCACTGATCACCCTGCACGCCGGCGCCTGCTCGCACGCGGCCGCCGACGATCCGGTGACCGTCGGGGAGACCCTGGAACTGATCCGCGGCCTCGGACTCCAGGCGCTCACCGAACTGCGCGGACTGCTCGGGGTCCTCACCCCGGCCTCGGAGGACGCCCCGTCGCTGAGCGGCCTGCCCGCCCTGGTCGGGGAGTCCCGACAGGCCGGCCTCGCCGTGACACTCACCGTGGCGGGCGCGGGGGAGGGCGTGCCCGAGCCCGGCCCGGCCGTCCAGTACGCGGCGTACCGGATCGTCCAGGAGGCGCTGACCAACGTGCACAAGCACGCCCCGGCCTCCACCGCCACCGTCACCGTCGAGGTCCGCCCGGACGGGCTGCGGGTGGCCGTGGTCAACACCGGGGGCACGTCCGCCGAAGGCCCCGGGCTGCCCTCCGGCGGGCACGGTCTGGACGGCATGCGCGCCCGGGCCGGCGATCTCGGCGGCACCCTGGAGGCGGGGCCCACCCCCGGCGGCGGCTTCGCCGTCCGGGCCGGGCTGCCGCTCGCCGCGATCGCGGGAGCCGCCGCGTGATCAGCGTCGTCCTGGCCGACGACGAGACCATGGTCCGCGCCGGGCTGAAGCTGCTCCTGCGGGCGGAGAGCGACATCGCGATGGTCGCGGAGGCCGCCGACGGGGAACAGGCGCTGACCGCACTCGCCGATTACCGGCCCGACGTGCTGCTGCTCGACCTGCACATGCCCCGGCTCGACGGCCCGGGCGTGCTGCGGGCCCTGAGGGCGCTGCCCGAGGCGGCGGGCGGGACCCGCGTCCTGGTGCTGACCACCTTCGACGGTGACGAGCACCTCTTCCCCGCCCTGCACGCGGGCGCCGCCGGCTACCTGCTCAAGTCCTCACCGCCCGACGAACTGCTGCGCGGCATCCGGGCCTGCGCGGCCGGCGAGACGGTGCTCTCCCCCCGGGTCGCAGGGCGGGTGGTGGCCCGCATGCTCCAGCAGGACAGCGCGCTGGCCGGGCACACCCCCGCCTCCGCCGAGGCCGCGCTGGCCGGCCTCACCGACCAGGAGCGGGCGGTGCTCGACCTGTTGACCGAGGGCCTGCCCAACGCGGCGATCGGCGAGCGCCTCGGCCTGTCCGTCTCGACGGTCAAGACCTACGCGAGCCGGGTCAACGCCAAACTCGGTGTGACCAGCCGGTTGCAGGCGGCCCTGCTCCTGCAACGCCTGCGCTCGGGCTGACCGGTCGTCGGTCCGGCGGGCGGCGCACAGAACACCGGCCCCGGCCGCCGGGCCCGATGCCGGTACACCGGACGAGGGCGGGAGCCGCGTCGCCGCCCGCACCCGGCTCCTTCCGGAGCGGTGCCGGTCAACCGGACCGGTGGGAAGGCCGGCTACCCCCGTCGTCCTCCGTGCCCTGCACGGCGCGGGTGGCCTCCGGGCTCGGCGGGCCCCGAAGGATCCGGGCCAGCGGCACCGCGAGTAGGGCCCCGGCGAGCGGCCCGACGAGGTAGATCCACACCGGACCGCCGTGACCGCCGACCACCACCGGCGCGAGGCTTCGCACCGGGTTCATCGAGGCGCCCGACGCCGGCCCCGCCCACAACCCGGCCAGCGCGATGTAGCCGCCGATGGCGATCGCCGCGTTGTGGCCGATGTTCCGCGCCCCCGAGGACGTACCGAGGATGACCGTCATGAGGCCGAAGGTCAGAAGGGCCTCCAGCGCCAGTCCGGCACCCCATCCGATACCCGGCCCGAGGCGGCTTGCTCCCACCTGGCCGCTGCCGCCGAAGAGCGCCCGCAACACGCCTGTGCACCATGGCGCTCGGCTCCCGTGAGCCGCTGCTACTGGTCATCGCTCTCCTCCGAGGTCGGTTCCTCTCCCAGGTCTGCCGGTGCGAGGCCCCCCGCATCCGTTCGGCAGGGGAGTCCCGCCCGTGTTCGCCACCGCCGGCGGCTCGACACGGCCGGAGCGCGTACGGCGCCACAGCCTCGCCGCTCCGTGTCGGGTTCGACTCCCTGGCTGAGGAGTCCGCTGCGGTGTAACGTTTTGATCAAGCTGTCGTGGTTCCGAAGTCATCGCCTGCGGTTGCGTGCCGTGTGCGTTCTTGCTGTTCGACGCCTTTCCGGACCAGGGCGATCACCTTCGGGCCCGCACCGGTGGGATCCCGATCAGTTCCCACGAAGGACAAGCGCATGGCTACCGGCACTGTGAAATGGTTCAACGCCGAAAAGGGCTTCGGCTTCATCGAGCAGGACGGCGGCGGCCCCGACGTGTTCGCCCACTACTCGAACATCGACGCCCAGGGCTTCCGTGAACTCCAGGAGGGCCAGAAGGTGGCCTTCGACGTCGTGCAGGGCCCGAAAGGCCCGCAGGCTGAGCACATCCGCCCCGCCTGACAGCAGCGCATGAGGGGGCGCCCCGCACGTACCCGCGTGCGGGGCGCCCCCGAGTCTCGGGGAACGGATCCCGTCGCACTGCTCGGTTCGGACGGACCGGCGAACGTTCGGGCCCCTCACGGCCGGGGGACTGCCCGCCACACCGCATGCACCTGTGGTCCGGGTCCACGCCGTCGCCCGCACGCCCACCCCGGCGGGGTCCATCATCTGCCCGACGAGACCCTGGTCTTCCCCGCCCACGGCGCAGGCTCCGCCTGCGGCCGGAGCCTGTCCGCCGACCGCCGCCTCGTCCTCCACTGCGCCGGCGGCCTCCGTTCGTCCGTCGCCGCGAGTGAGCCACCACGGCCACGCCGAGGCCTGCGACCTGCTCGGCGGCTACGCGGCCTGGGAGTCCGCCCCGGCCGGCCGAACGGTAGGGGCGGGCCGTCAGCCGGTGGCGCGCTGGGCCCGGTGGGCGGCGACCCGCACCCGGGTGGCGCAGCGCGGGGTGCAGAAGCGCTGCGGGGTGCGGCGGCCGGTGTCGACGAAGAACCGGTCGCAGTCGGGGGCGGCGCACTCGCCCCAGGCGCAGGTGCCGCGCTCGCTGAGCCACAGGCCGAGGGCCAGGGCGGAGGTGGAGAGAAGCCAGTGGGTGAGGCCGGCGGCCGGGGGCGCCTGGGTGTGCATCGACCAGGGGCGGCCGGGGAGGCGGACGAGGCGGGGGCGGGCCGGGTAGTGGTCGAGCAGGGTGTTGATCGCTTCGGCCGCCTCGTCCTCGCCGTGGAGGGCGAGGATGCCGATCAGCGGGGCGGCGGCTTCGCGCAGCTCCCTGGCGTCGGCGTCGGTGAGCCGGAAGGGCGGGCCTCCGTGGCGTTCCAGGAGGGCTTGCAGATCGGCGGCGCCCGCCTCGGGGTCGGCGCGGACGGTGTTCGCGAGCTCGGTGACGAAGTGGAGGCCGCGGGGGTTGCCGCCGTCGTGGTCCTGGGTCATGGGTGCGCCCCTTCCGATCGTTTGCGCACCCCATGGTAACGTCGAAATCAAAGATTAGGCGTTACGAAGGAGTGGCATGCGATTCCCGGCAACGACGTCCGTCCTGATCGTCGGCGCAGGCCCGGTCGGCCTGACCATGTCGCTCCTGCTCTCCGGGCACGGCGTGCCGCACCTGCTCGTCGAGGCACGCCAGGGCGCCTCCCGCCACCCCAAGGCCCGTGGCGTGTCCGCGCGTTCGATGGAGATCTTCCGCAGGCTCGGCCTGGAAGCCGACATCCGGCAGGCCGGGCTCCCGGCCTCGCACGTCTTCTTCTACCGCGGCCGCGACCTCGTCGACCCGGACTTCGTACGCACCGGCGTGGCCGGCGCCCCGGACGGCGGCACCGAGCGCACCCCGTCGCCGGGGCTCATCTGCTCGCAGGACGCCCTGGAGGCCGTGCTGCTGCGCCGGGCCCGTGAACTCGCGCCGGACGGCGTACGGTTCGCCACCCGGCTGCTCTCCTTCACCGAGTTCACCGAGCCCGCCGGTGTCGGCGCATCCGCAGGCGGCGGCGAGGGCGTGCACGCGGTGCTGGAGGACCGGGCCACCGGCGACCGGCACACCGTGCGCGCCGACTGGCTGATCGGCTGCGACGGCGCAGCGAGCACCGTCCGCACCGGCGCCGGGATCGCCATGGCAGGGCCGACCGGCCTCGGCCACTTCCTCAGCATCCGCTTCGAGGCGCCGCTCGGCGAGGTCGTCGCCGACCGGGCCAGCGCGTCCTACTTCCTCACCGAGCCCGGCCGCGGCGGCTTCCTGGCCGTGGACAACGACCGGCACTGGATCTACCAGCACCCCTACGACCCCGGGCGCGGCGATCTCGCCGACCTCCTCGGCGACCACCGGCAGCTGGCCCGGCTGGTGCGCGACGCCGCCGGACTGCCCGACCTCGACGTCACCGTCCGGGACACCCAGACCTGGCGGCTGGACGCCCAACTCGCCGACACCTACCGCCGGTCACGGGTCCTGATCGCGGGCGACGCGGCCCATGTGACACCCCCCACCGGCGGGCACGGCATGAACACCGGCATCGGCGACGCCGACAACCTGGCCTGGAAGCTCGCCGCGGTCGTGGCCGGGTCGGCCGGCGAAGCGCTGCTGGACACCTACCAGGCCGAGCGTCGCCCCGTCGCCCGCCAGGTCATCGACCTGTCCCTCGCCAACTCCCGCGCCCGCACCGGCTACCGGATCGACGACGAACTGCTGCTCACCGCGGCCTACCGCTCCACCGCCGTCCACGCCGACCCCGACGCGCCCGCCCGCCCGCCGCTGGACCCGGACGGCGAGCACCCCGACGGCGGGCCCGGCGGTCGCCTCCCGCACCTGCGCCCGGCCGGACTCCCCGGGGCGGCGTCGACGCTCGACCTCGTCGGCCCCGGCTTCACCCTGCTCACACCCACCGGCGACCCCGCCTGGCAACACCAGGCCGACACCGCCGCAGCGGCAGGCCTGCCCGTCGTGCTGCGGCCACTGCCCGCAGCCGACTGGCCCGGCCTCTCCGGCCTCCCCGCCACCGGCGCGCTCCTCACCCGCCCCGACGGCCACATCGCCTGGCAGGCGTCCCACCCGCCCGCCGGCGACGCCGAGTTGCGGGAAGTCCTGCGGCGGATCCTGTCGGCGTAGGCGGCCGACCCGACGCCACCGCCCGACCCGACGCCACTGGTCGGGACCGTCACCAGACGCCGGCGGAGGAGGACCGCGTCACGGTCGACGACGACCCGCGCGGGTACGTCCGCCGGCAGTACCGGCTCTGGCGCGACGTCAGGCCGTACGGGGTCCCGCCTCCAGCAGCTGGTCCAGCACCCGGCCGAAGACCAGGCGTCCGGCGCGGGCCACGAGCGGGTCGAGCGCCGCGGGCAGGCGCGCGACCCGGAGTTCCTCCGTCCAGGTCACCTCGGATCCGCCGGTCTCCCCGGCCTGCCCGGTGTCCTGGCCGGGGGCTCGCACGCGCAGTTCGGCCCAGCCGAGCACCAGCCGGCCCCGCTTCTCCAGCCGGCACAGCCCGTCGCGCCCGGGTGCGGGGGCGGCCAGGCCGACGATCTCCATCGGGTCGTCGAACCGGAACGGCCCGATGACCGTCCGGGCCAGGATGGCGTCCCCCGCCTGCCCGCCACCGCCCCGCACCACGGTGACCCGGGTGAACGGCACCCGGTCCCCGTGCCGGGGCCAGGCGGTCAGCCGCTCCCAGCAGACGGCCGGGGGCAGCGGCGAACGGCGGGTCAGGACGAAGCGGGCCATGCCTCAGGGTACGACTGCGGGCAGGGCGTCACGGCGGGGGCGTGCCGCCGAGGAGGGGGGCCAGGGCGAACAGGTCGGACGGGGCGGCGTCGTCGGGGAGCAGGACGACCAGCGGGGGGCGGGCCGGCGGGCCGAGCCGGGCGACCTCGTAGGCGGTGACGCCGCTGCCGGGCGCGGCGACCAGGGCGACCGGGGCCGGGGACTCCAGCAGCGGGGCGAGGACCGGGCGGTAGGCGGCCGGTGACGGCGGGCCGGCGGCCGGGCGGAGCACGCCGAGGGCCTGCGGCCCCGGCCAGCCGCGCGCGGTGCCCGGGTAGCGGGTGTGCGGGGCGTCGGGCGGGGGCAGCAGCAGCACCCAGCCCGCGCCCGGGCGGGCGGCCCGGCGCAGCACCTCCAGCCGGACGGCCGGGCCGTCCGTCGGCGCGTCCGGGGCCGGCGGGTGGTCGGCGGGCCCGCCGGGTCGGGGAGCGGGGTGTCCGGCGAGGGTGGAGCGCAGCACCTCCGAGGTGCTGAGGCCGCTCGGCAGGTCGGGGAAGGTGCGCAGCAGGTGGGCGCTCTGGCTGAGGAGTTCGACGGCGTCCCGGTCGGCCAGCAGGGCGCGGTCGTGGGTGGTGGTGAGGACGAGTCCGCCGGTGGCGTCGTAGTGGGCGGCGAGGGTGATCGGGTACGAGGTGAAGGTGCCGGCCGGTACGGGGTTCTCCACGTGGATGCCGTGCGCGGCCAGGTCGGTCTCCAGCCGCAGGTGGTGCGGGGCGGTCGGCTGGTGTTCCAGGACGACCAGGCTGTGCGGCCGCTGCCCGCGCGGGGTGGCGCTCCAGCGGTGGGCCTGTCCGGGCGAGACCCACTCGTAGGCGGCGAGGTCGAGCACGCCGTCGCGCAGGGCCGCGAGCAGTTGCGGCACCGTCGTGCCCGGGTGCACCCGGACGGAGATCGGCAGCGGGTTGCGCAGCGCGCCGGGCAGCCGGTCGATGCCGTCCAGCGGGATGCCCCGTCCGGAGACCGTCACCGCGAAGCCGACCCGCACCGCCCGGGCCGGTCGGCGCTGCTCGCGGGACTGCGCCGCGCGGTAGAGCAGCAGTGCCCAGGCGGCCTGGAGGGCGCTGCTCTCGCCCGCCCCCCAGGCGGCTGCCCAGCCGCGCAGCCGGACCGCCTCGTACGGGGTGAGCCGGCGCCGGGCGCGTCCGCTGCCGCGCCGGGTCGGGTCGGGGGCGAGCGGGAGGACGGCGCTGGCGGCGGTCCGGGTGGCCCAGAACTGCCGGGCGGCGTCGCTTCCCTGGGCGTCGAGCCAGCGGGCGTGGTCGCGGACGTCGGGGCGGCGCTCGCCGCCGGGCAGGACGCCGCCGGTCAGGTAGGCGCGGTAGAAGGCCTGGAGGAGCAGCCGCACGCTCCAGCCGTCGAGCATCGCGTGGTGGTAGGTGAGCAGGACCCGGGTGGCCGGCCCCTCGTCCTGGTCCTGCGGGCCGGAGTCGAGCAGGGTGGCGCGCAGCAGGGCGGGTCGGCGCAGGTCGAAGCCGCGGTGCCGGTCGGCTTCCAGCAGGTCGTCCCAGCCGACCGCGCCGTGCGGGTGCCGGGTGACTTCGGGGACGGCCCGTTCGTGCAGCACCATCCAGGGGTCGCCGGCGGTGTCGTCCCAGTCGAAGGCGGCGCGCAGCACCGTCTCGTGGTCGAACACGGACTGCCAGGCGGCGGTGAACCGGTCGGTGTCCAGCGGCCCGTGCCAGTTCCAGGACAGCTGTTCGACGTGCCGCCCGCCGTGGTCGGCGCGCCCGATGACCTGGCGCAGCATCTCCCGTTGCAGCGCGCTGGTCGGCACCGTGACGGGCGCCGGCGGGTGCGCCAGCGCCTCCCGCAGCCGCTCCACGAGTTCGGCGGCGCGCGCGGACGGTCCGGCGGCGATGCCGACGAACAGGCGCCGGAGGCCGTCCCGGCGGTCCTCGACCAGGACGGCGCGCAGCCGCGCTCCGGCGGCGAGGGCGCGTCCGAGGTCGGCCAGGACCCGGTCGAGCCCGTCGGGGCCGTCCACCGTGCGCTCCCAGAGCGCGTCCGCCCGGTCCTGGGGCGTGGGACTGGCCCCGTCGACGGCGCGCAGGGCGGCGCGCAGCACGTCGGCCTCGTACGTCTGTTGCAGCTCGACCAGCAGGAACTCCGGGGGCCGGCCGGCCCCGCGCGGCTGCGGCGGACGCCACCGGCGGGTGGCGGTGCGGGCCAGCGCGGCGTTGACCGCCCCGGTGTCGAGCCGTCTCGGCGGACGGGCGGCGGGCAGGCAGGGCTCGGGCGACGGGGCGCCGGCCACCAGCAGGGTGACGGGTGCGCTGGAGAAGTGACGGTTCGTCATCGCTGATCAGCGGGCACCGGAGCCCGGTTCCTTCCCGTGGGCCGGCCAGGGTTGCGCCGGGGTTACTGGGTGGCGAGGCCGCCGCAGACGTTCAGCGCCTGGGCGGTGATGCTGGCGGCGGTCGGGGAGGTGAGGTAGCCGGCCAGCGAGGCGACCTCCTCCGGGGTGGTGTAGCGGCCGAGCGGGATGTGCGTCTGGAAGTGCTGGTGGATGGTCTCGGGGGTGGTGTTGTAGGCGGTGGCGTACTCGTGGTGGATCCGGGTGGTGTGCGGGGTGTGCACGTAGCCCGGGCAGATGGCGTTGACGGTGGTGCCGGTCGGGGCCAGTTCCTTGGCGAGTGCCCGGGTGAAGCCGATCACGGCGTGCTTGCTCGCGGTGTACGGGGCGCCGAGGGTGACGGCCTGCTTCCCGGCGGTGGAGGCGATGTTGATGATCCGCGGGTGCGCGGTGCCGGTGAGGTGGCCGTGCTTGAGGGTCTCCCGGGTGACCAGGAAGACGGCGTTCAGGTTGGTGTCGATGACGTCGTACCAGAGGTCGTCCGTGGTGGTGGCGATCGGCCCGCCGCCGGTGCGGCCGGCGTTGTTGACCAGCACGGTGATCGGGCCGTGCTCGGCCACCACGTGCCGGATCAGCGCGCTGACCTGGGTGGGGTCGCGCACGTCGCAGGTGGTGCCGTCGGCCTGGTGGCCCTCGCCGCGCAGGGTGGCCAGCGCGTCGGTGATGTGCGGGCCGGTGCGGGCGCAGATGAAGAGACGGTGGCCGCGGCTGCCGAGCTCGCGGGCGATGGCGAGGCCGATCCCGCGGGTGCCGCCGGTGATCAGGGCGAGGGGTTGCTCGGGTGCGGTGGTCATGGCGGGTCCTGGGGGTGAGGGCGGGCTGGGAGCTCGGGCCGGTGGTGGGTGGTCGGTGGTCGGGGGTCGGTGGGGTGGTCGGGGCGGGAGCTCAGGCCGGGTAGAGGTTGTAGGTGGTCGGGTGGGCCGTGGTCGGGGTGTTGAGGGTGGGGTCGAGGGTGAGGATCGCGTGGTGCAGGTGTTGCAGGTGCGGGGAGGGCTGGATGCCGAGCTCGGTGGTGAGGCGGTGCCGCAGGTGGTGGTAGGTGGCGAGGGCGGTGGTCTGCCGGCCGGCCCGGTAGAGCGCGACCATGGCCTGGGCGTGCAGGCCCTCGTGGTGCGGGTGCTGGTGGGTGAGGTGGGTGAGTTCGGGGATGAGCTCGTTGTGCCGGCCGAGCCGCAGGTCGGTGTCGATGCGGCGTTCCAGGGTGATCAGGCGGCTCTCCTCCAGGCGCATGATCTCGATGGCCAGGATCGGCCCGGGCCGCACGTCGACCAGGGCCGGGCCGTGCCAGAGCGCGAGGGCCTGCCGGAAGTGGGTGGCGGCCTGGTGGTCGTGGCCGTGGTTGAAGGCGTGCTGCCCCTGGGTGGTGAGCAGGCTGTAGGTGTGGACGTCGAGGTTGTCCGGGTGGGTGGTGAGCTGGTAGCCGCCGTGCCGGGTGGTCAGGATGTCCTTGGCGGTGATGTGCGGGGTCGGCCCGAGGCCGTGGGTGATCCGGCGGCGCAGTTGCAGGATGTACGTCTGCATGGTGGTGAGCGCCTGTCTGGGCGGGTCGTCGCCCCAGATCTCCTCGATCAGGGTGGCGGTGGGCAGGATGCGGTTCGGGTAGAGCGCGAGGAGGGCCAGGATCTGGCGCTGCTTGGCGGCGGTGGGGACGACGGAGATGCCGTTGAGGTCGGCGGTGAGGGGGCCGAGGACCTTGAGGTGCATGGCGGTTCTCCTCTCGGGCGCGGGGCGTCCGCTCGGGTGGGCGTCATTCGGCTGCTTGTTCGGGTCGACGGAATGGTGGGGCGGACGCGTCGCACCCTAGTTGGGCCGGGGGGTGGGGGCCGGATTCCTCAAGTGCCCGTCGAGCGCGGTTCCGGGCGCTCTGGTGGGGCGCCTCCGGGCGGAGCGGTGCGGCGGGCCGGTGCGGCGGGTCGGTGCTCGACGGTGTGACGGGCGGGGCGCCCGGCGCGGACGGGGCCCGGGAACGTACGATCGGCGAATGGCTGACATGACGGAAACCACGCCAGGCTGGCTCGCCCCCGAGGAACTAGAGACCACCCGCGCCAAGATGCCGATCCTGTACGTCGAGGCCGTGCCGGTCCGCGTCGACGACGCCGGCGAGGTCACCCAGATCGGCCTCCTGCTGCGGATCGGACCGGACGGGACGGTCAGCCGCACGCTGGTCTCCGGCCGGGTGCTGCACCACGAGCGGATCCGCGACGCCCTGCTGCGGCACCTGGAGAAGGACCTCGGCCCGGTGGCGCTGCCCCGGATCCCGGCCTCGCTGCAACCGTTCACGGTCGCCGAGTACTTCCCGACCCTGGGGATCACCGAGTTCCACGACCCGCGCCAGCACGCGGTGTCGCTGGCGTACGTCGTGCCGGTGGCCGGCGACTGCCGGCCGCGCCAGGACGCGCTCGACCTGGTCTGGTTCAGCCCGCAGGAGGCCGCATCCCCGCTGGTGCAGCAGGACATGCCCGGCGGTCAGGGGGCGCTGCTCAAGCGGGCCCTGGCGCACGTCGGCTGCCTGAGCTGAGCACTCCGGCCGGGGCCCGCACCGGGTGAGGTGCGGGCCCCGGCCGGGAGCTGGTCAGGGCGTCGGTCAGGCTCCGGCGGATGCCAGGCGCGCGTTGCGCCGGGCGGTCGCCTCGACCGGGTCCAGCACCGGCACGGCCGCCAGCAGGCCCTTGGTGTACGCGTGCTGGGGGGAGTCGTACACGGCGTCGGCGTCGCCCTGCTCCACGATCCGCCCGGCCCGCATCACCGCGACCCGGTCGCTCACCTGCCGGACCACGGCGAGGTCGTGGGCGATGAAGACCAGCGCGAGGCCGAGGTCGCGCTGCAACTCGCCGAGCAACGCGACCACCTGGGCCTGGGTGGTGACGTCCAGTGCGGAGACCGGCTCGTCGCAGACGATCAGTCGCGGCTGCGGTGCGAGCGCCCGCGCGATGCCGACCCGCTGGCGCTGCCCGCCGGAGAACTCGTGCGGATAGCGGTGGTACCAGTCGGCGTCGAGGCCCACCCGTTCGAGGAGCTCGCCGACCCGGGCGCGGATGCGGCGCTCGTCGCTCCCACCGGCGATGCGCAGCGGGTCGGCGATGGACTCCCCGATGCTGCGGCGCGGGTTGAGCGAGGACACCGGGTCCTGGAAGACCATCTGCAACTCCCGCCGGAGCGGGCGCAGTTCCTTCTCCCCGAGCGCTCCGATGTCCCGGCCGCGGTAGTGGAGCCGGCCGCCGGTCGGCTCCAGCAGCCGGACCAGCATCCGCCCGAGCGTGGTCTTGCCGGAGCCGGACTCGCCGACGATGCCCAGCGTCTCGCCCGCGCGCACGGTGAGCGAGACGCCGTCCACGGCGGCCACGGGGGCCGCGCGCCGGGTGAGGCCGCCGCGGGTGGCGAACTCACGGCGCAGGTCGGTGGCTTCGAGCAGGACGTCGCCGTCGGTGCGCCCGGCGGCTCCGTCGGCGGCGGTGCCTGCGGCAGGCCCGGCAGGCCCGGCGGGCCCGGTCGGTGCGCCCGGAGCGTGGACCCGGGGCACCGCCGACAGCAGCGCGCGGGTGTACGGTTCGCGCGGCGCGCCCAGCACCTCGGTGACCGGGCCGTGTTCCACCGCCCGGCCGTCCTTCATCACCAGCACCCGGTCGACGCTCCCGGCGACCACCCCCAGGTCGTGGGTGACCAGGACCAGCCCGGCCCCGGTCTCGGCCCGCAACTCGTGCAGCAGGTCGAGGATCTGGGCCTGGACGGTGACGTCCAGCGCGGTCGTGGGCTCGTCGGCGACCAGCAGCCGCGGCTCGCAGGCCAGGGCCATCGCGATCAGCACCCGCTGGCGCATGCCGCCGCTGAACTCGTGCGGGCGCGACCGCGAGCGCCGTGCCGGGTCGGGGATGCCGACGCGGCCGAGCACCTCGACGGCGCGGGCCCTGGCGGCCCGGCGGGAGACGGCCCGGTGGACCCGTACGACCTCGGCGATCTGGTCGCCCACGGCGTAGTACGGGTCGAGGGCGGAGAGCGGGTCCTGGAACACCATGGCCGCCAACCCGCCGCGCAGCCGCCGCAGTTCGTCACCCTCGGCGGTGACGGCGTCGACGCCGGCGACCCGGACGGAGCCGCCGACCCGGGCGCCGGTGCCGCGGTGCAGGCCGAGCAGTCCGTAGGCGACGGTGCTCTTGCCCGACCCGGACTCGCCGACGATGCCGAGCGCCTGCCCGGCCTCCAGGGTGAAGCCCACGCCGTCGACGGCGCGTACGTGCCCGTCCCCGACCGGGAAGTCGACGACGAGATCCCGGACGTCGACCAGGGGAGGAGCCAGGGGTTCGGCGCTCACGTCAGGACCACCCTTCGATCGGTCACCGCGTAGAGCACGTCCGCGACGACGTTGGCGAGGACCACGGCGAACCCGGTGACGAGGGTGAGGCCGACGACGGTCGGCAGGTCGATCAGGCTGACCGAGCTGACCAGCAGCTTGCCGAGCCCCGGGAGCCCGAACAGCGACTCCGTCAGCACGGCGGACCCGAACATCGTCCCGAGGTCCATGGCGGTGAGCGCGATCACCGGGGTGAGCGCGCCGCGCAGCGCGTGCCTGGTCACCAGGCGCCGCTCGCTGACGCCGTACGCCCGGAAGGTCCGGATGTGGTCGTCGGCGAGGGTCTCCAGCATGGACGAGCGGGTCAGCCGGGCGTACTTGGCGGACTCGATGAGCGCGAGCGAGACCCAGGGCAGCAGCAGGCCCCAGAACCACTGCTGCGGGTCCTCGGTGAGCGGTACGTAGCTCGGGAACGGCAGCCACTGGAGCTGGGCGCACAGGACGATGAGCAGCACCAGGCCGATGACGAAGACCGGGATGGAGTTGCCGGCCAGCGTCAGCGCGGTCAGCAGCCGCTCGCTGAGCCGGCCCCGGCGCAGCGCGGAGAGCAGCCCGGTACCGACCCCGAGGGCCAGCCAGAGCACCATCGCGCCGAGTGCCAGCGAGGCCGTCACCGGGAGCCGGGCGGCGATCATGTCGGTGACCTGCTCGCCGCTGCGGTAGGAGACGCCCAGGCACGGCGCCGGGCAGTGCAGCAGGCCCGTCCCGGCGCTGAAGTCGCGGCCGGCGACGACGCCCTGGAGGAAGTGGGCGTACTGGAGGTAGACCGGTGCGTCGAGGCCGAGGCGTTCGCGCACCTGGAGGACCTGGGCGGGGCTGCACTTCTCGCCGCAGGCCAGCTGGGCGGGGTCGCCGGGGGCGATGTAGAAGACCGCGTAGACGATCAGCGAGATGGCGAGCAGGACGCCGACCATGCCGATGGCCCTGCGGAGCAGGAAGCGGGTCATGCGGTGGCCTCCTCGGTGGCGGCCGACGGGCCGGGGCTGGCGGGGTCCGGCGTGCCGCTGCCCGGCGATGCGGTGCCCGACGGTCCGTTGCCCGACGAGCCGGCGCCGCGCGCCGTTCCGACCCGCAGCCGGGAGGCCGCGCGGGGGTCGAGCTCGGTGCGGACGGCGTCGCCGAGCACGGTGAAGGCGAGCACCGTGGCGAACAGCAGGGCGGACGGGAGCAGCACGTACATCGGGTCGGCGCGGAACCAGGTGGTCGCGCCGGAGAGCATCTGGCCCCACGACGAGGTCGGCGGCTTGACGCCCACGCCGAGGAAGGACAGCCCGGCCTCGGCGATCACGTTGGACGGCAGCAGCACCGCGGCGTAGGTGATGACCGGCGCGGCCAGGGACGGCAGCAGCTCCCGGCGGGCGATCCGCCACCGGGTGGCGCCGGCGAGCCGGGCCGCGGCCACGTAGTCGAGCTGGCGGAGGCTGAGCGTCTGCGCCCGGACCAGCCGGGCGGTGCCGGCCCAGCCGAGCAGCCCGATGACCAGGGTCAGCAGGAGCGGGCGGGGGAAGTCGGAGGGCACGACGGCCATCAGCGAGATGGCGAAGACCAGCGAGGGCAGCGCGAGCATCACCTCGGTGGTGTTGCCGATCAGCTGGTCGAGCAGCCGGCTGCCGAGGCCCGCGGCGAGGCCGAGCAGGACGCCGATGGCGACCTGGACGAGGGTGGCGCCGACGGCGACGAGCAGCGAGATCCGGGCGCCGTGGACCAGTCGGGCGAACACGTCGCGCCCGGTGCCGGGTTCGACGCCGAGCCAGTGCTCGGCGCTGACGCCGCCGAAGGAGCCGGTGGGCACCCCGCCGGCCGCCGAGTCGAGCAGGTCGTTGTGGTAGCTGGTGGGGTCCTGGCCCTCGATCGCGCTGAGCAGCGGTGCCGCTGCCGCGATCAGGGCGAGCAGGGCGATGACGAGGCCGGCGGCGAGGACGGCGCGCCGCGCGAGCAGCCGCCGCCACACCGTCCGGCCCCCGGCGGCCGGGGAGGCCGCGAGGGCCTCCCCGGCCTGGGGTTCCTGTGGAGCCATGGTTGTCCGACCGATCCGTCCGATCCCGTCCGCTACTTGACCGCGACCTGGGAGATGTCGAGCACGCCGGTCCAGTCGCTGATGACGATGTTGCGGACGTCCTTGCCCGACAGCCGCTTGTAGACGGGGTGGAACAGCGGGACGGTCAGGGCCTGGTCGCCGATCCGCTTGTCCAGGGCACCCCAGCGCTTGGCCGCCTCGGCGTGGTCGGTGATCTTGTTGATCTGGTCGATCTCGTCGTTCACCGACGGGTCGTCCAGCTGCGCGGAGTTGAAGTTGTAGCCGTCGGTGACGATCTGCCGGCCGTCGAAGATCGGCGCGAGGAACGGGCCGCCGGAGGGCCAGTCGGCGCCCCAGCCGGAGAGGAAGAGGCCGGGTTCGGTGCTCACGGTGTGGATCGTCTTGGAGTACCTGGTGGAGTCCAGGGCGTCGAGCTGGACGGTGATCCCGGCCGCCTTCAGGCCGTCCTGGACGGCGGTGGCCAGGTTCGGGCCGTAGCCCTTGCCCGATTCGGTGGAGTGGGTGAGCGTGATGGTCAGGCCGTCCGGGTAGCCGGCCTCCTTCAGCAGCTCCTTGGCCTTCTCCGGGTTGCCGGTGGCGCCGGCCGGGAACGGGTCGTAGGGCGTGTACCCGAAGGTCTCCTGGGCGGGCAGGTAGGTGGTGGCGGCCTCGGCGAGCGAGGAGCCGCCGGCGGCGTTGACGACCGAGGTGCGGTTGAGCGCGTAGGCGACGGCCTGCCGGACCTTGGGGTTGTCGAAGGGCTTGACCTTGGGGTTGAACGCCAGGTAGTTGACGTAGCCGAAGTGGCCGGTGCCGACGCGGGCGGCGAGCGCCTTGTCGTCCTTCACCTGGGCGAGCTCGGAGGGGCCGAGGTTGGTGTCGGTGGTGACGGCGGCCGCGTCGGCGCCGGTGCCGGCGGAGAGCCGCTGGTTGATCACCGCCGGGTCGAGCCCGGACTGCACGTCGACGGTGTCCGGGTACGCCTTGCGCTGGTCGTCGTTGGCCGCGGACCAGTTGGGGTTGCGCTTGAGGACGAGGTGTGCGCCGTCGTTCTCGTTCTTGACGACCTGGTAGGGGCCGGAGGAGACGGGGTGCTCCTGGTACTTCGTCCCGGTGTCCTTGGCCTTCGGGACGGGGGCGAACTGCGTCTGGGTGGCCAGGTACGGGAAGTCGCCCTCGGGCTTGTTGAGACGGAAGGTGATGGTCTTCTCGTCCGGCGTCTCGATCGCGTCCAGACCGCGGCCGTCCTTGTACGGGCCCTGGTAGTCGGCGGCGCCGACCAGCCAGTCCCTCAGGAATGGTGCCCCGCCGGAGAGTTCGGGGGCGAATGACCTTTCGATGCCGTACTTGATATCGGCGGTGGTGATCGCCGAGCCGTCCTCGTACTTCAGGCCGTCCTTGAGGTGGTACGTCCACACCGTCGCGCCCTCCGAGGGGGTGCCGGTGTCGGTGGCGAGGTCGGGGACGACCTTGGTGCCGGCCGCGCCGTCGGCCCGGTTGCGGGTGGTGAGGGTGCGGAAGACCAGGGAGGGCACGTTGCCGCCGCCGGAGGTGTAGAGCCGTGCGGGGTCGAACTGGTCCTGCGGGTTCTGGTTGAGGACGGTGAGGGTGCCGCCCTGCTGCGGCGCGGCGTCCTTGCCGGTGCTTCCACCGCCGTCGCCCTTCGGTCCGCACGCCGCCACTCCGACGGCCAGGGCGACGGTGACGGTCGCCGCGGCGAGGCGGCGGGGGGTGAAGGTGGTTCGAGACATCGGAAAGGGGGCCTTTCGCTACCGATGGTGTACGGAGGAAGGCGGGCGACAGTGAGGCCGTGAGGAGAGTGAGCGGCACCGCGCCCGCAGGAAGGGGCGACGTCCCGGGGCGGCGATCACCGCTACGCGTCGGGACAGGCGGATTCAGCGACAGAGATTGTCGGAAACGCAGTGCGCGGCCACGCCGATCAGCGCCAGCTCAATGGCGGCGCACTCGATCGGGTGACGGTCAGACATGCCGAGAAGACTGTATGACTTTAAGCGGAATGTCAAAACTCCGGATAGCATCCGGCCGCCACGGGAACGCCGGGAACGGATTACGGCCCGGGCGCCGGGAGATCGTGCGGAAGCGGGGGGAAACCGGGGCCCGTGCCCGCCGGACCGGCGGGCACGACATCACCCGAGTGGGTGCCGCGACCCTTCGGGGCGCCGGCGCCCCGAAGGCCCGCAACCGCCCGCCGGGCGGCCGTTCCGGGCCCTCGCGCACTTCCGTCTGCGGGTTGCCGCGCGCGGGCGCCTGCCCAAGCATGGGTGAACGTGATCGGCGATCGCGCGCAGCGCGGCCGCCCTACCGAGCGGAGCCGGACGTGGCCCCTTACCTCGAAACCGATCAGGACGCCCTGGTGGCGAGCGCACTCGCCGGATTCGCCCGGGCCCACCCATCGCTCGTCGTCCACGACCCCGACCTCGGATTCGTCCGCGCCCGTGACCGGGCCCCCGGGCGCCGGGTCGGACTGCTCTCCGGCGGCGGCTCCGGGCACGAGCCCCTGCACGTCGGATTCGTCGGCCGGGGCATGCTCGACGCCGCCTGCCCGGGCCGGATCTTCGCCTCACCGCACAACCGGCAGATCTTCGAGGCCTCGCGCGCGGTCGCCGGGGAGGACGGCGTCCTGCACATCGTGAAGAACTACACCGGCGACCGGATCAACTTCGGCATCGCGGCCGAACGGCTGCACCGCCAGGGCATACCGTGCGCCAGGGTCCTGGTGGACGACGACCTCGCCTCCGAGTCCGAGTCCGTCGCCGCCGGCCGGCGCGGGACGGCGGCCACCGTCCTGGTGCAGAAGATCCTCGGAGCAGCCGCCGACCTCGGGCTCGGACTGGCGGAACTCTCCCTGCTGGGAGCAGAGTTGGCCGGGCGCTGCCGCAGCATCGCGGTGGCCGGTGCCGCACACACCTCCCCGGCCACCGGCCGGCCGGCCTTCGAGGTGTCGGACCGGACGGTCGAGTTCGGCGTCGGCATCCACGGCGAACGGGCCGAACTCTCCCTGGAGTGCGAACCGCTGGCCGTCCTGGTGGGCCGGATGGCGCTGCGCCTGCTGGAGGCGCTGCGCCCGGCCCGCGCCCCCCTGGTCGCGCTGGTCAACGGGCTGGGCGCGACCACCGGCCTGGAGCTGTACGCGGTCCTGTACGAACTGGCCGCCGTCCTGGACGCCGGCGGGCGCCGCCTGGCGCGCAGCCTGGTCGGCGACTACGTCACCGCCCTCGACATGCGGGGGTTCTCGATCACCCTGCTCGCCGCCGACGAACAGACGCTCGCGCTGCTCGACGCCCCCGCGTACACGGCGGCCTGGCCGGTCGCGCAATCGGCGCCGGCCCCCGGTCACCAGGAGGTCAGGAGATGACGGGCACGAAGGCCTTCGACGGCCTCTTCACGGCGGGCTGGATGCGGCGGTTCGCCGAGACCGTCGCGGTCACCGAGGAGGAGCTCACCCGGCTCGACCAGGCCGCCGGGGACGGCGACTTCGGCGTCAACCTGCTCACCGGCGTGCGGTGCGCCCTGGCCGCGCTGGACCGGCTGCCACCGGGGCGCCAGGCCGCGGCGGTACCGCTGGGCGCGGCGGCGGGCGCGTTCCTGGACGAGGTCGGCGGGACGAGCGGGCCGCTGTTCGGCCTGGTGCTCCAGGAGCTGGCGGCGGCCGTCGGCACCGGCCCGCTGACCGGCCCGGCCCTCGCCCGGGGAGCGACGGCGGCGCTGGAGGCCGTCCAGCGGGTGGGGGAGGCGCGGCCGGGTGACAAGACGCTCGTCGACGCCCTGCACCCGGCCGCACTGGCCCTGCGCGGCTGCACTCCCGATGCCCGCCCGGACGACTGCCTCGCGGCGGCCGCCGCCGCCGCGGCGGCGGGCGTCCGCCGGACCAGGGCCCTGCGGGCCCGCCGCGGCCGGGCCAGCTATCTCGGCGAACGGGCCTCGGGAGTGCCCGACCCGGGCGCCGTGGGCATCGCGCTGCTGTTCGCCTCGGCGCACGCGGTGCCGCGGACGCTGGGCGGCGTGCTGCGCGAGGACAGCGCTGCTGACAGCGCGTCCACCGGCAGCGCGTCCACCGACACCGCGCCGACCGACACCGCGTCCACCGACACCGCGTTCGGCGGGCCCGATCCGCTGTGCGGCCCCGAGCCGGCCCCCGCCGGACCGTGAGCGCCTGGCCGGTTCCCCGGCCGGCTTGCGCTCCGCCGGGCGCTGCTCGGCCAGGGGCTGCTCGGCCGGGGGCTGCTCGGCCGGGGGCCGCTCAGCTGGTGAGGGCGAGAGCGCTCCGGCGCCGGACCCAGTCGAGCAGTCCCGGCTCGCCCAGGGTGGCGACCCACAGGTCGACCGCGTCCCGCGCCTCGGCCGACGGGTGCGGTCCGACACCGATCACCCGCAGCCCCGCCAGGACGGCCGAGCGGATGCCGCAGAAGGTGTCCTCCACGGCGAGGCAGTCGGTGGGCTCGGCGCCGCAGAGCCGGGCGGCGGTCAGGTAGACGTCCGGCGCCGGCTTGGGCCCGATCCCCTCGGCCGGGACCACGATGTGCTCGAAGTGTTCGAGCAGTCCGGCGCCGCCGAGTCCGGCCTCGATCACGTCGCGCGGGCAGTTGCTGGCGACCGCCAGCGGGACGAACCCGCTGAGCCGGCCGACCAGTTCGGTCGCGCCCGGCATCGGGACCGGGTCGGCGTCGACGAGCGCCCGGAAGCTCGCCAGCAGCCGGTCGGTCAGCTCCGGCGTCAGCGAGGGGTCGCCGGCGGTCTCGGCCATCAGCCGCCCGCAGTCCGAGTAGTGCAGTCCGGCCGCGCGCGCCGTGAACTCCGGTCCGGCCGTGAGTCCGTAGCCCCGCAGCACCTCCGCACGGGCCTCGTGCCAGTGCGACTCGGTGTCCATCAGCGTGCCGTCGCAGTCGAAGACGACGGCTGCAGGGGTCCAGTCGTTGATTCTCTCCACGGTCATGCCTACGCCCTTCAGGTGGGATTGGCTCTGTGGGATTCGCCGGGGTGCGCGTCGGGACGAGGGGGGCGGCCACGGCCTGGGGCCGTCGCCGCTTGCCGACCTGTCCGGGGCCGGAATCTGGAGCGCGGCAAAACGACGCGCATCGGCGTCCGGGCCGGAGAAAACGACCCGGAACATAACGATCGCAACGTTACGATCGATATGTTTCGCGGTCAAACTTGACGGCCCTAGATTTGCCGGGTCTTTACTTCAATAGCCCAACGACCCCACGGCGGTGATATGACCGTTCTGACGAATATGAAAAACACACAAATGCTCGTACTCGGTGATGCCGACTTCCGGGAGGGGGGCGAACTCGGTGAACCGCACGGCCTTCATCCGGTAGTCGACGGGGTGCGACAGCCGCCCCGCGCTCCGCAGTGCCGCGGCCTGCCGGGCCGCCTCCAGCAGCACCATGCCGGGCATGTGGTCGGACGGGTGGTCGAAGAAGAACGGGTGCGCCGGATCGGCCGGGCAGATCAGGAGGGGGCCGTCCGCCCACGAACGGCTGGCCGCGCGCGTCACCAGCACGTCGGAGGGCAGGGCGACGCCGACCTCCGCCGGTGACGGGGGGTCGGGGGGCGGGCCGGAGTCCGCGGGGTCCCCGGCCAGCGCGGTGCCGCGCAGGGCCGGGTAGGCGGGCCGTTCGACGAAGCGCGTGCCGCCCTCGATCCGGGCGAACACCACTCCCCGCGCGGAGCAGTCGACCCGCAGCCGCATGCCGGTGGGCCGGTGGTTTCCGGCCGAGGTCCGCAGGTCGTGCACCTGGGCCCGGCAGAGGACCGCCGCCGGGCCGTCGCCGCGCGGCTCGGCCGCCGGGTCGACCCGGCAGGACACGTCGGTGATCAGCAGGTGCGTGTCGGCCGGCACGCCGTAGTGGCGCAGCGGCAGGTAGATGCCCAGCTGACGGGCGGTCTCCACGGCGAGCAGCGGGTCGTGCCGGTCTCCGCGTCCGCGCGGGAAGGTGGGGTGGGAGCGGGGCCACTGGGCCGCCGCCTCGAAGCGGTCGCCGCCTCGGGCCCGGACGTCGGTCAGCAGCACCTCCGCCACGGCGGCGCGGTGGACCAGTTCACGGGGAACCGTGCGGGACCAGCTGAGCGGTCGGGCAGGATGCCGGGCCGCCGAGGAGGGGAGGAAATCCAGCATCTTCATATTTACAGAAAATATCAATCTCCTTGGTTTCGCATGTCGTCAGTTGGCGCTCCGGCCCGCGGATCACTACAGTGCGTGCGAAAAGCCGGGGTGATCTTGAAAAGGCAGAGGCGCGTGCAGAATCGGGCGGAGACGACACGGAGGTCAGTCCTCGAATCAGCTGCGCGATTGTTCGACGAACGCGGGTACGCGGGCACGAGCATCAGCGACATCAGCGCGGCCTCAGGCAGGACGAGCGGGGCCATCTACTTCCACTACACCAGCAAGGAGAACCTGGCCCGCGCCGTGATCGAAGCGCACTTCGCCACCTGGCCGGAGCTGGTCGCGCGCCACACCCGCACGCCGGTGCCGGCGCTGGAGCAACTCGTCCGACTGAGCTTCGCGGTGGCGCGGGCCTTCCGCGACGACGTCGTGGTCAGGGCCGGCGCCCGGCTCTGGTCCGAGCGCGCGGCCATCGACGCAGACCTCCCGGTGCCGTTCGTGGGGTGGATCGACACCGTCCGCGTCCTGCTCGAACGGGCGGGCAGCGAGGGCGAACTCGCCGCCCGGGTCGACCCGTCGACCGCGGCCCACGGCGTGATCTGCGCGTTCTTCGGGCTGCACACCGTCTCCGACGCGATCGACGGACGGCGCACCATCGAGGAGCGCCTGTGCGACCTGTGGGAACTGCTGCTGCCGGGCCTCCAGAAGAACCCCGACCCGGCCGCCCTGCTCGCCTCGGTCCGGCCCAGGCCGTCCGTGCGCGCCGACGGGTGGGGACTCGCCGGGAATTGACGCGGAATCGACCCCCGGCCTGCCGGGAGGAGGCCACGCCGCCGGGCACCGGGCCCTAGCATGAATCACCACGTCCGGGGCCGGCGGTGCGGCGGAGAAGAGGCGTCAGGGCTATGGCAGCGGTTCAATGGGCGGCCGGGCCGTCCGGTCAGGGGTCGGTCCAGGTACTGGAGTTCCTGTTCGCCTTCCTGCTCTCCGGCCTGATCGGGGTCGAGCGGCAGATCCGCCAGAAGTCCGCGGGCCTGCGGACGTACACGACGGTGGGCAGCGGCGCGGCGCTGTTCACCCTGGTGAGCAAGTACGGTTTCGCCGACGTGGTGCGCGCGGGCACCGTCGAGCTGGACCCGTCGCGGATGGCCGCGCAGATCGTGTCGGGGCTGGGCTTCATCGGCGCCGGGGTGATCTTCGTGCACCGGGGTTGGGTGCAGGGCCTGACGACGGCGGCCACGATCTGGCTCACCGCGGCGGTGGGCTCCGCCGCGGCCGCGGGCCTGCCGCTGCTCGCGGCGCTGACCGTCGCGGCGTACTTCCTCGCGTCCTACGCGATCAGGCCGTTGCTCAACCGCCTGCCCGCGCTGCACCGGCCGCCGGTCTCGTACCGCATCGTCTACCGTCCGGGCAGGGGGGTGCTGCGGGACGTGCTGGACCAGTGCACCCGGGCCGGGTTCGCCGTCTTCGAGCTGCGCACGCTGTCCGGCACGGACGGGGAACTCCCCGGCGAGGCCTCCGAGAAGCCCGTCGAGATCGCCCTGTCGGTGCAGGGGCAGGGCGACGCCGGCGGGCTCACCGCGCAGATCGCGGCCGTGGCCGGAGTGCTGACCTGCGTCCGCGGCCGGTCCGACGAGGAGTGACGTCCCGGCCGCGGGGGAGGGCGCGTCAGCGGACGCCGAGGGCCGGCAGGCGCTCCATGATCCGTTCCATGCCGCTGGTCCAGTTCGCCTCCAGGGCGGCGACGGCCTGTTCCACGTCGTCGTCGAGGAGGCACTGGGCGATCCGCTCGTGCTCCTCGGCGGCGCGTTCGAGGATCTCGTGGTCGCCGACGACCACCCGCTCGTAGCGGTGGAGGGTGAGTTTGAGCGAGTCGATCAGCTCGCGCAGCCGGGTGTTGGAGCAGCCGGAGAGCAACAGCGCGTGCCAGGCGTCGTCGTAGCGCTCTATGGTGCCGTGCGGGGCCTGGGGCGCGGAGAAGGCGCGGGCCTCCGCCAGCAGCCGGGGCGCGATGGCCGAGAGGTGCGCGCGGTCGGAGGTCCGCAGCGCCAGCGACTCCAGGGCGATCAGGATGGCCGTGAGGTCGAGGAACTCCTGCCGGCCGGTGGGTGCGAAGCGAAAGCCCTTGCCGCGCTCGCTGGTGATGATGCCTTCGCGCTCCAGGCTGATCAGCGCCTCGCGCAACGGGGTGCGGCTGACGCCCAGTTCCTCCGCGAGGTGGACCTCGTTGATCGACTCGCCGGGGGTGAACCGGCCGTGGCCCAGCCGCTCCAGGAGTTCGTCCTTCACCTGTTCGCGCAGCGGACGCCGCTCGATCGCCATCGGGCTTTCCCTTCTTCCTCGGTCCGTAGCGTACCGGCCGGGCGACTGGTCAGGCGGTCCCGGCGCCGTCCACGGCGATGATCGCGCCGCTGACGAACGTGGAGGCGTCACTGGCGAGGAAGGCGACGGTCTGGGCGATGTCCCGAGGCTGGCCGATGCGGCCGAGCGGTCGGTCGGCGGCGTCGGCGTAGAAGGCGTCCGGGCTCTCGCCGAGCTGGCGGGCCTCCTCGGCGAGCATACCGGTGTTGGTGTCGCCGGGGCACACGCAGTTGACGCGGATGTTGTCGGGGCCGTGGTCGATGGCCATGGCCCGGGTCATGTTGACGACGGCGCCCTTGGAGGCGCAGTAGGAGACGGCCCGGCCGCCGCCCCGGATGCCCCAGCCGGAGCCGGTGTTGATGATGCTGCCGCCGCCGTTCGCGGCCATCAACGGCACGACCAGCCCGCTGAGCAGCATGACGGAGCGGACGTTGACGGCCATCACCAGGTCCCAGTCGTCGTCGGTGATGTCGCGGACGGTGGACCGGCGGATGATCCCGGCGTTGTTGAACAGCACGTCGACGCCGCCGTGCAGGTCGACGGCGGTGCGTACGGCCCGTTCGCAGTCGGCGCGTCGGGAGACGTCGCAGCGGACGAAGGTGCCGCCGGTCTCCTTGGCGGCCTGTTCGCCGCGGTCGGTGTCGAGGTCGGCGAGGACGACGGCCGCGCCGAGTTCGGCGAGTAGCGCGGCGGTGGCCCGGCCGATGCCGGAGGCGGCGCCGGTGACGATGGCGCGCTTGCCGTGGAGGTCGATCACGGGGGGCTCCTCTTCAGGGGGTCTCAGGGGGGCGGGTCTCGGGCCGGTCAGGCGGTCAGGCGGTCAGGCGGTAGACGGCGCTGGCGTGGCGGCCGGTGATCACCCGGACGTGCCCGGACAGGGCGTCGTCCAGCTCCGGGTCGCCGGTGTCCAGCAGCAGCGGGCGGCCCGCGAGGGCGGCGAGCTTCGCCTCGGTGGCGAGGACGAGCAGCCGCTCGCGGCCGGTGGCGCGCAGCAGTTCGGGGGTGAACTGCTGGTTGCCGCGGCCGAGTAGGAAGCCCTGGCCGCCGATCGGCGAGAGCGCGATCCACGGGGCGGCGGGCAGGGCCAGCAGCTGGTCGGCCCGGGCATCGCGGATCACGACCCGGGCGGCGCCGCCCGGTTGGAGGCGGAGCACGTCGACGCCGGTCAGGCAGGCGTCCGCCGCGCCGAGCGCGGTGGCGACGGCGTGCGTGGTGCCGCCCGGGCCGAGGGCGAGCAGCCCGCCGGGGCCGACGCGTTCGGCGACCTCGGCGGCGATGCCGCCCAGCGCCTCGGGGTCGGCGGCGGAACTGCCGGTCTTGCGCTGCTGGACCCGGGCGGGCAGGACCGGGACGGTCAGCCACCCGTGCAGGCGGGCGGACACCCGGCCCTCCCGTAGCGCCGCCTCGTCGCGGTCCACGACCTCGGCGGACGCCAGCCGGACGCCGCCGCCCACCCAGGCCGCGGCGACCTCGGCGGCGGCGCGGGGGTGGACGGCGAAGACGGCGGAGTGCATCTTGACCCCGGCCGGGATGCCGAGGACGGGCGGTCCTGGCTCCGGACCGAGCGGGCCGAGCGGGCCGAGCGATCCGAGCGATCCGAGCGCGTCGAGGACGTCGCGGGCCGTGCCGTCGCCGCCGCAGAACAGCAGCAGGCCGGCGCCGGCCGCGACGAGGGCGCGGACGGCCGCGCGGGTGTCCGCCGCCGTGGTGCCCGGGCCGGTGGGCCGGTGGACCACCGTCGCGTCGAGGCCGGCCGCCCGCGCCGCGTCCGCACCCATCGGCCCGGCCGCCGTGAGCAAGGTCGAGTGCGGTGCGAGTGCGGCGAACTGACGAAGCATCAGCTCCGTGCGGGAGGTCGCGGCCGGCCGGGCGCCGAGGGCGCGGGCCCGCTGCTGGACCTCGGCGCCGTCGCTGCCCTTGAGGCCGACCCGGCCGCCGAGTCCGGCGACCGGGTTGACCACGAGCCCGATGGTGGGGCCGGTCGCCGGGTTCCCGCCCGCCGGGCGGACGGCGGGAGTCGGACGACCGGCCCCGGGGCCCGCCGTCACGGCCGCTCGCCGAGGACCTTGCGGCGGTAGGCGCGCCAGCTGACGGCCCAGACCGCCGGGTCGTCCAGCGGTTCGTGCCGGATGCGGTGCACGGTGGAGTTGTGCGGGGCCGTGCGGACGGTCTCCGGGTCCTCGTAGGCCTCGCGGGCGACCTCGGCGAGGATCGCGGCGTACTCGTCGAGGTCGGCGCGGGAGTAGGACTCGGTCGGCTCCAGCGTCATCGGCTCGGGGACGACGTACGGGTGGTGGCTGGTCCAGTAGTGGGTGCCGAAGTCGGCGGCACGGTACCCGAGGTCCTCGCTGTGCAGGCCGGTGTCCTCGTTGAGCTGCTGCCAGCTGTAGCGGACCTGCTCGACGCGCGGGCGCCCCTTGGCGTAGGGCACGGAGACGCCGCGGATCCGCTGGACCTGGTGCATCAGGTAGTTGTTGTTGAGCACGGCGGTCTCGGCGGCCTCGCGCAGCCCCGCGGCGCCCATCGACATGATCCAGGCGTAGGCGCGGACCAGGTTCGGGACGACGCCCAGGTAGGGGCGGATCTTGCCGATGGACTCCGGCCGGTCGTGGTCCAGGACGTACCGCTCGCCGTCGAACTCGACGGTGGGGCTGGGCAGGTGGGGCGCGAGCTCGGCGGTGACGCCGCAGGCGCCGGCGGCGGGGCCGCCGCAGGCGTGCGGGGTGGAGAAGGTCTTGTGCAGGTTGAAGTGGCACAGGTCGAAGCCGGCCTCGCGGGCCCGGGTGATGCCGAGGACGCCGTTGGCGTTGGCCTGGTCGTAGGCGCACAGGCCGCCGGCGGCGTGCACGATGCGGACGAACTCGGTGATCCGGGGGTTGTAGATCCCGGTGTCCTCGGGGTTGGTGATGAGCAGCGCGGCGGTGCGCGGGCCGACGGCGGCGCGCAGCGCCTCGATGTCGGGGTAGCCGTCCGCGTCCGGGTGCAGGGTGATCACCTTGAAGCCGGCGGTCTTGGCGCAGGCGGCGTTGGAGGGGTGCGAGAAGGCGGTGGTGATGACCTCGTCGCGCTGCTCCGCCTCGCCGCGGGCGGCGAAGTGGGCGCGGATGACGGAGACGTTGGTCCAGATCGCGGCGGAGCCGGCGCCGGGTTGCAGCGAGACCCGGTCCATGCCGGAGACCTCCTTGAGCAACTGCTCAAGCCGGTGGACGAGTTCGAGCACCCCTTGGACGGTCGAGGGGTCCTGGGCCGGGTGCAGGGCGGCGATGCGCGGGTCGCGGACGAAGGCGTCGTTGACCTTGGGGCTGTACTTCATGGTGCAGGTGCCCTGGCCGACGTCGACGTTGAGGTCGGCGCCGAGGTTCTCCTGGGAGAGCCGCAGGTAGTGGCGGAGCACCTGCTGCTGGCCGAGTTCGGGCAGCGCGGCCGGGGTGGTGCGGCGCAGCGCGGCGGGCAGGCGGTCGGCGGGGCTGCCGACGGCGGCGGTGACGCCGGGTCCGGGGGTCGGCGGCAGGACGCCGCGCTCGCCGGGCGCGCCCAGTTCGAAGATCAGCTTCTCGTCCCAGCGGGCCTGGTGGAAGCGGCGCAGGGCGGGTTTGGGGGCGATCCGCGGGTCGGTCCCGCCGCTGTTCTGACGATCCGTCACTTGACGATCTCCTCAAGGGCGGTGGCGAGGCGGTCGATGTCGGCCTGGGTGTGGAGCTCGGTCACGCAGTAGCGGCCCTCGTGTTCCCCGGCCGGGGTGCCGGCGTGCAGGCCGCGGGCGAGCAGCGCTGCGGCGACCTCGGCGGCGGTGCGCCCGCCGGTGTAGCGGAGGGTGAAGTCGGCGAAGTGGACGGCCTCGGGGTCGGCGAGTTCCACGCCGGGGGCCTGGGCGAGGCGCCGGCGGGCGTAGGCGGTGTTGGCGAGGATGGTCTCGCCGATCTCGCGCATGCCGTGCGGCCCCATCAGCGAGAGGTAGACCCCGGCGGCGATGCCGTGCAGGGCGGCGGCGGTGCCGACCCACTCCTTGCCCTCCTCGCGCAGGGCGAAGGAGGTGCGCTCGTAGGCGACGTCGCCGAAGCCGTACTCGCCCGGCACGTCGGTGGGGGTGAGGCCGAAGAGGCGGCTGGGGTACTCGGCCACCAGGCGTTCGTCGTCGGCGCTGGCGATGAAGCCCGCGTTGCCGCCGCCGAAGCTGGGGTGGATGCCGAGCGGCTGGAGGTCGCCGCAGGTGAGGTCGGCGCCGAAGGAGGCGGGCGGGGCGAGCACGCCGAGGCTCAGCGGGTTGGCGCCGATGACGGCCAGCGCGCCTGCCTGGTGGGCGAGTTCGACGTACTGCGGCAGTTCGGGGTCGACCCGGCCGCAGTGGTCGGTCAGTTCGGCGAAGACGGCGGCGGCGTCGCCGGCGGCGAGGGCGGCGCGGACGGCCCCGGGCTCGGCCGGGACGAGCACGAGGTCGTGGACGCCGCGCACGTAGTCGCGGATCCGGGAGAGCTTGTCCGGGTCGAGGTCGCCGACCAGGAGGAGACGGCGGCGCCCGGTGGCCCGGCCGGCCATCCGCAGTGCGGTCGCGGCGGCCTGGAAGCCGTCGTAGGTCGGCACGTTGACGACGTCGACGGCCAGCAGCTCGGCCATCAGCGACTGGTACTCCCACAGGGCCTGGAATCGGCCGTGGTCCTCGTAGGGCTCGCCGGCGTAGGCGGTGAGGAACTCGCTGCGGTTGACGACCTCGTCGACCACGGCGGGCACGTAGTGGCGGTAGCAGCCGGCGCCGAGGAAGCTGCGGCCGGGCGGGACGGCGGTGTTGCGGGCGAGCAACTCCTCCATGTGGGCGACCAGTTGCGCCTCGGAGCCGAGCGGCTCGGGCAGTCGCAGTGGGCGGTCCAGGCGGAGCTCGGCGGGGATGTCGGCGTAGAACTCCTCGACGCTGTGCGCGCCGATCGCCGCCAGCATGGCCTTCTTCACGTCGGGGGCGGAGTTGGGGATGTACGGGTGGGTCCGGGGGGCGCGTGCGGTCATCCTGGCACCTTCCGCGATTTCGGTCACAGGCCTTGACGGCACTGTGTGTGCTGAGTTCTGTATACAGCATTCGGCATTCACTCTTCAGGAGGCAAGATGTCGGGAGGAAAGAACTCAACCGGCACCCGGCACAGACGCCTTGACGCTCCGCCGGGCAGCCGGGCCGGATCCGGACCGGGCCCCACCCGGCGCCGGGTCCTCGGCGCCGGGCTCGCGGGCGGCGCGCTGCTGCTGACCGGGGCGACGGGCTGCGCTACCGGCGGCGCCGGCGCTCCGGACGCCAGACGGCTGGACGCGAGTTCGGGCGGCAAGGTCGCGGGGAAGATCACCATCTGGTCCTGGGACGTCGCAGCCAAAGCCATGCAACGGCTCGGCAAGGCCTTCGAACAGGCACACCCCGGCACCACCGTCGACGTCGTCGACATCGGCTACGACAACGCCTACGACAAGATCACCGTCGGGCTCGGAGCCGGCAGCGGACTCCCCGACGTGCTGACCGTCGAGGGCCACAGGATGCCCACCTACATCGGCAACTTCCCCCACGCGCTGGTGGACCTGACCAGCCGGGCCGGCGGCCTCGCGAAGGACTTCGCACCGTCCGCCTGGCGCACCGTCACCGACGCGGGCGGCCGTGTCCTCGCACTGCCCTGGGACAGCGGCCCGTGCGCCCTCTTCTACCGCCGTGACCACTTCCAGCAGGCCGGAATCGACCCCGCCACCCTCACCACCTGGGACGACTACCTCGCCGCCGGCACCACCCTCAAGGACCGCACCGGCAAGAAACTGCTCATCCTGGACGCCAAGCAGGACAGCATGTTCGCCCTGCTGCTCCAACAGCAGGGCCAGGGCTGGTTCGTCGACGGCAAGGTCGCCGTCGCCTCACCCGCCGCCGAACGGGCGCTCACCCTGATGAAGCAACTGGTCGACCGGGGCCTGGTCGACTTCGAGAACGGCTGGGACGGCCTGGTCTCCGGCACCCACGACGGCAAGGCCGCCACCACCCCCACCGCCGCCTGGTGGGACGGCACCCTCACCGGCGACATGGCCGACCTGAACGGCAGGTTCGGCGTCGTCCCCCTGCCCGCGTTCGACCCCGGCGGCTGCCGCACCTCCAACAGCGGCGGCTCCACCCTCTGCGTCACCGCCCAGAGCAAGAACCCCGAACTGGCCTGGGAATTCCTCTCCTTCCTGCTCGCCGGCCGGGCCAACCAGGCCTCGATGATGGAGCACGAAGGCCTCTTCCCCGCCTACCTCCCGGCCCTGGACGACCCGTACTTCCAGCAGCCGGACCCGTACTACGCGAACCAGCCCGCCATGCGGCTCTTCGCCGACCTCGCCCGGTCCATCCCCACCGTCGAGACCACCGCCGACGACGCCAAGGCCGGCGACATCGTCAACACCGCCGTCAACCAGGTGCTGCACAACGGAGCCGACCCCGGCACCGTGCTGCGCTCCGCCGCCCGCCAGATCGCCACCGCGACCAGTCGCCAGCCGGCCCCGTAGGGACACGCGCCATGACCAGTCTCCAGGCCCCCGCCCCCCGGGTGGCCGCCGCACCCGCGCGCACCGCGCCCACCCGGCGACGACTGCTGCCACGCTCCGCGGCCTGGCTCTTCGCCGGGCCCACGGCCGTGCTCTTCATCCTCTTCTTCGCCTATCCGCTCGGCGCCAGCCTCTACCAGAGCTTCACCGCCCGCCGGGACGGCGCCACCGTCTGGGTCGGCCTGGACCAGTACCGGCGGATGCTGGACGACCCGGCCTTCCTGCACTCCCTGGTCAACACCGGGATGATCCTGGCCGTCCAGGTGCCCGTGATGATCGGCCTGGCGCTGGTGCTGGCCGTCCTGCTGAACCAGTCCTGGCTGCGCTTCCGGGCCGGCTGGCGGGCCGTCTTCTTCCTGCCCGCCGTCACCACGCTGGTCGCCTACGCCGTCGTCTTCCAGGTGCTGCTGCGCACCGACGGCGGCCTGGCCAACCAACTCCTGCACGCCCTGGGCGCCGGCCCCGTCGACTGGCTCAACTCGCCCACCTGGGCCCGGATCTCCCTGATCGGCTCGGTCACCTGGCGCTGGACCGGCTACAACGCCGTCATCCTGCTCGCCGGCCTGCACGCCATCGGCCGGGACCAGTACGAGGCCGCCGCCCTCGACGGCGCGGGCACGCTGCGCACCTACACCAGCGTGATCCTGCCGCAGCTGCGGCCGGTGGTGCTGTTCTGCGTCATCACCTCCACCATCGGCACGCTCCAACTCTTCGACGAGAACTACGTGCTGACGCGCGGCGGCCCCGGCGACGCGACCCTCACCCCGGTGGTCTACCTGTACAAGGTCGGCTTCCAGCAGCTCGACTTCGGGTACGCGGCCGCGATCGCCTGGGTCGTGGTGCTGGTCATCGCCGCCGTCTCCCTCCTCCAGTTCCGGTTCTACGGAAGGGAACGCCGCCGATGAGCGCCACCTCCACCCGCCCCCGGCCCGCCCGACCGGCGACCGTCCGCCCACCGGTGGCCCGCCCGCCGGCCGCCCGGCTCGGCCGCGGCGCCGTCCTGGCCGTGCTCGCCCTCGGCGCCGTCGTCAGCCTGGTGCCGTTCGCCTGGATGCTGATCGCCAGCACCCACAGCAGCTCCGAACTCTTCCACTCCCCGCCGCCGTTCCTGCCCGGCGGGGAACTGCTGCGCAACCTGGCACACCTCCAGCAGAGCATCGGCTTCGGCCGGGTGCTGCTCAACAGCCTCGGCGTGGCCGTCGTCTACACCGCGCTGAGCTCCCTGCTGTCGGCCATGTGCGGCTACGGGCTGGCCAAGTACCGGTTCCGGGGTCGCGGGCTGCTGCTCGGGCTGGTGCTGGCGACCATGATGATCCCGCTCCAGGTGCTGCTCGTCCCGCTGTTCCAGATGATGGCCAGCGTCGGCTGGATCGACAGCTACCAGGCGGTCATCCTGCCCTTCCTGGCCAACTCCTTCGGCATCCTGCTGATGCGCCAGGGCTTCCTGGACTTCCCCGACGAACTCCTGGAGTCGGCGCGCATCGACGGATCCGGCGAACTGCGCACCTTCTACCAGGTCGTCCTGCCGTGCGTGCGGCCGCAGTTGGGCGCGCTCGTGATCTTCACCTTCATGGGCCAGTGGAACAGCTTCATCTGGCCGCTGCTGATGCTCAACACCGAGGACAAGTACACCGTGCCGGTGGCGCTCAACACGCTGACCGGGCTGACCCACGTCGACTACTCCGGCCTCATGCTCGGCTCCCTGCTGGCCACCCTCCCGCTGGTGCTGCTCTTCCTGGTGTTCCAGCGGCAGTTCGTGGCCGGCCTGCTCGGCGGAGCGCTGAAAGGATGACCCCCCGCATGACCTCCCGTACTCCTTCCCGCGCGGCCGCGCTGACCCGCGTGCCCGGCCTCCTCTACGGCGGGGACTGGAACCCCGAGCAGTGGTCCGAGGAGGTGTGGGCCGAGGACGTGAAGCTGATGGCCGAGGCCGGGGTCAACCTGGTCACCGTCGGGGTCTTCTCCTGGGCGCGGCTCCAACCAGCCTCCGACAGCTGGGACTTCGGCTGGCTGGACCGCCTCCTCGACCTCGTCCACGGCCACGGCATCGCCGTCGACCTGGCCACCGCCACCGCCTCGCCACCCGCCTGGCTGGTCCGCGCCCACCCCGAGCTGCTGCCCGTCACCGCCGACGGCGTCCGGCTGGAGTTCGGCTCGCGCCAGCACTACTGTCCCTCCTCCGCCGCCTACCGGGCCGCCGCCGCCCGGCTCACCCGGGCCCTCGCCGAGCGCTACCACGACCACCCCGCACTCGCCCTGTGGCACATCCACAACGAGTACGGCGACCACGTCCAGGAGTGCTTCTGCCCCGCGTCCGCCGCCGACTTCCGGCGTTGGCTGCGCGAGCGGCACGGCGACGTCGACGAGCTCAACCGGTCCTGGGGGACGGCGTTCTGGTCGCAGCGCTACGGCTCGTTCGACGAGATCGAACCGCCGCGCGCCGCGCCGGGGCCGGTCAACCCGACCCAGCTGCTGGACTGGCGCCGGTTCTGCTCCGACGCGCTGCTGGCCCTGCACCGCACCGAGAAGGCCGTCCTCGACGAGGTCTCACCGGGCGTGCCCGTCACCACCAACTTCATGTCGATGCTCAAGTCGCTGGACTACTGGGAGTGGAGCCGCCACGAGGACCTCGTCTCCGACGACGCCTACCCCGACCCGGCCGACCCCCGCGCACACGTCAACGCGGCCATGAACTACGACCTGATGCGTTCCCTCAAGGGCGGCAAGCCGTGGCTGCTGATGGAACAGGCCCCCTCGGCCGTCAGCTGGCGGCCCGTCAACCTGCCCAAACGGCCCGGCCTGTACCGGCTCTGGTCGCTCCAGGCGCTGGCCCGGGGCGCGGACGGCGTACTGCACTTCCAGTGGCGCGCCTCCGTCGCCGGGGCCGAGAAGTTCCACAGCGCGATGCTCCCGCACCGCGGCACCTCCTCGCGCGGTTGGCGGGAGACCGTCGGGTTCGGGGCCGAGCTGCGCCGGCTCGGCGAGATCGCGGGCAGCCGGATCCGCGGGCGGGCGGCCGTCCTGCTCGACTGGGACAGCTGGTGGGCGCTGGAGCTGGACGACCACCCCTCCGCGCGGATGCGCTGGCTCGACCTGCTCCGGCCCTGGTACGCGGCCCTCCACGACCGCGGCGTGACCGTCGACTTCGTCCCGCCCACCGGCGACCTCGACGGCTACCAACTGCTGCTCGCCCCCAACCTGTACCTGCTCGACACCGCCACCGCCGACCGGCTCACCGCCTTCGTCCAGGCGGGCGGCCACCTGGTCTGCGGCCCGTTCAGCGGCATCAGCGACCGGCACGACCACCTCCACCCCGGCGGCCACCCCGGGCCGCTGCGGCCGCTGTTCGGCCTCGTCGTGGACGAGCACTGGCCGATCCCCGACGGGGCCGCCACCACCGTCCGGCTCGACGGCGGCGGGCCGGAGCTGCGGGCCGAGCACTGGAGCGAATGGATCGACACCGAGGGCGCCGAGACCGTCGCCCGCTACGCCTCCGGCGAGCTGGCGGGCCTGCCCGCCGTCACCCGGCACCGCCACGGCACCGGCAGCGCCTGGTACCTCGGCTGCCACCTCGGCGCGGACGTCGGCCGGGTGCTCGACCTGCCGCTCGCCGAAGCCGGGGTCGGCGCCGAACTGCCCGGCCTTCCGACCGGTGTCGAGGCCACCCGCCGCCGCGCCGCCGACGGCACCGACTACCTGTTCCTGCTCAACCACGGCCCCGCCGCTTGCCGGGTGGCGCTGGACCGGCCCGGCACCGACCTGCTCACCGGCGCCGACACCGGCCGGGGCGTCACCCTCGCACCGCTCGGCGCCGCCGTCGTCCGCGTCCCCGCGGCCGGCCCCGATCCGGCCTCCCCGTCCACGCCCACGTCTCCGTCTCCGTCCACGCCCGCCGAGGAGCGCACATGACGCCGCTGTCCCGCCGCCGACTCCTGGCCGCCACCGCCGCCACCGGCACCGCCCTCGCCGTGGCGGGCGGCGTCGCACCGGCCGCCCACGCCGACGACCGGCAGGCCGCCCCGTCCGACCTGGCTGACCCGTCCGACCTGTCCGACCTGTCCGACCGCTACGCCGACATCCTCGACCTGCACGGCACCCCCGCGCAGGCCTACCCCGGGGACGCCACCGGCAACAACCCGATCAACGTCTTCGCCGACCTCGGCGCCTGGCACGCCTACGCCCTGCCGCGCCCGCAGGACCCGCTCGGCGGCTTCACCGGCCCCCTCCACCTCGCCCAGGAATACCCGTGGTGGCTCAGCGACGGCCTCAACCGCCTCCAACTGACCGAGCAGGGAAGGATCCTGGACCTCGCCGCCGGCGGCGCCCCCCGGCTCACCTCGCTGCCCGGGCTGCTGCGCCAGTCCTACGACCTCGGCGGCCGCCTGGCGCTCACCCTCGAACTGCGCTTCGCCGGCAACCGCACCGCCCTGGTCAGGGCCCGGCTGGCCAACGGCGGCCCGGCCGAACGGACCCTCCAGGTCGCCTGGACCGGGACACTGCTGCGCCCGGCCACCGGCCCCCAGCGCGACGCCCCCGCCCTGGTCGCCGCCGAGCGCGGCGTCGCCGTCCGGTTCGCCCGGGTACGGCAGACCTGGGACTACCTCACCGACGGCACCGAACGCTACGAAGTCCGCCACGCGGCGCCGGTCCGCACCACCGTCAGCGGCGACGGCCACCGCACCGAACTGGCCGGGCCTGTCCGGCTGGCCCCGGGCGCGGCCCGCACCCTGGACTGGGCCGAGAGCTACACCTTCACCGACGCCGAGCACTCCCGCGCCGTCGCCGAGGCGGACGCCGCGCTGCGCGCCCCCGACCGGGTCGCCGCGGCGGGCGCCGCCCGCTGGGCCGGGTACGTCAGCCGGGCGACCGAGGGCGTCCCCGCCGCGCGCCGCCGGACGGCCGTCAAGTGCGTGCAGACCCTGGTCACCAACTGGCGCAGCCCGGCCGGGCGGATCCGGCACGACGCGGTCACGCCCACGCTCTCGTACAAGTGGTTCAGCGGGGTCTGGGCCTGGGACACCTGGAAGCAGGCCGCCGGCACCGCCGTCTTCGCCCCCGACCTGGCCGCCGACCAGATCCGGGCGATGTTCGACCACCAGATCCGGCCCGACTCCGCCGACCGCCCGCAGGACGCCGGGATGATCCCGGACTGCGTCTTCTACAACGACCCGAGCACCGGCGGCGGCAACTGGAACGAGCGCAACTCCAAGCCCCCGCTGGCCTCCTGGGCGGTCTGGGAGGTCTACCGGCGCGGCGGCGACCGGGCGTTCCTGCGCGAGCTGCTGCCCAAACTGACCGCCTACCAGGACTGGTGGTACCGCACCCGGGACCACGACGGCGAAGGCCTGTGCGAGTACGGCGCCACCGTCGACCCGGGCAACGCCGCCCCGGCGGACTGCCTGGCGGCGGCGGCCTGGGAGTCCGGCATGGACAACGCGCCGCGCTTCGACGCCGCCCTCGGCACCGCCGTCGTCGCCAACCGCAACGCGCAGGGCGCCCTGCTGGGCTGGTCGCTCACCCAGCGCTCCGTCGACCTGAACGCCTACCTGGCCGCCGACCACCGCGCCCTGGCCGCCATCGCCGCCGAACTCGGCGACCGCACCGCCGCCCAGCGGCTGCGCCGACGGGCCGAGGTGATCGACCGGGCCGTGCGCGACACCATGTTCGACCCGGCCACGGGCTGGTTCCACGACACCGACCTGGCCACCGGCGCCCGCCTCACCGCGCGCGGGCGCGGCATCGAGGGCGCGATCCCGCTCTGGTCCGGCACCGCCTCACCCGCCCAGGCCCGCGCGGTCCGCGGGCTCCTGCTCGACCCGGCCGAGTTCGGCACCGCGCTGCCGTTCCCGACCGTCGCCCGCAGCTCGCCCTCCTTCGACCCGGCCGGGTACTGGCGCGGGCTGGCCTGGATCGACCAGACCTACTTCGCCATCGAAGGCCTGCGCCGGTACGGCTGGAACCAGGACGCCCGCCGGGCGACGGACCGGCTGCTGGCGACGGCGGCCGGGCTCGGCGGCGACGGTCCGCTGCGGGAGAACTACGACCCGCTGACGGGGGAGGGGCGGAACTCGACCAACTTCAGCTGGTCCGCGGCCCTGCTCCTGCTGCTGCTCCGGGTCTGACCGATTTGGCCCGGGCCTGCCACGTCCTGGCATGATCGGGGCATGGTCGAACGAGTCATTGCAGCGTGTGACGGAGCAGCCAAGGGCAACCCCGGTCCGGCGGCCTGGGCCTACGTGGTGGCGGACGCCGCCGGGGTGCCCCAGCGCTGGCAGGCCGGTCCGCTCGGGCACAGCACCAACAACGTGGGCGAGCTGACGGCGCTGGAGCAGCTGCTGGCGTCGACGGATCCGGCCGTCCCGCTGGAGGTCCGGCTCGACAGCACGTACACCCGCGACGCGGTGACCAAGTGGCTGGTCGGCTGGAAGCGCAACGGGTGGAAGACCGCCGCCGGCAAGCCGGTCGCCAACCGCGAGCTGATCCAGCACATCGACGAGCTCCTGACCGGGCGGGACGTCACCTTCGTGTACGTCCCCGCCCACCAGGTGAACGGCGACCCGCTGAACGCCATCGCCGACAAGGCCGCCAGCGACGCCGCCCGCCGGCAGCAGGCCGCGGGCGGAACCGCCGCCGACCTCCCCGAGCCGGACCCGGCCCGGACCACCCCGGCGCGGGCCGCCCGCCCGGCCTCCTCGTCGGCGGGCTCGTCGGCCGGTTCGTCGGCGGGCTCGTCGGCGGGCTCGTCCACGGCGAAGAAGCGCTCCTCGGGCGGTTCGCGGACCCTGGCCGCCCGCTTCCCCGGCACCTGCCCCTGCACCCGCCCCTACGCCAAGGGCGACACCATCACCAAGGTGGGCAGCAGCTGGGGGCACCCGGAGTGCGCGGGCGCCCACGCGTAGGACCTGTCCGACGCCGGACGGGCCGACACCGGCCCGTCCGGCCCGCCCTGGTCGAACTCACCCCCGGGGTGGAGCCGGGTGGAGCCGGGTGGAGGAGCGCCCCGGGTGAATTCTCCACCCCCGCGCCGAGGCTGATGGAACCTCACCAGTCCTAGCGTCGGACGCATGACCCGACCTACCGGCCGCACCACGGCCCGCGCCGGCGGCGCGCTGCTCACCGCCGCCCTCCTGCTCGCCGCACCACTCGCGCCGACCGCCGCCGCGGCCCCGGCGGCGCAACTCGCCTGGGGGTCCTGCCCCGCGCCGACCCCGAACGCCAACGGCGTGCCGTTCACCCGCGACCCGCGCCAGCAATGCGCGACCCTGCGGGTGCCGCGGGACTACCACGACCCGGCCGAGGGCACGATCACCCTCACCGTCTCCCGGCTGCGCACCGCCGACCCCGCCCACCGGCGCGGCACCCTGGCCGTGGTGCCGGGCGGGCCGGGCGGCTCCGGACTCGACTACCCGGGCGAGATGGCGAAGCTGCTGCCGCCGGACGTCCTGCGCTCGTACGACCTGATCGGCTTCGACGAGCGGGGGGTGGGCAACAGCACCCCGGTCCACTGCGACCTGTCCGCCGCCGAGCGGGACGCCCAGCTCAACTACCCCTTCCCCGGCCCCGACGGCTCGATCACCGCCAACCTCGACCAGGCCCGGCGGGTGGCCGACGGCTGCGCGGCCGCGAGCGGCGGCTACCTGGCCGACGTGACCACCGCCAACTCGGCCCGCGACCTGGACCGGATCCGGGCCGCCCTGGGCCTGCCCCGGATCTCCTACCTGGGCAGCTCGTACGGCACCTACCTCGGCCAGGTCTACGCCACCCTCTTCCCCTCGCACACCGACCGCGTGGTGCTGGACAGCACGGTGCCGCCGGGCGGGCTGGAGCAGGGGTTCAGGCTGTTCAGCGAAGGCTTCGCCGACTCCTTCCCGGCCCTGGCCCGCTTCGTCGCCGCCCAGGACGCCACCCTGCACCTCGGCGCCACCCCCGAGGCGGTCCGGGCGAGCTACCTCCGGCTGGCCGGCGAGGTCGACCGCGACCCGCTGCCGCTGTCGGGCGGCCGGCTGCTCACCGGCGGCGGCCTGCGCAGCGTCGTCTACGCCTCGCTGGTCAAGCCGAGCTACTACCCCCTCGGCGCGCGGGTCCTGCAACTGGCCGAGGAACGCGACACGACTCCGGCCCAGGCCCCGGCTACGGCTCCGACGTCGGAAGGCGCGACGGCCGCCGCCGGGCCGACGGGCGCGGGCACCGGCGGTTCGGGTGGCAACCCGCTGCCGCAGGTTATCCCCGACAACTTCCTCGCGGCCCAGTTCGCGGTGATCTGCGGCGACTCGGCCTGGCCCCGGGACCCGGCCGTCTACGCCGCCCGCACCGCCGCCGACCGGGCCCGCTACCCGCTCACCAACGGCATGAGCGGCAACGTCTGGCCGTGCGCCTTCTGGCACTACGGCCCGAAGGAACCGCCGGTCCGGGCCGACCCGGACGGTCCGCGCAACATCCTGATGCTGCAGAACCGGTACGACCCCGACACCACCTACAACGGCGCCCGGCAGACCCAGCGCGCCTTCGGGCACCGGGCGGCGATGGTCACCTTCGACACGACCGCGCACGGCGTCGACTTCACCGACCCCCGGGTGCTCGCGCCGTTCACCGCCTTCCTGCTCGGCGGCCGGCTCCCGAGCTGAGCAGACGGCCGGCCGGGGCCCCGACCCGGGCCCCGGCCGTACGTCCGTCCGCTCAGGGCTTGGCGAGCCCGCTGCGGGCACCGTTCTCGGTCCGGACCGTGAGGGCGGCCGGCGCGGGCAGGTGTTCCTGGTGGTCCGGCGGGTAGAACTGCCGGGCCCAGTGCCGCAGGGCGCCGATCGGCCCGTCGCCGGGGGCGAGCCGGGGCGGTGACAGGTACTTCTTGGTGGACCAGATCGGGAAGTCGGCCGCCGTGAACTCGCAGCTCCGCTTGAACATCGGGCCCGCCAGCAGGCTCGACAGCGACCGGCTGACCGCCCTGCCGACCACGGGCGGCAGCCGGGACGGCTCGTCGAAGGAGAACCGGCTCGCCTGCCGGAACTGCATCCGGCCGGGCGCGACCATGGTGGCCATCACCAGCGAGCACATCTTCAGGCCGAGGGCCGGGGTGTGCACGTCGGTGTGCAGGCAGGCGAGGCCGTAACCGTCGACCTCGATCTCGACCTGGCGCCGGCCCAGCAGCGGGAAGTCCTCCTGCACCCGCATCGAGACGTGGAAGCGCGTGCCGTCCCAGTCGATCGGGGCCGCCAACTCGCCGCTCGGCCAGCCGTGCAGGGTGACGAAGTGGCCCAGGTCCACCGCGTTCTCCATGACGTCCTGGGCGTAGCCGGCCATCTCCCAGGCGGCGTGCCGGGGCGGCTGGTGCCCGAGCGTGTGCCACGACGGGATCTCCCAGTCCGGCTGCCGGCCGTCGTGGTGGCGCCAGACGAAGACGGCGTCGTTCACCTCGCGGACCGGAAGCTGCGCCAGGGAGGCCTTCGGCGGCGCGGAGCCGTACCCGGTCCGCACGCACCGGCCGTCCGGGGCGAAGGCGAAGCGGTGGAAGGGGCAGACCAGGTCGTCGCCCTCCACCTCGGCCAGGCCGAGGTGCGCCCCCAGGTGCGGGCAGTACGGGCGGATCGCGCGGATCCGCCCGCTCCGCAGCCGGTACAGCACGACGTCCTCCCCGGCCAGCCGCCGGGTGAGCACCGTGCCGGGCTTGAGCTCGTCGGAAAAGCCGACCGAGGCCCACCCGTCCGGGTACGGCAGGCCCGGCGGCAGCGCGACGTCGCCCGCGGTCGGGCCCTCACCGATGGGCTGGACGTGGTTTAAGGACTCGCGCATGAACTCTCCTCCTGGCCCGCCAGGCTCCGATCTCGGCAGCTCAGCCGGCCCTCCCGGGCGATTCGTCTCCGAACGGAACGCCCCGCATGTTAACCGCAGACCGATGGGGCCCGCACGAACAACATGGCTGATGCCAAAGAAGTCTGATGATTCATCAGAAAATCTCCGATGCGACCTTCGACGGCCGGACGGCTGAGCGATTCCCGGCCGGGCCGATCCACCGCACCGCCGTGCAGCCTGCCCGGCGTCGGCGCGCAGGCGGGGCTCGAAGACACGCCCTGGACTTCGGGACGGCGGCAAACGCGGTGAGGGATGGGCGAGTTGACGCGGATCCTGGTCATCGGCGGCGGCACCCCTAGCGATCCGCCGCTTCGACGGCGCTCAGCGGGGCCGCCAGGTCCTCCAGGCTGCGCCGTTCCGCCCGTACGCCGATCGCGGCCTCGACCAGCCCCGCGGCCGTCATCAGGGCCGCTCCGATGCAGAACGCGAGCGTGGTGTCGGAGACCTTCCCGCTGCTCACCAGGCCGTTGAAGAGCAGCGGGCCGCTGATGCCGCCGACCGCCGTGCCGACGGCGTAGAAGAAGGCGATGCACATCGCCCTGGTCTCCAGCGGGAAGATCTCGCTGACCGTCAGGTAGGCCGCACTCGCCCCCGCCGAGGCCAGGAACAGCACGGCCGTCCAGCAGGCCGTCATGCCGGCCGCGCTCAGCGCGCCCTGCTGGAACAGCGCGGCGGTGCCGAACAGCAGCAGGCCGGAGCCGATGTACGTGCCGGCGATCATCGGCACCCGCCCGACCGAGTCGAAGAGGTGGCCCAGCAGCAGCGGGCCGAGGAAGTTGCCGACCGCGATGACCGCGAAGTAGTAGCCGGTGTCGCCCTCCGGCACGTCGAAGTAGAGGGTCAGGATGACCGCGTAGCCGAAGGTCACGGCGTTGTACAGGAACGCCTGCCCGATGAAGAGCGCGAGGCCGAGCACCGTGCGGCGCGGGTAGCGGCTGATCACGGTGCGGGCGATCGTGACGAAGCCGAGCGGGGCGCGCTCGCGGATCAGGATCGGCCGGTCGGTGACGGCCGGAAGCGGTCGGCCGGTCTCCCGCTCCACGACCCGCTCGGCCTCGGCCACCACCTCCTCGGCCTCCGGGGCCCGCCCGTGGGTGAACAGCCAGCGCGGGCTCTCCGGGACGTGCCGGCGGACCAGCAGGATCACCAGGCCCAGCACGACACCGATCCCGAAGGCGAGCCGCCAGCCCACGTCGGTGGCGAACAGCGCGGTGTTCAGCAGTGCGACGGAGGCGAAGGCGCCGAGCGCGGCCCCGATCCAGAAGCTGCCGTTGATGATCAGGTCGACCCGGCCGCGCACCCGGGCAGGGATCAGCTCGTCGATGGCCGAGTTGATCGCCGCGTACTCGCCGCCGATGCCGAACCCGGTGAAGAAGCGGCAGAGGAAGAAGAACCAGGCCGTCCAGGACAGCGAGGTCACGGCGGTCGCCGCCAGGTAGACGGCGAGCGTCACCATGAACAGCTTCTTGCGCCCGAGCCGGTCGGTCAGCCAGCCGAAGAACAGCGCGCCGGAGCAGGCGCCCGCCACGTACACGGCGGCCGCGATCGTGGTCACCTGGGTCGTCGAGATGGCGATGCCGCTGCCGGGCTGCGCGAGCCTGGCCGCCATGTTGCCGACGATCGTCACCTCGAGGCCGTCCAGGATCCAGACGGTGCCCAGGCCGATCACGATCCGCCAGTGCCAACGGGACCACGGCAGCCGGTCCAGCCGGGCCGGCACGTTGGTCTCGATGACCCCGGTTCCGGCGGACCCGGACCCGGACCCGGCCCCGGGGGCCGCACCGTCGTGCGGGTTCCGCGCGGATGACTTCGCCGGATCGGCCATGCGGGGCTCCTTCGCTCGCCGTATCGAGACGCCCCGTCTGCCCGCTTTCCGCGGGATCGAACGCGGGCGTCCTCTTCGCTACGCTCGGTGAGCTTCGACGCTCCCTCCGTCATCATCCCCCGGGGGCGGAGGAGCCGCCCGGGGAGGCGTTGCTCCTGGCGGGCTACTGCTCGACGTACTTGCGCAGTACCTGCTGGTAGTCCGCGAACTCTGGCTCGGTGTGCAGCTTGGAGACGTCCTTCTTCAGGTAGACCATGCTGGGGCAGCTGGGTTTGGCGCTGCCCAGCAGCTGCTCGGTGCCGACCTTCCTCCCCGTCCTGGCCTCGTACACGGTCACCTCGTACCTGCCGCGGTAGAGCTTGAGGGTGTCCGAGGTGAACTTGCAGTCGGTGAGGAACTCGCCCTCGTCGGGTGAGCCCAGGCAGGCGATCAGCTGGACGCGGTACGGGTCCAGGCGGGTCCCGCTCCAGTAGTCCGGCGAGCCGGCGGCGGGGGAGGCGGGGTGCGAGGAGCCGGACTCGCTGACGGTGAACATCGCGACCGGGTGCGGTCCGGCGCCGGTGAGCTCGGCGGTCTTGGGGAAGTACTTGCGCGCGATGTCGGAGGCGCAGCCGGCGTCGAGGTCGGAGATCCGGCTGAGTGCCTTGTCGCTCGCCTTCGGCTCGAAGATCACCCAGTACACGCCGTACCCGAGGACTCCGACCATCGCCAGCGCGACCACCCGTGCGGCGATCGTCCGGCCCCTGCGCCGACCGGGTGTCAACTGCCCTGCGGCGCCGTTGGCGGCGCGCTTCCTGGTCGCCACGGCGTAGGCGAGGAAGAGGACCGGGGACGCCGCCACCACGGCGAACAGCACGCCGATCGGGGCGTTTCCGCCGTTGAACGCGATCATCGAGAAGACCACCGAGATCGCGGCGAGCAGGACTATCAGCTTGGCCATGAACATGCCCTCCCAAGGGTCGACAGCAGCCGCGAGACTACCGCTGCCGGGGTGGGGCGCGGGCGCCCGTACCCGGCCCGGACGGGCTCCCGGGGCCCGCCGCCGTCGCCGCGCCGGTGTTCCGCCGGAATTCCACCCGCATTTCCGCACCAGCGGTGATTTTCTTCCCCGCCGCTTTCCGGAGCTCTTTCGAAGTCGATTTCCGGAGGTGGTGGAGACGGGGTCGAGAGGTGCTGGAAAGGGCTTTCCGGCGGGGGTGCGGTGTGTTGTGGTGGGTGGTGGTGGAGCCGGGCCGCACCCCCGTGGCGGCCCGGACCGGCCGGACAGCCGCTGGTGGGCGGCGTAGACGCTCGCGCATGGATGTGAGTGCGGTGGCTATGGTTCGCCGACTCGGGGTGGATTTGAATGGTGCCATGACGACGAACCGACCGGGCTCGCAGAGCGGTAGGGGCCCGCGGATCGCGTCGGACCTCCCGGGCGCCGCCGGCGCCTTCGGGACGTCGGTTCCGTCAGTTTCCTCCGTCTCTCCGAATGAGGTGCTCGTGATGGCTCGTAAGGGTGTTGTGGATCTTCCGGTCGGTGCTGGTGTGGTGCTGGTGGTGGGTGGGACGGGTAAGACCGGTCGGCGGGTGGCGGATCGGTTGGCGGG
>NZ_JBIUYQ010000032.1:0-76372 GCF_044744605.1 Kitasatospora sp. NPDC087271
AGAGCAACAACATCCGGCCCGTACTCGCCAGCGGCACCCAGCGCTTCCCCCTCCCCGCCGGCCAGAACGCCTACGCCGTCATCGACCTCAACCCCAGCGGCGCCACCACCGGCACCACCCCCGACATCAACGAACTCAACGTCCTCGCCGACCAGGACGACACCAACATGCCCCTCGCCGCCACCCACAACTTCCCACTCCCCAACGACACCCGCGTCCTCAACCCCCACATGGGCAACTACCGCGCCACCATCACCGACGCCGTCACCTCCATGACAGCCGCCGGCAAGTAACCCCGACACCCTCGGCGAGGCGGCGAGGCCGCGAGGTCAGAAGGCCAGGGCGGGGCGGTGGTGGTCGAGCCACAGCGCGAGGTCGACGACCCGCTCCAGGCGGAGCCGGTGGCCCCACGGCAACTGCTCGGCAGGCGTGTCGAGGGCGGCCCCGACGACCGTCTCGTCGGCGATGTCCCGGACGTGCGGTGCGTCCAGCGCCTCGCGGGCCAGCCGCTGCAGACCCGCGTTGTAGTCGGGGTGGTGGGTGGCCGGGTAGTGGTTCTTCGGCCGCCACAGCACCGACTCGGGGGCGATGCCCCGACCGAGGTCGCGCAGCAGGCTCTTCTCCCGGCCGTCGTGGTTCTTCATCGCCCAGGGGGTGTTGAAGGCGTATTCGACGAGGCGGTGGTCGCAGTAGGGCACGCGCACCTCCAGGCCCTGGGCCATGGAGAGGCGGTCCTTGCGGTGCAGGAGTTGGCGCAGCCAGCGGGTGAGCGAGAGGTGCTGCATCTCGCGCAGGCGGTGTTCGGCGGCGCTCTCGGAGTCGAGGCGGGGGACGGCGGCCACGGCGGTGCGGTAGGTGTCGGCGCGGAACTCGGGGATGCGCAGCCGGGCGGCGAGGTCGGGGTGGAGCGGCATGGCGGCCTGGTCCCCGGTCACCAGGAGCCAGGGGAAGGCGCGAGCGGCGAGCGCCTTCGGGTGGTGGAACCACGGGTAGCCTCCGAAGACCTCGTCGGCGGCCTCGCCGGAGAGGGCGACGGTGGAGTGCTTGCGGATCTCTCCGAACAGCAGGTAGAGCGAGGTGTCCATGTCGCCGACGCCGATCGGCGAGTCCCGGGCGGCGACCACGGCGCGCCGGTTGTCCGGGTCGAGCAGGGCGCGGGGGTCGAGGACGACGGTGGAGTGCTCGGTGCCGATGAACGCGCCGGCCTCGGCGGCGAAGGGGGTGTCGTGGCCGGTGCGCAGCACGTCGCCGGTGAACCGTTCGGCCTGGTCGCTGTAGTCGACGGCGTAGGAGCGCAGGGTGGCCTGCGGCCCTTCGCGGAGCCGGAGTTCGTCGGCGATCAGGGCGGTGACGACGGTGGAGTCGAGGCCGCCCGAGAGCAGGCTGCACAGCGGGACGTCGGCCTCAAGCTGGGTGCGGGCGGCGCGGTCGACCAGGCCGCCGATCAGCTCGGTGGTGGTCTGCGGGTCGTCGGTGTGCGGGCGGGCGGTCAGCTCCCAGTAGCGCCGTTCGCGGATGCCGTCGCGGTCGAGGACGAGCAGGCTGCCGGGGTGGACCTCGCGGACGCCGGCCCAGACGGTGGGGCCGGTGTTGAACAGGAGGCTGTAGGCCTCGCGCAGGCCGTCGGCGTCCACGGTGGGGGTCACCTCGGGGTGGGCGAACAGGGCCTTGGGTTCGGAGCCGAAGGCGAGGCCGCCGTCGGTTTCGGCCCAGAACAGCGGCTTGACCCCGAGCCGGTCGCGGACCAGCAGCAGGCGCTGCTCGCGGTCGTCCCAGACGGCGAAGGCGTACATGCCCTCCAGGTGGTCGACCAGGGCGTCTCCCCACTCCTGGTAGGCGCGCAGGACCACCTCGGTGTCGCTCCGGGTCTCGAACCGGTGGCCCTTGGAGGCGAGTTCGGATCTCAGCCGGTGGTGGTTGTAGACCTCGCCGCTGTAGGTGAGCACCACCTGCGGGTGTTCGGGGCGGTCGGTCATGGGCTGGGTGCCGCCCTCGATGTCGATGACGGCGAGGCGGCGGTGGCCGAGCGCGGCGTGGCGGCCGAGCCAGACCCCGCCGGCGTCGGGTCCGCGCCGGGCCATGGTGTCGGTCATCGCCTGGATGACGGAGGCGGCGCCGTGGCCGATGTCCTGGTGGAAGGACTGGTGGAAGGACACCCAGCCGGTGATCCCGCACATGCTCGCGCTCCTGGGGTGAAGGGGTGTGCTCTGCCGGACGCTGTCGGCGACGGCGCCCGGCCCAGAAGTCGGGCCGGACGTCCGGGAAGTTCCGGGCAACCGCAGGATTCCCGGGGCGGGTCGGGCGGTGCCCGCGCGAAGCCCGTCGGGGGTGAACCGTTGGGCGTCGGGCTCGGACGGAGGGGCGTCGGGCTCGGTCGGCCGGGTCGGTACGCCGGCCGGCGGCGTTCAGTTCCGGGGATCGGGCAGCGCGGGGTAGGGGATGAAGGTGCTGGTGTGCTCGTCGAGCGCCAGCGGCCGGCCGATGGCGGGCGCGGCGCGCTGCGGGCACGCCGGGCGTTCGCACACCTTGCAGCCGAGCCCGATCGGGGTGGCGGCCGCCACGTCGCCGAGGTCCAGTCCCGCCGAGTACACGAGCCGTGCGGCGTGGCGGAGTTCGCAGCCGAGGCCGATGGCGAAGGTCTTGCCGGGGCGGCCCCAGCCGCCGGGTGAGCGGGTGACGGCGCGGGCGGTCCAGAGGTAGCGCCGGCCGTCGGGCATGGCGGCGACCTGGACGTGGACCCGGCCGGGGGCGGCGAAGGATTCGTAGACGTTCCACAGCGGGCAGGTGCCGCCGGTGCGGGAGAAGTGGAAGTCGGTCGCGGACTGGCGCTTGGAGACGTTGCCGGCCCGGTCGACCCGGACGAAGGAGAACGGCACGCCGCGCAGCCGGGGCCGCTGGAGGGTGCTGAGCCGGTGGCAGACCGTCTCGTAGCCGACGCCGAAGTGGTCGGCGAGGTGCTCGATGTCGTAGCGCGCCGATTCGGCCTCGGCGTGGAAGGCGGCGTACGGCAGCACGAGGGCGGCGGCGAAGTAGTTGGCCAGGCCGATCCGGGTGAGCGACCAGGCGGTGGAGCCTTCCGGGCTTTCCTGGGCCGCGAGTTCGGACAGCAGCGGATCGTGTTCCAGGTAGGCGAGTTGGGTGGCCATCCGGAACGCCTGCTGGCCCGGGCGCAGCCGGTCCGACAGGCTCAGGACCCTGCTGCGCGGGTCGTACCGGTGCAGGTGCTCGCCTCCGGCGACGGTCCGTACACCGTGGCCGGAGGCGAGCCGGTCGGCCAGCACCGCCCTGACCTCGCCGCGCCGCAGGCCGATGGATCTCGCCAACTCCTCGGCTGCGGTGTCGAGTTCGTGGAGGTAGTTCTGGCGGCGGTAGAAGAACTCGCGGACCTGTTCGTGCGGGGTGAGGGTGTCGGGCGCCGGGCCGCGGTCCCCGGCGAGGACGGCGAGCTGCTCGGCGACCGCCCGTCGGCCGCGGCCCAGGTCCATGAGCAGCCGCGCCACGGCGGGCAGGCGCGCGGCCACCTCGTCGAGGTCCCCGGCGGTGACCCGTCCGGCCGCGAGCTCCTCGCCGAGCGCGTCGCGCAGTTCGGCGGTGAGCCGGGCGCTGTCGGGCGGGGCGAAGTACCCGGCCTCGACGCCGAAGGCCTCGGTGAGGCGCAGCAGGACGGGCACGGTGAGCGGGCGGGCGTCGTGCTCCAGCTGGCACGAGGTGGCGGGCGTAGGCCGCGAGCGCCTGAGCCGCCGGGCCCTGCTGAACCGGACGCCCGGGGCGACGCGTTGTAGCCCGTAAGTGCGTGTACACGAGAAGCGCAATCGTCCCGACAGGCAGGAAAGTTGATGACACATCATGGACGACGGCTGGCCGCGTTGCTCAGCGGGGTTTCCTTGGCCCTCTCTGCGCCGTTGATGTCGGGGCCGGCCTTCGCCGCGTCGGCCGATCCGGCGACCGGCTCCACCGCCGAGGCCTTCGCCGAGGCCCAGGAGCGGATAGTCGAGGCCGCGGACGAGGTCAACCGGCAGGCTCACCTGGACCCGGCCACCGGGTACGGCAACATCGTCGTGTCCGTGAAGGACGAGGGGTACACCCTCTACTGGAAGGGGGAGGTTCCCCAGGACATCGGTGGTCTGGTCGCCGCCCAGCGTGCCCGAGGCGTCGCCGTCTCGGTCGTTCCCTCGCGCTACAACGCCGAGGAGCTGAAGGAACGGGCGCACGCGATCATCACGTCCGACCTCCGCGTCAACGGCGCGGAGATCATCAGCGCGGGGCCGAGCAACGACAGCAACTCACTGAACATCGGCGTCGACGCCGCACAGCTCGCAGCCCAGGACAACGCTCGGGCCTCCCTGCAGAGCACGGCCTCGATCCCGGACAGCCTCACCCACGGCATCCCCGTCACCGTCGCGCCGGAGGAAGCCGCCCACAACACGGGTCTGCGGGAGGCGGACGGCTCCCCCTGGTTCGGCGGATCCCTCATCAAGACCACCGTGGGGGGTCTGAACGCGACCTGCACGTCCGCCTTCGGCGCCAAGTGGCCCAAGGAGCACAACCCCGCGGGATACGACCAGTACTACCTGATCACCGCCGAGCACTGCGTGTCGTCCGGCACCACGGTCAAGAGCGGCAACGGCCTGGTGATCGGCAAGGTGGCGGACGAGATCGTCCGTCACGACAGTGCGTTCATCTCGGTGGACAAGGCCTCGCCGTGGTTCTACACCGGCGGGCCGGTCAAGTCGACGACCCAGACCACGTCGAAGTTCACCGGCCCCGGCACCCTCTACGCCGGCATGGAGTTCTGCGTGAGCGGCGCGCTCATGGGGGAGGTCTGCGGCGGAAGGGCCGTCAGCACGGACCAGGAGAAGAAGATCGAGGGATCCACGCGCGTGGTGAGCGAGCTCGACCAGGTCGCCGGCAAGAACATGGCGGGGAAGGGGGACAGCGGCGGCCCCGTGTACTCGTACGGCACGCAGGGGAACAAGTTCGCCGCGGGAATCCTGTCCGCGAGCATCAAGGGAGAGAACTGCAAGAATCCGCTCGGTGGGACACGCCCGTCCTGTTCGCCCAACATCTACGTGACGGACCTCGCGTCGACCCTGCGCCTGTACAACGGCATGGTGATCGGCAACTTCGTGTAGCCGGATTCCTCCCGCCTGCGTGCGCAGGCCGGTGATCGGGGCGGCGCCGGCACGAAGTCGGCGTCGCCCCTGATCCTCTGGTGCAGGGGCGACGCCTGCCTGGTGCTCCCCTCAGCACCGCCCGGCGTTCCTGCGTTTCGCAGGTTTCGCAGGTTTCGCAGGTTCGCAGGAATCCGCCGTACGGATTCCACCGGTTGGCATGCTGGATCATCGGCCGTCCGACGAGCAGGCTCGGTCATGCAAGACCGAGAGCCGTCGAGCGCCCCCGAGGAGTCCCGTGATCGAGCACCACGTCCGCGTCCACCCCAGCGCCGACCGGCTGCCGCCTGAGGAGCAGCTCGCCTGGAAGCTGGCCGCCGTCGCCACCGGCACCGAGGAGCTGGACCCGGCCGGCGCGGGCATGGCCGTCAACCGGGTGATCGACAACGCGGCGGTGGCCGTCGCGTCGCTGCTGCGCCGGCCCGTGGCGGTGGCCCGGTCCCAGGCGCTCGCCCACCACGGCGCGCCGGGCGCCCGGGTGTTCGGCAGCACCGCCCGGGTCTCGCCGGAGTGGGCGGCCTGGGCCAACGGCACGGCCGTGCGCGAGCTGGACTTCCACGACACCTACCTCGCCGCCGACTACTCCCACCCCGGCGACAACATCCCGCCGCTGCTGGCCGTCGCCCAGCACACCGGCCGCAGCGGGTCCGACCTGCTGCGCGGCATCGTCGCCGCCTACGAGGTCCACGTCGCCCTGGTGCGGGGCATCTGCCTGCACGCCCACCGGATCGACCACGTCGCGCACCTGAGCGCGGCCACCGCCTGCGGGCTCGGCGCGCTGCTGCGGCTGCCGACCGAGACCGTGTACCAGGCGGTGCAGCAGGCCGTGCACACCACCACGGCCACCCGGCAGTCCCGCAAGGGCGAGATCTCCAGCTGGAAGGCCTTCGCCCCCGCCTTCGCCGGCAAGGCCGCGATCGAGGCGGTGGACCGGGCTATGCGCGGTGAGACCTCCCCGTCCCCCGTCTACGAGGGCGAGGACGGCTTCCTCGCCTGGATGCTCGACGGCCCGCGGTCCGACTACACCGTGCCGCTGCCCGCGCCCGGCGAGCCGAGGCGGGCGATCCTGGACACCTACACCAAGGAGCACTCCGCCGAGTACCAGGCCCAGGCGATCATCGACCTGGCCCGGCGGTTGCGCGAGAGGACCGGGCCCCTGGACGGCGTCCGCTCGGTCGTCCTGCACACCAGCCACCACACCCACCACGTCATCGGCTCCGGCTCGGGCGACCCGCAGAAGTACGACCCGACTGCGAGCCGGGAGACCCTCGACCACTCGATCCCGTACATCCTCGCCGTCGCCCTGGAGGACGGTGCCTGGCACCACGAGCGCTCCTACGCCCCCGAGCGGGCCCAACGCCCGGAGACCGTGGCGCTCTGGCAGAAGATCACCACGGTCGAGGACCCGGAGTGGACCGCCCGCTACCACGACCCCGATCCGCAACGCCGGGCCTTCGGCGGGCGCGTGGTGATCACCCTGGACGACGGCACGGTGATCGAGGACGAGCTGGCCGTCGCCGACGCCCACCCGGCCGGCGCCCGCCCCTTCGACCGCCCCGCCTACCAGCGGAAGTTCCGCACCCTGGCCGAGGGCATCGTCTCCCCCGCCGACCAGGACCGCTTCCTGGCAGCCGCCGCCGATCTCGCCGAGCTGAAGGCCGCAGACCTGGACGAGCTCTTCCCGGCCGTCGACACCGAGGCCGTGCGCGCGTTCGACGCACTCCTCCCGAAGGGCCTGCTCTGATGCTGCACACCCGCACCACCCCCGCCCAGCGCCGCCGCGCCCTGCGCGAACGCCTCGCCACCGGGCGGCTGTTGACGATGCCCGGCGCGCTCAACCCGCTCTCCGCCCGGCTCATCCAGGACCTCGGCTTCGAGGCCGCCTACCTCTCCGGCGCCGTCCTCGCCGCCGACCTCGGCCTGCCCGACATCGGCCTCACCACCGCCACCGAGGTCGCCGCCCGCGCCCAGCAGACCACCCGGGTCACCGACCTCCCGGTGCTGATCGACGCCAACACCGGCTTCGGCGAACCCATGAACGCCGCCCGCACCGTCCAGCTGATGGAGGACGCCGGCCTCGCCGGCCTGCACCTGGAGGACCAGGTCAACCCCAAGCGCTGCGGCCACCTCGACGGCAAGGCGGTCGTCCCCCGCGAGGACATGACCCGCCGCCTGCGGGCCGCCGTCGACGCCCGGCGCGACCCCGACTTCCTGCTGATGGCCCGCACCGACGCCCGCTCCGTCGAGGGACTGCGCGCGGCGATCGACCGGGCCAAGGCCTACGTCGACGCCGGAGCCGACGCGGTCTTCCCCGAAGCCCTCGCCGACGAGGCCGAGTTCGAGGCCTTCCGCAAGGCCGTCGACGTCCCGCTGCTCGCCAACATGACCGAGTTCGGCAAGTCCCCGCTGCTCGACGCCCGCACCCTCCAGGACCTCGGGTACGAGATCGCGCTCTACCCCGTCACCCTGCTGCGCCTGGCCATGGGCGCGGTGGAGGAGGGTCTGCGCACCCTCGCCGCCGAGGGCACCCAGGAGTCGCTGCTGCCGCGCATGCAGCCGCGCTCCCGGCTGTACGAACTCCTCGGCTACGAGCAGTACGCGGCCTTCGACTCGGCCGTCTTCGACTTCACCCTCCCGCCCGGCGCCTGACCCCGCATCGGAGACCAGCCATGCCCACCACCGCACCCGGGATCCACCGCGGACTCGCCGGTGTCGTCGTCGACACCACCGGGATCTCCACCGTCATCCAGGAGACCAACTCCCTCACCTACCGCGGCTACCCCGTCCAGGACCTCGCCGCCCAGCGCTCCTTCGAGGAGGTCGCCTACCTGCTGTGGCACGGCGACTCCCGCGTCCCGATCATGCAGGCCGCCCTGGACGCCCTGGTAGCCCGCAGCGCCGACCCCCGGACGGCCCGGCTGGCCGCCCTGCACGCCGCACTGCGCGAGGCGATGCTGGAACGCAAGGGCATCCACCCCAACCTCGACTACCCCGCCGGCCTCGCCTACCACCTGATGGGCTTCGACACCCCGTCTTCACACCCGTCTTCGTGATGAGCCGCATCACCGGCTGGACCGCCCACATCACCGAACAGCTCGCCCACAACTCCCTGATCCGCCCGCTCGCCTGCTACGACGGCCCCGGCCAGCGCCCGGTGCCGGGGCTGTCACCGAGCACGGCGTAGGGAACGCGGCTACGGCGGTCCGGCTCGACCGCCAGGCGCCCGCCCGCCGGCGGGCGGGCGCGCTGGGCGCAGTCGCGGCGCTCGCAGATCCGGCAGCCCAGCCCGATCGGGGCGGCCGCTCCCGGAGCGTCGAGCGCGACGCCCTCGGCATGGACGAGGCGGTGGGCGTGGCGCAGCTCGCAGCCGAGCGCGACGGCGAACTCGCTGCGCGGTGCGCGGTGCCCGAAGCCGCCGTGGGAGACGGTGCGGGCGATCCAGAAGTAGCGCTTCCCGTCCGGCATCTCGGCGACCTGGGTCAGGATCCGGCCGGGTGCGGAGAAGGCCTCGTAGACCGTCCAGAGCGGGCAGGTGCCGCCGAGGCGGGAGAAGTGGAAGTCGGTCGCGGACTGGCGCTTGGAGATGTTGCCCGCCCGGTCGGCGCGCAGGAAGGAGAACGGGACGCCGCGTCGGCCCGGACGCTGGAGGGTGCTCAGCCGGTGGCAGACCGTCTCGAACCCGACCCCGAAGCGGGCCTGGAGCAGCTCGACGTCGTACCGCAGCTCCTCGGCGGCCGTGTGGAAGGCGGTGTACGGCATCAGCAGGGCGCCGGCGAAGTAGTTGGCCAGGCCGATCCTGGCCAGGTCGGCGGCCTGGGGTGAGGTGAGGCCGGGCCCGGCCGCCGCCACGAGCGTGTCGAGCAGCGGCCGGTGCTCCAGCAGGGCCAGTTGGGTGGCGAGTTGGAAGGCACGCCGGCCGTCGGCCAGCCACGGTGAGAGCCGCAGCGTGCCGGCCGCCGGGTCGTAGCGCCGCAGGTCGCCGGGCCGCCGGTGGTCGGCGTCCAGCACCCGCACCCCGTGCCGCTCGCCGAGGCGGGCGGCCAGCGCGGCGGCGGTGCGGCCCGCGGTCGTCGTCGCCAGGCACCGCGCGGTCCGCTCCGCCGCCTCGTCCAGGGCGGCGATGTGGTTGTGATGGGTGTAGAAGAAGTCCCTGACCTCGTCATGGGGTTCGGCCGGGCGGATGCCCGCCCCGGTGCCGGGCTCACCGAGGTCGACGACGCGCGCGAGCGCCTCGCGGTAGCCGCGGTGCAGCGCGACCAGGGCCCGTGCCACCTCCGGGTGGTTCCGGCTCACCTCCGCGATCTCCTCCGTCGGCACGGCTCCGCCACAGGCCTCGTCCGCGAGCGCGGTGCGCAGGTCGGTGCCGAGGCGTTCCTCCTCGGCCTCGGAGAAGAACTCCGGGTCGACCCCGAGCACCTCGGCGATCCGCAGCAGCACGGCGGCGGTCAGCGGGCGCTGGCTGTGCTCGATCTGGTTGAGGTAGCTGGTCGAGATGCCGAGCTCGCGCGCCAGCTCGACCTGGTTCATGCCGTGCTCGCGGCGCAGTCGGCGCAGCTTGGCGTGGGCGTAGATCTTCCGCCCGGTCGGACGTGGCATGGCCCGCACTTCCTCTCTCAGACCCGGTTGGTTCGGATCGCGGCCTCGACCCGGACGGCGTCGGCGGTGTCCCGGACCTCGTGCACCCGCACCGCCCACGCGCCCTGCGCGGCGGCCAGGACGCTGGCCGCCGCGGTGGCCGCGTCGCGTTCACGGGCCGGACGGGCCTCGCCCGTCCGCGGGTCGGCCAGCAGCTCGCCCAGGAAGCGCTTGCGCGAGGCCGCCACCAGGAGCGGGCGCCCCAGCACGCGCCAGGCGTCCAGCGACGCCAGCAGCGCCCAGTCGTCCTGCCGGCGTTTGGCGAAGCCGAGGCCCGGGTCCACGATGACCTGGGCGGGGTCGACCCCGGCCGACACCACCGTGTCCATCTGCCGTGCGACCTCACGGATCACCTCGGCCGCGACGTCCTCGTACGCGGCCAGTTCGTCCATGTGGGCGGACTGCCCGCGCCAGTGCATGACGACGAAGGGCACTCCGGCCCTGGCCGCGGCGCGGGCCATGCCCGCGTCGGCCCGGCCCCCGCTGACGTCGTTGATGATCCGGGCTCCGGCCTCCACCGCCGCTTCGGCGACCCGGGCCCGCATCGTGTCGATACTGACCAGGACGCCCTTGTCGGTGAGCGAGCGCACCACCGGCAGGACCCGGCGCAGTTCCTCCTCCTCGGACACCCTGGTCGCTCCCGGCCGGGTCGACTCCCCGCCGACGTCCACGATGTCCGCGCCCTGCTCGGCCAGCAGCAGTCCACGGTCCACCGCGCGCCCCGGGTCCAGCCAGCGGCCGCCGTCCGAGAACGAGTCGGGGGTCACGTTCACGACTCCCATCACCGCGCACCGATCCCATCCGGGCAGTCCCGACAATACCTGCGAAGGTCTTTTCATGAACTCATTGTGCCGCCCGCCCCACCCGTCTCCCAACTCGCACCCCCGAGAGAATTCGTATCACAGAGTGGACACTTGAGGACTACCGCGAGCCCGGCTGGTTAACCTCCTGCCATGACACTCGGAATTCCCTCCACGCGGACGGATCGGGCGACCTCCATCCGCGAACTCCTCGCGACCGGCAGGCTTTCCTATTCGTTCGAATTCATGCCGCCCCGGAGCGCCGAAGCGGAGGTCGGCCTGTGGAATGCGATCCGGCGCCTGGAAGCGCTGTCCCCCACCTTCGTCTCCGTGACCTACGGTGCCGGCGGGTCCACACGGGAGCGGACGGTGAACGTCACCGGCCGCATCGCGCAGGAGACCACCCTCACGCCGACCGCCCACCTGACCGCGGTCGGCCACAGCGTCGCCGAACTGCGGAACATTCTCGGCCACTACGCCGACCAGGGCGTTCGCAACATCCTGGCGCTGCGCGGCGACCCGCCGGGCGATCCGCTGGGCACCTGGCACCGCCACCCCGACGGAGTGGAGTACGCCGCCGACCTGGTGCGGCTGATCAAGGAGTCCGGCGACTTCTGCGTCGGTGTGGCCGCCTTCCCGGACCTGCACCCGAGGTCCCCCGACTGGGATTTCGAGATCAGGCACTTCATCGAGAAGTGCCGGGCGGGAGCCGACTACGCCATCACCCAGATGTTCTTCGACGTGGACAGCTACCTCCGTTTCCGGGATCGACTGGAATCGGCCGGCTGCACCGTTCCGGTCATTCCGGAGATCATGCCGGTGACCAGTATCCGGTCACTTCGGAGGATTCCGACACTGACCACCGCCGCCATTCCCGACGAGCTTTCCGAAAGCATGCTGAAGCAGCAGGACAATCCGAAGGCCGTCCGGTCGATCGGTATCGATCACGCCACCGGAATGTGCCGACGCCTGCTCTCCGAGGGAGTTCCCGGGCTGCATTTCATGACCATGAACTTCTCCACGGTGACGACGGAGATCTACCAGAACCTCGGGCTTCCCGGGTCCGGGTGAAACGGGCCGGGCCGCCGTTGCGGCAGCCCGCCCGGGGACGGTCCCGGGCCCACCCGGCCGGGCGCCGCACGGCGTGCGGGGCCCGGCCGGGTCGCGTCACCGGGGGGTCAGCCGGCGAGCTCCGCGCGCAGGTGGCGGGCGGCGCCGACGAGGCTGTCGAGCGAGGCGCGGGTCTCGGTCCAGCCGCGGGTCTTCAGGCCGCAGTCGGGGTTGACCCAGAGCCGCTCGGCGGGGATGGCCGCGAGGCCCGCGCGCAGCAGGGCGATGGCCTCGTCGGTGCTCGGGACGCGCGGGGAGTGGATGTCCCAGACGCCCGGGCCGACCTCGCGCGGGTAGCCGGCCCCGGCGAGTTCGCCGGCGACCTCCATGTGCGAGCGGGTGGCCTCCAGCGAGATGACGTCCGCGTCGAGTTCGTCGATCGCCGTCATGATCGCGCCGAACTCGGCGTAGCACATGTGGGTGTGGACCTGGGTGTCCGCGCGGACGCCTGAGGTGGCCAGGCGGAAGGACTCGGTGGCCCACGCCAGGTACGCCGGGCGGTCGGCGGCGCGCAGCGGCAGGGTCTCGCGCAGCGCCGGCTCGTCGACCTGGACGACGGCCGCGCCGGCGGCCTCCAGGTCGGTGACCTCGTCGCGCAGGGCGAGGGCGACCTGGCGGGCGGTGTCGCCGAGCGGCTGGTCGTCGCGGACGAAGGACCAGGCGAGCATCGTGACGGGGCCGGTGAGCATGCCCTTGACCGGGCGGTCGGTGAGGCCCTGCGCGTAGCCGAACCAGTCGACGGTCATCGGGTGCGGGCGGGAGATGTCCCCGGCCAGGACCGGCGGGCGCACGTACCGGGTGCCGTAGGACTGCACCCAGCCGTGCCGGGTGGCGAGGTAGCCGGTGAGCTGTTCGGCGAAGTACTGGACCATGTCGTTGCGCTCGGGCTCGCCGTGCACCAGGACGTCCAGTCCGGCCTTCTCCTGGAAGGCGATGACCTCCCGGACCTCCGCCTCGATGCGCTCCCGGTAGGCCGGGGCGTCGATCCGGCCCGCCGTGAGGTCGGCCCGCGCGACCCGCAGTTCGGAGGTCTGCGGGAACGAGCCGATCGTGGTGGTCGGCAGCAGCGGCAGGCCGAGCCGGGCGCGCTGGGCCTCGGCCCGCTGCGGGTAGGCCTGGGCGCGGCGGGTGTCGTCGGCGGTGACGGCGGCGGTACGGGCGCGCACCGCCGGATCGTGGGTGATCGGCGAGTTGGCGCGCGAGGCGAGGTCGGCGCGGTTGGCGGCCAGGTCGGCGGCGATCGCCCCCGTGCCCTCGCGCAGGCCCCGGGCCAGCAGCGCCACCTCCCTGGCCTTCTGCTTGGCGAAGGCGAGCCAGCGCAGGATCTGCGGGTCGACGTCGCGTTCGGCGGCGGCGTCCAACGGCACGTGCAGGAGGGAGCAGGACGGCGCGACGTCGACCCGCTCGGCGAGGCCCAGCAGGGTCGCCAGGGTGGCCAGCGACTTCTCCAGGTCGTTGATCCAGATGTTGCGCCCGTCGACCACCCCGGCGACCAGCCGCTTGCCGGGCAGCCCGCCGACGGCGGCCAGATCGTCCAGGTTCGCCGCGGCGGGCCCCGTGAAGTCCAGCGCCAGGCCCTCGACCGGGGCCTTGGCCAGCACCGGCAGGGCCTCACCCAGGCGGTCGAAGTAGCTCGCGACCAGCAGCTTCGGACGGTCCGCCAGGCCGCCCAGGTCACGGTAGGCGCGGGCGGCGGCGTTCAGCTCGGCCGGGGTGCGGTCCTGCACCAGCGCGGGCTCGTCCAGCTGCACCCACTCGGCGCCGGCCGCCTTCAGGTCCGCCAGCAGCTGCGCGTAGACGGGCAGCAGCCGGTCCAGCAGGGTGATCGGCTGGAAGTCGTCGGCGACACCGGGGGCGGGCTTGGCGAGCAGCAGGTAGGTGAGGGGGCCGACCAGCACGGGGCGTGCGGTGTGGCCGAGCGCCAGCGCCTCCCGGAACTCCCCGACGGCCTTGGCCGGGTCCGCGGTGAAGACGGTGTCCGGGCCGAGTTCGGGCACCAGGTAGTGGTAGTTGGTGTCGAACCACTTGGTCATCTCCAGCGGCGCGACCTCCTGGGTGCCGCGCGCCATGGCGAAGTAGCCGTCCAGCGCGTCCGCCTCGACGGCCGCCCGGTGGCGGGCCGGGATCGCGCCGACGGCGACCGTGGTGTCCAGTACGTGGTCGTAGAGCGAGAAGTCGCCGGTGGGCACTTCCGAGGCCCCGGCCTGGGCGAGCTGCGCCCAGTTCTCCCGGCGCAGGCCGACCGCCGCCTCCCGCAGGGCGTCGGCGGTGACCGTGCCCTTCCAGTAGCCCTCGATGGCCTTCTTCAGCTCCCGGCCCTGGCCCTGCCGGGGGTAGCCGTACACGGTGGCCCTGGTTGCCGCGGCTGCGGACTTCGTGGTCAAGGGACTCTCCTTCGCGAGTCTGGCTCCTCAAGTACCCGGGGACGGGACGAGAGCGCGAAGGGATGACGAACCGGGCGGCGGCTCACGTCGATGCACGTGCCGGACCCGCCTGGTATGGTCGCCGACCCGCCCGCGAGGTCACCGGGATATCCGCACGCGGAACGGTCCGCGGGCGGGCAACGGGCAGGTCTTCGGACTCGTGGGCGCACCGGGCCTGTCGGCGTCCGGTACCTACTGGCCATCGCTTCCCAGACCCGTCCCGGGTCCAGTGCGTATGACGGCGGTCGTTCCCACTCACCGCTGCGGGGCAGTCCCGGATTCCCACCGGGTTCCCTCTTGCGACGTCCTGCCTGGCGGGCAGGACGAACCAGCTGCGTCGCCAGCTTAGGGGCAAACCGCCGGGGCCGACGCGGAATTCACGGAAGCCGTCCGCATGGTGAGACTCCCTCGCCGCTCGCGGAGCCGTTCGTGGTGCTGCTGGCGGTGCCGTTCGTGGTGACTCGTCGACCGTCCGGGGCTTCGAAGCGCACCACGGGCTCGAAGTTGGCGCGGCGGGCCGCGCGGCGGAGGACGGTGAGGACGGCCGGGCCGACGACGAGCACGGCCGTGAAGGTGGTGACGGCCCGGCCGGTGTCCCAGCCGAGCGAGGTCGCGAGGTCGAAGAGCAGGTAGCGGTGCCACTGCTCGGTGAACGGCAGCCCCGGCAGGTAGGCGATGGAACTGTTCGGGTCGGTGGAGAACGGCCAGAAGGAGAGGTTGAGAAGGAAGCCGAAGAGGTACCCGGAGAAGGCCCCGTACGCCGCCAGCATCGCCACCTCCCAGCGCCGCCGCCGGGTTCTCGGCAGGAGCCCGGCGAGCATGCCGACGAACGCGCAGCCGAACATCTGGTACGGCATCCAGGGGCCGACGCCGCCGGTGAGCAGCGCGGAGGCGAACAGCGAGGTGCAGCCGAGGGTGAACCCGAAGCCCGGGCCGAAGACCCGGCCGGCCAGGACGAGGATGAAGAAGACCGTCTCCACTCCTGCGGTGCCGGCGCCGAGCGGGCGCAGCCCGGCGTTGACGGCGGACAGGACGCCGAGCATGGCGAGGGCCTTGGCGTCGATGCCGCCGGCCGCGATCTCCGCGATGACGACGGCGAGCACCAGGATCAGCAGGGCGCCGAAGATCAGCGGCGGGGCGTAGGAGGAGCCGAACTTTCCCGGGGCGACGACGAACGGCCAGGTGAAGGCGACCAAGCCGATGAAGGCGGCCAGGGCCGCGACGACGCGGGCCCGGCCGGGGATCCGGACGGCGCTCACCGGGCGGTCTCGGCGGGCGCCAGGGCCTCGGCCACCTGCCGGGTAGTCAGGTAGGGCAGCGGGGCGAGGATCTTGGCGGTCTGGGGGGCGAAGGTGGGCGAGGCGACGATGACCTCGGCGGTGGGGCCGTCGGCGACGATCTCGCCCTCGGCCATCACCACCACCCGGTCGGCGGTGGCGGCGACGAACTCGACGTCGTGGGTGGAGACGACGACCGTACGGCCTTCGGCGGCGAGGGCGTCCACGATGCCGGTGAGCGCCTCCTTCGCGTGGTAGTCGAGCCCTCGGGTGGGTTCGTCCAGCAGCACCACCCTTGGTGCGGCGGCCAGTTGGATCGCCAGGACCAGGGACAGCTTCTGGCCCTCGGAGAGGTCCCGGGGGTGGGTGCCGTCGGGGATCCCGGGGGCGAGCCGGTCGAGGATCTGCCGCGCGGTCGGGCCGGCCGTGGTCCGGCCTGCTGCGGTCGGGCCGGCGGCGCCACGGGCCTCCAGGTCGCTCTGGGCGAGTTCCTGGGCGACCGTCTCCAGGTACAGCAGGTCGGTCGGGGTCTGCGGGACGAGCCCGACGAGCTGCCGGGCCCTGGTCGCGGAGAGCCGCTTGGGGTCCGCGGCCGGCCCGCCGTCGGCCCCGAGGACCCGCACGCTGCCGCCCTGTCGCGGGCCCGAGCCCTGGAGGGCCCACAGGAGCGAGGACTTGCCCGAGCCGTTGCGCCCCATCAGCGCCGTGACCTCACCGGCCCGCAGGTCCAGCCCGACCTCCCGGACGGCGGCCACCGGCCCGTACCGGACGACCACCCCCCGGGCGTCCAGCACCCGATCCCCCACCACCGCTGCCCGGCGCGGCGGAGGAACGGGCACGTCGGTGAGCCGCTCCCGCAGCGGGGCGGCGGCGCGCCGGGCGTCCCGGACGGAGAGCGGCAGCGGCCGCCACCCGGCCAGCCGCCCGAGGTCGACGACGGGCGGCGCGATCGCGGTGTGCCGGAAGACCTCGGCGGGCGGCCCGTGCACGACCGTGCCGTCGCCGGGCAGGTAGGCGACGCGGTCGGCGTACTGGACGACCCGCTCCAGGCGGTGCTCGGCGAGCAGGACGGTGACGCCGAGGTCGTGGACCAGGCGGGTGATGGCGGCGAGCACCTCCTCGGCGGCCGTCGGGTCGAGCGCCGAGGTCGGTTCGTCCAGGACCAGGACGCGGGGGTGCGCGGTGAGCACCGAGCCGATGGCGACGCGCTGCTGCTGGCCGCCGGAGAGCTCGTGCAGGGCGCGGTGGCGCAGGTCGGCGAGGCCGAGCAGGTCGAGGGTCTCCTCGACGCGCTTGCGCATCACCTCCGGCGGGACGGCCAACTGCTCCATGACGTAGGCCAGTTCCTCCTCCACCGTGTCGGTGGTGAAGCCGGCCAGCGGGTCCTGCCCCACCACACCCACCACGTCGGCCAGTTCGCGCGGCGGGTGGTGCGCGGTGTCCCGGCCGTCCACGGTGACCCTGCCTCGCAGGGTGCCGCCGGTGAAGTGCGGCACGAGGCCGTTGACGGCGCCGAGCAGGGTCGACTTGCCGACGCCGGTACGGCCGACCACCAGGCAGAGCTCGCCCTCCGGGATGTGCAGGTCGACGTCGCGCAGGACGGGGGTGGTCTCGCCGTCGTACACCACACCGACCTGGTCGAATCGGATCACGTGCTCACCTCGGGGGTCGTACGGTCGGTACCGGTACGGCGGGTACCGGTGTCGGGCTCCGGGGTACGGCCCGGCGGCGGCGCGATCACCCCGGCGGCGCCGGCCAGCAGCAGGGCGAGCACCGGGACGAGCGGCAGGCTCGGCCAACTGAGCGGGTAGAGCGACGGGTTGAGATCCGTGGCGTCGTAGCCGACGGTGGCGAACAGCAGGACGGCGGCGGTCACCCCGCAGCCCGCGACGGCCCACTCGGCGGCCCGCCAGCGGTCCGGCCGGTAGGTGGTGCGCCGTACGCGCCGGCCGCCGAGGACCAGCCCCGCCACGCAGAGCAGGGCGCCCGCGAGGAAGGCCGGAAGCCCCAGGGCAGCGGGGGCGGTCCCGTCCAGGAGCCCGTACACCCCGGCACACAGGCCGCACATGCCGAGCAACATCAGGGCGCCGGTGACGCGACGGGAGCGGCGGGTCGCGGTGCCGGAGCGGCCGTAGCCACGCGAGTCCATCGCGGCGGCCAGGTGCAGCGAACGCTCCAACGCGTCCTCCAGCACCGGGACGACGATGCTGCGCAGCGCGCGGACGCCCTTCCGCTGACCGGCGCGCAACCGCCGTGCCCGGGCGACGCGTTGGACGCTCTGCACCAGCTGCGGGGCGACGCTCAGCGACACCGTCACGGCCACACCCAGCTCGTACAGGGCGCCGGGCAGGACGCGCAGGGCGCGCTTGGGGTTGGCGAGGGTGTTGGCGGCGCCGATGCAGCAGATCAGGCAGGCCAGGCGCAGCCCGTCGAAGGCGGCGGAGAGGGTCGCCTCCAGGGAGACCGGCCCGCCGATCCGGATGCCCGTGTACCAGGCGGGGGTGGGCAGGTGTGGGAGCGAGAAGAGCAGATGGTCGTGCGGGGTGATACCGGTGGCGAAGACGCACCGGAACACCACCCGGATCGCCACCACGGTCAGGGCCAGCCACAGATAGTAGGTGAACCCGCGCGCCCACGGGGCCTCGGTCCGGCGGGCGGTGACCACGTAGCCGAGCACGGCGAGGACGAGCAGGAGCAGCAGCGGGTTGGTGGTGCGGCTGGCCGCCGTCGCCAGGGCCAGCGCCCAGGTCCACCAGGCCAGCGGGTGCAGGTTCCGGGGGCCGCGCCGGCTCCCGGCGTCGCGTCCGGGGGCCGGCTTCGGCTTCGGGTCGGGCTTCGGGTCGGGCTTCGGGGGGACGGCGGCGTGCTGGTCGGGCATGGTCACCGGATCACTCGGCCCGGCGGCGGCGCCGTCGCGCGACGACCACGGTGGCCGCGCCCAGCACCCCCACGAGGGCGGTCGCGATGACGGCGGGGGCCATCGACCCGGAGTCGTGCGGGGCGTCGGCCACCGGGTTGGCGTCCACCACGCCGCCGGGCACGGCGGGGGTGGACATCGGCGCGGCCGCTGCCTCGACCGTCTGCGGGGTCGGCTGATCGCTCGGGGCGTCCGCCGGCGGAGCGGTGGACGGTTCGACCGGCACCGGCGCGGCGGGCACGGGCGTCGGCGCGGGCGCTCCAGGCGGCGTGATGCCCTCCTCGGGGGTGGCGGCGGCGCCGGGCCCCGGGGTGGTGGCGGGCGCGGGCGGACGGGCTCCGCCCGCCGAGGGCTTGGCGGGTGCCGGGGCCCGGCCCGATCCGGTGCCACCGGCCGTGCCGGCGCCGCTGGTGCCGGCGGTTCCGCCGCTGCTGCCGGTTCCGCTCGCGTTTCCGGTGCCGCCGCTCGAACCGGTGCCGCTGCCGCCGGTCGTCCCCGTGGCACCCGTCGACCCGCCGCCGGAACCGTTGGAGCCGCCGGAGCCGCCCGTGGTGCCCTGGCCGGGGTCGGCGGGCTGCCCACCGGGGCTGGAGTTGTTCGCGCGAACGCTGTCCGGTGAGAAGCCCGGCCGCCCCTCGGTGCCCTCGACGTTGGTGCCACCGAAGATCCAGAGGTCGACGCTGCCGGGCTTCGGCTGGTAGCTCATCGCGCCGAGCTGGCTGTAGGACCACTCGTTCTGGCCCGGATCGGCGTGCCAGTACGACCAGTAGGCCGTGGCCGGGGGCGTCAGAACGCACTTCTCCTGGTCCGGGGCCGGGAACTGCTTGCCGCCCTGGAAGCCGCTGTAGCCGATCCGGCAGATGAACGCCGGACCGTCGTGCCCGGTCCCGGTGGTCTGCCAGCCGCCCTGGTTGAGCAGGGTGAAGCCGGTGGTCGGGGTGGTCCCGCAGGAGCGCAGCAGCGGGCCGCCCCACTTGCTGAAGTCCACGGCGAGCACCACGCCGGAGGTGGTGGTGCACTGGTCGATCGGCAGCGGCGCCGCGGACGCAGGGGCGGTGCCCGCGGCGACGCCGCCGAACGCGAGGGCGAAGGTCAGGGCCGCCGCCCCGGACAGCCGGCCGAGCCGCCCGCCGAGTCCCCGGCTCACCGGTGCCGCCCCGGGGCGGCCGCGGCGCGGCGTCGGGCGACGTGGACCGCCGCCGCACCGAGCGCGGTCAGCACACCCGCACCCGCCGTCAGCGTCAGGGCCTGGGTTCCGGTCCCGGCCAGGCTGCCGGAGCCGGTCTGCGCCGCCGCGCCACCGGCGGGCGCGCCCCTGCCATCGGCCGGGGCGTCGATGCCGCCGGCCGACCAGGTGGCCGAACCGTCGCCGGTCGAGGGAGCGGCGGTGTCCGAGGGCCCAGCCGTGGCGGGCAAGCCCGTCGGGCCCGGCGTGTTCGTGGGAATGTTCGTAGGTGTGCCGGTCGGTGTGCCCGTGGGCGTGCCGGTCGGGGTGCTGGTCGGCGAACCCGTCGGGGTCGCCGTCGGGGTCGCCGTCCCGGTGGAAGTCGGAGTGGGCGTCGGCGTCGACGTTCCCCCGAGCTCCCGGAACAGCGTGCCGAACGAGATCCCGGTGGCACCGCCGAGCACCTGCGTGGACGCGCGGACGTCCGATCCCGGCTGCCCGGCGGAGGCCACGTTGAACCCGCCGTCGCCGTTCTGCTGGCCCGACAGGAAGTCGCGCGCCTTGGCGATCTGGGCGCCGTACGTGGACTGGCGCAGTGTCATGCCCTGGATGGCTAGCGCGGCCGAGTTGGTCGAGTCGCCGGCCGCTCCCGGGAAGCCGCCGTCGGGCAGTTGCCGCGCGGCGAGCCAGCCGAGGCCCTGGTCGACGGCCCGCGCGGCTTCGTCGCCCGGCACGAGGGCGAGGGCCATGACGGCCATCGCCGTGCTGTCCACGTCGGAGTCACCGGTGACGGGGATCAGGCTCGGCCACGATCCGTCCTGGTGCTGGAGGCCCTTCAGGTAGGCGATCGCGGGAGCCGCGTTCGTCGAGTCCCCGGCCCGGAGCTGGGCCATGATGCCGAGCGCCTGGGAGAACACCGAGGTCGCGTAGGTGTAGTTGCCGGGCGCCGCGCAGCCGGTGCTCTGGTCGGCCTTGGTGCACACGAGGGCGGCCAGGGCGGCGATCAGGTCGTGGCCGCCGAAGGCGCGCGGGTTGCGGCCGACCGCCTCGGCGAGCAGCGCCTCCTTTCCGATCGAGCCGCCGCCTGCGTACTCGGTGCCGATGCCGGTCCAGTCGTTGACGGTGCGCTCGCTGGCGTCCTTGCCCGGCTGGTCCAGGAAGTCGACGATCCTGCGCAGCGCGGCGTCGTCGGTGCCGGTGGCCGCGAGGGCGTAGGCGCCGTCGATGGTGAGGCCGAAGTCGGCGAAGGCCGGGAAGCCCTCGTAGTAGCGGCCGTTGATCAGGCGGGACGGGTCGGTGAGGTAGGCGCTGCCCTTGGCGGCGTCGGGGGTTCTCCCGGCGGGCGGCGTGGTCGCGGGCGAGGTCGGCGGCGTGCTGGCGGGTGTCGTCGGCGGGGTGGTGGCGTCCGGGTTGTGCCGGACGCTGGTGAGGTCGGTGCCGGTCAGGGCCAGGATCGCCTGCTCGGTGGCCGCCGGGTCCGGGTCGGTGGTCGACGCGTCGGGGCCGAAGCCGCCGTCCGTTCCCTGCCGGGCGGCGAGCCAGGCCGTGGCGGCAGCCCGGCGGGTGTCCTGTCCGGTGGCCCTGAACGCCTGGGCCGCGCTCGCGGTGCTGATGGTGTCACCGGGGGCGCCGAGGTACGGGAGGAGGGAACCGTCGGCCTGCTGTCCGGCCGCGAGCTGGTCCGACGCCTTCTTCGCGGCCGTCTCGTACCCGGGGGCCGTGCGCAGGGCGAGGACCGCGAGGCCGGTGGTGAGCGGGTCGGACTCGCAGTGGTCGCCGGCGACGATCATCGATCCGGCCACCCCGCCGTCGGCGCACTGGAGCACCGTGAAGCGGGCGAGCGCCGGGGCGGGTGGCGTGACGCCGGCGCGCTGGAGGGCGATGACGCCGAGGGACTGGACCCAGGGCGAGGCCGCGCCGAGGAAGTCCCCGGCGGCGGTGCACTTGCCGTTCTCCCCCGCCGCCGTGCAGACGTGGCCGGTGAGCGCGGCGATCAGGTCCCGGCCGCCGAAGGCCCGGGGATCGCCACCGGTGCTCTCGGCGACGAGGGCCAGCAGTGCAGCGGCCTTCGCATCGGGCCGGCCGGCCGGTCCGTCGGGATACAGGAAGGCGTCGGCGTGGGCGGAGAGGAAGGCGGTCGTCCGGCGCAGCGCCGGGTCCTGCGTGCCGGCGGCGGCGAGGGCGATGGCGGTGAGGGCGGTCCGGGGGTAGTCCGGGCCCTCGACGGCCCAGTTCTCCATGTGGTCGCCGCCGACGAGTTGACGGGCCAGCCAGGCCGCGGCGGCCACCGGATCACCGGTGGCGGACGGCCCGGTCGAAGTCGAGGTCGGAGTCGGGCTCGGGGTCGCCGAGGGTGACAGCGAGGCGGACGGCGAAGCCGACGAGCCGCCGCTCTTCGCCCGGACGGAGTCCGGCGTGAAGCCCGGCGCCCCGCTGGTGCCGCCGATGTCGGTGCCGCCGTACACCCAGGCCTCGACCTCGCCGGGCTTGGGCTTCTGCGTCCCGGCGCCGAACCGGCTGTAGGACCACGCCTGTTGGCCGGGTTCGGCGATCCAGTACGACCAGTACGCGGTGGCCTGCGGGGTGTTGACGCAGGGTTCCTCGGCCGGCGTCGGGTACTGGGTGCCGCTGTTGAAGGTCCCGGTTCCGAGTCGGCAGATGAAGGCGGGTCCGTCGTGCTCGGTTCCGGCGGTGGTGAAGCCGGCGGCGTGCAGCAGGTTCATCCCGGTCGTGGGGTGGGCGTCGCAGCCCCGGACGACGCCGCCGCCCCAGTGGGTGAAGTCGACGGCGACGATCGCGCCCGTCGTCGCCGTGCACTGCTCGATCGGGTCGGCGGCCGCGGTACCGGGGCGCCCGAACAGGACGCTTCCGCAGGCGGCGACCGCGACAGCACCGGCGACCACCAAGGAGGCGAGGTCCCGGTTCCTGTGACGTGTGCGACTGCTGCTGACCCTCACGACGACTCCCTGGTCGGTCGACGCAGGACGCAACGGCGCAGCCCACGGTCTCCTGGGCAGGGACCGTCCGGACCGCGTCGTAGTCCGCGACGACGCAAGTGCTCTGTGAACAGGCCCCCGGTCCAGGCATTCCGGCTCACCCACCACAGGTGGGTCCACGGTTGCGGGTCAGCGCCGGAGTTGGACCGGCTTCCCCTGAATGCCGAGGGCAAAAAATCGGTTCATCAGACCACGCCGGTCGAACGGGAGTCAACGGGTCGTCATATCGACTACGTCACCTCGTAGGCCGGTGCGCCGTGCGGTAGCGTCCGCGGTGGCCGAGCGGGGGAACCCGGTGCGAATCCGGGGCTGACGCGCAGCGGTGTGGGGTGGCGATCGCGCCGCCCTGAGCCCGAATGCCCGCCCGGCCACGCACCATGGCGAAAGCCGGCCCACGCGATCCGGGCGGCGACCGCTCCGGCAGTCGCGCGCCCTCCAACGGACGCCGGAACTCCGGGGCAGGGTCGGCGCCCGCCACCCCAAGGAGCCTGTCCCATGTCCCTCCTCGCCCCCTCGCGGACCACACCTTCCCGCGCCGCCTCCGCCGTCACCGTCGCCCTGACGGCCGGCGCGCTCCTGCTCTCCGCCGTCCCCGCCCACGCGACGGCCAGCCCGACCCAGATAGCCACCTCGAAGAGCACCGGCGTCACCTACCTGAAGTCGCTCCAGGCCGCCGACGGCAGCTACGTCACCGGCGGCGGGCTCTCCAACGAGTGGGCGTTCAGCGCACTCGCGGCCGCCGGCACGGCCGCCGCGGACGTCACCCCCGGCGGCGACCCCACCAAGAACGCCCGCCTGGTCTACCGCGGCCAGCTCGCCGCCCCCGGCTGGCCGAGCGCCTCGCCGGTCGTCACGGACTACGAGCGCGGCATCCTCAACGCCTACGCCGCCGGCATCGACCCCGCCCGGGTCGGCCCGGGCCGCAACCTCGTCGCCGACCTCGCCGCCTACTGGCAGACCGCCGAACCCGGCTACTACGGCCCGTCCGCCAACTTCAACGGCACCGTCTTCGGCCTCCTCGCCCTCGCGGGCGCCAAAACCCAGGCCGGCAGCCCTCGCGTCCCGCAGCCGCTGCTCGACGCCTCCGTCACCGCGGTGCGCGCCAACCAGCACAACGATGGCGGCTGGAACTTCAGCAAGGCCGCGGGCGACCCGAACGCCCTCGCCCAGGGCAGCGACATCGACATGACCGGCGCCGCCATGGCCTCGCTCTGCACCGGGGGCGTCGCCGCCACCGACCCGGCGATCGTCGCCGCCAAGAACTTCCTCAAGGGCAAGCTCACCGCCTCCGGCGCCTTCAACGCCATGTTCGGCGTCAACACCGACTCCAACGGCTGGGCCGTCTCCGGCCTCAACGCCTGCGGCATCAACCCCCAGGGCACCGACTTCACCAGCGGCACCGGCAAGAGCCCCGTCGACTTCCTGATCGCCCAGCAGTTCAAGCCCGGCGGCGGCTTCAAGTACCTGCCCACCGACACCACCCCCTCCCCCTACGCCTCCGTCGACGGCCTGCGCGCCGTCGCCGGCGCCGGCTTCACCGCCACCCCGCCGACCCCGACCACCACCGGCGAGCCCGCCTGGGCCGCCACCACCGGCTTCACCGCCGGCACCGCCGCCAGGCTCGCCCTGGTCGTCGACGACGGCACGGGCACGCCCAAGGTCTGCGCCGTCACCCTCACCCCGACCGGCACCACCGCAACCCTCGGCGACGTCCTCGACGCGGCAGGCAGCGCCACCCCGGGCGGCTGCGTCACCTCCGTCACGCCGTCCACCGGCGGCGGCACCGTCACCGCGCTCAACGGCACGGCCAACAGCGGCTCGTCCACCTGGCAGGTCGGCCTGGACGGCGGCGCCGCGACCGGCGCCACCCGGGCCACCACGGTCCACCTCGGCGACACCGTCTCGCTGCGCTACGGCAGCTGACCGCACTGCGCCGGAGGGGAGCCGACCACGGATCGCCTCCCCTCCGGCGGGACAGAACCACGATGGCCCGACGGATCCGCCGCCGGACCGACAGGACGGGGGGAACGGATGCCGACGGGTGTTTCCAGATGGGTGGCGGGCGGCTATGTGGCCTTGGTCGGCGGACTGGCCGTCCTGGGCGGGCTGACGGAGAACGGGCGTTACTACCTCGCGTCGATCGTCCTCACCCTTCCCGTCGGCCTTGCTGCGCTGGCCGCCGTCTACCTCGCACGAGGGGTGCTGACCGGCATCGGCGGGCTGTTCACCGACACCACGCTGCCTAACGGCGAGGAACCCGGCTGGCTGGCCACGGGCGGCATCGTGGCCAACACGCTGCTGTTCACCGTGGCGGCCGTCGCCACCGTACTGCTGGTCGAGCGCTTCGTCCGCCGCCGGAGGGCATCTCACGGCAGCTGAGCCACGGGTACGCGGTGCCCCGGCCCCCCTTCCGGAGGGGCCGGGGCACCGGGGTGTCCCCGGGGGTCAGGGCGCGGTGACGCCTGGCTGGGCGCCGGCGCCGAAGGACCAGCCCTCGACGTCGCCGGGTGCCGGGTTGTAGCTGCCCGCGCCCAGGTTGCTGTAGGACCAGGGGCCACCGTGCTGGGCGTGCCAGTACGACCAGTAGGCGCTGCCGGTGGGGTTGGTGCAGGTCGTCGGCAGGGCGTTGATGGTGCAGACGAAGCCCGGGTAGCGCGGGTGGAAGGTGTACGCGAACCCGGCGCCGGTCAGCGCGGCCAGGCCGCTGGCCGGGTCGCCGGGTGCGCAGCCGGTCTGGATGCCGCCGCCGACGGCGGTGAAGTCGACCACGACGGTGACGCCGGTGGTGCCGTCACAGGCGGCGGCCCGCGCCTGCGGGGCCTGGACGGCGGAGACGCCGAGCAGGCCTGCGGTCAGAGCGGCGGCGGCGGCGATCGAGCCGAGGGTACGGCGGGCCGGGCGCGCGGGCGCCAGGGTGTCGGTCATCGGAGCTCTCCTTTCGGGGTCAGCGAGTGGTCAGCGGGTGGTCAGCGGGTGGTCGCCGGGCAGGCCGGCACGGGCGCGTCCGGGCGGGCACCGGCGGCGGAGAGGGCGGCCAGCGGGGTGCCGGCCAGGCCGAGGACGGCCTGTGCCGTGGCCCGGGCACCGGTGGCCGCGTTGAAGCCGTTCGCGTCGTAGGCGACGGCCCCGCGCACCGCCGGGTCGGCGGAGCAGCCCTGCTGGAGCTTGACGAGACTGCTCCAGCCCTTGAGACCGGCCCCGAAGCGCCCGCCGGCCAGCAGCGCCTGCGTGGCGAGGCCGGTGGTGTTGGCGTTGGACGCGGCGGCCCCGGCAGCCGAGAAGCCGCCGTCGGCGTTCTGGTGGGCGGTCAGCCAGCCGAGCCCGGTGTTCGCCTTGGCGGTGCGGCCGGTCGCGGCGAGGGCCTGGGCGGCGAGCGCGGTGGCGTCCGGGTCGCTGGTGCAGGTGGCCTGGCCGAAGGACAGCGGGTAACCGCCGTCCGCGCACTGGCTGTTGGCGAGGAAGTCGACAGCCGCCGCCGGGGCGCCACCGGCCGTGCGGTGCAGGGCGATCACGGCCAGGGACTGGCCGAAGGCGTTGCTGTAGTCGCCCCACTGCGAGCGGTCGGAGAACCGGCCGTCGGCGGTCTGGAGCGAGCGCAGCCGGGCGGGCAGGTCGACGCCGCCGAAGGCCGTCGGGTTCCCGCCGCGCACCTCGACGGCGAGCAGCAGCTTGGCGGTCGCGCCCGCGTAGGCCTCGGTGGTGCCGTCGCCGAGGTAGCCGGTGATGATCTCGGGCTTGGCCAGCCAGGCGGTGGCCTTCGCGGCGGCCTGGTCGGAGCTGTGCGAGGCGGCGAAGGCCAGCACGGCGTCGATGGTCAGGCCCTGGTCGGGGTAGGCGGTCCCGTTGAAGACGGACTCGAAGTGGTCGCCGTCGACGAGCTGGCGGGCGAGCCAGCCGCCGGCGGCGGCGTCGGGGCGGAGCGTCGGGGACGAGGTCGCGGCAGCAGGCGCGGCCTGGGCGGCGGCGGCCGCCGGGAGGACGGTGGCGAGGGCGAGCGCGGGTATCGCGAAGAGGCGCAGGGGGCGTCGGAACGAGGACACGGTGGGCCTTTCCGGGCCCGCACGCAGGGGCCCGGAGGACGGCGGCGACAAGCCGGGCAGCCCTCGGAGCTCCGGCCCGCAGACCACGACGGGAGGAGGGGACGACACACCTCCGCCGCCGGGTACTCGGGCTCGCCGCCGACGTGAATCGGCGGCCTACCGTTGCGGGTCAGCGCCGGATTCGGACCGGACTTCCCCCGGCGGCGGAGTCACAACATGACGGCCCATCATGGCGATACGGAAAAGATCCGGTCAAGGGTTCGTGCGTCACATCACGGTGGTCCGCACCGGGCTTCGCGACGCGCTCCTCCCGGCTGCCGGCGTGATCAGGGTGTCCTGGACGGCAGAATTCCTCCCATGCGGAACATGCGGAACATGCGGAGCATTCTCGTCATCGGCATCGGCGCGGGCGACCCCGACCACCTCACCCTCCAGGCGGTCAAGGCACTCGCCCGCACGGACGTCTTCTTCATCCTCGACAAGAACGAGGAACGGCAGGACCTGATCCAGCTACGGCGCCGGATGCTGACCGAGCACGGGCGACCCGGGCACCGCGTGGTGGAGGTGCCGGACGCGGAGCGGGACCGCACCACCCCGGCGTACGCGGCCGCCGTGGACGACTGGCGCGTCCGCCGTGCCGATCTGGTCGAGCGGTTGGCGGTCGAGCACCTCGGTGAGGGCGAGACGGGCGCGTTCCTGGTCTGGGGGGATCCGAGCCTCTACGACAGTGTCATCGCCGTGGTGGAGGACGTACGGGTCCGCGGCACCGTCGTCTTCGACTACGAGGTGGTCCCGGGCATCAGCAGCGTCTCCGCACTCGCCGCCCGCCACCGCACCACGCTGACCCGGGTGGGCCGCCCTGTGCAGATCACCACCGGCCGCCGTCTGGCCGAGGGCTTCCCCGAGGGCGTGGACGACGTCGTGGTGATGCTCGACGGCCGGGCCGCCTTCGCCGAGATCGACCCGGAGGGGCTGGAGATCCACTACGGCGCCTACCTCGGCACCCCCGACGAGATCCTCGTCGCCGGCCCGCTTGCCGAAGCCGCCCCGCGGATCCGCGAGCTGCGCGAGTCGGCCCGCGAGAGCAAGGGCTGGATCATGGACACCTACCTGCTGCGGCGCTCCGAGAGCTGACCGACGTGCGCCGCCCCGGACGAGGGGCGGCGAACCGCTCGGACCGTCAGCGGTGAAGGAACTCCGGCGGGCGCTTCTCGGCGAAGGCCGCCATGCCCTCCTTCTGGTCCGCCGTCGCGAAGGTGGCGTGGAACAGGCGCCGTTCGAAGCGCACGCCCTCGGCGAGCGTGGTCTCGTACGAGCGGTTGACGCTCTCCTTGAGCATGACCGCTGCCGGGGTGGACATCGCCGCGATCGTCCCGGCCACCGTCAGCGCCTCGGCCAGCAGTTGGCCCGCCGGGACGATCCGGGAGACCAGGCCGGCCCGCTCGGCCTCCTCGGCGCCCATCATCCGGCCGGTCAGGCACAGTTCCATCGCCTTCGCCTTGCCGACCGCCCGGGTCAGCCGCTGCGAGCCGCCGATGCCCGGGATCACGCCGAGCTTGATCTCCGGCTGCCCGAACTTCGCGGTGTCCGCCGCCAGGAGGACGTCGCACAGCATCGCCAGCTCGCAGCCGCCGCCCAGCGCGAACCCGGCCACGGCCGCCACGACCGGCTTGCGCAGCGCGCCGAGCCGGTCCCAGGGGCCCAGCCAGTCGTCCAGGTAGACGTCCGGGAACCGGTTGCCCTGCATCTCCTTGATGTCGGCGCCGGCCGCGAACGCCTTCTCCGAGCCGGTGATCACCAGACAGCCGATCTCCGGGGCACGGTCGAACTCCGTTGCCGCCTGCACGACTTCGTTCATCAGCTGGGTGTTGAGCGCGTTGAGCGCCTTGGGCCGGTCGAGCGTGATCAGCCCCACCCGGCCCTTGCGCTCGACCAGGATCGTCTCGTAGTCGGTCACTTGCCGTCCTCCCGCAGGGTGGTGATGATCGCCGAGAAGTCCAGGCCGGCGCCGCCGTCGGCCTGCGCGAAGTCCGCGTACAGCTGTGCCGCCCTGCGTCCGAGGTTCGTGGGCAGGCCCGCGGCGTCGGCGGCCCCGGCGGCGAGTCCGAGGTCCTTGGCCATCAGGGCGGCGGCGAACCCGGCCGCGTAGTCGCGGTTGGCCGGGCTGGTCGGCACCGGCCCGGGGACGGGGCAGTTGGTGGTGAGCGCCCAGCACTGGCCGGAGGCGGTCGAGGCGACGTCGTAGAGGGCCTGGTGGCTGAGTCCGAGGCTCTCTCCGAGCACGAAGGCCTCGCTGACCGCGATCATCGAGATGCCCAGGATCATGTTGTTGCAGATCTTCGCGGCCTGCCCCGCTCCGGGGGATCCGCAGTGCACGACCTTGCGGCCCATCGCCTCCAGCACCGGTCGGACCGCCTCGAAGTCCGGCTCGGCGGCTCCGACCATGAAGGTGAGGCTCGCGGCCGTGGCACCGACCACCCCGCCGGAGACCGGCGCGTCCACCGCCCGGTGCCCGGCGGTCACGGCCAGGTCGTGCGCCGCCCGGGCGTCCGCGACGTCGATCGTGGAGCAGTCGACGAAGAGCGTTCCCGGGCGGGCGGCGGGCAGCAGGTCCGCGTAGGCGGCCAGCACGTGCCGGCCGGCCGGCAGCATGCTGATGACGACGTCGGCCTCCCGCACCGCCTCGGTCGCGGACCGCGCCGGACGGACGCCGCCCTCCTCCGCCCGCCGCAGCGCCTCGGGTGCCAGGTCGTAGCCGGTCACGGTGTGCCCGGCCTCGGCGAGGTTGGCGGCCATCGGGCCGCCCATGTTGCCGAGTCCGATGAATCCGATGACTCCGTTGAATCCGTTGACTCCGTTGCGGTGGGTCACCAGCGCTCCAGGGGTGTGGTGGGGGCCAGGCCGAGTTCCCGGTCGCCGAGCGGGGCGAAGTAGCGGGCCACCGCGGCGGGCCCGACGGCGCTCAGCGTCGACGGGCTCCACCGCGGGGAACGGTCCTTGTCGATCACCTGGGCGCGGATCCCCTCGGCCAGGTCCGGTGTGGAGAGCGCCGCGCAGGAGGTCCGGTACTCCTGGTCGAGGACGGCCTCCAGCGGGCCGAGGGTGCGGGCCCGGCGCAGGGCGGCGAGGGTGGCCTTCACGGCGGCGGGCGAGTTGGCGGCGATCCGGTCCGCGGCCTTCTTGGCCTCCGGTTCGCCGCTGTCCCGCAGGCGGTCGAGGATCTCCTCCACGGTGTCGGCCCCGTAGCAGTGGTCGATCCAGGCCCGCCGGCCGTCCAGCACGCCGGCCGGTGCGGGCCCGACGTTGCGTTCGAGGGCGTCGTGCACGGGGAGTTCGGCCAGGTCGTCCAGCAGCGCGGGCAGCCGCTCGGCCGGGACGAAGTGGTCGGCGAGGCCGCACAGCAGCGCGTCACCGGCCTCGACGGAACCTGCGGTCAGGGCCAGGTGGGTGCCCGACTCGCCGGGCGCGAGGGCGAGCAGGTAGGTGCCGCCGACGTCGGGGACGAAGCCGATGCCGGCCTCGGGCATGGCGACGCGCGTGGTCTCGGTGACGATCCGGACGCTGCCGTGGGCGGAGACCCCGACCCCGCCGCCCATCACGATGCCGCTCATGAGCGCGACGTAGGGCTTGGGGTAGCGGGCGATGCGGGCGTTGAGGCGGTACTCGTCGCGCCAGAACTCCTCGACGGCGCCCGGGTCCGCGCCGGTGGCGGCGCGGTGGATGGCGACGATGTCGCCGCCGGCGCAGAAGGCCCGCTCACCGGCGCCGGTGATGACCACGGTTTCGACCCGCTCGTCCTCCTCCCACGCGTCCAGGGCGTCGGAGATGCTCCGCACCATGCCGTGGGTGAGGGCGTTCAGGGCCGCGGGGCGGTTGAGGACGATCAGGCCCGCCCGGCCCTCGCGGTGGACCAGGACCTCGTCGAGGTCGTTCCCGGCCATCACGCGGCCCCGATCAGGCCGCGGGCGACGATGACGCGCATGATCTCGTTGGTTCCTTCCAGGATCTGGTGCACCCGCAGGTCGCGGACGATCTTCTCGATGCCGTACTCGGCCAGGTAGCCGTAGCCGCCGTGCAGTTGGAGCGCCTGGTTGGCGACCTCGAAGCCGGTGTCGGTGGCGTGCCGCTTGGCCATCGCGCACAGCTCCGGGGCCCTCGGGTCCCCCCGGTCCAGGGCCGAGGCGGCCCGCCAGAGCAGCGATCTGGCCGCCTCCAGCTCCGTGGCCATGTCGGCGAGCCGGAACTGCAGCGCCTGGGCGTGCAGGAGCCGGGCGCCGAACGCCTCGCGGTCCGCCAGGTAGCCGGTGGCCCGCTCCAGGGCGTCCTGCGCTCCGCCGAGGGAGCAGGCGGCGATGCCGAGCCGGCCTCCGTTCAGCCCGTTCATGGCGATCCGGAAGCCCTCGCCCTCGGCTCCGAGGAGGCGGTCGGCCGGGAGCCGGACGCCGTCCAGGAGCACCTGGCGGGTGGGCTGGGCGTTCCACCCCATCTTCTTCTCGTCGGGACCGAACGAGACACCGGCGTCCTCGCGTTCGACGACGAACGCGGACACCCCGCCGGCCCCCGGCCCGCCGGTGCGGGCCATCACCAGGTAGACCCGGGAGACGCCGGCGCCCGAGATGAACTGCTTGACGCCGTCGAGGACCCAGTGGTCCCCGTCCCGGCGGGCCCGGGTGGTCAGTGCCGCCGCGTCCGAGCCCGCGCCGGGCTCGGTGAGGCAGTAGCTGGCGGGGGTCGCCATGGCGCTGAGACCCGGCAGCCACCGGACGCGCTGGGCGTCGTCGCCGTAGCGGTCGATCATCCAGGCGACCATGTTGTGGATGGACAGGTAGGCGGCGATGGACGGGCAGCCGGTGGCCAGCGCCTCGAACACGAGCACGCCGTCGGCGCGGGTGAGTCCGGAGCCGCCGGACTCCTCGCGGACGTAGACACCGGCCAGGCCGACGTCCGCCGCCTTGCGCAGCACGTCCACCGGGAAGTGCTTGGCCTGGTCCCACGCGACCGCGTTCGGCGCCAGGTGTTCGCGGGCGAAGGCCCGGGTGGTCGCGGCGATGGCGAGCTGGTCCTCTGTGAGGTCGTGCACGGCGCCCTCAGCCCATCGTCGGGATGGTGAAGCTCGCGCCCTCCTTGACCCCGGAGGGCCAGCGCGAGGTGACGGTGCGGGTGCGGGTGTAGAAGCGGATCGAGTCCGGCCCGTGCTGGTTGAGGTCGCCGAACCCGGAGCGCTTCCAGCCGCCGAAGGTGTGGTACGCGACCGGCACGGGGATCGGCACGTTGACGCCGACCATGCCGGTGTTCACCCGGCGCGCGAAGTCCCGTGCCGTGTCGCCGTCCCGGGTGTAGATGGCCACGCCGTTGCCGAACTCGTGCTCGCTGGGCAGGCGCAGCGCCTCCTCGTAGTCGGCGGCGCGGAGCACGGTCAGGACGGGGCCGAAGATCTCCTCCCGGTAGATCCGCATGTCCGCCGTGACGCGGTCGAACAGCGAGGCGCCGAGGAAGTAGCCGCCCTCGTGCCCCTCCAGCCGGAAGTCCCGCCCGTCGACCACGAGTTCGGCGCCCTCCTCGACCCCGAGGTCCAGGTAGCCGCGGACCCGCTCCAGCGCGTCGGCGCCGACCAGCGGGCCGAAGTCCGCCGCCGGGTCGTCCGAGCGCCCGACCTTCAACGCGGCGATCCGCTCGACCAGTTTGGCCACCAGGGCGTCGGCGGTCTCCTCCCCCACCGGGACGGCCACCGAGATCGCCATGCAGCGCTCGCCGGCCGAGCCGTAGCCGGCGCCGATCAGCGCGTCCGCGGCCTGGTCGAGGTCGGCGTCCGGCATCACGACCAGGTGGTTCTTGGCACCGCCGAAGCACTGTGCCCGCTTCCCGTGCGCGGCGGCGGTGGCGTACACGTACTGGGCGATCGGCGTGGAGCCGACGAACCCGACCGCCTGCACCCGCGGGTCCTCCAGCAGGGTGTCCACGGCATCCTTGCCGCCGTGGACCACGTTCAGCACGCCCGGCGGCAGCCCGGCCTCCAGGAACAGTTCGGCGAGGCGCAGCGGCACCGAGGGGTCGCGCTCCGAGGGCTTGAGGACGAAGGCGTTGCCGCAGGCGATGGCGGGTGCGGCCTTCCAGAGCGGGATCATCGCCGGGAAGTTGAACGGCGTGATGCCCGCGACCACGCCGAGCGGCTGGCGCATCGAGTACACGTCGATGCCGGTGCCCGCGTTGTCGCTGAACTCGCCCTTCAGCAGGTGCGGGATGCCGGCGGCGAACTCCACGACCTCCAGGCCGCGCTGGACGTCCCCGTGGGCATCGGCCACGGTCTTGCCGTGCTCGGCGGACAGCAGCCGGGCCAGTTCCTCCTTCTCCTGCTCGACGAGTTGGAGGAAGCGCAGCAGGACGCGGGCGCGTCGCTGCGGGTTCCACCCGGCCCACCCGGGCTGGGCCTGCGCGGCGTCGGCGATCACCGCCTCGACCTCGGCCCGGCTCGCCAGCGGCACCCGGGCCTGCACCCGGCCGGTGTTGGGGTCGTACACGTCGCCGAAGCGACCGGAGGTGCCGGCGGTGGGCTTGCCGGCGACGAAGTGGGTCAGTTCTCGGACCATCGGGTTCCTTCTCTCGACAGGGTGGGGAGAGGAGGAGGATCGGAGGCCGCCGCGGGTCGGCGGGCGCACGGTGGTGCGCCCCGCGGCACGGGCGTGCGGCGGCGGAACGGAACGTCAGGGCGTGGACGCCCCGGCGGCCGTGGGCACGGGACGACCAGGAGCGGCAGTGGAGCGGGAGCAGCCCGGGGTCATGCGTGTCGTCTCCATCCTCGTGGAAAACACGGAACACCCGCGGCCGGTATCCTGACTCCCGGATCACCGCACGCCCCCAGGCCTTCCCGGCTGGCTGCCAGTGGCCTTCGTCTGCGAGGACGAACTCCCCGGTCACAGTGGCGGGACCGTGCCGGACTCACACCGGCTTCCCTGACACCGCGGACCTGCCGTCGACCATATAGTTGGACGTCCTAGTAAGTCCAGAGGCCCGCACGCGCGTTGCGCCATCGGGTTTCCACCGCGCCGATCTCCTGCCCGACGCGGTCGCCGCACAGCCGCACAGCCGCACAGCCGCACAGCCGCACACCATTCGCTGGCCACCCCTTGCCGGAACGTTCCGGCATGGCTACATTTTCACCACGCCAGCAAAGCTGACTGAACTTTCAGTTATATCGCAGGGCCTTCACCGGCACCTCCGTATCAGCGCCAGAGAACAGAAGGAACACCCGTGACCTCGTACGCCGTCCTCACCTCCTTCGGCTCCCCGCTCGGCTCCCCCGGCCGCACCAGGCCGGCCGAACGCGCGCCGCTGCGCGTCGGGCTCGTGCAGATGCGCTGGTACGCCGACCCGGCCGAGCACGACGCCCGACTGCGCGAGGGCGTGGCACTCGCCGCCGCGCAGGGCGCGACGATGGTGTGCCTGCCCGAGCTGACCCGCAGTCCCTACTTCTGCAACACCGACGACCCGATGGGAGAAGGCGCCGCCCGCCACCTGGAGGACGTCGAGACGGGGCCCACCACCCGCCTCGCCGCCGAACTCGCCGCCGAACTCGGCATCAGCGTCCACGCCTCCCTGTACGAGCGCGCCGAGGACGGCGGCCTCGGCTACAACACGGCCGTCTGCGTGGACCGCGACGGCACCCTCGTCGCCAGGACCCGGAAGAACCACATCCCGGCCTTCCCCGGCTACCGCGAGGACCTGTGCTTCCGCCCCGGCGACAGCGGGTTCCCCGTCCTGGCCCACCAGGGCGCCGCCTTCGGCTTCCCCACCTGCTGGGACGAGTGGTTCCCCGAACTCGCCCGCGCCTACGCGCTCGGCGGCGCCGAAGTCCTCGTCCACCCCACCGCCATCGGCTCCGAGGTGGACCTCCCGGACTTCGACACCCGGCCCATGTGGGAGCACGCCATCAGCGCCAACGGCCTCGCCAACGCGCTGTTCATGATCGTGCCCAACCGGATCGGGACGGAGGGCCGATCCACCTTCTACGGCTCGTCGTTCATCTCCGACCCGTACGGCCGGATCCTGCTCCGCGCCCCGCGCGACCGGCCCGCCGTCCTCGTCGCCGACCTCGACCTCGACCAGTGCCGGGACTGGCGGGAGTTCGGCCTGCTGCGCACCCGCCGCCCCGAGCTGTACGCCCCGCTGACCGCGGCGAGCCGCACCGACGCCTGACCGGACGCCCCGGCGCACCCACGCCGGGGCGTCCCGCCGCCCCGAGTCGACGTGCCGGGACTGACGCCAACCACCTTTTCCAGTAGCGTAGTTGACGTAACCGCCGCGCCGACCTCAGGTGGTGGCCGTCGGAGCGGGCGAAGCCGCACCGGCGGACGGCGGGGCCTGGCAGGGCAGGACGACCATCACACTCACACCCTGGCCGGGCTTCGACGCGCCCGCCGAAACGGTGTAGCCGTCGGACTCGTGGACGGCATCGAACTCCCAGGTGGGCGGGGTGGACTGAGCGTCCGCACCGGACGCCGACGAGGTGATCTTGAAGCCCTCGCCCGCCAGCTTCTCCCGCAGCGCCCGCAGCACCTCGGGACGCTGGTCGTCCGTGGCCTTCAACAGGTTCCCCGAACTGAGCTGGTACGCCTCGCCCTCATCGGCGATACCCAACCCCCGCCCCTTGCACCTGTAGTAGCCGATGAGCTTGCCCCACGGATCCCGCTCGAGGCCCGTCAGCTCGCGCACGTGGTCCTGGACCCGATCCGCCCGGGCCAGCGCCTCCTCCCGGGACTCGACACGTGTGGGCTCGCTCGGCGTTTCCCGCCCTCCACCCGGCGACCCCGCGGATGAGCACGAGCCGAGCACCAGGGCGCCCGACACCATCAGCACGGCCGCGCAGGCCGCCCGTGCGGCCGCCCCGGCCGGCACGGCCGTCGATCTCTTGAACAAGTGCAGTACTCTCCCCCGCTAAAAAGTGTGCATTTTGCCATCCGGATGCTACGGCACCACCGGAGAGGCTCCGCATGTGCCGAAGCGTGACAGCCGCCACCAAGGCGCGCGGGGTCGCCTGCCAAGCGCTACCCCGGTGAAGGCGGAGGGCTGGATGAGGGCGAGGGAGCCGGACGGGGCGGGACAGGTCCGGCTCCCGCGAGCCGAGCATCCGTCAGCGGCATCGGCCGAACGGGTGGGCACCAGTGGCGTCGGGCATCTTGTGCGTGCACGACGGCAAATCGCCGTGCGTAACTGTGCGCGGGTCCGGCGGCCACACGGTCCGCCGTACGCGCCGACGGCCGCAACCCGCCCAGCCCCCTCCCCGCCCCGCACCCCGAACGGAGCCGCCCGCCCATGCGCACCCCCACTCTCGCCGCCCTCTCACTGGCGATCGCCCTACCCCTGACGGGGCTGGCCGCCACCGGCACCGCCGCCGCCCAGTCCTCCGCCTCCCGAGGGGTTCCGATCACGGAGTGCGAGGGCGTCCCCAAGGTCCGCGATGCCGGCGCCGAGAACTACCTCTGCACCCGGAAGGAACTCGGCCCGGTCACCCTGCCGACGGACTCCGTGCTGACCAAGCTGCTGGCGGGCTACGACCGGCTGGGCGGAGTGACGCCGGTGCGCTTCCTGGACTGGTACCGGGACTGGAGGGGGTGGAAGTACCCGGACCACAACGGCTTCACCGACAACAACGGCACCCTCGACATGGCCGTACAGAGCATGACGGAGCACCAGAAGCTGGACCGCTTCGGGAACAGCGCCTACGGCTCGTTCCTCGCCCCCGGCGGCACGCCGTTCCCCCAGCGAGCCCTTCCGCCGGACTCCCTCAACGGGGGCGAGGACAACTACCACTGCTTCGAGGTGCAGAGGCCGTTCAACGTCCAGCAGGGGCACATCGCGGGCGCGTTCTCCCAGCCGGGCAACGGACTCCAGCAGTGGCTCGACCCGGCCCTGAAGCCGGGCGACATCCCGGGCACGTACGACGTCGCCGGCCTCATCACCGCCGGGTACCTGACCGAGCACACCGCCGACAAGGACTTCTGCCAGTCGAGCCAGAACGACGCCTGACCCCCACCCGGCCGGACCTGGCTGCGCACGCCCGGCAACCGGCAACCGGCCCGCCCCGCCCTGCTACGCGCTCGGCGGGGCTGCCGCGGCAGTCGGCACGGGCCTGTGGCCTGCGGCGACACCGGGAAGAACGGCTAGTCGAAGGATGGGCTGACCGAATCGGAGAGTCCGACCGCATCGAGGTCCTTCGCCAGCCAGTTGTAGGCGAGAGCCGTAGCCGGAGTGTCCCCGAACACCCACAGGGCCTCACGGACGACGCTCCGGCTGGACCATGCGGCCGATTCGGGGCGGAGGTGGCGAAAGTCGGCCTGGCCGTCGACGGAGCCGGACCACGGCCAGGAGTCGGGCTCGGCACGGACGTCCTCCACCCGTGTGACGTCGACGTGCGACGAGGAACCGAGCGGCAACGGGACAACGACACGCGAGAACGTGGGCCCGAAACCCCAGCCACGGTCGGTCCCGGCGGGGGGCCAGCTGATCTTGCAGGCGAACCGCACCGGCAGCGCACCACCGAGGAACAAGGTCCGCCGGACGGGAGACAGGTACTGCGCGACGATGTCCTCGTAGATGGAGAGGGCGCCGGAGTAGACCTGTCCGACCAGGTCGATCAGCACCTCCTCGCTGTACGCACTCGAAATGTCGCCCGACATCTGCTCCAGCGGGACGTCCGGTACCGGGTAGGGGCGGTGGATCAATCCGTCACGCGTGATCGGGAGGCTCTGTTCGACGCACTGGTCGCGGAGTTCCGCCAACTGCGACCTCGACACGACCTCGCCGCGCCGGAACCGCAGCAGGACGGCGTCCGGCGCGTGGCGGAAGATCTCGTCGATCGTGGAGACGACGTCGGGGATCGGAACGGGACGGTGCGCCCATGTGCCACGCTGGTCGGTCAGCAGCCGGGCGAGGCTCCAAACCTCTTCCAGACGCGCGGCCGGGTTGTCCGGCAGTGGAAAGGCCCTGTGCTCCAGCACCTGTGCCATGCTGCTCTTCACCCAGGACAGGGAAAGCCGCCACGGCCAGGCGGGGACATCGGACGCGACGGTCACCGAACGGAGCGAGGTGATCCTCAGCCCGTCCACTTCGCCTCGTTGCAGGTCCGGCGGGGCAGTGGTCTCGAAGAAGCGCTCACGGCCGTCGAAGGCTGCGGGGTCGGCGAACACGAGGCCGAGACTGCTGGAACTCTCGGTGCCTGATCCGACCCCGATGGGGACCCCTCGGCCGGTTCCGTCCGAGCAGCTGAGCAGGGCGCTCGCGCGGCCGACTCCGCCGAGCCAGGCGTCGAGCGTCCCGGACAGGCGCCGGGCGCATTCGAGGGCCTCGGGGTGCGCGACCGTCGATCCGTGCCCGAAGCTCGGGACGGCCTTTTCGGTGATCCATGCGGCCAACCCGGGGTCAACGGCCGTCAGATCGCTCAGCAGCGACGTCACGCGGTCCCAGGGGCCGCTGGAGACGACGAAGGTCAGAGCGTCCCGCCACCGGTCCCGGCGCTGTGGGGAGAACTCCACGAGCTCCGGCAGTCCGTTGTCCAGGACGTACTGGCCTCCGAAGTACTGTCCCAGCACCGGGAGGGCGAAGGTGAGCGTGCGCTGCCGGTGGACGACCAGCCTGGTCCGGACGAGTCGGAGCTGTTCCTCCCTGGTCCCGGCCTCGCCTGCCGGGACGGCGCCACCGGAGTCCAGGGTGAGCCGGCCGAGCCGGCCGAGCAGGGTGTACGTGTCGTCACCGAGCCCGGGGGCCCGCGCGAGCGCCCGTTCGACGAGGGCGGCGAGGAACTCCCCTCGTGAGTGGGGTACATCGGAGCCGGCCTTCCGGCAGTCGGCGGCGATCAGCGCGAAGAGCGGCCGGTGCAGTGCGTCGCGGATCTCGGGGTTGGAGTGCCACGCCAGCGCCCGTGGTGCCCCCACCCTGTCGAGGAGGTCGCGGAGTTCGGTGTCCGAGAGTGCGGGCAGGGTGAGACAGTCAGTGCTCTGAAGGAGGCTGTCGGGGCGGCTGGTGGCCAGGACCTTCCGGCCGGACGCGCTGTAGACCCAGGCCCGGAGGTCGTCGAGGATCTCCGCCGAGCGCCCGGCACCGAACTCGTCCAGGCCGTCGAGGAAGACCGTCACCTGGTCGTGGTCGCCGGGGAACCGCGCAAGCTGTTCGTCGAGCGCTCGCAGCAGGTCGGGCCCACTCGACTTCACGGTGAGGTGGACCGGCAGCGGCGCGCGGAGGTCGTCGATGGCCCGCAGCGCCGACGTCCGGTACTCGCGTTCCAGGGCAACGGTCTTCCCCGAGCCGAAGTCGCCCGTCAGAACGGCGATCCTGCGTCCGCTGTGGAATCGCCCGAACTCCCGGCACACGCCGACGGCACCGTCGTCGGCCAGTTCCTCCGCCTGTTCGGGTGCCAGCCCCACGGCGATCCAGCGCGTCACCAGCCGTCCCCGGCTGGCGGACAGACCGGCGAGGAGCGCGTCCCTCCTGGCCGGCCCACTCGGCGGGTCGTCGCCGGAGGCCGCCCGCCGAACGTGGCGCGCGGCGGCGGCAGCCTCGCGATCGAGGCCGATCGGGCGAGCGAACCCGTCCTCGGACGAAGGGAGTTCGGACCCTCCGTTCAGCTGTCCGATGACATTCGTGTCGATGTAATGACCGTTGAACTCGTAGTGGTCCCCCAGGACGATCGTTCCCCCCTGTTCGGGGAGCGACAGGATGCCGACCAGTTCGTCGAGGGGAACTCCCGACCATCCGGCCGCGGCATAGCCGTTCTGTGCGGCGACGAGCGCGGACTTCAGACCCAGTCGCCAAGGGAATTCCGCGACCAGTGACTTGAGGACACGGAGCGCTTCCGGGGTGCATCTGCGAGTCAGCGTCCGGGGGATGGCGTCCCGCCACTCCACGACCTGCTGCGCAGCATCGACGAAATTGCCTCCCACGGGGTAGGCGGTTTCGGCGGCGGCGGACAAGGAGTGCAGCCAGCGGTAGAGCTCGGCCAGTTCGGCCTCGGCCAGCGGTGCTTCGATCCGCTGCCGCGCCGCCTCCGCGGTACAGGCCTCCGCCAGGCCGCGGCTGAACGACTCCGATCTACCGGTCAGCGTCCGAAGGCGCGGCCACGCCCCGGGAGAGTCCGTGGTCAGCAGCGCCTTGGCCGCTCTTACCGCCAGCTCCGCTCGGACGGGCTCCTGGAAGTCCGCCACCCCCTTCAGCACCTCGGCCACGAGAGCGTGTGCCGGCTCGCTTCCCACCGGCAGCAAGGCTTCGAGCAACACCGACCAGGTGTCCAGGATCGCCCTGTCGTCACCCGCTGCCTGCCCGATCTCCTCGGCCACTGACCGGGCCAGGCCCTCCATCACGAGTGCCAGCGGCGCGGACCACTGCGGTTCCAGGAGTCGCAGGTTGCAAGGGTGCCGCCCGTGCTCCAGGTCTGCTCGGACACATCGTTCGACGGTTTCCGCGAAATCGTCCGGCGCGTGCTCTCCGGCGAGGCGCAGCAGCGCCGCCTGCACCTCACGAAGCACCCCCTCGGGCGCAGTCGGCGGACTGCACGCGACTGCCGCTGTCCAACGCGGCCAGATGTGTTCGGGAACCTCGCCGATTCGGCCGACCCGGTGCAGGAGGACGAGCGACTGATGGCCCGCCCAGGCTCGCAGGTCCTGCTTGTCCGTCCCGAGCCAGGAATCACGGTGGTCGTGCTCGGCCCGGAGGTAGTGCAGCGCGCAGTCCGGAAGCACGGCCAGCTGCTCGGCGGAGAACAACGCGGCGCCCGGCCAGTCCTTGATGTCACCGCTGTCGCACGCCTTGGTCCTGCCGCCCTCGAGAGGCACTTGGAGGTTCCACAGCAATTTCCAGAAGCTGTCGGTGTCACCGTTTCGGGCACCGGCGAGGGCCGCATGCTGAAAACCGGACAGTTCGGCGGATGCGCCGGCCGCCTCGGACGCATTCCGTTCGGCTTCGGAATGCATGCGCAGGAAGTTCGCCATCTCCAGCGGAACTCCCTCGAAGATCCACCTCAACCGCGCCCAGGTCGGATCCTCCCGCCGCTCCCAGAGGAGTTCGAAAGCCTCCTGGTCGTCGTGGCGGTAGAGATGGAACGCGAGGGTCACGTAGGCTTCCGCGACCTCCGGCTCGCCGGCCCGCACTGCCCGATCCCCCTGGTCCAGGACCCACCCGAAGTCCTCCGCCTTCGCCAGACTGCACAGGGAGCGACGATCCGGTGTCGCCCACCGCAGGCGGGTGAGCTCCCACAGCACCGCCACGGACGATTGGCCGTCGCTGAGGCTCTCCCTGACCAGCGCGTCCACGAACGCCAACCGACCGGACCGGGCCGCAGCGGCATCGCAGGCGCCCGGCCCGGTGTCGTCCATGCCGCTCGGACAGGAAACCCGCGCATGCCGCCGGAGGCGCCCGGCGACGATCACCGCCGCCTGCGGATAGAGCGCCGCGGCGCGCTCGGAGCTCAGCACGCGATCGACGACCGCGTCGACGAACTGCTCCACCGCCGGATCGCCCGAACCGGGGAACCCGGAGTCCCGGGCGACCAGCCGGCCCAGCAGACCGGCCGCCTGCTCCTCGTCGCAGTCGGCCACCAGAACTCGGAGGAACGCGCGATAGCTGCCGTACAGATGGGTGTTCCGCGGCGGTCGCAGCACCCTCAGCACCGTCGCGAGGTCGAGATGACCGGGCCAGAGCCCGGTCAGCAGGACGCCTCGGAGCTCATCGTCCGGATCGACGCGAGCGGCGTACTCGTCGTCCTCCAGGGAGCAGAGCAGGGGCCGCAGTTCGTTCGCGGCCGTCTCGGGGGCGCAGGCGAACGCCGCGCTCATGGCGAGCCTGCGCTCGGTCGCCGGCCAGCGGTCGTCTCGGCACAGGGCGAGCAGCGGGGCCACCAGGGCGGGCTCGGCGCAGCCCCGGGCGAGCTGCAGAGCCACCCGTACCCGCGCCCGCATCGGCCAGTCGTCGTCCAGCGCGGTCGGGTCGCCCACCAGGGCCGCACCGAGTTGCTCCCCCACCCGTGGGTGGAACAGGCTCCAACGGGTGAGCTGCCACCGGTTGGGGCTCAACTCCACCTCGGCCGCGTCCTCCAGGAGCCGGGCGACGATCAACTCGCGCATCGCGTCGGACCGCACCAGCGAGCTGTGGACGGTCACGCTCTCGGGATCCGCGTCGGCCAGCCATCCGACGTGCTCCGGATCGAGGGCGACCAGCCAGGCCGCCGTCTCACGCAGGGGCGGAGGGATGCGGGCCGCGCTCGCCCCCGGGATGTCGACCAGGAAGAGCGCCTTCAGCTGCCGGCGCGTCAACCGTCGACGAACCAGGTACGAGGCGGCGAGATAGGCCGACAGCGACGAATGCCGGAACGCGCTGCGTTCACGGTTGGTCGCGGTGAACAGGGCGGTGTGAAGCACCTCGCGCACCGCCGGCGGGGTGACGTGGAAGCGGTCTCCCGGCGCGGTCTCCTCCTCTCCCCCGGCCACGTCGTCGATCTCCAGGTCGAGCCGGTGCCGCTGATCGCGGTGCGCGGGCTCGTGCCAGAGCGTCCGTCGTCCCGACAGCAGCATCCGGGCGGCGATCCGGCCGGCGATCTCCACGCGCTGCCTGGGCAACGTCTGCGGTGGGCCCGGGGTGTTGCGTCCGGGATCGTGTTCGGCGGCCAGCAGCCGGGCACCGCTCGCGAAGAGCCCGTGGGGATCACCGCTCAGGCCGTCGTTCTCCCGGCAGGAACGAACGAGCAGTTCCAGCGTCAGCGGCGCGCTGGCCAGGGCGCCCGCGCCGACCGACACCGCGGCGGTCACGAGGCCCTCGCCGTCCGTACCGGTGCTGTCGACCAGGCGCACGGCCTCGGCACGGGACAGTGGCGCGAGGTCGACGAACAGGCAGTCGCGGAAGTGTTCGGTGAGTACGTCGGTCAGCCGCGGGGGCCAGTCTGCGGTTCGACAGGCCAGCAGCATCCGCAGGCCCGTGGTGTCCCTGCCGTTCAGCGACCTCGCCAGGGCGCCGTGCAGGGGGAGCAGCCGGGGGCTCTCGTCCAGCTGGTCCAGCACGATGGTCACGCGGCGGGCAGCTGCCGCACCCGATGCCGCCTGCCGCGGCTCCGACGCCGTGGTGTCCCCGCTCCGCCGGGGCTTGCGGGGCAGGCCGTCCAGAAACCGTCCGATCAGCTGCTGGTAGGAGTACTCGGTCAGCTCGGAGCCGTCGACCCAGACGTAGCTGTCCGAGGTCTCCGGATTCGCCGGGTCCAGCGGTGTCAAGTCCTCGACCAGACGCCGCAGCACCGTCGTCTTCCCGCCGCCGGGCTCGCCCAGCAACACCATGACCCCGGCTCCCGCCACTTCCTCCGGCCTCAGCAGGGCCCCCGGGAGCACCTGTCCGTCCACCGGCCGATATCCCGCCTCCTCGTCCAGGAAGCCGTCGTACCCGAGCGGAAACAAGTCCTCGACCGGATCACTGCCCGCCCGGACCCGGCACAGCCGTTCGGCCTGGACCTGGAACAGATTCCTCAACGATCACCACCCGAGTGGGGCCGCTCCGCACGGCAACCTGCTTGTCTGCCCGTCACCGTCGAGCCCGTGAAGACTCCGTTGAACTCGTAGTGGTCACCGCCGTAGCGGCGATCACCGCCGGTCCTGCTGGCAGGTCGCTCCCGTGCTGTGGCGAACGTGGTGGCGAACGTGCCGCCACCTGGACCGGCCGACTGCCTCAGGGGGAGGCCGGCGATCACGGACGACACCGCGGCGGCAGCAGAAGCCGCCGCTCTCGATCGCGATCCGTCGGCGTCGATGGCCTGTCCGGCGTCCTGCGCACGACCGTCCACCCCGCACACCACCAACGCCTGGCGAGCACGGCGAAGGTACACCACTGCGGACCCAGCGCTCCCGTCGTCGACCGCCACCGCGTCCTGGTGGTCGTTGCTCAACCGTTCGGCCACCTCCCCGGCCACCTCCCCGGCCGTCACGTCGACCGGAACACCTCCGGAAACGATCGGCTTGAAGTGGACGGCCGGCCTCCCGGTCAGGAGCACCCCCGGAGCGATCCGGTCGCGCCATCGCCCGTCGGCGAGAGCTGCCGAGGCATCCTGAACCAGGGACACCGGTGGCTGCCACGGCCGTGGAGAGCCGCCAAGCCCCTCGGAGTACGGGCCCGCCAGTTCGTGATGCACCTCGGTGGCGACCACGACGTCGCCGAGCGCGATGTCGTCCTCCAGGCAGTTCACGACATCGACGAAGAACAGCACGGCGGGTTCGGTTTCACCGATACGTTCGGCAATCACCGCAGCGGCCCGGTCGTACCCGCTGACGAGGACGGGCGCGACCCGCCACGAACTCCCGGTCAGCCGGCCGCACGCCACGAACTTCCGTTCCCCGACCGGCCATCGCTCCACCCCATCCAGCTGGCGCAGAAGCGCCTGGTACATCACCGGTAGGGTCGTCAGCACGGTCGCCGCTCCCGACTGCCCACCCACCCGTGCACTCTTCATCACCCTTCCTCCCTTCACCGCAGCGGTCCAGAGCGACCGCACGGACGACTTTCGAGCTGCCAACTTCCTTGTATACCAGTCTTGTTGATCATCACTATCGAATCCAGGCGTTTACCCATCGCCGCCTCGAAACCCGCTAGCGTCCTGCCATGGCCAACCACCCGGACGCACCTCCCGACGAGACGGCAGACGAGGAGTGCGGTGCCGGCACCGGTACCTCGTTCGAGGACCTGGCCGACTTCCTGAGAACCGGCGATCGGACCGGCCCGGTCATCTACGCGCCACACGGAAACATCAACACCGGTGCGGTACACGGCGACCAGCGCATCCTCAACGAACATGCGGCTCATCATGAGGACCGTCACGGACACGTCCACAGCGGCCCGATCCCACCGGCGGAACTCGCCGATGCGCAATCGGGCTTCGCGGAACCGGACTGGTTCGCCGGCGCCCTGGCGTCACCTGGAGCGCGGCTGTTCTTCCTCGCCGGGCGGCCGGGGACAGGACGGCGCACCGCGGCCGTCAATCTGCTGCTCCGCCTGCTTCTCCGCCGCAGTCGGCCGGGCAGCACGCTGTGGGCCGTCGACGGCGATACGGACCTGTCGTCGTGGCGGCCCCGCCGAGGAGCGGCCGGCGGCTACCTGCTGGACGACCGGCAGGCCCCGCGCCCCTTGAGGCTCAGCACCGTGCACCATCTCCAGCAGTCGCTGGACAGCGCCGACGCCTACCTGGTGATCGTCGCACCCGACAGCCCCGAACTCGTCCGGGCTCTGGAACACCAGCTCCACGTCAGTCCGCTGAGACACCAACCACCAATCCCCGAAGTCGTGTTCGCGACCCGCTTCGCGGCCGCGGTACCGGACCCGAACGAACGCGACCGGCTGCTCGGAGGCCTGGCGCCCGGTCTGCTGGACGCACTGCTCGTCCCGGAACTGGTGCCCGCCGAAGTCGCCGAGTTGGCGACGGCGGTGGCCACCTCGGCCGGGAAGTCCCTGACACTCGGCAGTCTGCAGGAGCGACTGGTCCTCCTCGCCGACAGCGAAGCTCCGCGCATCGTCGCCGAGTTGCGCGCGAACCCGCACGCCTTGGCGTTCCTGCTGGCCGTCTGCGTCTTCGAGGGCCTCGACCACCGGGTCGTCCAGGAACAGGCAGAACGGCTCCTCGGCATCGTCGACGGCACTCTTCGGACCGTACCCGGGAACGGCGATGACGGAAGCCCACAGCTCTGCGCCAATCCTCGATTCGTCCTCGCGTGGCCGTGGGAAGAGCTGCTGCACATCGTCCGCGCGGAGCGAACGCCGCCGGAGATCCGTACCGGGCCACCTCACCCCCAGAGGCTGGAGCCGGTGCGATTCACGCGACACCGGCAGGCGGAAGCGGTCCTACGACATGTCTGGCGCGAGTACAGCGACCTCGCCGCGGCGCTGACCACATGGCTCGAACACGTCGCCGACACTGCTGAACTGACCGCGGCGGCCGGCCGCGCCCTGGGCCTGGCCGCGGGTTGCGGCGTCGGCTCCCGGACGTTCCGGCGGATCGAGGTCCTCGCCGCGTCGGGACGCGGTGCCGACCGGGCGATCGCGGCCCATGCCCTGAGTGCAGCGGCCACCGATCCGGCTCTGGCAGGACGAGTCGAGTCCTTTCTGAACCAGTTGAGCTGGAGCCATGACCCGCGACTTCGCGGCACCGTGGCCCACGTCTGCGGCACCTCCTTCGGACGCTCTCGACCGGATCGTGCCATGGAGCTACTCCTCCGGGTCGCCCAAGGGCCCGGCGGTGAACCGAGCCTGCTGGTCCAACGCGCCGTCCGGCCCTCCGTGGTGAGCCTGTTCACCTCGGGCAGCCAGCCGACGGTTGTGCGGCACCTGTCGAGCTGGCTGCGGCGGAGCGAGGCCGCCGCCGAATTGGCCCTGCGCCTCTTTCCGCATCTCCTGGCGGATCTCCTCACCGAGGCGTCCTGGTTCCACCGTGAAATCCTCGCCGAGGGCGAGTGCATGCAGCCGGTCGTCGAACTGATCCGCCGCAGCCTGGACCACGACGGGGTCTTCGACCTGACCTGTCGGCACCTGGTCCGATGGTGTCGCCTCGCTCCGACCGGTCCCCGGAACGGGGCCGTGGAAATCCTGTTCCGCGAGCTGGCCCGGCACCAAGGACGCGGGACACGACGACTGTCCACCGTCCTCGCCCCGGGCAGCGGCCTCCTGCCGGCCGATCGCCGGAGCGAATCCGGGACGACCCGGGGCACATGACGGCCGTCACCTGCCGTACGCGGCCGGCCGGCGCACGGGAATCCGGACCATCCGGACCCGACCGCAGCCTGGTCAAGGCGGCTCGGAACCACTGATCCGCCGCGAGGGTGACGGCCGGCCCTCGGCTCGTTCAGTGGGGGAGGCGGGCGTGTGTGCGGCCGGGAACGTCGCACCGGTGGCGTGCGCGTTTCACGGCCGTGGACCCGTCGTACCCGAAGCGGCGGCCGCCGTCACGGGCGACGCGCGGCGGTCCGCCCCGGTGGCGGCGGGCACCACGCGGAAACCCGCGGTTCTCGCCACTTCGCTCATCGAGAACTGCCGGGCTGCCACTGGTCCGTGGCGGCCTCCCGGTGGCGGGTGGCGTGGAGACTGCCGAGCAGCGAGGGCGCCTGCCCGCCGGGGCTTACCCCACTCGCCTGTGAGCGAGATCACCATTGAGGTTGACCTTGGGTCAGGGCTCAAGCTCCTCGCAACGGCACGACGCCGACCCGGGCGTCACCGATGTGAAGGAGCACACCACCATGCCACTCCCCCTTTCCGGCCTTTCCGGCCCTTCCGGCCCCTCCGGCCCTTCCGGCCCCTCCGGCCCTTCCCGCCCTTCCGGCCAGGACGAGAGCACCCTGCGGACCGTCGCCCCCGACGCCGCCGGGCAGGACCGCCCGGAACTGCGGAAGGCGATCGAGGAGATCGTCGACTCCGGTTTCACCGGGGTGTCGCTGCGCGTGCACGACGAGCGGGGCGCGTGGGTCGGCAGCGCCGGGGCGGCCGAACTGGGCGGGGCCGCGAAGCCGCCGACGGACGGGCGGGTCCGGATCGGCAGCAGCACCAAGACCTTCACCGCGACCCTGGTGCTGCAACTGGTGGCCGAGGGCAAGATCGGGCTGGACACCCCCGCGGCGCACTACCTGCCCGAGTTCGGGCTGGACGGGCGGATCACGGTGCGGATGCTGTTGCAGCACACCAGCGGGGTGTTCAACCACACCGGCGAGGTCTACGCCGACGGGACGGTCGCGCCGGGCGTCCCCATCCCCTACGGCACCACGGGCAGGGAGTGGATGGACAACCGGTTCAAGACCTACCGGCCGCAGGAGCTGGTGCGGCTGGCGCTGTCCAGGCCGGCCCGGTTCGAGCCGGGGGCGGGCTGGAGCTACTCCAACACCAACTACGTGCTGGCCCGGCTGCTGATCGAGAAGGTCACCGGCCGCCCGGTCGCCGAGGAGATGCGGCGGCTGGTCCTGGGGCCGCTCGGACTGTCGGGCACCGTGGTGCCGGGCGCCTCGCCGGAGATCCCCGAGCCGCACGCCCACGCCTACTACCGGTACGAGGACGCCGGCGGGCGGAGGACGATCGACATCACCCGCCAGAACCCCTCCTGGATCTCCAGCGGCGGCGACATGATCTCCACCACCCGGGACCTCCACACGTTCATCTCCGCGCTCCTGGGCGGCAGGCTCCTGCCGGCCCCGCTGCTGGCCGAGATGTGTACCCCGCACCCGACGGGCATCCCGAACATGGACTACGGCCTGGGCGTGTTCGTGGTGACGACGGACGACGGCGCCACCGTCATCTCCCACAACGGCGCCGCCGTGGGCCACGCGGCGCTGATGTACGGCACGCCCGACGGCAGCAGGACCCTGACCGCCGCGCTGAACTGCGTGGACGACGCCGGCCTGTCCGTCGGCGGGGCGTTCCAGCAGGCGATGCACAGGCTCGTCGGCGAGGTGTTCCGCGGCGGGCAGGCCGATCCGGCCCGGCCGACGGACTGATGTGCTGCGCGTAGCCACCGAGTTCGAACCCGAGGCAGGATTGGCGGATGAACGGAGTCACGATCGGGCAGGCGGCGGCGTTCGTCGGCGTCACGGTGAAGACGGTGCGGCACTACCACAAGCTCGGCCTGGCCGAGGAGCCGGAACGCGACAGCTCCGGATACCGGCGGTACGGATCGGCCGACCTGTTGCGGCTGGTGCAGGTCCGGACCCTGGCCGCCGCCGGGGTGCCGCTGGCCGAGACCGGGCCCCTGCTCGACGCCGACGCCGCGCTGTTCACCGCCAAGCTCGCCGACGTCGAACGTCAACTCACCGAACGGATCGAGGAGTTGACCGCACGGCGCGACATGCTGCACCGGCTCGCCGACGGCGACCGGGCGCTGCTGCCCGACCGCGCCGTGGCACTGCTGGAGCGGATGGCCGGCCTCGGCTTCACCCCGGACGAGGCGGCGGCCACCAGGGAGGGCTGGGTGCTGGCCAGGGCCCTGGTCCCGGAAGGCTTCGACGACTACCTCACCCATGTCGAACACGCCCTGCTGGACAGCCGGTTCGTCGCCTTGCTCAAGCGCGGCGCCGAAGCCGCGGCCTGGGAGCCGGACGACCCGCGCATCGCCGAACTCGCGACCGCCGCGGCCGACCACTTCCTCGCCAACCCCGCCCAGCTGAAGATCGTGACCGGCCTCCAAGCCCGCGCCGAAGCCGCGCGCCGGTACCAGCTGATCGCCCACCACGGCGAAGAACAGGGATCGGGCGGGGCCCGGCTGGTCGCACTGGTCGAGACCGAGCTCCGCTCCGCCGGCGTCCGCATCCCCGGGCCGGACTCCCCCTGACCGGCCCGGGGTCGCGGCGTCACCGCTCCCATTGCGGGCGGCAGGAGCCCCGGGGCACGAGGACGGTGCGGTACCGGCCGGGGGTGCGGGACATGGCCACCTGGTCGGTGACGCCCTGGTAGCGGCCCAGCGGGGTGTCGGCGGTGAAGGTCCGTGGGGGCAGGTAGGCGTGCTGCTCGCCGTGTCCGGCGGTCTCGTGGGCATAGGCGTGGTCGAACACCCCCATGGCGAGGATCCACAGGGCGGCGCGGGTCAGCGAGACGTGGACCCGGTAGCTGCCGCCGTGGGTGGCCCGGCGGGTCAGGGCCTCGACGACGCCGGCGGCCATCAGCCAGGAGACGATGTAGTCGTTGACCACGAGGATCGGCGGCAGTGCGGGGCGTTGGCCGCCGCCTTCCAGCAGCATCATGCCGGTCAGGCTTCCGGCGCTCTGGTCGAAGCCCACGCGCTCCGCCCAGGGGCCTCGTTCACCGTTGAGCGAGGCGGTGGCGTGGACGATGCCGGGGCGCAGGTGCGCGGCCTCCTGCGCGGTGAGGCCGATCCGTTCCAGGTATCCCGGCCTGCGGTTGGCGTAGAAGACGTCGGCCGAGGCGAGCAGTTCTCTGATCCGCCGGGCGCCTTCGCCCTGGTAGGGGTCCACGGTGACCGACCGTACGCCGACGTTGGCGCTGGCGTAGGTGAGGTCGTGTTCGAACTCGTCCGGGCGCCAGAGGTTGAGGACGTCGGCGCCGTGCAGGGCGAGGGCCCGGCCGAGGCCGGCGCCGGCGATCACGTGGCCCATGCCGAGCGCGCGCGTCCCGGACAGGGGCTGGTCGGCGCCGTGGGGGAACGGCTCGGGCTCGCTGTCGGCGATCTTGGTGATCTCGATCAGCGGAAGGTCGGCGAGGACGTCGCGGTAGTGCCGCTCGGCGAGCAGTTCGCCGGTGGTGCGCAGCATCGGCAGGACCACTCCGGCCGCCCCGGCGGCTTCCTCCAGCTCGCGCGCGTCGCGGCGGGCGATGGCGGCGGCCACGCGGTCGGGGTCGTCCGGGACGTCGAGCAGCCGCTGGGCGGCGATCTTGATCTTGGGGTAGGGGTTGAGGGGCATGACCCAGCGGTCGTCCGCCGTGCGGTAGAAGCGGAATCCCAGGGCCTGGGAGGGGTTCGACGAGGCGGTGGGCGGGTGGCCGTTCAGCAGTTCCCATCTGCGGTCGTAGAAGGGGCAGAGCCGGTGCGGGGTGACCCGCAGGTCCACCGCGATGTCCTGTCCGGGACCGCCGCGCAGCCGCCAGAGCTTGGCGATGGCGGCGGACTTGGCGGCCAGCGCGATGGCGGAGGCGGCCCCGAGGCGCAGGGTGCTGGGCACCACCGGGTCCGCGCCGTGGAAGGCGATGGCACCCCCGGTGTCGGCGGGGCTCATCCCGATCCCGGCCAGGACCTGGACGAGGTGGGCGTGCGGGTCGAAGGCGTCGTGGGTCAGCGGGTCGGCGACCGCTTCGGCGAGTTGGTCAGTGAGCGTCATCGGGGCCCTCCGCGCCGGTCAGCAGTGCTTCGGGGACCAGGACGTGCTTGGCGCGCAGGTATTCGCCGACCGCCTTGCCGACCTGGTCGACCCGCAGATTGGACGACCCACCGGTTCCCAGCAGTCCGCGCAGGACGAAGTGCACGGCGCGCAGGTGCTCGAACTCGTGGCGGACCACGTCGAGGTCCTTCGCCTCCGGCAGCAGGCGCCGCAGCTGCGCCGTGGTCAGCGTCCGGCGCAGCCACGGCCACACGGCGGGGTCGTGGGCCCAGATCCCCACGTTGCTGTTGCCGCCCTTGTCGCCGCTGCGGGCGTAGGTGACCGTGCCCAGCGGCACGCGGCGCACCCGGGTGGCCTCCACGGCTTCCTCGACGGCTTCCTCTACGGCTTCCTCGGGCTCGGGGTGGACGGGCTGACGGACCGTCGCCGTCCGGGAGGGGGGTGCGATGTCGAGGGTGCGGCCTTCGGCGAGGACCACCCGGTGGGCCACGGCGGTGATGTCCAGCAGGGCGGGCCAGTAGTCGATCCTGGGTTTCGGGCTGGTCTGCGGGACGGCCTGGCCGTCCAGGAAGAAGCCCGGGATGCTCTGCAGGTACAGGCTGCCCAGCCGGCCCGCGAGGTCGAGGCGCTCCAGCGGCTCGCGCTCGCGGGCGGCGGCCATGACCCGCAGCGCGACCGTCGCGTCCCACTGCGTCTCGGGGTCGGTGGCCGCGGTCCCGATCCTGGTGATGTCCAGCTCGTCCACGCCCGCGGGCAGGTCCCTGCCGATCTGGGCGCGCAGCAGGTCCACCTTCTCCTCGACCTCGGGCGCGGTCACGTAGACGGTGTTCACGACCGTGTGGCCGATGGGCGCGAAGAGCGCGACCTTGGTCGTCGGCGACGGAGGCGAACCCGCCGCCCCGGACACCCGGACCCGGTCGGGACCGGCCGGATGGAGCCGGACGCCGTCCAGGTGGACGGTGACGTCGGGATTGAGGTAGCGCGGCCCCTGGATCTCGTACACGAGCTGGGCGGTGACGGTGTCGACCGTGACGGCCCCGCCGTCCCGCCGGTGCTTGGTGATCACGCTGGTGCCGTCCTCGGCGATCTCGGCGATCGGGAAGCCGGGGGTGAGCATGCCCGGGATGCGGGTGAAGCCGGAGAAGTTGCCGCCGACGGCCTGCGGGCCGCATTCGATGATGTGCCCGGCGACGACCGCACCGGCCAGCCGGTCCCAGTCCGTGCCGTCCCAGCCGTGCCACCACGCCGCCGGGCCCAGGGCCAGGGACGCGTCCGTGACCCGGCCGCACACGACGATGTCCGCGCCCTCGGCCAGCGCCCGCGCGATGCCCCAACCGCCGAGGTAGGCGTTGGCAGACACGGGCTCCGCGCCCCACGACGCCAGCGGCCGGCCGGTGTCGAGGTGCTCCAACCGGTGCCCTGCCCGCGCCAGTTCGGGCAGCCGGGGCAGCAGGTCGTCGCCCTCGACGTGGGCCACCGAGACCTCGGCGCCCGCCCGGGCGGCCGCCGCGCGCACGGCCTCGGCCAGGGCGGCGGGCCGGAAACCGCCCGCGTTGGTCACCACCTTGACCCGCCGCCGGGCCAGCGTGGCCAGGTGCGGCCGCAGCTGGTCGAGGAAGTACTCGACGTAGCCCCGCGCCGGATCCTCCTGGTACTGCGCCGACAGGCCGGCGAGGGTGATCTCCGCCAGGTAGTCACCGACCAGCACGTCGACCGGGTCACCGGCCACGGCCTCGTCGATGGCGGTGTACCGGTCTCCCAGGTAGCCGGAGAAGTTGGCGATGCGAACGGGTCGGCCGCTCATGGTCAACACCTTCCCTCGATGGGGTGAGCCCTTCCCGTCCGACGTTAGGAGGCGACCGTCCCCGGCGGCCACGACCAATCCCCGCACGCGCACGTGACCGCACCGGTCACGTGGAAGACGGGCGTATGTTGTGGCGGTGGACATGCTGCACCTGCGGTACTTCGTGGCCGTCGCCGAGGAGTTGAACTTCACCCGCGCCGCCGCGCGCCTGCACATGGCGACCTCCCCGCTGAGCCAGCGCATCAGGGACCTGGAACGCGAACTCGCCACCCCCCTGTTCGTCCGCACCCACCACAAGGTCGAACTCACCCCCGCCGGCGAGACGCTGCTACCGGCGGCCCGCGACACGATCCGACGGTTCGACGCCCTCCCCGGCCTCGTCCGCACGGCGGCCGGCACCACCGCGCGCACCGTCGTCATCGGCATCGCACCCGATGTGTCCACCGAACTGCGGACCGGCTTCCTGAACACCGTCGCGGCCCGGCACCCCGATCTCCTCTTGCGGCTGCGCCCCGCCAGCACCGAGCCCCTGGTGCGCTCCCTGCTCACCGGCGAGATCGACATGGGCTTCCTCCACGGCCCCGTCACCGGCCCCGGCATCCGCACCCTCGACCTGGAGACGGCCCCGGTGGCCGTGGTGGTCGGACGCGGGACCGGCTTCGACGCCCGCACGACCGTCCGGCTGGAAGAGCTCGCGCACCTGCCGTTCGCCTCGATCGGCTACGACGCCGCACCGGAGATCTACCGCAGACTGGACGACGCCCTGAACCGGGTCGCGGTCCGCAAGCGCATCAGGCTCGAAGGGGACAACTTCGGTGGCCTGGCCCACCTGGTCGCCGCCGGCCAGGCTTTCACCCTCATCGCCCTGGGCGGTGGCACCACGGGCAAGGCCTTCACCGGCGAGCCCGTCGTGACCCTCGCCATCGAAGGCGGCGAGCTCACCCTCACCACCGTCGCGGCCTGGCACCAGGACCGGCCCGGCCCCGGCGAGATGCTGGCCGAACTGGCCGCCGCCCTCGCCAAAGGTCTGCCCACCACCCACGGCCCCTCGCCGGGGTGACGCCGCGGGAGCGGGCGGGGAGTCGGCACCACGGCTGAACGGCCGCCCCCGCGGAGCGGGGGGCAACGCCGTGCGGCAGGACACCCGCCGAGGTCGACGCGCACCGGGGTTCAGCGCACCGGCTCGGGCTCCGGCGAGGGGGACGGCGTGCCCGCCCAGCGGTGCAGGGCGGCTTCGAGGCCGGCGGCGGCGTCGGCGGTGGTGTCGGCGGCGGTGTCGGTGGTGTCGCAGGCCCAGGCGACCACTCCGTCCGGGCGGACGAGGACTCCGGTCGGCGTCGCGTGGTCGTCGGTCACGCTGGTCACGCTGCTCACCCGCCCGGTCCAGCCCGCGGCGAGACGGGTGAACGCGCCGTCCGCCGTGCGGTCGAGCAGCAGGAACCCGCCGCCGTGGCCGTGGTCGACCAGCCGGGAGCCGTCCCCCAGCCACAGGTCGGGGGCGTACCGCCCGACCAGCGGGTGGTCGCCGGGCAGGTCGACGCGCTGCGTCACCCCGGAGATCTTCTTGACCGCGTAGGTCGCGCCCGCCCCGGTGCCCAGCAGGTCGGCGACGACCTCCCGGAGCGCGGCCGACTTGGCGTCCCCGCGCATCACCCCGATCTGGGCCCTCGTCCAGTCCAGTACCCAGGCGCCGAGGGGGCGGCGCTCGGCGTCGTAGGTGTCGAGCAGCCCTTCGGCCGCCCACCCGGCGACCACGGCGCCGAGCTTCCAGCCGAGGTTCATCGCGTCGCCGACCCCGAGGTTGAGCCCCTGGCCGCCGAACGGCGAGTGCACGTGCGCGGCGTCGCCGGCCAGGAGCACCCGCCCCGAGCGGTAGGCCGCGGCCTGGCGGGCGTTGTCGCTCCAGCGGGTCGCGGGGCCACGCAGCGCGGTGAGCGTGACGTCGGTGCCCGAGACCCGGCGCAGGCTGCTCTGCACCTCTTCAAGGGTGACCGGCGCGGAGCGGTCGGCGGGGGCGCCGCCGAACTCCACGGTGACCACCCGCCCGGGCTGCGGCCCGCAACGGTAGGCGCCCTTGGACGACCACACCCATCCGTCCGCGAGCACCGTGGGGTCGGCGATGTCGACGACCGCCAGGTGTCCGGTGAGTTCGGGGTCGGTGCCGGGGAAGCCGATGCCCGCGAGGCGGCGCACGGTGCTGCGCCCGCCGTCGCACCCGACCAGCCATCCGGTGCGCACCGTACCGGCGGTGGTGGTGACGAGCACGCCGTCGCCGGTGTCTTCGAACGCGGTGACCTCCACCCCGCGACGCACCGCCACGCCCAGACGCGCGACCTGGCCGGCCAGCAGCGCCTCCAGCTCGCGCTGCGGCACCATCCGCGCTCCGTCGACGGCGGTGTGCGCGGCGAGGTCGGTATCGGACCAGTCCACGAGGTCGGCGTCGAGGACCATCCCGGCGAAGTGCCCGGTGAAGCGGGGTGCGCGCGCCGGCCGGCCACCGCCGGGCGGCCGGTCGACCGCGCGGGCGAACGACCCGACCCGTTCGAGCTGCTCCCGCTGCACCTGTTCGGCGGCCGGCAGCAGGCCGCGGCGGTCGAGCGCCTCGGCCGTCGGGACGTTGACCGCCCCCGCCTTCATCGACCGGTCCGGCTCGGCGAGCCGTTCGAGCACCTGCACCGTCGCCCCGGAGAGCGCCAGTTCGGCGGCGAGCACGAGGCCCACCGGCCCGGCGCCGACGACGGTCACGTCCACGTCCTGGTTCATGGTCTGGTTCGAATCCTGATGCGGATCCCGGTTCACATTCCTAGTCACGAACAGTGTTCTATAAACGAACGGCGTTCGTGTCAAGCTATGATGGTCCGGTGAACCCGAGAGAGCGACGCGCGGCACGCCACCAGCCGCCGAACCCCGACGCCGAAACCGACCCCAGGCCGCGACGCCGCAAGGCCCCCATCACCGTGGACCAGGTCATCGACACCGCGCTGGGCGTCATCGCCACCGAGGGCTACGAGGCACTGACCATGCGCCGCCTCGCCGGCGCCCTCGACACCGGGCCCGCCTCCCTCTACGCCCACGTCGTCAACAAGGCCGACCTCGACGAACTGCTCATCGGACGGCTGTGCGCCGCGCTCGCCCTGCCCGAGCCCGACCCCGCGGCCTGGCGGGACCAGATCCGCGGCGTCTGCACCCGGATCCGCGACCAGTACCTGGACTACCCCGGGATCTCCCGCGCCGCGCTCGCCATGGCCCCCACCGACCTCGAAACCATGCGCGTCAGCGAAGGGATGCTGGCGATCCTGCTCGCCGGCGGCGTCGCCCCACAGGCCGCCGCCTGGGCCGTCGACGCGCTCCTGCTGTACGTGGCCGCCTACTGCCTCGAAACCTCGATCGTGCGCCAGCGAGCAGCACACGACGACGACACGTGGGTCCTCGACCGCGACGAGTTGCTGCGCCGCCTCACCGCCCTGCCCGCCGAGACCTTCCCCCACACCACCCGCCACGCCGCCGAACTCACCGCCGGCACGGGCCACGACCGCTTCGACTTCACCGTCTCCCTGATGATCGACGGCCTCGCCCGCCGCTAGGGCGTGACGTTCCGAAGCCGGCCGGGTCCACTGTCAACTGCTGTTCACGCAGCTCCGCCCGTCTGCTCACACAGCTCCGCCCGTCGCCCCGGCCCGAGAACGGGGGCCGGAGCGACGGGCGGGGCGACGCGCGAGTGCGATCAGGCCTGGGCGTTGCCCGGCTGGCGGCCGGGGGCGTCGGCGGCGGCGCGCTTGAGGACGGCGGTGTTCGCGGTGACGGTGCCGGGCTCGACCCCGGAGGCCGCGGTGACCTGGACGCTGCGCTCGCCCAGGAAGGCGTAGGAGCTGCGGTCGAAGATGATCTCGTCGCGGGAGCCGGTGACGGTGTTGGTCCGGGCGATGGCGATGCCGGTGCGCCCGGCGGCGTCGGTGGCGCTGTCGAGGAGGACGACGCCGGGGATGCGGGCCGCGGCCTGGTAGAGCGCGGCGGCGAGCTTGCCGGGGACGGCCTGCTCGCGGATCAGGTCGGCGATGGTGACGAACGCCTCCTGGTCCGGCCCGTTGCCGCTTCCCTTGGTCTCGGCGTAGATCTTCTGCAGCAGTTCCTGCGGGTCGGTGGGCAGGGTGCGCACGTAGTCGTAGGAGGGCGCGTTCAGGTAGGCACCACTGCCCGATTCGAGCGCCTTGCCGCCTTCCGGGGACTTGCCCTCTTCGGTGAGCCAGCCGGTGCGGCCGTCGGCCGAGTGCCAGACCTGCCGCTGGTGGGGCTTCTCGACCCACACCTTCGAGGTGCCGCTGGCGGCGTCGATGGTACCCGTGGGGTGGGAGACGGTGCTCTCGATGTAGACGTACTGCCCCGGGCGCAGGACGAGGTCCGGCGCGGCCGCGGCGGCCAGCGAGATCCGCTCCACCGCGCCGGCCAGGCCCGCGGTGTCGCCCGCCGAGACCTGGATGACGGGCGCGGCGACGCGCTCACTGCGCGCGGGGGTCGTTCCCGGGCTGCCGAGCGTGGTGGCCGCCACGGTGGCAGCGAGGGCGAAGGCCGCCACCGTGGTGGGCACGGCGATCAGCAGCCGCCGACGCCTCCTGGCCTCGGGGCGGACCGGCACTGCGGCTTCGGGGGTACGGGTGATCTCGTTCATCAGGAACTCCTCGATCTGGCGCTGTCGGCCGAGCGGGGCGGCCGGTGCTCCGGCCGCCGGCAGCAGGTGCCTCAGCTCCGCGTCCTCAAGCGGCTGCTGCCACTCCGGGGTGCTGGTCATCTGTTCCACTCCTTGTTCGACCGGGCCGGAACCATCCGGCCACCCTGTACTTGTCCGGCTGCCGGCAGGGGTTCCCGGCGGGTTTTCGAGGCCTGCCGCAGTTCCTTGTCGGCCAGAGCACGCAGCCGGGTCCGGGCCCTGGAGAGCCTGGAGCGCACGGTGCCGACCGGGATGCCGAGGGCCTCGGCGGCCTCGGGGTAGCTGAGGCCCGCCCACACGCACAGCGAGAACACCTCGCGCTCCCCGCGGCGCAGTTTCTCCAGCGCCGCCTTGGCAGCGAGCAGTTGATCGCGGTCGGCGAGCCGGCCGACCAACTCGTCGGCGAAGTCCGGGGCGGGTTCGGCGAGCGGCATGCGGGCGAGGGCGGCCGCATGCCGGCGGGCGGCCCTGGCCCGGTTGCGCAGCACGTTGACGGTGATGCCCATCAACCACGGGCGAGGAGTGGTCCCCTCGTCGCGGAGCTTGTCCCGCAGCCGCCAGGCCTCCAGGAAGACCACCGCCATGACGTCCTCGGCACCGGCGCGGTCCCCACTCACCCGGACGGCGTGTGCCAGAACCGCGTGCGAGTGCTCCTGGAACAACTGCCGGAAGGCGCCCGGGTCCCCGGCTCTGATCCGTTCGTGCAGCGAATAGTCCACACCTCTGGTTGTCCGGCCACCACGAAGCAGTTCCAGTGAGCTGCGTCACAGGTGTGCCGGCAACCGGCGGATGCCTTTCGCGCGGACGACGGGTCCTCCGCGCAGGTGCCGACTTGAGCGGCGGCACCTGCGCGGCGGCACCTGAGGCGCTCGGCCCGGTGGCGAGCGGCTGCCACCGGGCCGTCCCCCGAACGCCACGAGGTGTTCCGGCGAACCCCCCGATGCCAGAAACTCTGCAGCGGCGGCGCATTGTCCGAAAGAGCCCTCTGGGCAGGACATTCAAGTCGGACAACGATGTGGGGGGCGGGAGGGGCCTGCCAGGGGTGGTGAACGTGGACGCGCGGCCGAACGGGACACAGCGCAAGGCCCGACTGGGCAGACCGGAGCGGTTCGTCGATCCGCAGGCCGGTCCGGTGGAGCGGCTCGCCTGGGAGCTTCGCCAGTTGCGGGACCGGTCGGGCGCACCGAGCTACCGCGCGCTGGCGAAGGAGTCGCACTACTCCGCCAGCACGCTGGCGGAGGCGGCGAAGGGCGAGCGCCTGCCGTCGCTGGCCGTGGTGCTCGCCTACGCGCGGGTGTGCGGCGGGGAGAAGGCGGAGTGGGAGGCCCGCTGGCTGGCGGCTTCCCGCGCCGTCCAAGGGCCGGCCGCCACGGCACAGGACGGCGATGAGGACCGCGCGGACGGGGGCGACCCCGCTCACTGCCCGTACCTGGGACTGGCCGCGTTCGGCACGGGGGACGCCGACATCTTCTTCGGCCGGTCGGAACTGGTGAGCCACCTGGTCCGGCACGTGGGTGACCACCGGCTGACGGCAGTCGTCGGCGCCTCCGGCAGCGGCAAGTCCTCACTGCTGCGGGCCGGGCTGCTCCCCCGGCTCGACGAGTCCTGGCACACCGCGCCGCTGGTCCCCGGCGACCACCCGCTACGGGCGCTGGCCCTGGCGGTCTGCGCCCTGACGGGCGGTGACGCGGAGGCACTGTCCCGCGCGCTGGCCGACGAGCCCGCGGCCCTGGGGATCGCGCTGGACACCTGGCTGGTCACGCAGCCCGCCGACCGGCGCGTCGTCCTCGTCGTCGACCAGTTCGAGGAGCTCTTCACCACCTGCGCGGACGCCGGGGAGCGGGAGGCGGCCCTGGCCTGCCTGGCCTGGACGGCCGGCGACCGCACGGCCGTCGACGGGACGGCCGACGACCACACAGCCGGCGACGGAGCGGCCGGGGCCGGCGCGGCCGAGGCCCGGGTACGGGTCGTCATCAGCGTGCGCGCCGACTTCTACGACCGCTGCCTCGCCCACCCCGCCCTGGCCGCCGCCCTCCGTTCCGGCGCCCAACTGCCGGTCGGCGCACCCACCCGGGCCGAGCTGCGGGACATCGTCGTCGAACCCGCGGCCCGAGCGGGCGTCGTGGTGGACCCCGACCTGCTGGAGGCCGTCCTCGCGGAGGCCACCGGCCAGCCCGGCGCGCTGCCGCTGGTGGCCCACGCGATGCGCGAGACCTGGACCAGGCACCGCGGGACCGTCCTGCGGCTGGCCGACTACCGGGCCACCGGCGGCATGCGGGGAGCCATCACCCAGACCGCCGAGGCCATGTACGCCGCTCTCCCGCCGGGCCACCAGGAGGCCATGCGGCTGCTGTTCCTCCGGCTCACCGCCCCGGGCGAGGGCACCGAGGACACCCGCCGCCGCCTGGCCCGGAAGGAACTCGACGGCCTCGCCGACGCCGCGACCGTCGACGACCTCCTGCACCGGCTCGCCGCCGCCCGCCTGATCGTCCTGGCCGACGGCACCGTCGACGTCGCCCACGAAGCGGTCATCCGCGCCTGGCCTCGGCTGCGCCACTGGCTCGACGTCGACCGCGAGGCCCTGCGGACACACCGCCGGCTCACCCAGGCCGCCCTGACCTGGCACGAACTCCAGCGCGACCCGGGCGCGTTGTACCGGGGAGCACAGCTCGCCACCGCCTGGAGCTGGTCCCGTACCCGCGGCGCGGCGCTCAACCGGCTTGAGTCCGCCTTCCTGGACGCCAGCACCGCGGCGGACGGCCAGCGTGGCCGTCGCCGGCGCCGGACGGTCGTGGCGCTGGCCGTCCTGACCGTGCTCTCCCTGGTGCTGGCGGTGACCGCGTTCGTCCAGGGGGAGCAGTCCGACGCGCAGCGCCGCGTCGCGGTCTCCCGCGAACGGGCCGCCCAGTCCAGGCAACTCCTCGAAACGCAGCCCGAGGCCGCGGCGCTGGTCGCGCTGGAGGGCTACCGGACGGCCCGCACCACCGAGGCCCGCGGCAGCCTGCTGAGCGCCTACGCCGCCTACTCCTCCAACCAGTTCACCGGTCACACCGGCACCGTGACGGCGGTGGCGTACGCGCCCGACGGCCGCACCCTGGCCACCGGCAGCGCCGACCACACCGTGAAGCTGTGGGACACCACCACCCACCGCATGCTCGCCACCCTGACCGGCCACACCGGCATCGTCAACACGGTCGCCTTCAGCCCCGACGGCCGCACCCTGGCCAGCGCCGGCGCCGACCGCACCGTACGGCTGTGGGACGTCGCCTCCGACCGCACGACGGGCATCCTCACCGGCCACACCGGCGCCGTCTCCTCGGCGGTGTTCTCGCCCGACGGACACACCCTGGCCACCGCCGGGTACGACCAGACCGCCCGGCTGTGGGACGTGGCGTCCCAGCGCGCCCTCACGACGCTCACCGGTCACGCCGGTTCCGTACGAGCGGTGGCGTACGCGCCCGACGGCCGCACCCTGGCCACCAGCGGCGCCGACCACACCGTGAAGCTGTGGGACACCACCACCCACCGCATGCTCGCCACCCTGACCGGCCACACCGGCGCCGTCGGCACCGTCGCCTTCAGCCCCGACGGCCGCACCCTGGCCAGCGCCGGCGCCGACCGCGCCGTGCGGCTGTGGGACGTGGCGTCGCACGACACCACGGCCGTCCTCAACGGGCACACGCAGGAGGTGAGCCAGGCCGCGTTCACCGCCGACGGCCGCACCCTGACCACGATCGGCCAGGACAACACGGTCGCCCTGTGGGACGTGGCCGAGCGCCGGCTGACCGCCACCCTCCACGAGACCAACACATCCGCCCCCGCGCTGGCGCTCTCCCCCGACGGCAACGAGCTGGCCACCACCGCCACCGACAACATCGTCCACACGTGGGACCTCAAGAGCCGCCAGATCGCCGCCACCTTCAGCGCGACGAACGACCTGGACACCCTCGCGACCGTCGCCACCTACGCCCCCGACGGCCGGACCCTCGCCATCGGCCACACCGACGGCTCCGTCACCTCGTGGACCACCGCTCCGCTGCGCCCCGCCGTGACCTTCGCGGCGCACAGCCAGGGCATCATGCACCTGGCGTTCTCCCCGGACGGCCTCCTGCTGGCCGCCGCGAGCTCCGACCGCACGGCACGCCTGTGGGACGCCGCGTCAGGCCGCCCGGTGGCCACCCTCGAAGGCCACACCGACCAGGTGTCGAGCGTCGCCTTCTCCCCCGACGGCCGCACCCTGGCCACCAGCAGCCTCGACACGACCGTACGTCTGTGGGACGTGGCGACCCACCAGACGACAGCGGTCCTCCAAGGGCACACCAGCCTGGTCTCCAAGGCCGTCTTCGCCCCCGACGGCCGCACCCTGGCCACCGCCGGGTACGACGGGACGGTGCGCCTGTGGGACCTGGCCACGCACCGCACCGTCGCCGTCCTGTCGGAGAACACCAACGCCATCGCTTCCCTGGCCTTCTCCCCCGACGGCCGCACCCTGGCCACCGGCAGCTCCGACGCCACCGTGCGCCTGTGGGACGTGGCGCAGCGCCGGACGGTCGCCACCCTCACCGGCCACATCAACACCGTCTTCTCCGTCGCCTTCAGCGCCGACGGCCGCACGCTGGCCAGCACGGACGCCAGCGGCACGGTGTGCCTGTGGGACGTGGCATCACAGCAGGTCACGGCACTGCTCGTCGGTCACACCAGAGCCGTGCACACGGCCGCCTTCAGCCCCGACCAGAGCACGCTCCTCACCGCCGCCGGCGACGGAGCACGGCTGTGGCCCACGGACGCGGACCGGACCGCCGACCGCATCTGCGACCTGAGCCGGAGCAACCACTGGCCCGAATCCCTCTCCGGTTCCGCCACGGGCGACGCCTGCCGGTGAGCTCCGAGTCGTTGACGTAGCCCGCGCCCGCCCGCCCGCCCGCACACCCCGAACGCCGGATGTGCCACGAAGACACCGCCAACCCCCCGTTGCGCGGATCGTCGGAGCGGGCGGACGGGCCGGGGCGCCGGTCGCGGTCCGTCAGTTGGGCATCGGGCGCGGGCGGCTGGCGGGGGGATCCGAGGGGATGTCGTCCACGCTGGGCAGGTTCTTCAGGAGCCAGTGGACGCTGTTGTCACCGCCGAGTTCGGGGAAGTCGACGACGGCGGTCTCGCAGAGCCAGATCAGGTGCTCCTTCATGGTCCGGTGACCCTTGGCCTTCTGCTCCGCGGCGAAGTCGTAGTACTCGAAGGTGGGAGCGGCACAGGCTCCGTCCCAGGCGGGGTCGTCGCTGCCCGGGGTCGTCATGAGGAGTTCCGCGATGGGGTAGAGCACACCGCTCATCGAGGCGATGAAGGTGCGTTCCAGGTGGTAACGGGTGCTCGTCCGGTTCGGGTTGAGGTTCGACCGGACGGCGTAGAGCTTGTCGAGCATGGCCAGGGTGTAGCAGTAGGCGGCATTGAAGAGGAGGGCCAGGCCTCCGGCCGGTCCGGAGAAGTCCTTCACCCGGGGATCGCCGGGGACGTCGCGGACCTGCCCGATGACCTCGATGCCCTGTTCGATCCTCTTGAACTTCGCGTAGTGCGAGAGCTCGTCGAGGCCGGGTCGCGGGTTGACGGGGTCGATCGGGACGGTGGCCTTCTTCGGGTCCACGCCCTCGCCCTGCTCGATCACGATCTTCAAGGCGGTCTGGGCCGTGTCGAGGTCGGTGATGACCACGGGTTCGCCGCCGCCGTCATGGTTCCAGTACGCGCTCTCGTACTGCCAGGGGGCGTTTGCCTTCGCGTACTTCCACACGCCGTCCGGGTCGACCTGGGTCAGGTGCTTGAGGCCCTCCTCGATCGCCCGGTAGAACTGACCGAGCGTGTTGTACTCGTCCGGTTGCGGCTCGGCGCCCTTCTCGGCGGGCAGTTCCAGCGGCAGGAACACCCGGGTCATCAGGTCCTTGCTGCACCGCTCCAGGTGAAGCGTCAACGGCGGAGTCCGATGGAGCATCTTGCTCGGGTACTTGGTGATGAAGTCCGGGTCGTAGAAGACGATCCGGTCCGCTCCGCCGAGCGCGACCGCCAGGTTGCGCACCAGGCACAGGTGCAGCATCTCCTCGATCGCAATGCTGATGATCGTGCGCTGGGCGGAGATTCCCGGGTCCCACTGGCTGTGGCCCTTGGTCCCGATGGAGTAGGCCGCGTACAGGTACATCGGGATCGTGGACAGCTCGACCTGGGCCGCCTGGTGCAGGTGGTCGAGCAGGGCGTCGATGTCCTCGATCGGCCGGTCGGCCTTGATCGTGTCGATCGGGGTGACCGCGAAGGGGATGTCGGCCAGGCGACGGGTGGCGGACTTGGTGGCATCGGTCGTCATACCTCGGCTCCGTTCGGTTCCGGGCGCTCGTGGCGCGGTGAGGGCGGTGCGGGTGGCGGACCGGCCCGGTCGGGGCGGTCGGGGCGGTCGGGGCGGTCGGGGTGGTCGGGGCGGTCGGGGTGGCCGGGGAACCCAGCCCGGGAGGCGAGGAGCGTGCGCCGGACGTCCCCGGTCAGCTCCGTCACGTGGACGCCGTGGTCCCGGCGGCGCAGCAGCAGGAGTACGGGGCGTGCGGCCGGCGGCTGCGGCTCCTCGCCGCGGGCCACCGCGGCCGCGTAGCGGTGCACGGGGTGCCGACAGGCCAGCACGCGGCACGCGCGGTCCGGTTCGGCGTCGTACACTTCGGCGAAAGCCCGTTCATATCCCGCGAGTTCGACGATCAGCTGGACCCAGGGGTCGATTTCGCGGCCCGGTGGGTCGCGGTCGGGTCTGGTGGTCGCGAGGTGCGACGCGAAGCCGTCGGCGAAGTGCTCCAGGGTCCAGCTGCGGGACGGGCAGGTGTTCAGGTACTCGGTGGCGAGCGCGTCGAAGGCCTCCGGCCCCAGGAGTCGGCGCAGCGCGGGGAAGCAGGAGCGCAGGCAGGCCAGTAGGCGCAACCGGTAACCGCGGCGGTAGATGTCCAGCCGCTCGCCGGCGGTGAGCCGGCTGGACGGTGTGAGCACCTGGGCGGTGGCCTCGCCGCCCTCCTGGTCCGGGCCGGTGGCGTGGAGGACGGCGGCCTGCAGCCAGTGCTGGAGTTCGGCCAGGTGCGCCGGTGCCCCTTCGACCGTCGACATGTCAGACTCCCGTCGCGACGGGGATGTCCGCCGGATCGAGGGCCCGCTGGCGTGCCTTTCCGAGTTCCGCCACCAGCTCGGGGAAGGGCGGCAGGCGGTCGTCCCACTCCAGCAGGGTGGACACGGGCCCGGTCAGCGCGATCGCCGCGTCGTACAGCTCCCACACGGCCGGTGCGACCGGTCCGTCATGGGTGTCGATCAGATGTGTGCCCGCGTCGGTGTGACCGGCCAGATGGATCTGTACGACCCGGTCGTGCGGGAGTGCTCCGAGGTATGCGCGCGGATCGGTGTCGTGGTTGACGGCCGACACGTAGACGTTGTTGACGTCCAGCAGGAGCCCGCAGTCGGCCTCGACCGCCAGCCGCGCGACGAACTCCTCCTCCGGCATGGTCGATGCGGCGAAGCCCACGTACGTGCTGGGGTTCTCCAGCACCAGCGGGCGCTCCAGGAAGTCCTGCACGGTCCTGACCCGTCGCACCAGGTGCGTCAGCGCGGCCTCGGTGAAGGGGACCGGCAGCAGGTCGTGGGTGTTGAGCCCGGCGACCCCGGTGAAGCACACGTGGTCCGACACCCAGGCGGCGCCCACCGCGTCGGCCAGCCGCCGGAGCCGCCCCAGGTAGTCGAAGTCCAGGGGCTCCACGCTGCCGATCGACAGCGACACCCCGTGCATGACCAGGGAGTGCCGCTCGGCGACCCGGTCCAGTACGTGACGCGGGTGGCCGTGGGAGTCGAGGTAGTTCTCGGAGATGATCTCCAGCCACTCGGCGCCCAGCCCATCACCGAGGTGGTCCAGTACGTACCGGTGGTGCGGGCCGCGCAGGCCGACACCGAACCCCAGGTTCGGCAGGTCGAAGCGGGACACCCGGCCGATCCGCTCGCCCTGGTGGGGCTCCGTCACGCGGTCGCCTCGTCCGACGGCAGCGGCAGCACCTGCGGCTTGCTCCGGTCGAGCCTCTTCTTCCTCCGCTCGGCCTCGGTCACTTCGTACGGCGGGACCAGGTCGTCCGGGTAGCCCTCACCCGGGGACGGGCCGAACGGGAGGCCGGCGGCGTACATCCGGGCCTCGAACAGCTGGCGGGCGAGCTTCCAGACGCTCTTGCCCTTCAGCGGGCCGCCCGCGAACACCCGGCTGACATTGATCGGGCTCGCGCAGCTGCCGTTCTGCCGACAGGCCTGCTCACCCGGCTTGGCGAGTTCCGCGTCGGGGCCGGTGTAGCCGCACCCGCCCTGCCCGCGGCACTCGTTGGCACCGTGGCACACGTGCAGGACGGTGGCACAGGCTCCCATGCCCGCCATCGGCGCCTTCTCGTCGATGTCGTGGTTGCGGCAGGCGTTCAAGCCCATGCACACATGGAGCTCAAGGGCCTTCTGCAGCTCGGCCGCGGACACGCGCGGCCCGCCGGCCTCGTGCGCGGCGTGCCGCAGCGCGATCCCGTCGTCGCCGCCGAGGATCACGCGCTCGATCTGCGCCAGTTCCCCGGGGCTCAGATCCGGGAAGCCGTCACCGCCGGCCGCCCTGCCACTGTTCTCCCTGCCACTGTTCTCCCTGCCACTCACGAGTACCTCCTCGATCGCCTTGGCTCGGGCACGCACGGCAGTGCGATCTCACTGCGATGTCACACGATGTGACGCGCGCCACAGTCGCCAAGGTCATCACAGCCGGAGGCGGGCTGGATAGCGCCAAATGAGTAGTGTGCGAATTATTCCTGCGGAGCGAGCTCCGGGCGCTGCGCGGGGCAGGCGGTTCGGACGCGGCCCTGGTCCGGGGTGCTGCGCGGGCGGCTACGCGTCGAGCGGGATGGTGCCGAGGGCGACGGTGAAGCAGGCGCCGCCCTCGGGGCCGTGGCCGTGGACGGTGATGGTGGCGCCGAGCCGGTCGGTGAGGCGACGGGTGATGGCCAGGCCGAGGCCGGTGCCGCCGGGGCGGGTGCCCGCATAGCGGGAGTGCAGGGCGCCGGGTTCGAAGGCGACCCGGACGTCCTCGTCGGTCAGGCCGGGGCCGCCGTCGCGGACCTGCAGCTCGGTGTCGCCGCTGTCCGTTCGGCGCAGGGCCAGCACCACGGGGGCGCCGGGCGGCGAGATCCGCACGGCGTTGCCGATCAGGCCGTCGAGCAGCTGGCGGACCCGGAATCCGTCGGTGACCGTGATCACGGGTTCCCCGGCCGTTTCCACCCGCAGGTGGAGTTCGCTCTGCCGGACCCTCTGGTCCCAGGCTCGCGCGGTCTCACGGACGAGGGCGGTGAGGTCGGTGGGTTCGCGGGTGATGGGGAAGTCGTCGGCGTCCAGGCGTGCGAGTTCGAGCAGGTCGGAGACGAAGCGGTCCAGGCGTCTGGTCTCGGTCAGGAGGATCTGGCCGACCTGGGCCTGCTGCCCGGGTTCGACGACCCCGTCGGTGAGGGCCTCGGCGTAGCCCTGGAGTGCGGTGAGGGGGGTACGGATCTCGTGGGAGATCGAGGTCAGGAAGTCGCGCTGGCGTTGTTCGCTGCGTTCGAGGGCGGCGCCCAGTGCGTTCAGGGCCTGGGCGACGTCACGGGCCTCGGTGGGGCCGTCGGCCTCGCAGCGCAGGCCGCGTTCACCTGCGGCGAGTCGGTGGGCGACACCGGCCGCCGCGACCAGGGGGCGGGCGATGCGGCGGGCCAGCAGGGCTCCGGCGAGGGCGGCTCCGACCAGGCCCGCGACCAGGGGGAGCGTCAGACTGCCGCGCATCCGGCCGGCAGCCGCATCGACCTCGGTGAACGGCTGGGTCAGCACGACAGCGCCGCCGTTGCTTGCCGGGTGTCCCTGGACGAGTACGCGCTGGTCGCCGAGCGAGGCCGTGGCGGAGAGCGTCCGCCCGGCGAGCAGCGCGTCCCGGTCGGCCGGGGCTACGGCCTGCGCCGCGGGGCCGTCCACGTGTCCGTCGGGATCGACGACGGCGACCAGGACGCCGGTGGCCCCGGTCAGCCGTTGGGTCTGGTCGAGGAGCAGCACGGACAGGTTGGGAGCGAGGCTGAGCACGGTGGCCTGCCGGGACAGGCGCTCCCGGTACTGGGACTCGGCGTTGGAGAAGGCGGTCTGCCAGGCCGCGACCCCCGCCAGTAGCACGGCCGTGGCTGCCACCACGGTGGCGAGCAGGACCAGGCTGCCGGTGAGGGAGCCCGCGCGCAGGCGCCTCACCGCTCCGGCTCCTGGGCGCTGTAGCCGATCCCCCGCACGGTGCGGATCGGGCTGGCGTCGCCGAGCTTGGCGCGCAGCTGCGAGACGTAGACGTCGACGACCCGGCTGTCGCCGTAGTCGGCCTGCCCCCAGACCTGGGCGCGGAGCTGCTCGCGGCTGAAGACCTGACCGGGCCGGGCCAGCAGGTGGGCGAGCAGGTTGAACTCGGTGGTGGTCAGCTCCAGCGGTTCGCCGTCGCAGAGCACCGTGCGGCGACCGGGGTCCAGGCGCAGCCGGCTGCCGCCCAGGACGGCCGAGACCGGTGGGCCGGCGGTGCGGCGCAGCACCGCCTTGACCCGGGCGACCAGCTCGCGGGGCGAGAACGGTTTGGTGAGGTAGTCGTCGGCACCGATCTCCAGGCCGAGGATCCGGTCGGCCTCCTCGTCCCGGGCGGTGACCAGGATGACGGGCGTCCAGTCGTCGGCGGCGCGCAGCCGGCGGCAGAAGTCCGTGCCGTCCAGCCCGGGCAGCCCGATGTCGAGAACGATCGCCACCGGCCGCAGCCGTGCCACGGCGGCCAACCCGGCGGTGCCGTCGGCCTCGGTGTGGACGCCGAAGCCCTCGCGGGTGAGGTACAGGCGCTGGAGGTCGGCGATGTGGCGCTCGTCCTCCACCACCAGCACAAGGCCCTTGCTCTGTGTCATCTGTCCGGTGTCACCGCAGTCTCCCCGCGCCGCGGCACCCATCCCGCGGCTGCTTGGCCAGTCGCGCGTGCCACGGCTTCGAACTGCACCGATGCTAACCCGCGGGCCGTCACCGTCCGGCGGACCGACGGCGATCCTTACAAGGCCCGAACACAGGCCGAACCTTCGCCTTGCACAACGGCGACAGGATGCTTCCGACCTCGCCGACCGGCGGGGTCGGGACAAGGGAGAGCAGTCGTGCTCACGGGCTCCGGATCCCTCGTGCTGCTCGGCGTCTGTGTTGCGGCCCTCCTGATCGTCGCGGTCGTCGTGCTGCTCACGCGCACCGGTCGCGCCCCGTCCCCAGGACAACGGCCGACCACAGGACGCCGCCGGGACCGCACCGGGCCGCCCGCCCCCTCCGACGCCCCGACAACGACAGCAGGACAATGATGACCATCCGTCCAGAACCGGCCCGAACCGCCACCGCGCGGCTGGGCCGCCTCCGCCGCCCGACCACCCGGCGAGGCCGGATCACTCGCGCCGTCGTCCTGCCCGTGGCCGTCGTGCTGGCCCTCGCCGGGGGCGGCGAGGCCGTCACCCGGCACGTCCTGAAGAGCCGGATCGCCGACCGCATGGGAAAGGCGCTCGACACCCGGGTGACGGTCGACACCGGCGCCGGCCCGGCGCTGCTCGCGATCCTCGACCGGCACCTGGATCACGTCACGCTCGGCGCGGACGACGCCCACCTCGGCTCACTCACGGGCGCCTCGGTCCGCATCACGCTCGACGACCTCCACCTGGCCGAGCCCGCGACGGCGTCCGACGTCCGGGCCACCGTCACGATCCCCGCCGACTCCCTGGCGGGAGCGATCCACGACTCGGGCCAGGGCGTTCCCGTCAGCAGCACCCGGACCGACCCCGCCACCGGCACCCTCCTGCTCGCCCTGGGCCCGGGTGGCATGGGCCAGTTGACGCTGAAGCCCGCCCTGGCCGACGGCCGGGTCACCATCACCGCCACCAGCCTGCAGTTCCTCGGCCGAACGATCACCGGTCCCCAGCTCGACCAGATCAACACCAAGCTCACCGCGCGGAACCGACAAACCGACTATCCCCTGTCCCTCAAGCCCGTCTCACTCACCGTCACACCGACCGGACTCGCCCTCACCCTGGCCTCCGGCCCCACCACGCTGAAGCAGCCATGAACCAGGAACCGACCCCGGCGATGACCGACCCCACGACACCACCGTCCAGCCGCCGCACCCGCCTGCGCCGACGCATCGTCGTCGCCGTCACGGGCCTGCTCGTCCTCACTCTCACCGCGGCGTCCGGCGCGCTGTGGCTACTGACCGGCAAGTTGCTGCACCCCACCGACGACACCCCGCTGAACACCCGCGTCATCGCCGTGGGGAACGCGACGGTGACCCTTCCCGCCACCGACGAGAGCCGCTACACCGGCACCTACGGCCTGGTCTGGCAGGACAGCGGATCCGCACAGCGGCGCTCGGGAGAACTCGGCCGCGTCCTCGCCTCGGACGGCAAGACCGTCACCCGCGAACTCCAGGCCACCGCCCCACCCGCCGTCGGCGCCAAGGCGAAGATCATCGTCACCGTGTGGAACTCGGACCCGCGCCGAGCGGTGGGGCTGGACTACCAGGACGTCAGCTACCCCGGCGACCTGGGCCCGATGCCCGCCTGGTACCTCCCGGGCTCGCGCAGCACCTGGGTCATCCAGGTCCACGGGCTCGGCGCCGGCCGCAGCGCGGGCCTGCGGACGATGCCCGAACTGCACGACCTCGGCTACCCGATCCTCGACATCACCTACCGCAACGACCCCGGCGCACCCCGCGACTCCAACGGCAACCGACAACTCGGCAACACGGAATGGCGCGACCTCGACGCCGCCGTCCGCTACGCCCGCGCCCACGGAGCCTCCGGCGTGGTGCTCTACGGGTTCTCCATGGGCGGCGCCATCGTCGAGAACTACCTTCAGCGCGCCCAGGACACCAGCGCGGTCCGCTCAGTCGTCCTCGACTCACCCGCACTCGACTACCGGGCGGCCATCGACACGATCGCCACCGGCCTCGGACTCCCGTTCCCCATCGCCGACCTCACGGCCCCCTTCATCCGCTTCCGAGCCGGAGTGGACCTCGACCAGGTCGACACCCTGGCGGCGAACCGGCGCGACGGCGGCCCCGAACAGCCCGTGCTGCTCTTCCACGGGACCGCCGACACACTCGTCCCGTACGCCGGCAGCGCCCGGTTCGCCCGCGACTGGCCGGACAAGGTCCGACTCGTCACCGTCCCCGGGGCCGGCCACACCGGCTCCTGGAACGCCGACCCCGCCCGGTACGACAACGAGCTCGCCGACTTCCTCGGTCAGCACTCCTGACCGCGTCCCGGGCACCGCGCCGCAACGCCGAACAGCCCCACTGACACACCAGCCGTCCCACCAAGGAGGCAACCGATGAGCCGAACCCGCCCCGCAGCCCTCGCGGCCGCGCTCCTCACCCTGACGACCACCGCACTCGCCGCCACCACCGGCACCGCCCACGCCGCCACCGTCAACTACGTGGCCCTCGGCGACTCCTACTCCGCGGGCGGCGGATCATCCAGCACGTACCTCAACAGCTGCAACCAGAGCACCAACGCGTACCCGTACCTCTACGCCCAGTCCACCTCACCGGCCACCTTCGACTTCCAGGCCTGCGGCGGCGCCACCACCACCGACGTCGTGAACAACCAACTCGCCCCGCTCACTTCCGGCACCACCTTGGTCAGCATGACCATCGGCGGCAACGACGTCGGCCTGCGCGACGTACTGGCCTCCTGCCTGCTCGGCAGCGACGCCGCCTGCCTCAGCGCCGTCTCCTCCGCAGAGAACACCGCCCGCACCCAGCTCCCCGGCGAACTCGACACCGTCTACGGCGCCATCCGCTCCCGCGCCGCCAACGCCCACGTGGTGATCCTCGGCTACCCCCGCTTCTACGACCCCGGCGCCCCCCTCTGCCCGGGGATCAGCCCGGCCAGGCGTGCTGCCCTCAACGACGGCGCCGACGTCCTGAACAGCGTCATCCAGAGCGAGGCCGCCAAGTACCCGAACTTCGCCTACGCGGATGTGACCAGCCGGTTCGCCGGCCACCAGCTCTGCGACCCCGCTCCCTGGCTGCACGCCCTGAACTGGCCGATCGGACAGTCCTTCCACCCGACCGCCGCCGGCCAGGCCGGCGCCTACCTCCCGGCTCTGGAAGCAAACGCCTGACGCAGCCCCGCCGTCCGCCGCCCGCCGCCATCGGACGGCGGCGGACAGCGGACGGCGCCCGGCCGGCGGTGGGCATCAGGAGGGCAGGGTCCAGCGCTGGTTGGGGCCGCCGTGGCAGTCCCAGATCTGCAGCCTGGTCCAGTCGGCACCGCTGCCGTCGCGGGCGTCGAGGCAGCGGCCGGAGGCCGGGTTGAGGAGCGTGCCGTCCGCGCGTGGCTGCCAGCGCTGGGCGCCGGTGCCGTTGCAGTCGTAGAGCTGGGCGGGCGTCCCGGCGGCGGTCCAGCCGTTGGTGACGTCCAGGCACTTGCCGAGGGCCCGCAGGGAGCCGTCCTGCCCGACGGTCCAGTCCTGGGCGCCGGTGGAGTTGCAGCGGTAGAGCTGGACGGCGGTGCCGTTGGCCGTGTCGGCGCGGTTGAGGTCCACGCACTGCCCGGCGATGCCGGTCACCCGGCCGCTCGGGCGGGGGGTGGCCCAGCTCTGTTCGGCGCCCCCCGAGCAGGTCCGCAGCAGCAGCCGGCCGTCGGCGGCCGCGAGGCAGCGGCCGGACGCCGGGTGGAGGATCGAGGAGCCCGGGCCCGGGCGCCACACCTGGTCGGCGCCCGCGGTGCAGTCCCGCAGCCGGACGGCGGCGCCGTCGTCCGGGCCCGCCGGGGTCAGGCAGCCGTCGAGGGCGCGGACGGTACCGTCCGAGCCGACCGTGGCGTCCTGGGCCGCCGTGCCCGCGCAGCCGGCCAGCCGTACCGCCTCGTTGCCGTCCGCGGCGGCGGCGCCCGCGTCCAGACAGGACCCGTCGGCGCCGGTGATCCGCCCGGACCAGGTGGAGACGGCCGGAGAGCCCGGGACGTCCACCGCGCCCTGCAACTTCGGCGCGCGCGAGGAGGAGCCGACCATGAGGCCGAACCGCCCGCCGGGGACCTGCCAGCCGTGCACGCCGGGATCCCAGACCGCGAAGGAGGAGCGGTCCAGCGCCAGCTCCACGTGCGTCGACCGGCCGGGCGCCAGCGTGACCTTGTCGAAGGCCTTGAGCTGCTGCGGCGGCTCGCCGGCGGCGGACGGGAAGGAGACGTACAGCTGCGGCACCTCCGTGCCGGTCCGGGCGCCCTGGTTGGCGAGGTCGAAGCCGACCCGAACCCGGCCGGCGGCGTCCGGGCCGGTCACGGTGAGGTTGCTGTAGCCGAAGGTGGTGTACGAGAGGCCGTGGCCGAAGGGGAACAGCGGGGCGGTGGCGGTCGCGTCGTACCAGCGGTACCCGACCGCGAGCTGCTCGGTGTAGTGGTAGGCGCCGTCCGTGCCGGGGTACTGGGAGGCGTCCCGGATCGGCGTGGCCGCCGCCGAGGTCGGGAAGGTGACGGGCAGCCGCCCCGCCGGATCGGCGTCGCCGAACAGCACGTCGGCGAGCGCGGTGCCGCTCTGCTCGCCCGGGTACCAGGCCTCGACCACCGCCGGCACCGCGTCCAGCCACGGCATGGTGACCGGCCCGCCGGTGTTGAGCACCACCACCGTCCGCGGGTTGGCGCGGGCGACGGCGCGGATCAGGGCGTCGTCCGCCGGGGCGAGGTCCAGCGAGCCGCGGTCCGCGCCCTCGGTCTCCTCGTCGCCGACCACCACCACCGCGACGTCCGCCCCGGCGGCCACCGAGGCGGCCGCGGCCGCGTCGTCGCCCGGGTGGTAGCGCACCGAGACGCCCGCACCGGCCCGGGCGGCGATGCCCTGGCGAGGCGTCACGACCTGGTCGGGGTAGGGGGCGACGTGCGAGGAGCCGTAGCCGCCGGTGTAGGCGTGGTCGGCCCACGGGCCGATCACCGCGACGGACGACAGGTGGGCGGCGTCCAGCGGCAGCACCGGCCCCTGGTTGCGCAGCAGCACCGTCCCGGCGGCGGCCGCCGCCCGGGCGTCGCGCGCGCCGGCGGCGGGGTCGGAGGCGGGCGGATCGGAGACGGGCGGATCGGAGACGGCCTGGCCCGAGCCGGGGCCGGAGCCGGGGCCGGAGCCCGAGCCGGGGCCGGGGCCGGCTCCGGGCGGCTGGCCGCCGTCCAGCGCCCCGGTCCGGACCATCAGCCGCAGCACCCTCCGCACCTGGTCGTCCAGGACGGCCGGGGCGAGCCGCCCGTCGGCCACGGCCGCGTTCAGGTCGGCGAAGTACGTCGTACCGCCGAACTCCTGGTCCAGCCCGCCCGCCGCGGCGTTCACCGAGGAGTGGGTGGCCGGGTAGTCGGAGCCGACCACCCCGTCGAACCCCCAACGGCCCTTCAGCACGTCCCGCAGCAGCGGGAAGTTCTCGCACGCCCAGATGCTGTTGACCGGGTTGTAGCCGCACATCGCCGACCAGGCCCGGCCGTCCCGGACGGCCGCCCGGAAGGCGGGCAGCTCGATCTCGGCCAGCGTCCGCTCGTCCACCTCCGAGCTGTACGACTGCCGGTTGTTCTCCTGGTTGTTCGCCGCGAAGTGCTTCACCTGCGCCGCGACCCCCTGCGCCTGGATGCCGCGGACCTCCGCCGCCGCGACCCGCCCGGCGAGGAACGGGTCCTCCCCCAGCGTCTCGAAGTTCCGCCCGCCCTGCGGCACGCGCACGAGGTTCACCATCGGCGCGTACAGCACCTGGTAGCCGCGCGCCCGGGCCTCGCGGCCCAGCACCGCGCCGTAGGTGGTGGCGAGCCCCGGGTCGAAGGCGGCGGCCAGCGACACCGGTGCCGGCAGCGCCGTCGCCGGTTGCCCGTCCCGCACGCCGGCCGGGCCGTCGGACAGCAGCAGCGGCGGGATGCCCAGCCGCGGCACGCCCCGGACGTAGCCGACCGCGTACACCCCGTTCGGTGCGGCGATCCCCTGTAGCAGCGTCGCCTTCTCGTCGGTGGTCAGCTGGCCGAGGAGCGCTTCGATCCTCTGCTCCGGCGACGGCCCGCCGTGCGACCACCCACCGTGCGACCCCCCGTCCTGAGACCGCCCGCCGTGCGACTGCGGACCGGCCTGTCCGGCGACCGCTGGGCACATGCCGGAGCCGGAGGCGGCCGCCAGGAGGCAGCCGCTGAGCCCGAAACGGAGTATTCGCGTCCACGAGGTGATACGCCGCATGGCAGCACCTTTCGACGAAGGCGGGCCGAGCCGGGAGGGCCGGAAAATGTGACGGCCAGTCAAATTTACGGCGCATTAACACTTACCGGCAGGTAGCGCGCAAGGGCGCGTCGGAGGCACCAAGGGCGCGAACCGTCACCGAGGGGCGCAGGCGGGGGCGCGGACGGCGTCGGCCCGGCCGTCGTTGACGCGTCGTCTATCCGCTGTCAACACGCCGACCCTAGCTTGTCCGCGCCCCGCGATGCGGGTGGTGATACGGAAGAAATCCGAGGTGCGATCAGCGAAAATCCCGCCGGTGCGCCCCCGGGCGCCGGCCAGTACGGATCGCCATAGGCATGGCCGCGTTCCTGGCGTCCACATCGATGTCCGCGCTGGGCGCTCCGACCGCGTCCGCGTCGACGGAGAGCACCCTGCACGCGGCCCGGTACCTGCAGTTCATCGACCAGGTGCGGCCGGAAGCGGTGTTCATCGATTGTCTACCGGCTGCGGCCAGCCTGGTGGTCACGGATCCCGTTGGTGGAGTCGGCCTTTTCTGTTCCCGGGTCCGGTTGTCGCCTCGGCGAGTCATGCTCCGGCTTCACGGTCATGGGACTGAGCGCTTCGCACTGTTCTGTGTCGCTGAGCAGTCGTGGAACCTTCGTCAAGGGAAACGGACCTTATTGCGCGTTGACGAATCATCATGAATGGCTCAGGCCGATCGGCCGCCGTTGTGCAGCCGGTGCGCATCGTGAGCAAGTAAGGATTCTCAAGGGCATATCGCCCTCACTCTCCCCCTTCGCCGGTCCGCCGGGGCGTTGGAGACGGTCCGTGGCGGCGGCTGCACTGGCTGGCCTGCTGGGATCGCTGATCACGCTATTGACCCCTGCACCCGCCATGGCGCTGACCGACCCGCAGCTGCGCGCCGTCACCTTCAACATGCAGGGCGGCAACAAATGGGGCGAGGTCAAAGCCCTGATGGCCAACGCCGACGTCATCGTGTTGCAGGAGGCGACCACCTCGCCGGACGGCGCGCAGCTGCTGGGAAGCACCCGGTGGGTCATTGACAGTCTGTTCATCGCTTGTCTACGGCCATGCGGTGGGATCGGCCGGTCAAGCAGTGGCCAGTCCGCAGGGGCGGAGGCGCGGAGGCCCAGGGAGCGGCAAGGAGCAGTGGATTGTTGATTGTTTATGGTGTGCGCGAGGTGTCCTCGCGGCGAGGTGTAGCTGATGGACGGGGAAGGGGACGAATAGTTTCCTTTGCCGTGCTAGTGGCCTTGCTCTCCGGCCTTCTTTCGGTGGTTTCCTTCTCGCAATCGGCCGTGGCGGCGGCGAGCGACCATTCGATGGCGACGTTCAATATGAATAATTCGACGGATCGGTGGAGTCACGGGATCTATCCGATCGCGAGGAAGGTCGAGTTTCTTGCCGTGCAGGAGGTGAGGGACGAAGATCTCGCCGAGGCGGAACCTGCGGCCGGTGCAGCTGTGGGTGCTGTGACTCAGAGCAACGGGTACGCCGTGAGGCGACTCAACTGGACCAACTGTACGGACCAGGTGGGTGGGCGCCCCTGTGTCATCTACAAGGTGGAAGCGGACAACAATAACCGGGCGATCGCTTTCGTCGTAAACCAGGCCCAGGACGAGGTTACGGAGGTGCGTGTGATCGCGCCCGTGGGGCCGGGCGACAACCCGAAGCCGACTCTGGGCCTCAAGCTCCGGGACGGCACCTGGATTTACAGCATGCATGCGACAAATCGCACGGGCGGGAGACAGGTGAACAATGTTCCCGATGTACTCGCCGAGGTTGATCGCGTGTCGGGAGGCCACTGGGCGGTGATGGGGGATTTCAACCGCACTCCCGAATCGCTTCCCGCCCTGCCTGCGGGCAGCGAGCTGGTCCGCTCCGATCTGCCGACCTATCCTGTCAAAGCGCCGGTTTCCGAGCTCGACTACATGGTGGCCAAGGGGATGCCACAGGGCCATCAGTACACCGGTTTCCGCCTCACGTTCGAGAACACCTCCGACCACTACCCAGTGCAGTTCCGGAACAACGTCAACAATCAGCCTGCCCCGCGCCAGGTCTGTGATCCCGACAACCTGCTGCGGGTGGCCCTGGCAGCCCTGACCGAGCAGTGTGGACAGACAAAGCTGCCCGCCGTCGTCTCGATGGGAGACAGCTACATCTCCGGTGAGGGCGGCCGGTGGGCGGGCAATGCCAACACCTCTCCCAGCGGCGACGTGTGGGGCACCGACCGCAAGGCGGACTG
>NZ_JBIUYQ010000033.1:0-71892 GCF_044744605.1 Kitasatospora sp. NPDC087271
CTTCGGACCGCCTTCCAGCGGGCCCTCCGGGCGCTTCGTTCTTTCGTGTTTCAAGCTTATCAGATGTTTTCCGCTCCGTTTTCCGGAGTTTCATTTACCTGATCGGCTTTCGCCTTTCGGCGCTCCCGAACTCTACCAGAGTTTCTCGGGCCGTTTTCCGCGGTCATTCTCGAATTCGCATTCGAGAGACTTCCTGCGGGGCCGTCCCGTGGGGCAACCCGGAGAACATTACGCACCGGGCTGCCCCACGTCAAACCAGCCGCCGGAGGCTCAGACCTCGACGACGACCGGCAGGATCATCGGCCGGCGGCGGTAGTTGTCCGCCACCCACTTGCCGACGGTCCGGCGGACCAGCTGCTGGACCAGGCGGGGCTCCAGCACGCCGTCGCTCGCCGAGCGGTCCAGGGCCTCCTGGAGCTTGGCGGCGACCGGCACGAACGCGTTGTCGTCGATGCCGGAGCCGCGGGCCTGGAAGGTCGGGCCGCCCACGATCTTGCCGTTGGTCGAGTCGACCGCGACGAAGACCGAGATGAAGCCCTCCTCGCCGAGGATCCTGCGGTCCTTGAGCGAGGCCTCGGTGATGTCGCCGACCGAGGCGCCGTCCACGTAGACGTACCCGGCCTGTACCTTGCCGACGATCCGGGCGACGCCCTTCTCCAGGTCGACGCAGACGCCGTCCTCGGCGATGACCACGCGGTTGCGCGGAATGCCGGTGGCGATGCCCAGGTCGGCGGCGGCCCGCAGGTGGCGCCACTCGCCGTGGACCGGCATCAGGTTGCGCGGCTTGCAGATGTTGAAGAAGTACAGCAGCTCGCCGGCCGAGGCGTGGCCGGAGACGTGCACCTTGGCGTTGCCCTTGTGCACGACCTTGGCGCCCCAGCGGGTGAGGCCGTTGATCACCCGGTAGACGGCGTTCTCGTTGCCCGGGATGAGCGACGAGGCCAGGACGACGGTGTCGCCCTCGACGATGCGGATCTGGTGGTCGCGGTTGGCCATCCGGGACAGCGCCGCCATCGGCTCGCCCTGGGAGCCGGTGCAGATCAGCACGACCTCCTTGTCCGGCAGGTCGTCGAGCTGCTTGACGTCGACGACCATGTTGCCGGGGACCTTCAGGTAGCCGAGGTCGCGGGCGATGCCCATGTTGCGGACCATCGAGCGGCCGACGAAGGCGACCTTGCGCTTGTACTCGTGCGCGGCGTCCAGCACCTGCTGGATGCGGTGCACGTGGCTGGCGAAGGAGGCGACGATGATGCGCTTGTCGGCGTTCGCGAAGACGTTCCGCAGCGCGGCCGAGATGTCCCGCTCGTGCGGGATGAAGCCGGGGACCTCGGCGTTGGTGGAGTCCACCAGCAGCAGGTCCATGCCCTCTTCGGCCAGCTTGGCGAAGGTCGGCAGGTCGGTCAGGCGGCCGTCGAGCGGCAGCTGGTCCATCTTGAAGTCGCCGGTGGCCACGACCATGCCCGCGGGGGTGCGGACGGCGACCGCCAGGGCGTCCGGGATGGAGTGGTTGACCGCGATGAACTCGCAGTCGAAGGGGCCGATGCGCTCGCGCTCGCCCTCCTTGACCTCCAGCACGTACGGCCGGATGCGGTGCTCGGCGAGCTTGGCCTCGATCAGGGCGAGGGTCAGCTTGGAGCCGATCAGCGGGATGTCCGGGTTCTCCCGCAGGAGGAACGGGACGGCGCCGATGTGGTCCTCGTGCCCGTGGGTGAGGACGATGCCGTCGATCTTGTCGAGGCGGTCCCGGATGTAGGTGAAGTCCGGGAGGATCAGGTCCACGCCGGGCTGCTCGTCCTCGGGGAAGAGGACGCCGCAGTCGACGATCAGGATGCGGCCCCCGTATTCGAAGACCGTCATGTTGCGGCCGATCTCGCCGAGACCGCCGAGCGGGGTGATGCGGAGGGCGCCCTCCTTCAGGGCCGGGGGTGCGCCGAGTTCGGGGTGCGGGTGACTCAAAAGACTCTCCTCACGACGCACGCCATATGCCCGGGGTCCTCCCCCTGAAGACATATGGCGTGCGTACTCAGTGTCGTTTTTCCTACTGGGTCGGTGCTCTCGCGCCGTCGGTCCGGTCCAGCGGCGGGCCCGTGAGGGTCCGGCGAGCCGGGGCGCGCACGTCTTCGTCTGTTACAGGTGTACCCCGCCGGCGGCGAGATCCTTCGTCAATCGTGCGATCTCCTCGGGAGTCGCGCCGACCAGCGGCAGCCTCAGCGGGCCGGCCGGCAGTCCCTGGAGCTCCAGCGCGGCCTTGGCGAGGATGACACCCTGCGTGCGGAACATACCGCTGAACACCGGGAGCAGGCCCTGGTGGATCGCCGTGGCCTTGGCCACATCGCCGGCCAGGTACGCCTCGATCATCGCACGCAGTTCGCCGGCCACGACGTGTCCGACGACGCTGACCACTCCGGCGGCTCCGACCGACAGCAGCGGCAGGTTGAGGATGTCGTCGCCGGAGTACCAGGCGAGGTCGGAGCGGGCGATGGCCCAGGCGGCCGCGCCGAGGTCGCCCTTGGCGTCCTTGTTGGCGACGATCCGCGGGTGCTCGCCGAGGCGGACCAGCGTCTCGTGGCTCAGCGCGACGCCGCTGCGGCCCGGGATGTCGTAGAGCATGACCGGCAGCCCGGTGGTGTCCGCGATGTGCACGGTGTGCCGGTACAGGCCCTCCTGCGGGGGCTTGCTGTAGTACGGCGTGACGACCAGCAGGCCGTGGGCTCCGGCGGCCTCCGCCTGTCGCGCCAGCTCGGCACTGTGGTGGGTGTCGTTGGTGCCGACGCCGGCCACCACGTGGGCGCGATCCCCGACCGCCTCCACCACGGCGCGGACGAGCTGGGCCTTCTCGGCGTCGCTGGTGGTCGGGGACTCACCGGTGGTGCCGTTGACGACGAGGCCGTCGTTGCCGGAGTCCACGAGGTGCGTGGCGAGGCGCTGGGCGCCGTCGAGGTCGAGTCCGCCGTCGGCGGTGAACGGGGTGACCATCGCGGTCAGGACCCGGCCGAACGGCGTCTGGGGGGTGGAGGTCGGAGCCATGCGTCCAAAGCTACTCGTAGGCGGTGGGGCGGTACCCACACCGGTCCAGTGTTCGGACAGGGGCATACCACGCGAAGCGGCGGAAACAGGCGGTGACATGGGATTCCGGTGCTGCCCGCTCGGGGGTTCGGGCAGCACCGGAATCCGTGTTCATGAATGTAGGGAGCGGCTAGAAAAGCCGCAATCCAGACATGCGTGACACTCCGCCCATATGCCTATCGTCCCAGGTCAGGGAGCGACCCGGCCGTGCTTCTCGAAGGCCGCATGGGTGAGCGGCATGAGCCGCGCCCACTCCTGCTCCATCTGCTCGGCGACCATCTCGATCTCGCGCTGCGGGAAGGACGGCACCGCCGAGTGCTCCCGCTTGGTCCGCAGCGACAGGAAGTGCATCAGCGAACGGGAGTTGCAGGTCGCGTACATCGAGGAGAACAGTCCGACCGGCAGCACCGCCCGGGCCACCTCGCGGGCCACGCCGGCCGCCAGCATCTCCTGGTAGCGCGCGTAGGACTCGCGGTACGCGGCCTCCATCGCCTCGGTGGTGGTCCTGTGCTGCTCGGGGGTGCCGTCGACGAACTCGTAACGGCCCGGGCGGCCCTGCTGGACGAGCTTGCGCTCCTCCGCCGGGACGTAGAAGACCGGCTGCAGCTCGCGGTAGCGGCCGGACTCCTCGTTGTAGGACCAGCCGCTGCGGTGCCGGTGGAACTCCCGGAACACGAAGATCGGCGCGCTGATGAAGAAGGTCATCGAGTTGTGCTCGAAGGGGGTGCCGTGCCGGTCCCGCATCAGGAAGTTGATCAGGCCCTTGGACTTCTCCGGGTCCTGCTGGACCGCCTCCAGGGACTGCTCCCCCGCGGTCGAGACGCGGGCCGCCCAGATGACGTCCGAGTCGGCGGCCGCGCTGCGGACCAGCTCGACCGTGACGTCGCTGCGGAAGCTGGGGGCCGTCGGTTGGTCGCTCACGCGTTGCTCCTTGCGGGTTCGGTGCTGTGCAGCTTGATGGCGTGCTGCATGGTCTTGCGGGCTCGCGGGGTGTCGCCGGCGTCGGCGTACGCGACCGCGAGGCGGAACCAGACCCGCCAGTCGGCCGGCGCGGCCTCCGCCTCGGTCTGCCGGCGGGCGAACACCGCGTCGGCCGAGGCCCGGTCGATCCGCCCGCCGGTGGTGCGCTGGAGCTCGTCCACCGGCAGGCCGCCCTCGGCCTCCAGCTCCCGGGCGAGTTGCTCGCTGGCCCGGCCGAACCGGACGGTCTGGCGCAGGAACCAGACGCCGATCACCGGGATGACGAAGGCGCACAGGCCGATGCCGATGCCGAGCGGCTTGCCGGTGGCGACCAGCTGGACGCCCTCCCCGACGCAGAGGAGGGCGACCAGCAGCAGCACGCCGGACAGGACGAAGAATCCGGTACGGGACGTCATGCCGGGCTCACAGGTCCAGGAAGTGTTCGAGGCCCAGGGTGAGCCCCGGCGTCTCCACGACCTTGCGCACACCGAGCAGGATGCCCGGCATGAAGCTGCTGTGGTGCAGCGAGTCGTGCCGGATGGTGAGCGTCTCACCGGTGTCGCCGAACATCACCTGCTGGTGGGCGAGCAGCCCGCGCAGCCGGACGGCGTGCACCGGCACCCCGTCCACGTCGGCGCCGCGGGCACCGGGCAGGCTGTGGGTGGTCGGGTCCTGCTGCTGCGGGCGGCCGGCCTCGGCGCGGGCGGCCGCGATCAGCTGCGCGGTACGCGTGGCGGTGCCGCTGGGGGCGTCGGCCTTGCGGTCGTGGTGCAGCTCGACCACCTCGACCGACTCGAAGTACTTCGCCGCGGTCTGGGCGAACTTCATGCCGAGCACCGCGCCGATGGAGAAGTTCGGCGCGATCAGCAGGCCCAGCTCGGGGGCCTGGTCGAGCCAGCCGCGGACGGTGGCCAGCCGCTCGTCCGTCCAGCCGGTGGTCCCGGTGACCACGTGGATGCCGTGGTGCAGGCAGTAGTCGAGGTTGCCCATCACCGAGTCCGGGTGGGTGAGTTCGACGGCGACCTGGACGCCGGCCTCGGTCAGCTCCGCCGGCTCGGACCCGCGGCCCAGGGTGGCCACCAGTTCGAGGTCCGGCGCGGCCTCGACGGCCTTGACCGCCTCGGAGCCGATCCGACCGTTGGCACCGATCACGGCGACACGCAGCGTCATAGCGAAATGTCCTCTCACACCAGCAGATCGGCGAGCTTGGCGGCCCGCTTGTCGTTGACCGGTCCGATCAGCGCCAGCGACGGCCGGTACGCGCCCAGCACATCACGGGCCACCGCGTGGACGTCGTCCAGGGTCACGGCCGCGATCCGCGCCAGCATCTCGTCCACCGACAGGTGGTGTCCGTAGCTCAGCTCGGCCTTGCCGATCCGGTTCATCAGCGAGCCGGTGTCCTCCATGCCCAGCACGGTGGAGCCGGAGATCTGGCCGATCGCGCGCCGCAGCTCCTCTTCGGTGATGCCCTCGGCGACCACCTTGGCCAGCTCCGCGCGGCAGATCCGCAGCACCTCCTCGACCCGCTTGGGCTGGCAGCCGGCGTAGATGCCGAACAGGCCGCTGTCCGCGTAGGACGAGGAGTACGAGTACACCGAGTACGCCAGGCCGCGCTTCTCCCGCACCTCCTGGAACAGCCGGGAGCTCATCCCGCCGCCGAGGGCCGCGTTGAGCACGCCCATCGCCCAGCGGCGCTCGTCGTGCCGCGGCACCCCGGGCACGCCCAGCACCAGGTGGGCCTGCTCGGTGGAGCGGTTGAGCACCTCGACCCGGCCGGCCGTGCGCAGCGCCTTGACGCCGCGGCGGGCCTCGGCGGGGGCCGCGTCGGAGCGGGCCAGCACCGCCGCGAAGGCCTGCTCGACCTGCTTGACCACCGTGTGGTGGTCGAGGTTGCCGGCGGCCGAGACGACCAGGTTCTCGGGCCGGTAGCGGCGGCGGTAGAAGCCGGCGATCTGCTCCCGGGTGAGCACCTTGATGGTCTCCTGGGTGCCCAGGATGGGGCGGCCGAGCGGGCCGCTGCCGAAGATCACCTTGGCGAACAGGTCGTGCACCACGTCGCCCGGGTCGTCCTCGGCCATCGCCATCTCCTCAAGGATGACGCCGCGCTCGGCGTCGACGTCCTCGGAGCGGATCAGCGAGCCGGTGACCATGTCGCAGACCACGTCGATGGCCAGCGGCAGGTCGGTGTCCAGGACCCGGGCGTAGTAGCAGGTGTTCTCCTTCGCGGTGAAGGCGTTCATCTCACCGCCGACCGCGTCCAGGGCAGCCGAGATGTCCAGCGCGCTGCGCCGCGCGGTGCCCTTGAAGAGCAGGTGCTCCAGGTAGTGGGTGGCGCCGTTGAGCTGCGGGGTCTCGTCCCGCGAGCCGACGCCGACCCAGATGCCGAAGGTAGCTGAGCGCACCGTCGGCAGGGTCTCGGTGACGACCCGAAGGCCGCCGGGGAGGACGGTGCGGCGCACCGTGCCGGCGCCGTCGGCGCCCTTGAGCAGGGTCCGGGTGGAGCCGGGGCGCTGCTTCGCCGCCGGGGCCTGAGCCACGGGGGGTACCTCCAGAGGAAACACGCGTGGGAACGCATGGACGAACGCGGGGGGCAACAGGGTGCGGCCCGCACGCCGGGAGGCGTACGGGCCGCAAGGGTCAGCTAGCGGCGCTTCACTCGGAAGCGGTCTCGCCGGCTTCCTCGCCCTCGACGACGGGGATGAGGGAGAGCTTGCCGCGCGGGTCGATCTCGGCGATCTCGACCTGCACCTTGGCGCCGACACCGAGGACGTCCTCGACGTTCTCGACGCGCTTGCCGCCGGCCAGCTTGCGGATCTGCGAGATGTGCAGCAGGCCGTCCTTGCCCGGCATGAGCGAGACGAACGCGCCGAACGTCGTGGTCTTCACCACGGTGCCCAGGTAGCGCTCGCCGACCTCCGGCATGGTCGGGTTGGCGATCTGGTTGATCGTGGTGCGGGCGGCCTCGGCGGCCGGTCCGTCGGCGGCACCGATGTAGATGGTGCCGTCGTCCTCGATCGTGATCTCGGCGCCGGTGTCCTCCTGGATCTGGTTGATCATCTTGCCCTTGGGGCCGATGACCTCACCGATCTTGTCCACCGGGATCTTGATGGTGATGATCCGCGGGGCGTTCGGAGACATCTCGTCCGGCGTGTCGATGGCCTCGTTCATCACGTCGAGGATGTGCAGACGCGCGTCCTTGGCCTGCTTCAGCGCGGCGGCCAGCACCGACGCCGGGATGCCGTTGAGCTTGGTGTCCAGCTGCAGGGCGGTGATGAAGTTGCGGGTACCGGCGACCTTGAAGTCCATGTCGCCGTACGCGTCCTCGGCACCGAGGATGTCGGTCAGCGCGACGTAGTGGGTCTCGCCGTCGATCTCCTGGGAGATCAGGCCCATGGCGATACCGGCGACGGCGGCCTTCAGCGGCACACCGGCGTTCAGCAGCGACATGGTGGAGGCGCAGACCGAGCCCATCGAGGTGGAGCCGTTGGAGCTCAGCGCCTCGGAGACCTGGCGGATGGCGTACGGGAACTCCTCGCGCGAGGGCAGCACGGGGATGATCGCCCGCTCCGCCAGCGCGCCGTGGCCGATCTCGCGGCGCTTGGGCGCACCCACGCGGCCGGTCTCGCCGACCGAGTACGGCGGGAAGTTGTAGTTGTGCATGTAGCGGCGGCGCGTCTCCGGGGAGAGCGTGTCCAGCTGCTGCTCCATGCGCAGCATGTTGAGGGTGGTGACGCCCAGGATCTGGGTCTCGCCACGCTCGAACAGGGCCGAGCCGTGCACGCGCGGGATGGCCTCGACCTCGGCGGCCAGGGTGCGGATGTCGGTGACACCGCGGCCGTCGATGCGGACCTTGTCCTTGATGACGCGCTCGCGGACGACCTTCTTGGTCAGCGCGTTGTAGGCGGCGCTGATCTCCTTCTCGCGGCCCTCGAACTCGGGGAGCAGCTTCTCGGCGGCCAGCGCCTTGACGCGGTCCAGCTCGTTGTTGCGCTCCTGCTTGCCCGGGATGGTGAGGGCCTGGGCGAGCTCGTCCTTGACGGCGGCGGTCAGCGCGGCGAGGACGTCGTCCTGGTAGTCCAGGAAGACCGGGAACACGCCGGTCGGCTTGGCGGCCTGGGCGGCGAGCTGCGACTGGGCGGCGCACAGCACCTTGATGAACGGCTTGGCGGCGTCCAGACCGGCGGCGACGACGTCCTCGGTCGGCGCCTCGGCGCCGCCCTCGACCAGCTTGATGGTCTTGTCGGTGGCCTCGGCCTCGACCATCATGATCGCGACGTCGCCGTCCGGCAGGACGCGACCGGCGACGACCATGTCGAAGACGGCCGACTCCAGCTCGCTGTGGGTCGGGAAGGCCACCCACTGGCCGTTGATCAGCGCGACGCGGACGCCGCCGATCGGGCCGGAGAACGGCAGGCCCGCCAGCTGGGTGGAGGCGGAGGCGGCGTTGATGGCCACCACGTCGTACAGGTGGTCGGGGTTGAGCGCCATGACGGTGCAGACGACCTGGACCTCGTTGCGCAGGCCCTTGACGAAGGACGGGCGCAGCGGGCGGTCGATCAGGCGGCAGGTGAGGATCGCGTCCTCGGAGGGCCGGCCCTCACGACGGAAGAACGAGCCGGGGATGCGGCCCGCGGCGTACATGCGCTCCTCGACGTCCACGGTCAGCGGGAAGAAGTCGAAGTGCTCCTTCGGCTGCTTGGACGCGCTGGTGGCCGACAGCACCATGGTGTCGTCGTCCAGGTAGGCCACGGCGGAGCCGGCGGCCTGACGGGCCAGACGGCCGGTCTCGAAGCGGATGGTACGGGTGCCGAAGGAACCGTTGTCGATCACGGCCTCGGCGTAGAACACGTTCTCTTCCACCTGGAAGATCTCCTCTTTCGTACGTCTCCGGGAGAGCGTCCCCGCGCTGCCTGCCTGCCGGCTGGCCCTGGCCCTCCTGGCAAGGAGGACGGCAGTCGGGCCGGTCTTCGATCGAAGCCTCCGGGGTGCTCCGCTCGGTCTGCGGGGCTTCCGGGGGCCACTACCGAGGACCGGCGCCTCACGGCTGCCGGGCCGGGACGGGCGGTCCGCGTCTGGACGCTCTCTCGGATGCGGGCGGCTTCCGTTTGAAGCCTTCGGCCCGCGGGGGGTTCGGGTTCGTCTGCCCGGGTGGCGCGCTGGTGCGCCATCACCGGGCATGCCCACAACCCTACGGTGCAATCCTCGGCCACCTGGGGAGGTACGCGCGAGTTGTTATGTCCGGGCGCCGCGGCTCGGGGTGTCCGCGGCATACGCGCGAGGGGCGGCTCCCCGGTGTGGGGAGCCGCCCCGAGCGGCGGTCTTAGCGGGCGCCACCGGCGGCACCGCGGCGGATGCCCAGGCGGTCGACGAGCGTACGGAAGCGCTCGATGTCCTTCTTGGCCAGGTACTGCAGCAGGCGGCGGCGCTGGCCGACCAGGATCAGCAGGCCACGACGCGAGTGGTGGTCGTGCTTGTGGATCTTGAGGTGCTCGGTCAGGTCCGCGATGCGGCGGGAGAGCATGGCCACCTGGACCTCGGGGGAACCGGTGTCGCCCTCCTTCTGGCCGAACTCGGCGAAGATCTGCTTCTTGACGTCAGAGGCGAGAGCCACTGCAACTCCTTCAGGGTGTACCGAGCGGTCCTGGTCGACAACACAGGACTCATGAGGACTCGGTGTCGTGACGGAGCGCGGCCGGCGGTCTGCGACCCACCGGAGGCGGACACACGGCTGCGCTCGAAGGCCAAGGGTACCAGTGCCGCCCACCCCGCCGGTCGGCGGGCCGGACGGGCCGAACGGGGCGGGCGGCACGGGCCGGCCGGTCAGCTGGTGGCGCCGCGGACCAGCCGGTAGACGTCCAGGACGGCGAGCGCCAGCGGGACGAGCGAGATCAGGGTCAGGCTGTCGACCAGGTCCAGGATGCGCCCCCAGAACGGGGAGACGCCGAGCCGGGGCACCACCAGCGCGATCGCGGCGAGCAGCGCCGCGCCGAACGCGATGGAGGCGGCCAGCCAGACGGTGCGCAGGTCGACCTCGGCGGAGCTGGCGGCGCGCAGGATGAACTGCGGGGTGTGCAGGGACAGGCCGATGATCAGCAGGGCCAGACCGAGCAGCCCGGCGATGGTGAGGCTGAAGACCTGCGCGGTGTAGCGGAACAGCCGGGCGCGCAGCATCGTGGCCAGGCCCAGGGCGAGCGCGAGCAGCTCGGGGAACGTCCGGTCGGTGAAGCCGAGGACGGCGCAGGAGCCGACCACGACCGCGGCGCAGCCGCCGACCAGGCCGACCAGGACCTCGTGGCCGCGGCGGGCCTGGTGGGCGATCCGCTCGTACTGGACGGCCTCGGCGCGCTCGGCCTCCTCGTCGTAGTCGCGGCTGCGGGTGCGGGTCTGGCCCGGTGCGCTGAAGCCGACGGGCAGCCGGGCGAAGCGGGCGGAGAGGCCGGGCAGGAAGCCGACGGCCGCGACGGCGGTGATGCCGGTGACGGCGGCGATGTGCCCGGCGGGGGTGTCCGGCAGCAGGACGGCGGCGAAGGTGGCGAGCGCGCCGGCGGCGGCGACCAGGGCGGCGGCGACGAACACCGCGTCCTTCTCGGGGAGCAGTCCCACCAGCAGCACGGCGACCACCAGGACGGCGACGCAGCCGGCCAGGAACTGGAGCCGGCCGGGGCCGTCCCACGGGTGGGCGACGGCGAGGACGCCGCTGCCGCCGATCATGGCGTGCGGCAGGGCGCCGAGGCCGAGCGCGAGGGCGGCGTGGGCGTCCTGGTAGACCCGGGCGCGGACGCCGGCCAGCGCGGTGAGGACGACGGCGGTGACGCCGGCCAGGACGCCGGGCAGGCCGTGCATGTCGTGGCGCAGGTCGGCGAACCAGAGCGCGAAGCCGAGCAGGACGAGCAGCAGCGCGGCGCCGATCAGGCCGAAGGCCCGCATGAGTTCGGCGCTCCAGAGCCGGCGGTCGGTCTCGACGGCGCTGGCGATCGCGTCGGCGACGTCGTCGTAGACGGCCGGCGGGAGGGACTCGGCGAAGGGGCGCAGCGCGAGCAGGTCGCCGTCGCGGACCTGCTGGGCGGCGAGCGGCAGGCCGCTGTCGAGGACGGTGCCGTCGCGGCGCACCAGGTGGAAGCCGGTGGGCGCGCCGTCGGGCTGGCTCTGGTTGGCCAGGCGCAGCACCTCGGGGTAGACGTCCGCGAGCGGGACGTCCTCGGGCAGGGCGACGTCGATCCGGCGGTCCGGGGCGACGACGGTGACCCGGCAGTAGCCGGTCGCGGCGGTGTTGCTCATCGCCGCACCTCGGTCCTTCGACGCACTGGGCGCTCCCCCTTGTTGACGGTGCCGCGGCACGGCGGCGCTCGGTGTGGCAGTGGAACCGGCCCGACCGGGCCGCGAGTTGGCGCGGCGTTACCCTACCCGCTCGGTTCGTGCCCGGCCCCGGTGCGGGCCGGGCCCCCGGCGGGGGGTGCGGCCGCGGGCCTGGCGGGCGGTGCGGGGGCGACCGTTAGGATCGGCCCCTGCGCGCGGTACGGGGGGCGGCGCCGTGTGGCGCGTCCTCGCCCTGGCGAAACCCGTACGAGCCGTACGAGTCGTACGAGTCCAGTTGCGTGAGGGCTGATGCCGAAGTGATCGATCGACGCCGCGGGGTGGATGACACATGGGTGTGATCACGGTCAAGCGCCCGGGCCGGGCCTATCCGCCGGCGGTGCCGGACGAGCCGGTGGAGCTGGTGACCCCGCCCGAACTGCCCCGGCAGGGCGGCGAGGACTGGCTGATGAGCATCCTCCCGATGCTCGGCATGGGCGGCTCGGCGGTGTTCTTCTTCGCGCCGGGCGCGGCGGCCCCGATGAAGGTCATGGGCGGTCTGATGGTCGCCTCGACGGTCGGCATGGTGCTGGCGCAGATCATGCGGGCCCGCAAGGGCGGTTCGACCGCGATGGCGGACGAGCGGCGCGACTACCTCAAGTACCTGCAGCAGATGCGCCGCCAGGTGCGCCGCACGGCGGAGCGCCAGCGCGGCGCGCTGCTGTTCCTGAACCCGGCGCCGGACCAGCTGTGGTCGATCGTGGCGGACGGCCGGCGGCTGTGGGAGCGCCGCACCGGGGACGGCGACTTCGCGCAGATCCGGGTGGGCCTGGGCCCGGTTCAGCTGTCGACGCCGCTGGTGGCGCCGCAGACCGCGCCGATGGACGAGCTGGAGCCGCTGTCGGCGGCCGCGATGCACTCCTTCCTGAAGGCCCACGGCACCTTGCAGGACCTGCCGCTGGCGGTGTCGCTGCGCGCCTTCTACCACGTCACGGTGTGCGGGGACGCGGACTCGGTGTACGGCAACGTGCGCGCGATGATCGCCCAGCTGACCACCCTGCACTCGCCGGACGACCTGCTGGTCGCGGTGGCCGCGGCGCCGGGCGCGGCGGAGGAGTGGGAGTGGACCAAGTGGCTCCCGCACAACCAGCACCGCAAGGAGGCCGACGGCGCGGGCTCGCGCCGGCTGATCGCCACCGACCTGGGCGAGCTGGAGTTCCTGTTGCAGGACGAGCTGGCCGGCCGCCAGCGGTTCGTGCGGGACGCGGCGCCCGCGCCGGACCAGCCGCACCTGGTGGTGGTGATGGACGGCGCCGGGGTGCCGCCGAACTCGCTGCTGGCGAGCCCCGAGGGCGTGCAGGGGGTGACCGTCATCGAGGTGGTGCCGGGCGACCTCGACGAGCCGAGCGGGCACCTGATGGTGACGGTGAGCCCGCAGGAGCTGGTGCTGCGCTCGGCCTCCGGGGCGACGTACACCGGCACGCCGGACCTGCTCTCGGTCTGGCAGTCCGAGGCGCTGGCACGGCAGTTGGCGCCGTACCGGCTCTCGGCCGGCGGGGACGACGAGCCGCTGCTGTCGAACCTGGACTTCACCGACCTGATGAACTCGGGCGACCCGGGCTCCTTCGACGTGACGCGCAGCTGGCGCCCGCGCGCCCAGCACGAGCGGATGCGGGTGCCGATCGGGGTCGGCGCGAACGGCGAGCACGTCTACCTGGACATCAAGGAGGCCGCGCTGGAGGGCATGGGCCCGCACGGCCTGTGCGTGGGCGCGACCGGCTCCGGCAAGTCGGAGCTGCTGCGCACCCTGGTGCTGGCGCTGGCGATGACGCACTCCTCGGAGATCCTGAACTTCGTCCTCGCCGACTTCAAGGGCGGCGCGACCTTCTCCGGCATGGCGGACATGCCGCACACCTCCGCGGTGATCACCAACCTGGAGGGCGAACTCACCCTGGTCGACCGCATGCGGGACGCGATCGAGGGCGAACTGCACCGCCGCCAGGAGCTGCTGCGCTCGGCGGGCAACTACGCCAACATCCACGAGTACGAGCGGGCCCGGGCGGCCGGCGCGGCGCTGGACCCGCTGCCCTCGCTGGTGCTGATCATCGACGAGTTCTCCGAACTCCTCACCGCCAAGCCGGACTTCATCGAGATGTTCATCCAGATCGGCCGGATCGGCCGGTCGCTGGGGGTGCACCTGCTGCTGGCCTCGCAGCGCCTGGAGGAGGGCAAGCTGCGCGGCCTGGACACCTACCTCTCCTACCGGATCGGTCTGCGCACCTTCTCGGCGGCCGAGTCGCGGGCGGCGATCGGGGTGCCGGACGCCTACCACCTGCCGCCGGTGCCGGGCGTCGGGTACCTCAAGTTCGGCGAGGACGTGATGGACCGGTTCAAGGCCGCGTACGTCTCGGGGCCCTACCGGGCGCCGGGGCAGCAGCGGTCGACCGGCGGGCGGCGGGTGAACGCCCGCCCGGTGCTGTTCACCGCGGCCCGGGTGGAGCCGCCGGAGCCGGCGGTGGAGGAGGAGGCGCCGCTCGCCCCGGAGCAGGACGACGCGCTGGTCGACACCGTGCTGGACGTGTTCGTGCAGCGGATGACGGGCCAGGGCCCGGCCGCGCACCAGGTGTGGCTGCCGCCGCTGGAGGAGGCGCCGAGCATGGACCACCTGCTGCCGCCGCTCCAGGTGGTGCCGGAGCGCGGGCTGACCGCGCCCGGCTTCCCGGCGGGCCGGCTGCGGGTGCCGATCGGCATCGTGGACAAGCCGCGCGAGCAGAAGACCGACGTCCTGGAGGTCGACTACGCGGGGGCGGCCGGCCACGGCCTGGTCGTGGGCGGCCCGCGCTCGGGCAAGTCGACGGTGGTGCGCACCACGGTGGCCTCGTTCGCGCTCACCCACACCCCGCGGGAGGTGCAGTTCTACCTGCTGGACTTCGGCGCGGGCAGCTTCCAGTCGCTGGCCGGGCTGCCGCACGTCGGCGGGGTGGCCGGGCGCCTGGACGTCGACAAGGTGCGCCGGATGGTCTCCGAGGTGCACGGGGTGCTGAACCGGCGCGAGGAGCTGTTCCGGGCCGCCGGGATCGACACCATCGGCACCTACCGGGCCCGCCGGGCGGCCGGGCAGCTGCCGGACGAGGCGTTCGGCGACGTGTTCCTGGTGATCGACGGCTGGAACACCTTCAAGCAGGAGTTCGAGGTGCTGGAGCCGGTGATCGGCGACATCGCCCAACGCGGCCTCGGCTACGGCGTCCACCTGGTCATCACCGCGGCCCGGTACGCGGAGGTGCGCCCGGCGCTGAAGGACCTGCTGCAGAACCGGACCGAGCTGAAGCTCGGCGACCCGATGGAGTCCGAGGTGGACCGCCGGGTGGCGCAGAACGTCCCGCCGCTGGCCGGGCGCGGCATCACCCCGGAGCGGCTGCACTTCCTGTCCGGCCTGCCGCGGCTGGACGGCTCCTGCGCGGTGGACGACCTCCAGCACGGGGTGGCCGGCCTGGTCGCCGCCGTCGACGGGGCCTGGACCGGGCCGCGCGCGCCGCAGGTGCGGATGCTGCCGGCCGTCCTGGACGGGAACTCGCTGCCGAAGGGCTTCGAGCGCCCGGAGCGCGGGATCGCCTTCGGCGTGGACGAGGCCGAGCTGGCACCGGCCTTCGTGAACTTCGAGACCGACCCGCTGTTCATCGTCTTCGGCGACACCGAGTCGGGGAAGTCGGCGCTGCTGCGGATGCTGGTCAAGCAGATCACCGAGCGGTACACCCCGGACCAGGCGGGCATCGTGGTCGGCGACTACCGGCGCGCGCTGCTGGGCGCCGTGCCGCCGGAGTACCTGGTGGAGTACGCGGCCGCGCAGCCGGCCATGGCGGCCATCGTGGACATGCTGCGCGGGGCCTGCGCGCGCCGCCTGCCCGGCCCGGACGTCACCGCCGAGCAGCTGCGCAACCGCAGCTGGTACAGCGGCAAGGACATGTTCGTGATCGTGGACGACTACGAGCTGGTCGCGACGGGCTCGGGCAACCCGCTGGCGCCGCTGGCGGAGTTCCTGCCGTTCGCCCGGGACATCGGCCTGCGGGTGATCGTGGCCCGCAGCGCGGGCGGCGCCGGCCGCTCGCTGTACGAGCCGGTGCTGCAGCGGATGCGCGAGCTGGGCGGGCAGGGCGTGATCCTCTCCGGCAACCGGGACGAGGGCGCGCTGCTGGGGACGGTCAAGCCGATGCCGCTGCCGCCGGGGCGCGGGGTGTACGTGTCGCGCCGGGCGACCGGCGGGCAGATGGTCCAGACGGGCTGGCTGCCGCTGGTGTGAGGGCACCGGCGCACCGCGCCGGCGGCTACGGACGGTGATCGAGGGGTCGGGCTCACGGGAGCCCGGCCCCTTTCGCGTCCCAGGTGTCGAAACGTTACCTAGATCTTTCCGGCGCGGGGCTGCGGTTCCCGCACCCCGCCCGGGGGTTGCGGCCGCACAGGGGGGCGCCTGGGCGTATCGCCGTCCGACTCCACGGACACCTTTGAAAGGTGGCTTGCAACACTCTGTTCACCTTGGATTCAGTTGCAATGTGGCAGAGGTAACAAGTCGGGCAAAGCTCGCAATGACCGTACGTGATCATCGGATCGCATGTCTATGCCCTTCCGCGCAACGGATTCCGAAGCATTTCGGCCATTGACGCAATCAATACGCCCAGGTTCCATTGCGACCCAGGAGCGACCCCACCAGAACCCCGAGCAGACAGCCAGCGGAGGCGATACCGCTCCCACCCACAGGACCGCACAGAGCCGATCGGAAGCCACATGACCGACACGCTTCGCCCGCCACGCGCCGCGACCCCCGCGACGGCCGACACCGCCGTCGCCGCCGCGCCCCAGCAACTCAAGCGCTCGATCGGCGTGGTGGGCGGCACCCTGCTCACACTGTCCTGCGTCACCCCGGCCTCCACGCTCTTCGTGATCGTCCCGGAGCTGTTCTCCAGCATCGGCAGCGCCACCGCCCTGGCCATCGCCATCGGCACCGTGCTGTGCGTCGCCGTCGCGTTCTGCTACTCCGAGCTCGGCACCCTGATCCCCAGCGCCGGCGGCGAGTACGCGATGGTCGGCACCCTCGCCGGGCGGCTGGCCGGCTGGCTGGTCTTCGTGCTCTCGCTGATCGTCGTGATGATCGTCCCCTCGGTCATCGCCCTCGGCACCGCCGACTACCTCGCCCCCGTGCTGCACCTCGACAAGGCCATGACCGGCGCCGCCGTGATGCTCGCCGCCACCCTGGCCGGCCTGCTCGACCTGCGCGCCAACGCCTGGCTCACCGGCGTCTTCCTGGTGCTGGAGGTCATCGCGGCCGGCGTCGTCTCCGTGCTCGGGTTCTCCCACGCCAACGGCGACGCCCCCAGCCTGCTGCACGGCGTGGTCACCGGGGACGGCGGCGCCACCACCACGGTGAGCATCGGCGCCATCGTCGGCGCGCTCGGCATCGCCCTGTTCATCACCCAGGGCTTCTCCACCGCCGTCTACCTCTCCGAGGAGCTGGAGAACCCCCGCCGCAACGTCTCGCGCACCGTGCTGTGGACGCTCGGCATCTCCTCCGCCGTCATCCTGGTCCCGGTCGTCGCCATCACCATGGGCGCCCCCGACCTCCAGACCCTGAGCTCCGGCGACATCTCCGGCATGGTCACCGCCTGGAGCAACTCCGCGGTCGGCACCTTCATCAGCCTCTGCGTCGCGCTGGCGATCATCAACGCCGGCATCGTCATGGTCATCCAGAACTCCCGGGTCCTGTTCGCCTCCGCCCGCGACAAGGCCTGGCCCGAGCCGGTCAACAAGGCCTTCGGCACCCTCGGCCGGTTCGGCTCCCCGTGGGTCGCCACCCTGGCCGTCGGCCTGCCCGGCGCCGCGCTCTGCTTCGTCAAGGGCGCACTGCTCAGCAACATCACCGGCGTCGCCGTCACCGGGATGTACCTGCTGGTCGCGATCGCCGCGCTGCTCTCCCGCCGCGCCCACCACAAGCACGCCGCCGCCTGGCGGATGCCGCTGTGGCCGGCCGTCCCGGTGGTGCTGATCGCCGTCCTCGTCTACGTGATGACCCAGCTGGACACCGAGCCCCTGCTGTGGACCGGCGGCATCACCGCCGCCGCCACCCTCTACTGGCTGTTCTACCTGCGCCCCCGCCAGGACACCCGCTGGGTGATCAGCCTCCCCGAGGACCAGCAGCCCTGACCCCCACCCCTCCCCCACACGGCAGTGCCCCGGGCTCCCCCTCGCCCGGGGCACTGCCACGTCCGCACCGCTACTTCTTCAGCTTCCACACCGGCGCGGTGGCGATCGCCTTCAGCTGGTCGTTGCTCAGCGCCGGGGTGCTGCGGGTCGCCGGGGTCTGCTGGGTGCCGCTGTTGAACGCGCTGATCACCACCCGCAGGCCGTCCGCGTGCAGGGTGTCGACGGTCCACATGCCCGGGTTGGAGCCCCGCTTGCCGACCACCACCCTGGTGCCGTCCGGCTGTGCCCGGGCACTGCCGAACAGCTCCTCCTTGGTCTTGTCGTCGCGGGACCAGTCCTGCACGTTGATCTGCACCATGGACTTGCCCTTGCCGTCGTCGACCACGAAGTTCGCGTAGCCAGGCTGTCCCCCGGTCTCCGTCTCGGTCAGCCCGGACGGCAGCAGCTTGGCGACGATCGCCAGGATCTCGTCCTTGCCGTACTCCTTGCCGTTGTCCGGCCCCGGCTCCGGCCGCGGCTCGGGGAACTTGGCGATGATCCCGTCCCAGGCCTTGTCGGTGACGACCGCCCTCAGCTGCTCCGGCGACAGCGGCGGCGTCCGGCGGCTGTCCGGTGCGCCCTTCTCCGCCTCGGCGTTCCACTCCGTCAGCTCGATCACGCGGCCGTCGGCGCCGCCCAGCCAGGCGGACCACCTCTTGGTGCCGGCCTGCTTGTTCGGGTACTCGTAGCCCTGGAACAGGGTCAGCTTGCCTCCGCCCGGCAGGCCCGCGCTGGTGCAGGCGTCGTACGGGACGAGCTTCCGGTCCGGACAGCCGTTCTCCGTCAGGACCGGGCTGCCGGCCCCGACCCGGTTGACCGAGACCGCCATCGCGGCCCTGCCCCGACCGTCGTCGAAGACCAGCGTGCCGCCCTGGCGTTGGCCGGCGTTCTCGTCGCTGGTCCGGCCGCCCGGCAGCAGGCCCCGCAGGGTGGCCAGCACCTCCTCGCCGGTGACCTCGCCCGGCTCCGCGGAGGAGGCCGCCGCGACCGGGGCCGCCGAGCCGCTCCCGCTGCCGCCGGCGGTGCTCGGGGCGGCCGCGGGCACCGCACTCGGGCGCGGCGAGGAGCCGGTGAGGTACACCGCGCCGGTCCCCACCAGGGCCAGCGCGGCCGCGCCGCCCACCACCGCGGCGGTCGAGCGGCGGCGCCAGCGTCGGCGTCCGCGCTGGTACCCGCCCGCGAGCAGGTCGGACGGCTCGGTGCGGAAGCCCTCGCCCGTACGGGTGAGGGCGTAGAGAAGATCGTCCTCGAACTTGTCCGGTTCGGACATGGGTGGTCACCGTCTCCTTGCATCACGAAATTGCGTCACGGGTTGCGTCACGGACTACGAGCAGTGGTCAGCGGGCGGCGAGCTCGGCCAGCGAGTCGCCGAGCAGGCCGCGCAGCCGGGCCAGCGCCCGGGTGGTGCGGGTGCGGACCGCCCCCGGGGAGGAGCGCAGCACCTCGGCGGTCTCCGCGACGCTGCGGTCCTCCCAGTAGCGCAGCACCAGGACGGCGCGGTCCTTGGGCGGCATCCGGCCGAGGGCGTCGAGCAGGGTCATCCGCAGCGCGCCGTCCGCCTCCCGCGCCTCCGACTCGGGCACGGCCCCGATGGGGCGCTCGGTGCTGGAGCGGCGGCGCTGCTGGGCGAGGAAAGTGCGCACCATCACCGTGTGGGTGTAGGCGGCCGGGTTGTCGATCCGGTTCCGGCCGCCGGTCCAGGCGCTGCGTCGCCAGAGCACGTACATCCGACTGAGGGCCTCCTGGACGAGGTCCTCGGCGTAGTGGGTGTCGCCGCTGGTCAGCAGGCAGGCCGAGCGGTACAGGTGGCCGGTGCGGCCGGACACCAGCTCCAGGAACCCGGCGTCCTCGGCCTCCCGGCCCGCCCCGATCCACCCCATGCCCGCCGCTCCCCCGTGTCCGTGCTCCCCGACACTTCTTGGATGCGGTGAGCGGCCCACGACGTTACAGCCGTTCCGGAGGATTCTTCCGCGCACCCCCCCCAGGCACCGGTCGGGTGCTGCGCACACGGATCAGTCGGCGGACCTGCGGCGCAGGTCGCGCAGGACGACGCCGCCGCCGATGAGCAGCGCGACCAGCAGCGCCCCGATGCCGAGGACGTACGTCGCGGTGCGGCCGTCGCGGTCGGCCTGGGTCTCGCCGAGGCCGACCGGCCGGGGCACGATCGGGGCGGCGGCCAGTCGGACGGGGGCGTCCGGGGTGGCGGTGAACGGCGCGCTCTCGGGGGCCTTGGTGACGGCCCTGACCGGGTCGACCACGCCCCAGCCGATGAACCGGTCCGGATCGCGCTGGGTGCGCTGGGCGGTCTGCTCGATCCAGGCCCGCACCTGGGCCGGCTTCCAGTTCGGGTGGGCGCCGACCAGCAGCGCGACGAGCCCGGACACGTACGGGGCGGAGAAGCTGGTGCCGTTGTCGACGCACTGGCCGCCCCTGGGGACGGTGGAGAGCATGTCGACGCCGGGTGCGGCGACCTTCACGAAGGAGCCGTACTGGGAGAACGGGGCGCGCTCGTTGTTGCGGTCGGAGGCGCCGACGGCGAGCACGGTCGGGAACGCGCCGGGGTAGGTGTCACCCTCCTTGCCGTCGTTGCCGGTGGAGGCGACCACCACGACGCCGCTGTCCTCGGCGGCCTGGACGGCGGCCTTCAGCTCCTGGTACCCGCCGAAGCCGGCGGCGCCGGCACCGCGGACGTCCTGGGAGATGTTGATGACCTTGGCCTTGGCCCTGACCGCCTCGTTGACGGCCTGGACCAGGGTGGAGACGTCGCCGTTGCCGTCGCTGTCGTTCTGGCGGATCGACAGGACGGTGGCGTCGGGGGCGAGCCCGACGAAGCCCGTCCGGTCGTAACGGCGGGCGGCGATGATGCCGGCCACCTTGGTGCCGTGGCCGACCGGGTCCTCCTTGGAACTGCCCGGGACCTTCTCCTTGGTCTCCCGGTTCACCACCAGGTTGGAGCCCTCCAGGACCTTGCCGGCCAGCTGCGGGTTCTGGTCGTCCACGCCGGTGTCGATGACCGCGACGGTCACCCCCGCGCCGGTGGTCCGACCGCCCTGCCACAGCTCGTCCAGCAGCAGGCGCTGCAGCGACCACGGCACGGTCGGCACGTCGGGCGCGTTCTTCGGGCAGTCGCCCGCGGCGGCCAGCCCTGGTCCGCTGTCCGCGTGCGCCGGGGCGGCGAGCGGGCCGCCCAGCACGGCGAGCGCGGCCAGTGCCGCGGCCGCCTTCCGGTACCCGCGTCCGGACACCCTGCCACCCCTCATGTCGTCCACCCGTGCCGCGCGCCGAAGGGCGGGTGCCCGGAGTCCGAGCACCCGCCCCCTCACGTTCCCGCTGGGGAACGCGTGGTCAGCTGTTCCCCCACAGCTTGGCGTTGTTGTTCTCGGTCGTCCGGTAGCTCTGCGCGGCGCCGTCCAGCGAGGAGGCGATCTGCGTGCAGACCTTCTGCAGGTCGGCGGCGCGCGCGTCCCACTGGGTCTGGTGGGCCTGGTAGCCCTGCTGGGCCGCGCCCTGCCAGCTGGACGCGATGCGGTTGACGTCGCCCTTGAGGTCGTTCAGCAGGTGGTCGATGCGACCGGCCGAGGCGCGCACTTCCTCGGCCGCGTGGTGGACGGTCTCGAAGTTGACGAGGATGTGGTCGGACACGATGTCTCCCTTGACGAGGATGCGGAGCACCCCGCGCTCAGCCGCGGGCGCCCCACCGAGCGGAAGGTCGGAACAGAACGGTGATCAGCGCGGTGCGGCTGATCAGCCCTGGGCGTTGGAGAACAGCGCCTTCTGCTCTTCCTCGGTGCTCGCGTAGTGCTTGGTGGTCAGCTCGATCGCGTGCTGGATCGCGGTCAGCGACTCCTTCAGCTTCGCGATGTCGGTGTTGACCTGGTCCTGCAAGGCCTTGTAGGCGTTCGCCGCCTGGCCCTGCCAGCCGCCGGTGATGCCATCGACCGTGCTGATGAGCTTCTGCCGCTCAGCCTCGATCTTTCCGATCGCGTCCTCGATCCGCTTGGCGAAAGCCAGCATCTCCTGAGCCGTCATCGTGAACTGACCCTGAGCCATGCTCCACCATCCCCCATGAGACAGACATTGCGTGTACGGAGGGCAGCGCGGCCCGACCGTCCCATCACCCTAGTGATGTCCAGGAGCACTGTAGTCGGCACACGCAGCTCACCCAACACCGAACTCGGCGCAGTTACCAGACCATGACACTGAGGCCAATTCCGTTGCCGGGCTTGGTCGATCAGGCGTTCTGCGGCTGGGCGGCGCTCTTCGCCGTCAGCGGCGGGCCGGCCGGGACGAGGTCCGACCACTCGTGCGGCACCGGGAGCGGCTGGAGCTCCTTGTAGCCCAACCGGGCCTGGTTGGCGCCCGATTCGTCCTGCGGCGGCTGCTGGTCCGGCGTGGTGGCGCCCGGCTGCGGGGTGGGCGTCTTCGGGGCGCCGCCCTGGCCCGGCTGCGCGCCCTGGCCCGGCTGTCCGCCCGCACCCGGCTGCGCGCCCTGGCCCGGCTGCGCGCCGGGCGGGGTGGTGGCGCCGCGACCACCGTCGCCGTTGGCCGGCACCGAGTAGCGCAGACCGGTCTCGGTGATCAGGAAGTCGGTGCCGGAGCCGCCCGCCGCGTTGTCCAGCGCGCGGTAGAAGAGGCCGTGCCCGGGCGTCACGTACGCGGCGCCCGCGCCGTTGTTGTACGGCGCCGGGTAGGACGTCCCGGCCCAGACGCTGCGCCGGGGCGTGCGGCCGTCCTCGGCGACGCCGTCGAAGGTGCTGCACACGACCAGGCGCGCGTCCTGCCGGTCCTGCCAGTTGTTGGCCGGCGCACCGGACTTCAGCGGCCAGTCGTCCCCGGTGCTCGGCAGCCGGACGTCGTTGCCGAGCTTGGCGTGGTCGGCCGGGGTCATCTCGTCGCTGCGCGGCCGCTTGTCGCCGTCGTACTTGTAGAGGTCCTGGTAGTCCGGGTTCTGCCGGATCAGCTCCGCCTGGAACGGCGTCACCAGGTAGAGCCGGTCCTTGCCGACCACGTAGTGGCGGTCCTGGTAGTGCACCAGCCGGCCGATCCGGCGGTCGGCCTGGTTGCCCAGCTCCACCGAGGAGTTGGGGTTCGGGCTGTCCGCCACCCCGTCGACCTTCGGGAAGGTGATCGGGCTGCCGGTCACCAGGGTGTCCAGCCACTCGCGCTTGACGCGCTGCGGCACCGCGTTGGGCCCGAAGACCGCGGTGATCAGCGACTTGCGCTCCTTGTCGTCCGCCTGCGGCGAGCCGATGCCGTGCCTGCGGCCCTGCGCGTCGACCAGGAACACCTTCGCGTCACCCGGCCTGGCCGCGGGCTGGCCCGGCGCCGGCTGCGCGGAGACCTGCTGCTCGTCCGCCTGCTGCACCAGCAGCAGCTGGTCCTGGCCGAGCATCCGGTCCTTGCCCGCCAGCGCCGCCGCGTCCGGGCCCGCCGCCACGAACACCGCCTGGTTGACGGTCTCCTGCTTGTCGTCCGAGCCCGGGCGGTCGCAGACCGACCACTTCATCGGCTTGTCCGCGTTGTCCCTCGTCGGCAGCTTGTCCGGCGCGTACGGGATGCCGATCGTCGGGCCGTGGTTGGGGTAGCTGTCGAGCACCCCGTCGTCGACCACCACCACCTTGGCATCGGCCGGCAGCACCAGCCGCGCCGAGGACATGTTGAGCACCTGGTGCAGCCGCTTGGTCCGGCCGTCCGGGTCGGTCAGCACCACGTACCGGGTGGTCGACTTCTTGCCCTGGACGACGTTCTTGCCGTCGTCCCAGTGCAGCGGCGCACTCGGCTTGAACACCCCCCACAACCCGAACCCGGCGACGATCACCGCCCCCGCCAGCACGCTCGGCAGCACCGCCTTCACCGGGCGCGGCGCGTCCTCGTCGCTGCCGCCGCCACCGGGCAGCAGGAACGCCCCCACCGTGCGCTTGCGGGCGAAGGTGTACGCGTTCAGCTCGTCCCGGCGCGATGCCATCCTCGTCGTCCCCCTCGTCAGACACTGTCGGACCGGCCTGCACCGCCCCCCGCACCCGCCGGGCGGGAACCCGTACGAACCCTCTACGATGCGGCAGCAGACGGTGAGTACGGTACGGGTACGGTCCGCGCACCGGCCAGCCGGGCCGCGGCAACTGATCAGAGAGGGTCACCCGGGGGATGCCAAGCCAGACCGCTCCAGGACGCCGCGGACCGGCAACGGGCGGGAGGTCGCGCCGCTCCGGCCGGGCGCAGCGCGGCGGCCCCGCGTCCGGGACCGCGCCCGGGCAGCCACTGCCGCCCGCCGGCGAGAGCAGCGGCCGTGACGAAGGCGGTCGCGGGCCCGTCCTGCTCCGGATCAACCCCCGGCCCGGGCTGCTCGGCGGGCGGCTGAGGCTCCAACAGCTCGTCCTGGTCGAGGTCGCGGCCGCGCTGGCCGCGGTGGGCTGGACGATCAGCCGGCCGGTCGCCGCCGGCTTCGGCGCGGTCTCGCTGGTCCTGGTGGTGCTCGCCGTGATCCCGCTGCGCGGCCGGACCATCCCCGAACTGCTACGGGTGCGCGCCGCCCTCAAGTCCCGCCGCCGGCGGGCCCGCGGCACGCTGCCGCCGGCCGGCACCGACCCGGCGCTGGCCCCCGCCCTGGAACTCGAACCGGCGCTGCGCACCTGCACCCACGCCACCGAGGCCGACCTGGGCGGCCGCCCGGTCCGCCGGGAGACGGGCATGGTCGGCGACGGCACCTTCCTCAGCTCGGTGCTGCTCGTCCAGGCCAAGGACCAGCCGCTGCGCCCGGTGCGCACCGCGCTGCCGCTGCCCCTGGACGTGATCTGCTCGGCGCTCCAGGTCGACGACATCACCCTGGAGTCGGTGCAGCTCGTCCAGCACACCCAGCCGGCCCCGGCCCCGCACCTGCCCGAGCAGTCGCTGGCCGCCCGCGCCTACCGGGAGCTGCCGGACGGCACCGCCACCCCCGGGCTGCGGCTGACCTGGGTGGCGCTCAAGCTCGACCCGGAGCGCGCCGCGGCCGCCGTCCGGGCCCGCGGCGGCGGCGAGGAGGGCGCCCGCAAGGCGCTGCAACGGGTGACCGACCAGCTGGCCGGGCGGCTCAACAGCGCCGGGTTCAACGCGACCGTGCTGGACGAGCGCGAGCTGATCGCCGCGCTGGCCATCTCCACCTGCGCCAACCCGCTCGCGGTGGCCGGGCGCCAGGGCACCGGCAGCGGCGGCGGCACCACCCGCCGCACCCAGGAGGGCAGCCGGTTCTGGCGGATCGACGACCGCTGGCACAGCACCTACTGGATCTCCCGCTGGCCGCAGCTCAGCCGCCCCGGTGGCTCGCCCGGCCGGATCGCCGCGCCCGACCTGGTCAACCTGGTCACCGGCTCCCCCGCGCTGGCCAGCACCTTCAGCCTGACCGCCGGGCGCGGCACCGGCGGCTCGGTGACCGTCAGCGGGCACCTGCGGGTGACCGGGCGCAGCGAGAGCGAGGTGACGCAGGTCGGCCGCCAGGTGGAGGCGCGGGCGCAGGGCGCCGGACTCGGCCTGGTCCGGCTCGACCTTGAGCAGGCCCCCGGGGTGCTCGCCACCCTGCCGCTGGGAGGAGCGTCCTGATGGCGTACCAGACCTATCCGGCCCCCGGCCCGCAGCACGGCGCCGAACGGCCCCGGGCGCGGTCCCGGATCCTGCCCGGCTTCGGGCTGCGCGGCCCGCGCCGGGAGAAGCACGTGCTCGACGCCGCGGACCTCGGGGCGCTGGCCTTCCCGGTCGGCGACGACGGCGTGGTGATCGGCGTCGACCCGCAGGGGCTGCCCGCGGTGCTCGGCCTGTTCCGGCCCAGCGCGTACGACCTGGTGCTGGTCGGCGGCGTGTGGACGGCGCAGGTCATCGCGCTGCGGGCGGCCGCGATCGGCGCCCGGGTCGCGGTGGAGACCGCGCGCGGGCAGCTGTGGGGCCCGCTGGCGCAGGCCGCGGGCGGCGGGCAGCCGTGCGTGACGGTCCACCAGGTCGGCCGACTCGGCCCGCAGGGCGCCTCGGTGGCCTCGCCGGTCCTGGTGGTGCGCGACCTCGGCGCCCGCCCGCCGCGCAGCCGGCTCTCCGCCGCGCCCTGGCAGACCACCCTGACCCTGCTGCCGTACCTGGGCCCGAACGCGGCCCGGGTGCTCAACGCGGCCGACCTGGTGGGCGTGCAGCGGGTCTCCCCGCAGGAGGCGGAGCTGACCGGCCGGGTGCTGTCGCTCCCGTCGGAGGACGTCGCCTCGCTGCCCACCCTCGGCGACGACCTCACGCTGTGGGCCACCCGGATGCGGCGCCAGTACGTGCGGGCCGTGGCCGGGCAGGCCGAGCAGCAGGTTCTCGGCGGTCCGCGCCGGATGGACTGAGCGGCGGCGCCGGGCCCGGGGGGCCGCTCCGGATCCGACGCCGCCTTCAACGGGGGTTGCCGCACGGCCTAGTCTTTGATGCGGCAACGGCACCGCTGAACAAGCGGCGGCGAACACGAGGGAGCCCTAGTGAGCAGCGATCGGGACGGCGTCTACGTCGGCGACAACGCGGCAGAGGACGACGACGACTGGTCCGACGCGCCCGACTACACTCCCCCGTCCTGGTACGTGCAGACGGACGCCTCGGCGGCCCCGGCGGTGCAGGCTCCGACGGCCCCGGCCGTGCAGGCTCCGACGGCGGCGCAGGCTCCGCAGGCCGCCGCTCCGGCGCCGGTGCCCGCCCAGGCTCCGGCCCCGACGCCGGCTCAGGCGCCCGTGCCCGCGCAGCCCGTACCCGCGCAGCCCGTGCCGCCCGCACAACCCGTCCAGGCCGAGGCGCAGCACGTCCCGTTCCCGGCGTCCGCCCCTGCCCAGGCCCCCGCCCCCGCGTTCGAGCAGCCACCGGCCGTCGCCCCGGGCTGGCCGGCGGAGGTCCCGGCGCAGCCGCAGCCCGCCCCGGCCCCGCAGCCGCCGTACCCGGCCCCGGTCTCGGCCGCGCCGTCGGCGCAGCCCGCCCAGCCGGTCCCGCCGCAGACGTACCCGCAGCCGTACCCGCAGACGTCCGCGCAGCACCTGCCCCCGCAGCAGCCGCTGCCGCCGCAGGACGCGCAGTCCGCCGCCGCGTGGGCCGCCCAGCAGGCCGCCGCCCAGCCGCAGCCCGCACAGCCGCAGCAGCCGGCCCCGCAGTCCGCGCCGGTGGATCCGCGCCAGGGCGGCTGGCCGCAGCCCCCCGCCTACCCGCAGTCGGCCCAGCCCCAGCCGCACGAGTACCAGCCGTTGCTGCCGGGCTCGCCGCACGAGCAGTCCGGCGGGGTGCAGCCGTGGCCGCCGCAGAGCGCCGTCGCACCGCCGCCGGTCGCGTTCCCGCATTCCGCCGCCCCGCAGCCGCCCGTGGCGCACGGTGCGCCACTCGGCTACACCGCCGCGGTCGAGCTGTCCTCGGACCGGCTGCTGCGCAGCCAGCCCAAGCAGCAGCGCCAGCAGCCGCGGTTCCAGTTCGGCGGCAAGGCGGCGGCCGCCGAGAAGTCGCGCAAGCTGGAGATCATCCGCACCCCGGTGCTGAGCTGCTACCGGATCGCCGTGATCAGCCTCAAGGGCGGGGTCGGCAAGACCACGACCACCACCGCGCTCGGCGCGACCCTGGCCAGCGAGCGCCAGGACAAGGTGATCGCGATCGACGCCAACCCGGACGCCGGCACCCTGGGCCGCCGGGTCAAGCGCCAGACCGGCGCGACCATCCGCGACCTGGTGACGGCCATCCCGCACCTGCGCAGCTACATGGACATCCGTCAGTTCACCTCGCAGGACCTCAACTCGGGCCTGGAGATCCTGGCGAACGACGTCGACCCGGCGGTCTCGACCACGTTCAACGACTCGGACTACCGCCAGGTCATCGACGTGCTGGGCCGCCAGTACCCGATCGTCCTGACCGACTCCGGCACCGGCCTGCTGTACAGCGCGATGCGCGGGGTGCTGGACCTCGCCGACCAGCTGATCATCGTCTCCACCCCCAGCGTGGACGGCGCCTCCAGTGCCTCGACCACCCTGGACTGGCTCTCCGCGCACGGCTACGCGGACCTGGTGCAGCGCAGCATCACGGTGGTCTCCGGGGTGCGCGAGACCAGCAAGCTGATCAAGGTCGAGGACATCGTCGCGCACTTCCAGACCCGCTGCCGCGGGGTGATCGTGGTGCCGTTCGACGAGAGCCTGGCGGCCGGCGCCGAGGTCAACCTCGACATGATGCGGCCCAAGGTCCGCGAGGCCTACTTCGAGCTAGCCACCCTGGTCGGCGAGGACATCGTCCGGGCCCAGCAGGCCGCCGCCCAGCAGTCCGGGTGGCAGCAGCAGGCGCAGGCCACGCCGTACCCGCCGCAGCCACAACCGCAGCCACAGCCGTATCCGGGTCAGGCCGGTCAGGCCGCTCAGCCCGCCCCCGGGGCGCCGTGGGCGCCGCAGCCCGGCCAGGCCCCGCCGCCGCCCCCCGGCTACGGCTACCCGCAGCAGCCGCCCGCCCCCACGGCCTGGCCGCAGCCGGGCGCCCAGCAGCAGCCGGCCCCGCAGCCGGGCCCGGGCTACGGCTACCCGCCCGCCCAGGGCCAGCCGCCGCAGCCCGCCCCGCCGTCCCCGCCCGCCTCGCCGTCCCCGCCGGACGGCTACCAGCCGCCGCCCGGCTACGGCCACCCGCCGCAGCCCCCGCAGTGACGCCGAAGGGCCCGCCGACCAGGTCGGCGGGCCCTTCCCCGTGCTGCGGCAGTGCTCAGACGCCGTCGGTCAGCTCGCGGGCCTGCTTGACGTCGTCGGCCATCCGGTCGAGCAGCGCGTCGATGGAGTCGAACTTCTCCATCCCGCGCAGGTAGGCCAGGAAGTCCACGGCCACGTGCAGCCCGTACAGGTCCAGTCCGACCCGGTCGATGGCGTACGCCTCGACGGTGCGGGCGGTGCCGTCGAAGGTCGGGTTGGTACCGACCGAGATGGCGGCGGGCATGCGCTCGCCGTCGGCGGTCAGCCAGCCCGCGTACACGCCGTCGGCCGGGATCGCGCTGTGCGGCACGGTCTCGACGTTGGCGGTGGGGTAGCCGAGCTCGCGGCCGCGCTGCGCTCCGCGCACCACCACGCCCTCGACCCGGTGCGGGCGGCCCAGCACCTCGCCGGCGCCGGCCATGTCGCCGGTCTCGACCAGCCGCCGGGTCAGGGTGGAGGAGAACGGCTCGCCGGCCCCGGCGGCGCCGCTCACCTGGAGGTCGACCACCTCGACGTCGAAGCCGGCCGAGCGGCCCAGCTCGGTGAGCAGCGCGACGTCCCCGGCGGCCCGGTGCCCGAAGCGGAAGTTGGGGCCCTCGATGACGGCCCGGGCGTGCAGGGCGTCGACCAGGACCTGCTGGACGAAGGTCTCCGGCGACTCCTGGGACAGCTCCGGGGTGAACGGCAGCACCAGCACCGCGTCCACGCCGAGGCCCGCGATCAGCTCGGCGCGGCGTGCCTGCGGGGCGAGCAGCGGCGGGTGGCTGCCCGGGCGGATGACCTCGCGCGGGTGCGGGTCGAAGGTCACCACCACCGCGGGGAGGCCGAGTTCGCGGGCCCGCTCGACCGCCCGACCGATGATCAGCTGATGCCCGCGGTGCACCCCGTCGAACGAGCCGATGGTGACGACGCTGCGTCCCCAGTCAGCGGGGATCTCCTCCAGGCCACGCCAGCGCTGCACCCTGACCGCTCCTTGTTCCGTACGGCGCGTACCCTCTGTACGCTCAAACGCTCAAACCCGAACCCCTATAGCGTGCCATGCGCCTGCTCCTGCTCCGGCACCGGAATACGGGTTGGGCGCACCGGCGGGTGCGCGGCGCGCCCGGGCACGGTCCGCTCCGCCTCGGCGGCCGCGTACTGCGGGTCGCGGCCGGCCGCCGCCAGGGCCCGCATCCGGGCCAGCCGGGGACCGTCCGGCGCGGTCGGGGCGGCGTCCCGCGGCCACTGGGCGAGCAGCTGCGCGAACGCCGCCGAGCGGCCGGCGCAGCGCACCAGCAGTTCGTCCGCGCCCGGCAGGCCGGGGGTCGCCCGGGCCAGCACCGCGCGGGCCCGGGCCGGGTTCTCGGCCGCGCAGTGCTCGGCCAGCCGCTCCACGGCCGCGGTCAGCACCGCCGGGTCGGTCTCGATGGCGAGCAGGGTGTCCAGCAGTTCGCAGCGCAGCGCGTCCGCCGCCGGGTCGGCCACCGGGACGGACAGCACCTGGGCGAACGGCCGCCGCACGCCCGCCGTCCGGGCGGCCAGCGCGCCGCCGAGCAGCACCCGCAGCTCCAGCCGGGCGGCCGGGCCGCCGGTCGCGGCGCGCTCCAGGCGGCGGCCCAGGTAGTCGACGGCGACCGGGCCGGCCAGGGCCGGGTGCTCGCGCAGCAGCCGGGCGGCCAGTTCGGCGCCCCGCCGGGTGGCCACCGGGGTGCGGGCGTCGGCGAGCACCCGCAGGGTCTCGGCGGCGGCCACGCCGGGGGACGCCAGCCGGTCGGCGAGCGCGGCCAGGACGGGTTCCGGGTCGCTCTCCAGGGCGGGGGCCAGCGCCCTGGGGGTGAGGAAGGCGTCGCCGCCCGCCCGGTGCAGGGACAGCGCGGCGGGGAGGTGCTCGGCCCTGGTCGCCGGGTCGCCGACCAGCAGGGCGAGGGCGGCGCCGTGCAGGCCCGGTTCGTCCTCGCGGGCGAGCAGGGTCAGCGCGGTGAAACGCAGCAGTCCGGCGGCGGCGCCGACGGCGTGCGGGGCGGCGTGCAGGGCGTGCACGGCGGCGGCGACGTGCCGCTCGGGCCGCCCGTCGTGGCTCCAGCGGTCCACCGCCCGGCAGAGCGCGGAGGGCTCCTCGGCGGCGAGCACGGTGAGCAGTGCGTCCGCCCTCGGGTGCGCGGCGTCGGCCAGGGCGTCGGCCAACTCGTCCAGGGCGAGCCGGCGGTGGGCGTGCAGCAGGTCGTGGGCGAGGTCGGCGACGGTGTGTCCGGGGCGGCCGGGCAGGCCGCGCGGATCGTCGAACCAGGCGCAGAGCAGCGGGAACACCGCGACGGGGTCGGCGCGCAGCCGTTCGGCCACCGCGCCGAGGAACGGCTGCCCGGGCCCGTCGGCGGCCACCAGGCGGCGCAGCAGCGCGAGTTCGGTCTCGGCGGGCAGGCCGAGGCCGGTCCAGAACGCCGGGCCGAACGCGCCGAGCCCGTCCGCCGGGAGCGCGTCCAACCCGCCCTCGGCGACCGCCCGTTCGGCGATCCGACCGGCCAACTGGTCGAGCAGCGCCCGGTGTTCGGCCGGATCGGGACTGGCGGCCAGCCCGGCGGCGAGCAGCCGGCCCGCCCACCAGGCCGGTTCGCTACCGGGCGGGCGCAAGTCCAGGGCGCGCCAGAGCCGGTGCAGCCACGGGTCCAGGGCGGGTGCGCCCCAGGTCTCGGCCAGTCGGCGCAGCGCGGCGGCGACCGGGCCGATCCGGTGCCGGGGGACGCCGCGCGGGGAGCCCTCCGCAGGCGCGCCCTCCAGCCCGTTCGCGAGCGAGGAGGGCGTGTCCGCGGCCTCGCCGAGCAGCAGCCCCAGCGCGGCGTCCAGGTCCAGGTGCAGGCCCTGCAGCCAGTCCGCGAACTCCCCGTGCGCGAACCGGAATCCGGGCCCGGCCGGGACGAACAGGCCCTCGGCGAGGACGGCCGTTCCCCAGCCGCCGGCCGCCGGGAACAGCTCCTCGAAGGCGGCCCGGCCCAGGCCGCCCGGCCCGGCGCCGAGCATCCGCCGGGCCGCCTCGTGCACCCGTCCGGCCACCGCGGCCGCCAGCCGCCGCACCCGCCCGTGGGAGGGCCCGGCCGGGCGGGCGGAACTCCGGCGGTGGGCGCCCGGGCGGCGCTGCCGGCCGTCCTCGACCAGCCGCCCGGCCACCCGCAGGCAGCGCAGGTCCAGGTAGGCGGCGAACAGTTCGCCCCGGCGGGCCGGCTCCCCGCGCAGGCCCTCCGCCCACAGCTCGCCGGCCAGCCGGACGGCCAGCGGGTGCCGCACGTCGGCGTCGGCCGGCCAGCCCGGCGGCAGCCCGTAGCGGCGGCGCACCCGCTCGGCCGCCTCGGCGGGGAGCGGGCCGAGCCGGTGCCCCGCGAGGCTGGGGGCGCCCGGGCCGCCGCCGTCCATCCGGACGGTGGGGGCGCTGGCCAGGTCGCCGCCCGGCTCCGGCGGGTCCGGGTACCGGACGTGGCCGGAGCCGCTGCCCCACTTCTCGGCCGCCAGCCGCACCCAGGCCTCCTCGCCGCAGGCGGTCAGCAGCCGCGCCCCGCAGCCGGTCAGCCAGTCCCCCGCGCCGCGCAGCCAGCGCGGGTCCAGCGGCGCCGGGGCCTCCTCGGGGCCGTCCAGGACCACCAGCAGCGGCCGCCCGGCCGCCGCGCACAGCGCCGCCACCGGTTCCGGCGCGGGCGCCGGGATGTCCAGCTCGGCCGCGACGGCGGCCAGCGCCCGTTCCACCGGGGCGGCGAGCGAGCGGTCCTCGGCGCGCAGGTCGGCGCCGCGCAGCCAGAGGGTGGGCAGCGGCCGGGCGCCGCCGGCGCGGCGGGCGGCGAGGGCGGCGAGTTCGGTGGAGCGCCCGCTGCCGGGGGCGCCGACCAGGGCGGTGACGGTGGCCTGCGGCTCGTCCCCGGCCAGTCCGTCGGGCCGGTCGACCCGGTCGGCGGCGAGCCCGGCGACCCGGCCCGGGCCGGCCCCGGCGGCGGCCAGCTGGGCCGCGGTCAGCCGCAGCACGCCGGCCAGGTTGAGCGCGGGCCCGTAGCCGGGCACGGCCGCGCCGTTGCGCGCCAGCAGTTCGGCCAGCGCCGGCGCGACCGCGACCGCGCCGCCGCCGGCCGGCACCGCCGGGAGCGCGCCGCCGTGCTGCGGCCCGCGCAGCGCGGGCACGGCCAGGGCCACCACGGCGCCGCTGCGGGCGTCCAGCACCGGCGAACCGGCCGGCACCGCGACGCCGGCGACCACCGGCGGGTCGAGCAGCAGCACCCCGCCGACCCCGCCGCACCCGGCACCGGCGGCACCGGCGGCACCGAGCAGACCGCAGCGCAGCGCCACCACCCGCCCGTCCTCGCCGGCCAGCGCGGGCAGCAGCACCGCGCGCCCGGCCCCGAGGGCCGCGACGGGCAGCGGCGGCACGGGCAGCCCGCCGACCGCGTCGGTGCGCAGCAGGGCGAGCCCGTGCTCGGGCAGCGGCAGGACGGCGTCCGGGCCGAGCACCCTGGTCTGCCCGCCGGGGGTGTGCAGGACGATCCGGTCCAGGCCGGTGACGCTCTCGTGGGCGGTGAGGACGGTGCCCTGCGGGTCGGCGACGAACCCTAAGCCGTGCAGTCGCCCGTTGAGGTCGCGGATCCGCAGCAGGTACCGCCCCGGATCTCCCGCCACGCCGTCGCCGTCCAGGAATCCCGGCATTCGCACTGCCCTCCCCGCAGGCCGGACGGCCCGGGGGCGGGCTCGTCACGGCGACCTGCTCGCCGCCGGGGAGCCTGCCCGCCCGGGAGGCGGCCCCACCGCGCCTGCGCCGCTCACCACGGGCGTTCACCTCGCGCGCTCCCCCGGGCGGGTGACCCCTCCCTCTCCCTCGCCGGAACGAACCCCCGGACCTCGCCGGAACACCCCCTGAACGAGCGAAGCCCCTCCCGGGACGCCCCCCGAACGAGCGAAACCCCCGCCGGAAGACTCCCGACGGGGGTGACGCGTGCGCTGCGGGGCGTCAGCCGACGAAGACCGCGACCGGCTTCGCCTGCCCGCCCGTCTCCTCGACCAGCGCGAGGAAGCGCCCGTCCGGCCCGAACACCGCGATCGGCCCGTCCACGCCCAGCCCGGGCGCCTTGAGCCGGGCACCGTGCGACAGCTTCTCCGCCGCCGACTCGTCCAGGTCCCAGCGCGGGAAGGCGGCGGCCGCGGCCTCCCCGATCGGCAGCACCTGCAGCCCCGTCGGGGACTCGCCGGTGACCGCGGCCTCCAGCTGCTCCAGGGTGTGCGCCGACTCCACCGAGTACGGCCCGACCCTGGTGCGCCGCAGCGCGGTGAGGTGGCCGCCGACGCCGAGCCCGGCGCCCAGGTCACGGGCCAGCGCCCGGATGTAGGTGCCGGAGGAGCACTCGACGGTCACGTCCAGGTCGATCACCGGCGTGCCGTCCTCGGCGAGCGCCGCGCGCTGCCCGTGCACGGTGAAGGAGTGGATCGTGGTGGGCCGGGCCGCGAGCTCGAAGTCCTCGCCCTCGCGCACCCGCGCGTACGACCGCTTGCCGTCGATCTTGATCGCGCTGACCTTGGAGGGCACCTGCATGATCTCGCCGGTGAGCGCGGCGATCCCGGCGTCGATCGCCTCCCTGGTCACCCCGTCGGCCGGGGCGGACGCGGTGACCTCGCCCTCCCGGTCGTCGGTGACGGTGGTCTGGCCGAGCCGGACGGTCGCCTCGTACGTCTTGGCGGTGAGCATCAGGTGGCCGAGCAGCCGGGTGGCCCGCTCGACGCCGATCACCAGTACGCCGGTGGCCATCGGGTCGAGCGTGCCGGCGTGCCCGACCTTCCGCGTCCCGGCCAGCCATCGCAGCTTGGCGACGACCCCGTGGGAGGTGATGCCCTCGGGCTTGTCGACGATCACCAGGCCGTCCGGGCCGGTGCCTTTGCGCTTCATCAAGTTCTTTCTCTAAAAAGCGGTCAAGAGATGATCAACGTACCGGTCGCAGCGCGCTCCGGAACCGTTCGACCACCGCGGCCACGTCCTCCCGGGCGCTGAACCCGGCCGCGAAGACGTGCCCGCCGCCACCCAGCTCCGCGCAGGCGGCGGCGACGTCCACCGCGCCCTTGGAACGCGAGGAGCCCCGCAGCGTGCCGTCCGGGTCCTGCTTGAGCACCAGCGCCACCTCGGCCTCGGCCGGGCGGCGCAGGATGTCGATCAGCCCCTCGATCTCCTCGACCGTGACGCTGAACAGCACCAGGTCCTGGTACGGCACCCAGGTCCACACCAGGCCCAGCCCGCCGGCCGCGTCCGGCTCGTAGACGGCCCGGTCGAGCGCGCCCGCGAGCACCTTGAGGTAGCCGAAGGAGGAGGTGTCCCACAGCTGCCGGGAGATCAGGTCGTGCCGGATGCCGGTGGCCAGCAGCCGCCCGGCGAGTTCGTGGGTGGCGGGCGTGGTGGCCCGGTACTTGAACGAACCGGTGTCGGTGGCGACGCCGGTGTACAGGCAGGTGGCCAGGTCCTGGTCGAGTTCGACGCCGAGCCGGCGCAGCAGTTCGTCGACCAGGACGGCGGTGGCCGGCGCGGTCGGGTCGATCAGCTGGTGGGTGCCGAAGCCCGGATTGGAGGCGTGGTGGTCGATCACCACCAGCACCGGCGCGGCGAAGGCCTTGCCGTGCAGCAGGCCGAGCCGGCTCTCCGCGGCCACGTCGAAGCAGAGCACCAGCTCGGGGACGTCCGGCACCTCGACGGCCGGCACGATCAGCTCCTGGCCGGGCAGGAAGGCCAACGACTCGGGCACGATCTGCGGGTCGTCGCCGAAGGAGACCCGCACCCGCTTGCCGAGCCCGCGCAGCGCCAGCGCGGCCGCCAGCGAGGAGCCCAGGGCGTCGCCGTCCGGGCAGATGTGGCAGATCAGGTCGATCGAACGGGCCCGCCCGATCTCCGCCACCACCTGCTGCCAGAGCAGCTCGAAACCGCTCTCCTCGGTGCGCGGCCCCGGGAGCGCCACGAGGGCGTCCTCCACCGTGCTGGTGGAAGACGCCCCCGTGGTCGAACCGGCTCGCGAGGCGGCCTTCGCCGGCTCACCCGCCATGACTACTCGTCCTCGTCGTCACGCTCGGCCGCCGGAACCTTGTACGGGTCCGCCTCGCCGGCGTAGGTCGCGCCCGCGGCGGTGGTGCGCACCGCCGCGTCGATGGCCTTGGCCCGGTCGAGCAGGTCGTCGATGTTCCGGGCGTTGTCCGGCAGCGCGTCCGCGACGAAGGTCAGCGTCGGGGTGAAGCGCACCCCGATCTTGCCGACCTCGGAGCGGATCACGCCCTTGGCGCTCTCCAGCGCGGCGGCCGTGGCCTCGCGCTCGGTCTCGTCGCCGAAGACGGTGTAGAAGACGGTGGCCTCGCGCAGGTCCCCGGTCACCCGGGTGTCGGTGATGGTCACGAACCCCAGTCGCGGGTCCTTGATCCGCCGCTCCAGGGTCTGGGCGACGACCACCTGGATGCGGTCGGCGAGCTTGCGCGCCCTTGCGGTGTCGGTCACGTTGCCTCCTCGTGCAGTGGGTCCGGCATTCGGGTGAGCTACGCACCCTTCGGGGCCCACGCCCCAAAGTACCGGCCCGCGCCCGGCCTTGCGGGCGCTCTGGGTCCTGATCCGTGTGAGAACGGCGACTTCCGCCGATCGTCTCCACGGCTCTCATTCGTCGTCGTCGTTGTGGTACCTCCTCCTCGCGGAGAGGAGCTGCACCTCGGGGCGGCCGGCGACCAACCGCTCACAGCTGTCCAGGATCTCGGTGACGTACCCGGCATCGCCGGCCACCACCGCGAGGCCGATCTCGGCCCTGCGGTGCAGATCCTGGTTCCCGGTCTCGGCAGCGCACACGCTGTACTTGCGCTGCAGTTCGGCCACGATGGGCCGCACGATCGAACGCTTCTCCTTGAGCGAGTGGACGTCGCCCAACAGCAGGTCGAAGGTGAGTGTTCCCACGAACATGTATGACAGGTCTCGCCGACCTGGAAGGCCTCGGGGGGCAGCCCTGAACCGGGCTGCCGGTGCTACGTCTGAACGCTGCTGCATCTCGACTACCCCGGACCCTACACAGCGAGACCGGGGCCGGTCGACGGAAATACCACCCGTCGACCGGCCCCGGCTTTCACCGACTACGAACGCGGCTTCTCGCGCATCTCGTAGGTCTCGATGATGTCCTCGACCTTGATGTCGTTGAACGACCCCAGGGTGACACCGGCCTCGAAGCCCTCGCGGACCTCGGTCGCGTCGTCCTTGAAGCGGCGCAGACCCTCGATGGTGAGGCTCTCCGCCACGACCTTGCCGTCGCGGATGAGGCGGGCCTTGGCGTTGCGGCGCAGCAGGCCCTCGCGGACGATGACACCCGCGATGTTGCCGAACTTGGAGGAGCGGAACACCTCGCGGATCTCCGCGGAGCCGAGGCGCACCTCCTCGTACTCGGGCTTGAGCATGCCCTTGAGGGCGTTCTCGATCTCCTCGATCGCCTGGTAGATGACCGAGTAGTACCGGACGTCCACGCCTTCCTTGTCGGCCGCGGTACGCGCACGGCCTTCGGCGCGCACGTTGAAGCCGATGATGATGGCGTCCGAACCCATCGCCAGGTTGACGTCGGACTCGGTGATCGCACCCACACCGCGGTGCAGGATGCGGAGCTCGACCTCCTCGCCCACGTCCAGCTTGACGAGGGCGTCCTCGAGGGCCTCGACCGAACCGGAGACGTCACCCTTGATGATGAGGTTGAGCTGCTCGATCTCGCCGGCGGCGATGGCCTTGTCCAGGTCCTCCAGGGACACCCGGACCCGACGCTGCGCGAAGGCGGCGTTGCGGTCGCGGGCCGAGCGCTTCTCGGCGATCTGACGGGCGGTGCGGTCCTCGTCGACGACGATGAAGCTGTCGCCGGCGCGGGGCACCGAGGTCAGACCGAGCAGCAGCACCGGGCGGGACGGGCCGGCCTCGGCGAGGCTGTTGCCGTTCTCGTCCAGCATCGCGCGGACGCGGCCGTAGGCGTCGCCGACCACGATCGAGTCGCCGACGCGGAGGGTACCGCGCTGCACGAGCACGGTCGCCATGGCGCCGCGGCCCTTGTCGAGGTGGGCCTCGATGGCGATACCCTGCGCGTCCTGCTCGGGGTTGGCCCGCAGGTCGAGCGAGGCGTCCGCGGTGAGGACCACGGCCTCCAGCAGCTGCTCGATGTTGAGGCCCTGGCGCGCGGAGATGTCGACGAACATGGTGTCGCCGCCGTACTCCTCCGCCACCAGACCGAACTCGGTCAGCTGACCGCGGACCTTGGTCGGGTCGGCGCCCTCGACGTCGATCTTGTTGACGGCGACCACGATCGGCACACCCGCGGCCTTGGCGTGGTTCAGCGCCTCGACCGTCTGCGGCATGACACCGTCGTTGGCCGCGACCACCAGGATCGCGATGTCGGTGGACTTGGCACCACGGGCACGCATGGCGGAGAACGCCTCGTGACCCGGGGTGTCGAGGAAGGTGATCGGGCGCTGCTCGCCGTTCACCTCGGTGACGACCTGGTAGGCACCGATGTGCTGGGTGATGCCACCGGCCTCGCCGGCCACCACGTTGGACTTGCGGATGGCGTCCAGCAGGCGGGTCTTACCGTGGTCGACGTGACCCATGACGGTGACGACCGGCGGGCGCGGGGCCAGCTGGTCCTCGTCGCCCTCGTTCGCACCGAAGTCGATGTCGAACGACTCCAGCAGCTCGCGGTCCTCGTCGTCGCGGCTGACGATCTCCAGGATGAAGCCCATCTCGCCGGCCAGCAGCTCGAGGGTCGCGTCGGAGACCGACTGTGTCGCGGTGACCATCTCACCGAGGTTGAACATGACGGAGACGAGCGCGGCCGGGTTGGCGTTGATCTTCTCCGCGAAGTCCATCAGCGAGGCGCCGCTCGACAGGCGAACGGTCTGGCCGTTGCCGCGAGGCAGCATCACACCGCCGACGGACGGGGCCTGCATGGCCTCGTACTCCTGGCGCTTCGCCCGCTTCGACTTGCGGCCACGCGCCGGGCGACCGCCCGGGCCACGACCGAAGGCGCCCTGCGTGCCACCACGGGCACCCGGGCCGCCGGGACGACCACCGAAACCACCGGGACGCGGACCGAAGCCGCCGCCACCACCGGGGGCACCGCCACCGGGACGCGGACCGCCGAAGCCGCCGCCACCGGCCGGACGCGAGCCCGGACCGGCCGGACGACCCTGGAAGCCCGGACGAGCGCCACCGGCACCCGGACCACCCGGACGGCCACCGGGGCCACCGGGGCCACGGCCGCCGGGGCCCGGACGCGGGCCCGGAGCCGGACGCTGCGGCATCATGCCCGGGTTCGGGCGCGGCATGCCGGACGGGGACGGGGCGCCGGGGCGCGGACCGGCCGGACGCGGCATGCCGTCGGGACGCGGACGGTCGCCACCGGGACGCGGGGCGCCACGGTCGGCGCCGGGAGCACCGGCGGGACGCGGACGGTCGCCACCGGGACGCGGGGCGCCACGGTCGGCACCGGGAGCACCGGCGGGACGCGGACGGTCGCCACCCGGACGCGGACGGTCGCCACCCGGGGCGCCCTGACCGGCCGGACGCGCACCCGGCGCGCCCTGACGGCGGTCGCCGGGGCGGGCCATACCGGTCGCGCTGCCCGAGGTGAACGGGTTGTTGCCCGGACGCGGACCGGCCGGACGCGGACCCGGACGGGCACCGCCGGCGGCGGGACCGGCCGGACGCGAGGCCTGCGGGGCCTGCGGAGCCTGCGAGGCCTGCGGAGCCTGACGCGGGGTGTCACCGGCCGGAGCCGGCGAGGAGAACTCGGCCGCGGGCGCGGCCGGGGCCGCCGGAGCGGCGGGACGCGCCGCCGGGCGCGGGCCCGGGGTCGGGCCACCCGCCGGCTTCGCGGCGGCGGGGGCCGCCGGGGCGGCGGGCGCGGCCTGGGCCGCAGGGGCCGCGGCCGGGGTGGGACGGGGACCAGGGGTCGCGCTGGGGCGCGGACCCGGGGTCGGAGCACCCGGCTTGGGTGCACCCGCGGCGGCGGAGCCACCCGCGGGCTGGGGCGCCGCGCTCTTGCGCGGGCCCGGCTTGGCAGCGGAACCACCACCGGTGGGGGCCACACCAAGCGCGTCAGTCAGCTTACGTACGACCGGCGCCTCAATCGTCGAGGACGCCGAACGGACGAACTCACCGAGCTCGGTGAGCTTGGCCATGACGGCCTTGCTCTCCAAGCCAAGTTCCTTGGCGAGTTCATAAACCCGGACCTTAGCCACTTCACTCCTGTCTATGAGTCCGGGGTGTCTCGTCCGCCGGACCGTCGCTACTTCATGGGCGTACCCATCGCGTACTCATCGCGTACTCATCGAGAGCTCATCGCAATCTCGACCTACTTCCACATCGCGAGGTACCTGACTGGTGGCACGGCACGCGGCTGCCCGCGAACCGTGCTTGTTGCGGTGGTTCTCCCGCCGCACTGAGCGGCGGCCGTTGCGGGCGTCGCCCCACCGGGCGGCCTGAGGGACTCAGGGCGCCGGGGTGTCGACGGTCCGCTCCCCGATGAACTCGCGGAGCCGCTCCGTGTCGAGCGTCCCCTGGAGGCGGAAGGCCCGGGGAAACGCCCGACGGCGGACCGCGAGGTCGAGGCAGGCCGGATCGGGGTGCAGGTGAGCGCCCCGGCCCGGCAGTGCGCCACGGGGGTCGGGGACGCAGACGCCCTCGACCGCCGTGACACGCAACAGCTGGTGCTTGGCCGCTCGCTTGCGGCAGCCCACGCAGGTGCGTTCCGGGCGTGCTCGGACGTGCGTCCGGCCAGACGAAGGCAAGTCTACCCCTCCGAAGGGACATGGCGCCGCCCCGCCGATCCCGGGCGGAACGGCGGGGGGCTTTGACGGGGCGAACGGCCGGTCAGCGCCGCGCTCAGCGGTCGGTGTCCCGACCGCCGTCCTCGGGCTGGCCCTCGGTGTCCGGCCGGATGTCGATCCGCCAGCCGGTGAGGCGGGCGGCGAGGCGGGCGTTCTGCCCCTCCTTGCCGATCGCCAGCGACAGCTGGTAGTCCGGCACGATCACCCGGGCGGAACGCTGGGCCAGGTCGACGATCTCCACGCTGGTCACCCGTGCGGGGGACAGCGCCGCGGCGACCATCTCCCGGGGGTCCTCCGACCAGTCGACGATGTCGATCTTCTCGCCGTGCAGCTCGCCCATCACCGCGCGCACCCGGCTGCCCATCGGGCCGATGCAGGCGCCCTTGGCGTTCAGCCCGGCCCGGCGCGACCAGACCGCGATCTTGGTGCGGTGGCCGGCCTCACGGGCGATCGCGGCGATCTCCACGCTGCCGTCCGCGATCTCCGGGACCTCCAGCGCGAACAGCTTCTTCACCAGGCTCGGGTGCGTCCGCGACAGCGTCACCGAGGCCCCGCGCACACCGCGGCGCACCGCCACGACGTAGCACTTCAGCCGGGTGCCGTGCCGGTAGTCCTCGCCCGGGACCTGCTCCTGCGGCGGCAGGATGGCCTCCAGCTTGCCGATGTCGACCAGCACGTTCTTCGGGTCGTTGCCCTGCTGGACGACACCGGTGACGATGTCGCCCTCCTTGCCCGCGTACTCGCCGAAGGTCTGGTCGTCGGCGGCGTCGCGCAGGCGCTGCATCATCACCTGGATGCCGATGCTGGACGCGATCCGGCCGAAGCCGTTCGGGGTGTCGTCGAACTCCTTGGGCTCGACGCCCTCGTCCAGCTCGGCCGGGTCCTCCGTCGCCCACACGGTGACGTGGCCGGACTTGCGGTCCAGGTGCACCCGGGCGCGGCGGCGCGAGCCCTCGGTGCGGTGGTACGCGGTGAGGAGGGCGGACTCGATGGACTCGACCAGCAGGTCGAAGGGGATGTTCTTCTCGTTGACCAGCGTGCGCAGGGCACTCATGTCGATGTCCACGGCTACGCCTCCTCGTCTTTCTTCGTCACGTTCGTCATGGTCCGGGCGGTGCGCAGGTCACAGCGCACCGTCGTCCCCCTCCTCGGAGGCGTCGTCGTCCGCGTAGTCCGCGGCCTCGTCGAGGAGCTTGTCGTCCTTGCGGTTGAACTCGACCTGCACGCGCGCCCGATCCACCTCGGCGTACGCCAGCCGGCGCTCCTTCGGACGGCCGCGGCCCTTCACCGGCTGCACCTCGACCAGCGCGCCGTCCTCGTCCGCCTCCAGCACCCGGGCGACGATCTCCCCGCCGTCGACCAGGTGGATCTTGGCCAGTCGGCCCTCCGCGCGACGCCAGTGCCGGGGCAGGTCCAGCGAACGCTCAGCGCCCGGCGAACCGACCTCCAGCAGGTAGGGCTCGTCGCCCATCAGGTCCGACTCGTCCAGAGCCTCACCGACCACCCGGCTGAACTCGGCGATGGCGTCCATGTCCACGCCGCCGTCGGTGTCGACGTCGATCTGCACCTGGCGGCGGCTGCCGGCCTTGGTGACCTTGACGTCCTCCAGGTCCAGACCGGCCTGCACGGCCAGCGGCTCCAGCAACGCGCGCAGCCGGTCGGTGTGGGTGGTGCTCATCCGGGTGGACTCCTCGGCCGCGTCTGCTGTTGTCAGAAGGTCGCTCCGCACCCTCCGGCGCCGGTCCGGCGCACACCGGGTCACGGCAGCTCGGCCCAAAGCCTAGCCGGTGAAGCCGCGAACCACCGATTCCGGACCACCCCCGACCGGGCGCACGCCACCCACTGCGAGCAAGCTCACACCCGCTCCCGGGGCGCCCCTGGATCCGAATCCCCGCCCGGAATCGTGGGGATTCTGTAATCATTCACGCCTACGAAGGGCAGGCGGGGAGGCCGCCCTCCCGCACACGCCCCGGAGTGACACCCATGCAGCCGCCCAGCCGACGGACGTTCCTGGCTCTCGGGCTGCTCGCCCTCACCGCCCTCACCGCCTGCACCGGCTCCCACGGCGGCAACGACACCACGCCCGGCAACCGCGGCCCGCTGCCGAACCCGGACGAACCGGTCATCCTGCGCTCGATCGCCGCCACCGACACGCTGCTGGCCGGCTACGACGCGCTGCTCGCCGGCCCGGGCGGCGCCCAGGCCGCCGTGCTGCAGCCGCTCCGGGCCGAGGTGGCCCAGCACCGCGCCGCCCTCGCCTACGGGCTGCCGGCCGCCTCCATCCCCCCGGCGTCCCCGGCCACGTCCTCGGCCGGCCCGGGCGGGACACCGAGCGCACCGCCGAGCGGGACGGCGAGCGGGACGGCGAGCGGGACGGCGAGCGGGGCGCCGGTCGGCACCCCCGCCGCGCTCGCCGCACTCGAACGGCAGACCGCCCAGGCCCGCCTCACCGACCTGGCCGCAGCCCGGCCACCGCTGGCCCGGCTGCTCGCCTCGGTCGCCGCCTCCGACGTGCTGCACGCCGTCGCCCTCGGCGACACCACCCCGCCGGTCGCCCCGCCCCCTGCCGCCACCACCCCCACCGAGGCGCCGACCGCGCCCCCGAGCGACCAGCCCACCGCTTCCCCCTCCGCCGGCCCGTCGGCCGACCCCGCCGCCGCCGCGGCGGTGACCGCCCTCCAGGGCGCCCTCGGCGCCGAACACGCCGCCGTCTACGGCTACGGCGTGGTCGGCGCCCGGCTCCCCGAGGACCAGCAGCGCACCGACGCCCGCACCGCCTACGCCGCCCACGAGGCCCGGCGGGACGCCTGGCAGCGGCTGATCGGCTCCCTCGGCGCCACCCCGGCCGCCGCCGCCGGCGGCTACCAGCTCCCGTTCGCCGTCACCGACGCGGCCGGCGCCACCAAGCTCGCCGCCCACCTCGAAACCCGGCTCACCACCGTCTACGCCGACCTGGTCGCCGCCGTCCCCGGCCCCCAACGGGGCACCGCCGCCGACGCCCTGCGCGACAGCGCCCTGCGCGCCCACCGCTGGGGCGCGGCCGACCCCGCCTTCCCCGGCATTCCCGAGCCCCTCCCCACCCCCACGGCCGCCACTCCCTAGGGCCCGCAGCGCTGACCTGCGGTTTCCCGTTCATGGCCGACAATGGACGGGTAACACCAACGGGGGAGCGTCAACCGGAAGGCCGGCATGTCGGGAGCAGCACCGCAGATCACCGTCCCCGCCTGGCTGGCGCGCGGCGTCGCGGCGAGCGAGGGCGAACCGGGCCGGCAGTGGCTGGCCGGACTGCCCGCGCGGGTGGCCGCCCACCTGGCGCGCTGGGACCTCACCCTGGAGCGGGTGCTCGATCCCGGCGGCAGCCTGAGCCTGGTCGCCTACGTCCACCGCGACGACCTCTCCCCCGCCGTCCTCAAGACCGGCCTGCGGACCCCCGAGACCGCGCTGGAGCACGCGGCGCTCGCCCACTGGGCCGGGCGCGGGGCCGTCCTGCTGCTGGACGCCGACCCCGCCGAGGGCGTCCAACTGCTGGAGCGGCTGCACGGGGACATCCCGCTGCGCTCGCTCGCCGAGGCGAAGGCGATGCTGGAGGCGACCAGCCTGCTGCACCGGCTCTGGAGCACCCTGCCCGAGGACCACCCGTTCCCGACCCTCGCGGCCCGGACCGCCGACACCGCGGAACGGCTGCGCGGGCACCGCGCCCTGCCCGGCGCCGCCGAGGCCGAGCCGCTGATCGCCGAGGCGCTGGACACCGCCGACGGCCTGGCCGGCTCCGCCGCCGAGACCTTCCTGCTCCACGGGGACTTCCACCACGGCAACGTGCTCGCCGCCGACCGGGCGCCCTGGCTGGCGATCGACCCGCGCCCGCTGGCCGGCGAGCGCGCCTTCGACCTGGCCCGGCTGGCGCTGGACCGGGCGGACACCCTGGTCGGCTCCCCCGGCGTGGCCGCGGCCGTCCGCCGCCGGCTGCACCAGCTCGCGGACGCGCTGGAGGTGGACCGGGAACGGCTGCGCGGCTGGACGCTGTTCCGGGCCGTCGACCTCGCCCTGCGGGCCCTGGCGGCCGGCCGCCGGGAGGACGCCGAGCTCTACCTGGAGTTCGCCGGGGCGCTGTAGGGCGAGCCCTACGCCTCGCCCGGCCCGCGCAGCGGAAGCCGGGCCCCCATCACCGCGTACAGCCGGTCCGTGGCGGGAAAGCGCACCGCACGGGCGAGGTCCTGGTAGCCGAGCGCCCGGTAGAGCCGCCGGGCGGGGGTCTCCGCGTCGATCGCGGAGAGGATGCTGCGCTCCAGCCCGGAGCGCTCGCAGAGGGTGCGGATCAGCCGGGAGCCGACGCCCTGGCCCTGGTACTCGGGCAGCACGTGCAGCTCGGTGACGGCGAACACGTCGTCCAGCCAGGCGTCGTGGCCGCGTGCGTCCAGGTAGGGCTCGATCACCGTGCTCCACCAGTGGTCGCGCTGGTTGGGCATCCCGTAGCCGAAGCCGACCAGCCGGCCGCCGCTCATCGCGCCGAGCGCGATCACCCCGGGCTGGTGGGCGTGCCGGCCGACGATGTGCAGCCGGACGGCGACCTCCTCGGCCGTCAGGCCGAACGCCACCGCCTGGACCTCCAGCGCCTGCGGCGCCCAGGCCGCAAGGTCGATGGCCTCGATCGTCACCCCGGTCAGCTGATCCATGCCTCGGACGTTACTACCCGTGGGCCGCCGGCGCGGGCGAAGATCGGAACCGAACTCCCGGGGTGCGGACTCAGAACAGCACGCTCATGAACGCGCCGACCTCACGGAAGCCGACCCGCCGGTAGGCGGCCCGGGCCCGCAGGTTGAAGTCGTTGACGTAGAGCGAGACCACCGGGGCGATCTCGCGCAGCGCGAGGTCGAGGACGGCGGCCATGCCGGTCTCGGAGAGGCCCCGGCCCCGGTACCCGGGGGCGACCCAGACGCCCTGGACCTGACAGGCGCCCTCGGTGACGGCGCCGATCTCGGCCTTGAAGACGACCTCGCCGTCCTCGGTGAAACGCGCGAACGACCGCCCGGCGGAGACGAGTTCGGCGACCCGGGCCTGGTAGAGCAGGCCGCCGTCACCGGCCAGCGGGGAGACTCCGACCTCCTCGGTGAACATCGCCACGCAGGCGGGCATCAGCGCGTCGATCTCCTCCCGCCGCACCCGCCGCACCAGCGGGTCCGGCGCGATCTCGGCGGAGGGCACGGCGGTGGCCAACAGCGGCTGGTGGGCGCGGACTTCGCGGGCCGGGCCCCAACTGCGTTCCAGCAGCGCCCAGAAGGCGGCGGTGGCCCCGGCCGGGCCAACGATCGAGGAGCAGCGGCGGCCCTGCCGGCGGGCCCGCTCGGCGAAGGCGGCGACGGCCTCCGGCCCGGCGTCGACCAGGACGAGGTTGGCCCCGGCGTAGCAGAGCGCGGCGAGGGCGCCGTCCCCGTCGTACCAGCCCCACATCTCGCCGCCGAGCCGCCAGGGGTCCAGACCGACGGCCTCGACCCGGGTGGCGACGAAGGAGTTGGCGACCGGGTCGCGGTGGAGGATCTCCAAGGCGTCCGCGAGGTCGGGGGGCTCCAACACGCGGGTGGTGGCCAGGGCGCGGGCGGCCTGGAACGAGCCGGGGAGCATCACACCTCGATCGAGCATCGAGACAGCACCTCACTGAGACGAATCTGGCCGCACCCTACTCCGTGGCCCCACCCGGCTACGGCCGCGGGGCCGTCCGCGAACGGACGGCCCCGCTTCCGGAAGACTGCGCGCGGCGCACCGCGCGGACCCTGCGTGGTCAGTCGGCCGCGACGACGGTCGGCGTACCGGCCTCGACGCCCGCCTCCTGCATCTGCTCGGCGAGCTTGAGCGCCTCCTCGATCAGGGTCTCGACGATCTTCGACTCGGGGACGGTCTTGATGACCTCGCCCTTGACGAAGATCTGGCCCTTGCCGTTGCCGGAGGCGACGCCGAGGTCGGCCTCGCGGGCCTCGCCCGGGCCGTTCACGACGCAGCCCATGACGGCGACGCGCAGCGGCACCTCCATGCCCTCCAGGCCGGCGGTGACCTCCTCGGCCAGCTTGTAGACGTCGACCTGGGCGCGGCCGCAGGACGGGCAGGAGACGATCTCCAGGCCGCGCTGGCGCAGGCCGAGCGACTCCAGGATCTGGTTGCCGACCTTGATCTCCTCGGCCGGCGGGGCGGAGAGGGAGACCCGGATGGTGTCGCCGATGCCCTCGGCGAGCAGCGCGCCGAAGGCCACCGCGGACTTGATGGTGCCCTGGAAGGCGGGGCCGGCCTCGGTGACGCCGAGGTGCAGCGGGTAGTCGCAGGCGGCGGCCAGCTGGCGGTAGGCGTTGATCATCACGACCGGGTCGTTGTGCTTGACCGAGATCTTGATGTCGCGGAAGTCGTGCTCCTCGAACAGCGAGCACTCCCAGAGCGCGGACTCGACGAGGGCCTCGGGGGTGGCGCGGCCGTACTTCTCCAGCAGGCGCTTGTCGAGCGAGCCGGCGTTGACGCCGATCCGGATCGGCACGCCGGCGTCCCTGGCGGCCTTGGCGATCTCGCCGACCTTGTCGTCGAAGGCCTTGATGTTGCCCGGGTTGACGCGGACCGCGGCGCAGCCGGCGTCGATCGCGGCGAAGACGTACTTCGGCTGGAAGTGGATGTCGGCGATCACCGGGATCTGGGACTTCTTGGCGATGATCGGCAGCGCGTCGGCGTCGTCCTGGGTGGGGACGGCGACCCGGACGATCTGGCACCCGGATGCGGTGAGCTCAGCGATCTGCTGCAGCGTGGCGTTGATGTCCGAGGTCACGGTGGTGGTCATCGACTGCACCGAGACGGGAGCGTCACCGCCGACCGGTACGTTGCCGACCATGATCTGCCGGGATACACGGCGCTTGGCGAGCGGCTTGAGCGGCAGGGACGGAATACCGAGCGAGATCGCGGTCATGTGCGCAGGGTTCCCCGGGGTTGAGGTGTGGTCGACCGCCCGGCCAGTGGGACGGCCGAGGCCGGGCGCGCCTCGATCGCGCACCCGGCCTCCACGGTACGGCACGGCGCCGGACCCCAGCACACCCGCCGTACCCGAACGCTCTAGCTGATCTTCACCGGGTTCACCAGGTCGGCGACCATCACCAGCAGGGTGAAGCCAATGAAGACGCTGGCCACGACGTACGCCACCGGCATCAGCTTGGCGACGTCGAAGGGCCCGGGATCGGGCCGCTTGAACAGCTGAGCGAATCGGCGGCGGACCGATTCCCACACCGCGCCCGCGATGTGGCCGCCGTCCAGCGGGAGCAGCGGCAGCATGTTGAACAGGAAGAGCGAGAGGTTGATCCCGGCCAGCAGGTTGACGAACATCGCCACCCGCTGGCTGGCGGGCAGGTCCATGCTCACCAGTTCACCGCTGACTCGGGCGGCGCCGACCATGCCGATCGGCGAGTCCGGGTCACGCGGGGAGTCCCCGACGACGGCGTTCCACAGACCTGGGATCTTGCCGGGCAGCGCGGCCAGCGACTTCACCCCGTTCTCGGCCATGCCGACCATCCGGTCCAGCGACTGCCCGAAGCTCTGCTGGACGACTCCCTGCTTGGGGGTGAAGCCGAGGAAGCCGGCCTGCACGGTCTGGCCCTTGAGCGGCACGCCGTTGCCGTCGTACTTCTGCACGTCGTTGACGGCGATGACGGGCTTGAGGACGAGTTGCTGCCCGCCCCGGTCGACCAGGATCTCGACCTGCTGGCCGGCCGACTTCCGGATGTCCGCCTGGAGCTGGTCGTAGTCGCGGATCCGGTCCCCGCCGAAGGAGAGGACCTTGTCCCCCTGCCGCAGCCCCACCTCGTTGGCGGGGGTCTTGGGCGCGTCCGCGGGGCACACGTCGGTCGGCGAACCGGCCTTGACCACGCACTGGGCGACCGAGCCGATGGTCGGCACCGCCGTCGAGACGCCGAAGCCCATCAGGACCGTCAGGAACAGGCCGAACGCCAGGACCAGGTTCATGAACGGCCCGGCGAACATGACGATGACGCGCTTCCACGGCTTGCGGGTGTAGAACAGCCGGTGCTCGTCGCCCTCCTGGAGCTCCTCGTAGGAAGCCTCCCGGGCGTCCTCGATCATGGTGCGCCAGGGGGAACTGCTGCGCTTGGTGATCCGGCCGTCCGCACCCGGCGGGAACATCCCGATCATCCGGATGTAGCCGCCCAGCGGGATCGCCTTGAAGCCGTACTCGGTCTCGCCCTTCTTCCGCGACCAGACGGTCGGGCCGAAGCCGACCATGTACTGCGGCACCCGGATGCCGAACAGCTTGGCCGTCGAGAGGTGGCCGAGCTCGTGCCAGGCGATCGAGACGAGCAACCCGACCGCGAAGACCAGGATGCCGACCACCGTCAAAACCATTGCCACCGCTGGCCCTCCGTCATGCCGCTCCGCTCGTCGTCTTGTCTTACCGCAGTCACGCCCGGCCGGACACCCGGTACGGGTACACCCGGCCGGAAACGGCCCACGCCGTCAACCCGCCGCCGTCAGCCCGCCGCCAGCTCGCGGGCCCGGGCGCGGGCCCAGTCCTCCGCGTGCAGGACGTCCTCGACCGTCAGGGAAGTTCCCGGCACGGGCGTGCCGTGCTCGGCGACGACCTTGGCAACAGTGTCCACGATTCCCGTGAAAGCGAGGCGCCCCTTCAGGAACGCCTCCACGCACTCCTCGTTGGCCGCGTTGAAGACCGCCGGCGCGGTACCGCCCAGGGTGCCCACCTCGCGGGCCAGCTCCACCGCCGGGAAGGCCTCGTCGTCCAGCGGGAAGAACTCCCAGGTCGCGGCCTTGGTCCAGTCGCAGCCGGGGGCGGCGTCCGGCACCCGCTCCGGCCAGCCCAGGCCCAGCGCGATCGGCATCCGCATGTCCGGCGGGCTGGCCTGCGCCAGCGTCGAACCGTCGGTGAACTCCACCATCGAGTGCACCACCGACTGCGGATGGACCACGACCTCGATCCGGTCGAAGGGCACGTCGTACAGCAGGTGCGCCTCGATCACCTCCAGGCCCTTGTTCACCAGGGTCGCCGAGTTGATCGTGACCACCGGGCCCATCGCCCAGGTCGGGTGCGCCAGCGCGTCCTGCGGCGTCACCCCGGCCAGCTGCTCACGCGTCCGGTTGCGGAACGGACCGCCACTGGCCGTCACCACCAGCTTGCGGACCTCGGCCCGGGTACCGCCCGCCAGCGCCTGGAACAGCGCCGCGTGCTCGGAGTCCACCGGCACGATCTGCCCCGGCCGCGCCACCGCCTTCACCAGCGGGCCGCCGACGATCAGCGACTCCTTGTTGGCCAGCACCAGCACCCGGCCCGCCCTCAGCGCGGCCAGCGTCGGCCGCAGCCCGATCGACCCGGTGATGCCGTTCAGCACCGAGTGGCACTCCATCGCGGCCAGCTCGGTCGCCGCGTCCGGCCCCGCCAGCACCGCCGGCAGCGCAGCGCCCGCCGCCTTCGCCGCCAGCGCCGCGCGCAGCGCCGGCTCGGCCGCCGGGTCCGCCACCGCCACCGTGTGCACGCCCAGCCGCAGCGCCTGCTCGGCGAGCAGCTCCACCCGGCCGCCGGCCGCCGACAGGGCGACCACCCGGAACCGGTCCGGGTTGCGGAGCACCACGTCGATGGCCTGGGTGCCGATCGACCCGGTCGAACCGAGGATCACCAGCTCCCGGGGGCCGGAAGGGTCCTGCACGGTGGGCGTGAACCGCAGCTGCGGGTGGGCGAGCGAAGTCATGCGCCCATTGTGTCCTGCCCGGGGCCCCGCGCAGGACGCCTCCCGACAGGACGCCGGTCCGCGCCCCGGGCTACCGTCGGAGCCATGCGTACCGTCATCGCCGGGGGCCACGGACAGATCGCGCTGAAACTCGAACGGCTGCTCGCCGCGCGCGGCGAGCGGCCCGCCGGGATCATCCGCCGCCCCGAACAGGCCCGGGACCTCACCGACGCCGGCGCGGAACCGCTGCTGCTCGACCTGGAGTCCGCCACCGCCCCGCGACTCGCCGAACTGCTCGCCGGCGCCGACGCGGTCGTCTTCGCCGCCGGCGCCGGACCGGGCAGCGGCGCCGCCCGCAAGATCACCGTCGACCGCGACGCCGCCGTGCTGCTCGCCGACGCCGCCGAACTCGCGGGCGTCCGGCGCTACCTGATGGTCTCCTCGATGGGCGCCGACGCCCACGCCCAGCACCCCGCCGACGAGGTCTTCGAGACCTACCTGCGGGCCAAGGGCGCCGCCGACGACGCCGTCCGGGCCCGCACGGCGCTGGACTGGACGGTGCTGCGCCCCGGCCGCCTCACCGACGGCCCCGGCACCGGCCTGGTCCGGCTCGCCGCCTCGGTCGCGCGCGGCGCCGTGGACCGGGCCGACGTCGCCGCCGTCCTCGCCGCGCTGCTGCGCGCACCGGGCACGGCCGGGCAGACGCTGGAGCTGGTCGCCGGCGACACCACGGTCGAGGAGGCCGTCTCCGTCGCGGGCGGACACAACGGCTGACGCGGGCGGACACGACGGCTGGGCCGACCGGGCCCCGGAACGGGCGAAGGGCCCGGTCACCGGACCGGGCCCCTCACTCACGGGTTCGCTCAGAGGTCGAGGCCGCTGAGGACCAGGACCTTCTCGACCGTGTAGTCGTCCATCGCGTACCGGACGCCCTCACGGCCGACGCCGGAGTCCTTGACGCCGCCGTACGGCATCTGGTCGGCGCGGTAGGACGGCGCGTCGCCGATGATCACACCGCCGACCTCCAGCTCCCGGTGGGCGCGGAAGGCGGTCTGCAGGTCGTGCGTGAACACGCCCGCCTGAAGGCCGAACGCCGAGTCGTTGACGGCCGCGAAGGCCTCGTCCACACCGTCCACCCGGTGCAGCGACAGGACCGGGCCGAACACCTCGGCCTTGGCCAGGATCGCATCCGCGGGCAGCTCGGCCAGCACGGTCGGCGCGTAGGTCGCACCCTCGCGGCCCCCGCCGGCGAGCACCTTGGCGCCCTTGGCGACCGCGTCGTCCACCCAGGACTCCACCCGCTTCGCGGCGTTCTCGTCCACCAGCGGGCCGACGTCCGTCGCGTCGTCGTTCGGGTCACCGGTGACCTGGGCCTTGACCTTGGCCACGACCTTCTCCACCAGCGCGTCGTACACCGACGCGTCGGCGATCACGCGCTGCACCGAGATGCAGGACTGGCCGCCCTGGTAGTTGGCGAACATCGCGATCCGGGTGGCCGCCCAGTCCAGGTCGGCCTCCGAGGACCAGTCGGCGAGCACCACGGCCGCGGCGTTGCCGCCCAGCTCCAGGGTGCAGTGCTTGCGCGGCACCGAGTCCATGATCTGGTAGCCGACCTTGTCCGAACCGGTGAACGAGATCACCGGCAGGCGCTCGTCCTGCACCAGCGCCGGCATCCGGTCGTTCGGCACCGTCAGGATGCTCCACGAACCGGCCGGCAGGTCGGTCTCGGCCAGGATCTCGCCCAGCACCATCGCCGACAGCGGCGTCGCCGGGGCCGGCTTCAGGATGATCGGGGCACCGACCGCGATCGCCGGGGCGACCTTGTGGGCGACCAGGTTCAGCGGGAAGTTGAACGGGGCGATCCCCAGCACCACACCGCGCGGGAAGCGGCGCACCACCGCGAAACGGCCCACGCCGCCCGGGTCGGTGTCCAGCCGCATCGTCTCGCCGTTGGTCCGGCGGGCCTCCTCGGCCGCCCAGCGGAAGACCGACACCGCGCGGCCGACCTCACCACGGGCCCACTTGATCGGCTTGCCGTTCTCCGCGGTGATCAGCTGGGCGAGCTCCTCGGTGCGCTCGGCCAGGCGCTTGGCCACGTGGTCCAGCGCGGCCGAGCGGACGTGCGCCGGGGTGGCGGCGAACACCGGCAGCGCGGCGACGGCGGCGTCCAGCGCCTCCTCGACCTGGGCGTCGGTCGGGATGCTCACCTTGCCGACCAGACGGCCGTCCCAGCTGTTGTGCACCTCGAAGTCGGCGTCGCCGCTCGCCCGTCGGCCGGCCAGCCAGAAATCGTACGTGGTGGTCACCGTGGTACCGGCCCTCTCCTCGTCGTCATCGGGCCCACGGGTGTGGGACCCGAACCCGAGGGTAGGTGGGGCGGCGCACCGACCGGATTGGCCGACTCGGAGCGTTCGCCCCCGACGCTGCTCCATCCCGTCCAGGGCCTCCCGGGCTGAGCCCGGACGGGGCCCGGTCCGGTGCGGCTCGGTGCGGCCCGGTGCGGTGCGGCTCGGTGCGGTGTGGCTCGGTGCGGCTCGGTGCGGTGCGGCTCGGGTGCGACCTACTCCTCGCCGGAGCGCAACGCCAGCCACAGCTCCATCCGCACGTCGGTGTCGTCCAGCGAACGCCCCAGCAGCTCCTCGACCCGCCGCATCCGGTAGCGCAGCGTGTGCCGGTGCACCCCGAGATCGGCCGCCGCCGCGTCCCACTGCCCGTGCCGGGACAGCCACGCCCGCAGCGAGGCCACCAGATCGCCGCGGGCCGTCCGGTCGTGCTCGCGCAGCGGCCGCAGCAGCCCCTCGGCGAACGCCGTCACCGCGTCCTCGCCGAGCAGCGGCAGCAGCGACCCCGCACCGACCTCCTCGTGGTCCACCGACCGCCGGCCACCGCGCAGCGCCACCGCCAGCGCCCGCTCGGCCTGCGCGTGCGCCGTCCCCGCGTCCTCCAGCGCGGCCGGCGCCGACACGCCCAGCGACAGACCCTCGTGCTCCTCCACCGCACCCAGACAGGCCCGGTGCACCGCCCCGTTGTCCAGCGCCAGCACCATCAGCCGCGCCCCGTGCGCGCCGTCCTCCCGCGCCACCAGCAGCTTCTCGCCCACCCGGGCACCCGCCTGCTCGGCCCGGTCCCCCAGTTCCCCGAGCGCCTCCGCGGCCTCCGCGTTCGGCCCGGCCCCGGCCACCAGAACCCGTATCGTCCCCTCCGGCATACCGCCGAACAGCCCCACCGCCACCTGGCGGGCCGTCGCCACCTCGCCCGCCAGCACCATCCGCAGCAGCGCCGCGCCCATCCGCTCCTCGGCCTGGCGCAGCTCGCGCGAGCGCTCCAGCGTCAGGGTCAGCAGCGCCACCGCCGCGTTCAGCACGTACCGCTCGGTCGGGGTGATCCGGTCCTCGGTGCCCACCGCCAGGAAGCCCCGGGCCCTCCGGTCCGCCCCCAGCGACTGGACCACCACGTAGTCCTCGTCCGCCGTGTCGATCCCCGGCGCCCGCCCCTGCAACGCGGCGCTCGACGGCGCCGGACGCCGGCGCAGCCGGTCCACCTCCGCCGCCAGCCGCCCCGCCCGGCGCGCCGCCCAGTCCGGCGCCACCACCGACAGCGCCCCCGAGCCGTCGTACAGCGCCGCCCAGCCGCCCAGCCGGGCCGCCAGCCGGCGCACCACCGCCGTCGTGCCGTCCTTGCCCAGCGCGGCCCGGGTCAGCTCCTCCTGCGCCTCGAAGGAGGTCGTCACCGCCTCGTACTGCTCCGCGGCCAGCGCCGCGGACACCACCTTGCTGATCGCGATGAACGGCGTCGGCTCCGGCACCCGCAGCAGTGGCAGCCCCCGCTGCGCGGCCGCGTCCACCAGCGGCTGCGGCACCTCCGTGTGCGACAGCCCCACCCCCAGGCCCAGCCCCACCACCCCGGCATCGGCCAGCCGGTGCACGTACGCCTGCAACTGGGCCGCCGTACGGCCCAGCTTGATCCCGGTGGTGAGCAGCAGCTCGCCACCCTCCAGGAACGGCGTCGGGTCGTCCAGCTCGCTGGTGTGCACCCAGCGGACCGGCCGCTCCAGGTGGTCCGCGCCGGCGAGGACCGTCAGATGGAGCGAACTGTTGCGGACAACGGAGGCGAGTGTGGGGGGCATGGCACCTTCGGGGGATCGACCTGACCGCGCCGTTGCGGCCGGGCGAGGAGAGGGCAATGGGGCAAGTGAGAGTCTCTCCCCCTCATTATGGACGCTCCGGACAACCGGCACTGCCGAATCCACCGTGACGGCGAGCTTCCGCCCCTCGCCCCGTCAGCCCCGAAGATCCACCAGCAACGGCGGCACCTGCTCCCCCGACACCGCGGTCAACGACACCACCGCGTGCCCCGCCGGCAGCGCGTGCGCCAGATCCGACGGCGACCAGCGCAAGCGCTCCACGTCCCGCGTCGTCACCGACTCCGTCTGCGCCGCCGTCCCCGACAACGCCCGCCGCCCCAACCGCCCGGCCCGCCGCACCACGCCGCCCGAGGTGTCGGGCGTGTGGGTCACCGCGGTCTCCTGCACCAGGTGCGTCCCCCAGGCCTCCGAGAACAGCCGGCCGTCCCACGGCGCGATCCCCGGGAACGCCATCCGGCAGCCGACCGCGCCGAACAACGGCGCCCGCAGCGCCTCCGGCAGATCCACCAGCGTGCGCAGCAGCAGCACCGCGCCCGCGTTCGCCCCCCGCATCCGCTGCACCCCGCGCACGGCGGTCGCGTCCAGCGCCGCCGAGGCGTCGTCCACCACCAGGCCGGCGAACAGCGAACGGTCCGTACGGGCCCCCGCCGCCTGCACGAACTGCCCCACCACCAACCGGGACAGCATCCGCGCGGCCTCCGGATGGCTGCGCTCCGGCAGCTTCACCCGCACCCGCAACGGATGGTCCAGCACCCGCATCGCGAACGGGGGCCGCCCGGTGCCGTCCGTCGCGAAGGCGCCCTCGAAGGCCGGCCGGTCCAGCAGCGCCAGCCGGTCCGCCAGCAGCGCCCCGGGATCGTCCGCCCGGCCGCGCTGACGTTCCCGGTGCTCCAGGTCCCGCTCGTACACGGCCAGTCGGCCCGCCACCCCGAGCGCCTTCACCAGGGCCGCCAGCACGTCCGGCTCACCGGCCAGCAGCGCCCGCAACTCCCGCACCCCCGGATAGCGGGCGTACGCGGCGTGGAACGGGCCCACCACCTGCTGCAGCGCCGTCCGGGCGTTCTCCGCGCGCGCCGTCAACTCGTCCGGCAGCAGCGCCTCGGCCAACCGGGCGGCCGCCTCGTCCGGATCCTGCGCCGCACCGTAGAGGTCCAGCCCGTACACCGACGCCGGATCACCGGGCGCGATCACCACGTCGTACCAGGCGTCCGGGCCGAGATCCGCGTCCGCCGCCCCCACCACCACCACGCACGCGGTGCCGGCCAGCGCCTGCAGACACAGCGCCTCCGCCACCGGCCGCGCCAGCCGCGCCGTCTTCCCCGTCCCCGCCGGACCCACCGCCAGCAGCGACGTTCCCAGCAGCGCCGGATCCAGCGCGAAACCGGCCGCCCGATGACTCAGCGGGTTCTTCGGCACGTCCTGGGCGGTCCCGAGGCAGACCTGGCCCAGCAGCAGATCGTGCCGCTCGCCCCGGTCCGCCAGCTCCCGCGACTCCGAAGGGTGCGCGAAGGCCGCCCCACCGCGCGCCACCACCTGCTCGACGAAGGCCGGCACGAACGCCGGATCCGCCTGCGCCGACTCCCACGCCCGCTGGATCCGCACGTAGTCGACGTCCCCGACCGCCTCCCGCTCCAGCCGCCCCGCCGCCTCGGCCGCCCCGCCCTGCCGCAGCCCGCCCCACGGGTCCAGCCGCCGCACCACCTGGGCCACCGCCACGCCCTCCTCCGCGGGCTGCTCCTGCGTCACCGCCCGCGACAGCAACGGCGACACGTACCGCCGCCACACCTCGGGCCAACGGCCCATCCGGCCGAAGAGCTTGATGACGACGCCGATCACGAGCGCGTTGACCACCAACAGCGTGAACATGGCCTCGGACTCGGACGGCGACGCGAGCGGGCCGATGCCGGCCTGTCCGCCGAACCACACGAGCACGTACATCAGAAGCTGCGTGCCGTAGAGATAGGCGAACCACCCCACCACCGCGTTGAGTCCCGCCCGCAGGAGCAGCGGCCAGGCCGCGACCTGGGCCGCCTCCGCCCGCTCCGGGTCGATGGGGCGGTAGCCCAGCCGGTAGACGCCGGGTTCGGCTTCCGGGCGCGGGGCCGCGGCCCAGGTGGGGAGGTCGAAGGCGGGGGCCCCGTCGGTGCGGGTGCCGGGCCGTTGGTGCGGCATGGGGGCCGGGGGTCTGGTGGTGGTCCGATCGGTGTGGTGGTGTGCCCCGTCGTGCGCCATGTACGGCCCCGCTCCCTCGCCCGCCCGGCCCGATCGCCGTCGGTGCCGCCATACCCATGCCGCCGTACCGGCGACACGCCCGCGCTCAATGTAGTGGAGCGGGGCCTGCTGGTAGTCGCACCACCCGCGCTGGCCGTGCCGGACAAGTCGGACGGCTCAGTGCTACCGAGTGGCGCATGCCCGGCCGGGGAGGGCGGCCGTAGCCTGCGAAGCACCGAGCCGAGAAGTCTGGAGAACACCATGAGCGCCGCAACGCCGCTCCCGCAGGAGCGCCGCCTGGTCACCGCGATCCCCGGTCCGAAGTCGCAGGAGCTGCAGGCCCGCAAGCTGGGTGCGGTGGCGGCCGGTGTCGGCACCACCCTGCCGGTGTACGTGTCCCGTGCCAACGGCGGCGTGCTGGAGGACGTGGACGGCAACTCGCTGATCGACTTCGGCTCCGGCATCGCCGTGACGAACGTCGGCAACAGCGCCGAGGCCGTGGTGGCGAAGGCGAGCGAGCAGCTGGCCGCCTTCACCCACACCTGTTTCATGGTGACCCCGTACGAGGGTTACGTGGCGGTCGCCGAGCAGCTGAACGAGCTGACCCCGGGTGACCACGACAAGCGCACCGCGCTGTTCAACTCGGGCGCCGAGGCGGTCGAGAACGCGGTGAAGGTGGCCCGCGCCTACACCAAGCGCACCGCCGTCGTGGTGTTCGACCACGGCTACCACGGCCGTACGAACCTGACCATGGGCCTGACGGCGAAGAACATGCCGTACAAGCAGGGCTTCGGCCCGTTCGCCCCGGAGATCTACCGGGTGCCGGTGGCCTACCCGTACCGCTGGCTGACGGGTGCGGAGAACTGCGCCGCCGAGGCCGCCGCGCAGGCGATCGAGGTCATCAACAAGCAGATCGGCGCCGAGAACGTCGCCGCGATCATCATCGAGCCGATCCAGGGCGAGGGCGGCTTCATCGAGCCGGCCAAGGGCTTCCTGCCGGCGATCGTGGAGTACGCGAAGGCGAACGGCATCGTGTTCGTCGCGGACGAGATCCAGACCGGTTTCTGCCGTACCGGCCAGTGGTTCGCCTGTGAGGACGAGGGCATCGTCCCGGACCTGATCACCACCGCGAAGGGCATCGCCGGCGGTCTGCCGCTGGCGGCGGTGACCGGTCGCGCCGAGATCATGGACGCCGCGCACGCGGGCGGCCTGGGCGGCACCTACGGCGGCAACCCGGTGGCCTGTGCGGCCGCGCTGGGCGCCATCGAGACGATGAAGGAGCAGGACCTCAACGGCAAGGCGCAGCGGATCGGCGAGATCATGCTGGGCCGCCTGCGGGCGATGCAGGAGAAGTTCGACATCATCGGCGAGGTCCGCGGCCGCGGTGCGATGATCGCCGTCGAGTTGGTGAAGCCGGGCGGCAAGGAGCCGAACGCGGAGGCCACCGCGGCCATCGCGAAGGCCTGCCACGCCGAGGGCCTGGTGGTGCTGACCGCCGGCACCTACGGCAACGTGCTGCGCTTCCTGCCGCCGCTGGTCATCGCGGAGCACCTCCTGGCCGAGGGCCTGGACATCCTGGAGGGCGCTTTCGCCGCCGTCTGAGCGGTGTCGCCCGTCAGGTCGTGAACCCCCTCCGGAGGGTTGTCCGGACAGCGCTGAACGGCCCGTGGGGACCTCTGGTCCTCGCGGGCCGTTCGGTTGTCACCGGCCGGTCGGACGGGCCCGCCGCCCGGTCGGGCCAGGTCGTCGGGGCTCCCGGAGGGCCGCCCGGGGCGGGGTGAAGATGATGTGGGGAATCGCTGAAGGCGCTCGGCGCGGAAAGGCTGTTGACGTAGTGTCATCGCAGATGGACAGCGAGCCGCAGCCATGGGCGGAGCCGCCTGCGGGGTCGCCCCCGACGGCGGGTCCGCATGCGTGCCGCGAGGACGACCAGGCCGCCCCGGGAGGGGTGGCACCCACCGAAGACCGATCGACCGACCGTCCGACCCACACCCCCCGGGGCGCACGGAACGGCGATCATCAGAGCCGCCCCGGAGCTCTCCCCCCTGCTCCGGGGCGGCTGTCCGGCGTTCCGGGCCGGGTGGCCCGCTCGGTGGCCGTGCCGCTGACGGCGGTGGTCGTCCTGCTGCTGGTGTCGTGGCAGGTGGCGGTGGACGGCCCGCTGCTCGGATGGGACCGCGCGGTCCGCGGAGCCGTCCGGACCGCCCACCGGGACCACCCCAGCGCGCTGCTGGACCAACTGGGCCGGATCCTGTCCGACCTGGGCGACAGCGTGCCCGCGATCCCGGTGCTGCTGGCGGCCGGCGTGCTGGCCGCGTGGCGGTGGCGCCGGACGGGGGCGGCGGGGCGCTGGTGGCTGCCGCTGCCGGTGGCGGCGCTGACCGCCGGACTGATCCCGCTGCTGGTGGTGCCGGCCAAGGCGGCGTTCGCCCGGCCGGGCCCGCTCGGTGATCCGCTGACGCCGGAACAGTGGGGCTGGTACCCGTCCGGGCACACCGCCACCGCGTCGCTCTCGTACGGGGTGGCGGCGCTGCTGCTGGTGCGGGTGGCGGGACCGTGGGCGGCGCGTCTGCTGACGGCGGGCGCGGTGCTGCTGGCGGTGGGCGTCGGCGCGGGGCTGGTGTGGAGCGACTTCCACTGGCTGCTGGACGTGGTGGCCAGCTGGTGCCTGGCCGCCCTGGTGCTGTGGGGGCTGGCCCGGCGGCTGCCCCGGCCGGGCGGCGGGGGCGGCGGTCAGGCCTCGGGGTCGTCGTTGCGGTGAACGAGGCCGGTCTCGCCGTTGTCGCGGTGCCATTCGACGACGAGTTCGTCGCGGGCGCCGAAGCGGACGAGGTGGCGGCCGACGACGTCCTCCAGGCCGGGCAGGTTCTCCTGCTCGCCCTCGACGGCGAGCAGCAGCGCGTCGGGCCGGGCTTCGAGGGTGGCGGTGCCGGCGCCGAAGACCAGGGTGCCGCGGCCGGTCTCCTCGGAGAAGGTGGCCTCGATCTTGCGGCCCATGTGGGCGGCGAGCTGCTTGGCGTAGCGGGCGGGGCGGTCGGTGGTGACGCGGGCTTCGGAGCGGGGCACGGGCCCTCCAGGATCCGGGGAGGGAACTTAGGGTCCCCTCAGTTGGGGCTACGCTAACCCAGATACTGAGCCAAGCTCAACATTTTTCTCCGGGCGCCGTCCGCTGTCGGCCACCGGCCCCGGACCGGCCGATACCCTGGGGCGGACGCCTGCCGAGGAGACCGCCGATGACCACCACGCCGACCGACCCGGCGGACCCCTCCCCCGGCCCGCCCGGCGCCCCTGCCGAGGCGGCCGCCTCGGACACCGCGGGCTCGGACACCGCAGGCTCGGACACCACGGCCTCAGACGCCACCGCCTCGGACTCCACGGCCTCGGACACCGCCGCCTCGGACTCCACGGCCTCGGACACCGCCGCCGAGCTGGCCGACACGATGACCAGGGCGATCAAGCGGATCCGTCGGCAGACCGGGCGGCAGTTGGAGCCGTACGGCATCACCCCCGGCCAGGCCCGGGCGCTGAACGCCCTGGCCCACGCGCCCGGCTGCGAGCTGCCGGACCACGCGATGCGGCTGAGCGACCTGGCCGAGCGGCTGCACATCGCCCCGCGCTCGGCGACCACCGTGGTCGACGCGCTGGAGGAGGCCGGCCTGGTCGAGCGCAGGCCCGACCCGGCCGACCGGCGGGCGGTCCGGATCCTGCTGACCGAGGCGGGCCGCGCGGCGGTCGAACGGATCGGGCAGGTCCGGCACGAGGTGGCCCAGGAGTACTTCGGCGAGGTCAGTCCCGACGAGCAGGAAGTGCTGCTACGCGTGCTGCGCGCCGCCGAGGCCCGCTTCCTCGCAGCCGGTCCACCACCGCGGACGGCGCCCCCGGGCGCGGCGCGGTGATGCGGGAGCGGTCGGCGGCGCCGGGCGGTCCGCCGCGTCAGGCCCCGTCCCGTCCTGCCCTGGCCCTGCCGAGCCAGGCCTAGTTGGCGAGGCCGATCACCAGCCACATGAACCCCACCCCGGCGACGGTGCAGAGCAGGGTGCTGCGGGAGGGGTGCGGGCTGTGTGCCTCCGGGAGGATGTCGGAGGTGGCCAGGTAGAGCAGGAACCCGGAGAAGAAGCCGAGGTAGAGGCCGAGCAGGTGCTCGGGGATGGTGAAGGCCAGGGTGATCGCGGCGCCGGACACCGGGGCCAGCGCGTCCGCCGCGAGCAGCGCCAGTGCCCGCCGCCGGTTGTTCCCGTAGAGCCGGGTGATCGTGTACGTGTTGAAGCCGTCGGCGAAGTCGTGGGCGACGACGGCGATGGCGACGACCGTTCCGACCGTGGTGCCGGCCTGGAAGGCGGCGCCGATCGCGAAGCCGTCCATCACGCTGTGCCCGACCAGGGCCAGCGCGGCGGTCAGGCCGACGCCCTGGCGCCCGGCGTGGTGGGCGTGCGCGTGCTGGTGGCCGTGGGTGTGCTCGGCGTACTCGCTCTCGTGGCCGCGGTGGATGGCGACCGCGCGTTCGACCACGTGGATGGTGAGGAAGCCGACCGCGAACATCAGCAGCGCCTGCGGCACGCCGTGCACCTCGTCCGGTGCCTGGCGCATGGCCTCGGGCAGCAGGTCGAAGGCGACCACGCCGAGCATGAGGCCGGCGGCGAAGCCGAGCACGAGGTGGCGGCGGTCGCCGGTGCGCTGGGCGACGAAGCCGCCGATCAGGGTCATCAGGAACGCCCCGGCGGCGACCAGGACGGCGGTCACCGGTCCGCCTCCGGGTGGGTCGATCCGCCGTGCGGGCGCCGGCGGGTGCCGCCGTGTGGTCTGCCGGGCGCTCTGCCCATTCCTCTCCCCCTGGGGTCCGCCCGTGGCCGGGCCGACCGCCGACCGTATCGGACGACCGTTCGGCGGTGATCGCCCGGGGTGCCGCTGCTCCGCCGGTGCCCGTTCCCCAGCCTCGGGTCGGGTGCGGGGGCTCGCCCGCCGGGCGGTCCGTCGGGGTGAGCTGCGAAGACGGGGAAGGGGACGAGGGTGGGGGCGGGGACCGGAGGTGGGGTCAGCGGCCGGCGGCGAGGGGCAGGCCGAGGTGGGTGCGGGCGAGTTCGCTCACGCCGTCGCCGTCGACCAGGTGGATGTGCCGGTGGCTCTCCTCGCCGGTGAGGTCGAGGGCCTCGTCGGCGAAGCGGCCGGTGGTCAGCCGCAGGCCGCGCTCGGCGGACTCCTCCTGAACGGCCTCGGCCAGGGTGGCGATCTCCTCCGCGCTGACCGGCTCGGCGCCCCGGGAGGCCCAGACCACCCAGCGGCCGGGCAGCGCGCTGCCCGGGGCCCCCTCACCGGTGGCGACCAGTCCGGCCGGACCGCGCAGCCGCACGCTCCACTCGGCGAGCCCGCCGCGGGTGAGCAGGTCGCGCACCAGCTGGGCGAACTCGTTCGCGGACAGATCGGGTGCGGCCGGTACGGCGGCGCCCGCCTGCGCGGCGGGCTGCACGCCCACGCGGCCGTACGGGTCCGGGGTGACGGCGGCGCCGAGCTGGCGCAGCCGGACGAGCGCCTCGTCCTGCTCGGCGTCGGCGTAGACGCCTTCGTCGTCGCGCTCCTCGTACGGGGTGGCGGGCGGCAGCAGCCGGGTGCGGGCCAGTGCGTCGCGGTCGGCGTCCACGCTGACCAGGCAGAGCGGCTCGGCGGTGCCGGGCTCGCGCAGCCAGCCGTTGAGCACGACGCCCGCGAGTATCTCGTCGGTGTCGACGGCGTCGGCGGCCTGGAGGGCGCGCAGGGCGAGCCGGGCGACCAGGCGCAGATAGTCGGTGGCCCGGTCCGCCGGCGGGCGCGGGACCGGGACGATGTCGCCGTCCGGGGCGAGCCGGTAGCCGGTGAGCGAGGGCACCAGGTCGAGCGGCGGCAGGTCGAGGTCCAGCACGGCGGTGCGGGTGAGCGGGCGGAAGACCGCCCGGCAGGGGGCGGGCAGGTCCTGGGTGGCGGTCTCGGCGGCGGCGAGCGCCCGCTCCAGCAGAGACTCCACGGCGGCCGGCTCGGACAGCCGGTAGGCCCGCCGGCACTCCTCCAGGCTCTCGTTGTACTCGCGCACGGCGCGGGCCCGGGCCTCCTCGGCCGCCTCGTGGACGCGCCGGGACTCGTCGGCGGCTGGGTTGTCGGCCTCGGACCGGCGGGTGCGCCACTCGCGCAGGGAACGCTGGTGGGCCAGCCGGGCCTGGGCGAGTTCGCGCTGGTAGCCGGAGTCGAGCAGGCGGCGGGCCGGGGCGCCGTCGGGGTCGGCGGTGGCCGGCCCGGCGGGCGCGAAGTCCGCCCAGCGGGGCTCGGCCTCACTGCCGGTCTCCGGCCCGTCGGCCGGGTAGGGGCGGGGCTCGTAGTGGCGCAACTGGCTCTCGAAGTCCATGGCCGAGACGGGCAGTGCGGCCCGCCGAAGCAGGTCGGCCAGCCGGTCGTGCTCGGCCTGGACGGTGAGCGTGCGGTGGTGGGTCAGGGCGGCGGCCCTGCCGTGGGCGGCGATGGACTCCTCGGGCTCGACCGGGCCGTCGCCGGACGCCGCACCACCGGACGCACCGTCATCGGACACGCCGCCACCGGACGCGCCGTCATCGGGCATGACGCCGCCGGGTGTACCGGGGGCGGCCGGGCCGGGGCCGGCGGCGTCCGGGTCCAGTCCCTGGCCCTGCCCCTGGTCGGTGTTGAGCTCTCTGAAGACCGAGGCGAGGAAGCCCGGCCGGGGGAACTGGACGGTGGCGGTGCCGTCGGGCTGGCCGTCTGCTGAGTGCTGCATCGGTCGTCGTTCCCCCATGCTCGTCCGGCGCCTGCCCGGGGCGGCCGGCGACCCTGCGGCCCGCCCCTGCCGGACATTGTCCACCGAACGGGCGGCAGTGGTCAGCCCAGCCTCTCAGTTGGTCCGGGTGTTGGTCAGGTGCAGGCCGATGTAGCCGACATAGATCCGGCCACTGCCCGAGCAGTCGTCGAGGTAGTGCAGCCGGGGCGCGGTACGGCCGCCGCCGATCCGCAGGTGTGCGCCCATGAAGGCGCGCCGGGAGGCGTCCACGCTCTCCGGGACGGGCAGCATCCGTTCGCGCTTCCACTTGGTGTGGCTGAACACCGTCCGGGACTCCCCGCGCACCGCCTTGCGGGGCGGGAAGTGGTGGCAGCCCTCCGGGGTGTGCTCGCACCACTGTTTGAAGTCGCCGCCGGCCGCGCCGCGGACCGCCGCCTCGGCGTACTCCTGAAGGGCGGTCAGCCCGTCCCAGGCGAGCCGGGCCCAGCCCGCGCCGGAGCACCGGAGCCCGTCCAGAGCGAGCGCGTTCTTCTGGTCACCGGTGAAGGTCAGCAGCGGGAACTCGTCGATCCTGGCCATGAGTTCGGTGAAGGTCTCCGGCTTCGCGGGCCGGGCGGACGGCTTGACGGCGAAGTGCCCGGCGGCGCCCTGGAGGATGCAGTGGCGCCCCGTGAGGGCGTGGGAGCCGGCCCGTACGTGGCCGTCCCGGCTGTCCCGACCGTCGTGGCGCTCGCGGAGCTCCGGACGGTCGCGGCCCTCATGACCCTCGCGGCCGTCCTGCTTGTCCCGGTTCTCCCGACCCGCGCGGTTGTCCCGGCGCTCGTGGCGCAGGGTGCGCCGGACCCGCTCCAGCTCGTCGGCCCTGGCCTGCTGCTCGGCCCGGTCCTGCTGCTCCTCCCGGACCAGCGCGGCCAGCTCGGCGCGGGCGGCGGCCTGGTCCCCGGCCGGGCTGACGGCCGCGCGGGGCGGCGCCGGGGCGACCCGCAGCACCGGGACGGCCGCCAGCGGGGGCGGCAGCGGCAGGTCGGCGGCGAGCCGGCGCGGCTCGCGGGCGAGCAGCCCGGCCGCACGGCGGATGTCCTGCTCTATTCGCCCCCGGGCGAGCACCGGGTGCCGGGCGCCGTCGCACCGGGAGGCGGGGTCGACCTCGGGCAGGTAGGTGCGCACCGCTCCGCCGTAGACGCTGTGGTACTCCAGCGCGACGTTGAACCCCGTCCGGGCGCCCGGGTCCAGGACGTAGGCGGTGGCCAGGCCGGGCAGCTGGTGGCAGAGCGGGCGGACGACGTCCTCGACCCAGCGGTCGAGCAGGAGGTTCACCGGGACGCTGGCGACCACGACGGGCAGCCGGCGCTCCGGGTCGCAGAGCTCGTCGATCAGGCCGTCGACCTCGCCGGCGGTGATCACCCGGGGAGCCGGGTGGACGGCGGCTAGGCCGTCGGTGGCGTCGAGCAGCGGCAGGAGGGTGCGGGCGAGTTCGGGCACCGGCACCCGGCAGGGGGTCCGCACGCCGTTGCCGGTGCTGTGCGTCTCGGCCTCCAGCCGGACCCAGGTGGGGCCGTCGGCCCCGGTGGCCACGGTCAGAGTGAGCTGCTGGGTGCCGTGCGGGGTCGGGGTGCGCAGGCGTCGGCGGTCGTAGCGGCCGGCGGCCGGGCCGCCGCGCAGCGGGCCCCGGTCGCGGTCGAGCAGGACGCGGTCGCCCAGGCGCAGTCGCTCGGCGGCGGGGGCCGGTCGGGACTGCGCCGGTCCGGACGCCGTCAGTCCAGGGGGCGTCAGTTCGGGCGGTTCCGGTCGGCTTGGAGCCTTCCCCGTCGAGGCCGGTCCGGCCGGGGGCGGCCCGGTGAGGGCGCGGGGAGCCGGCGGGGGCTCCTCGCAGCCTTCCTGTTTCAGCCAGGCGGCGAGCTGCTCGTCGGCCAGGGCGACGGCCTCGCGGTGCGGGAGGGTGGTGGTGACGGTCATCCGGTAGGGCGTCGCGGGGCCGGTCAGGTCGGCGCCGGCGGGCGACGAAAAGCGGTCTGAGGTCATGCGCATACCTCCGTGGTGCGGGGTGGGGTCTGGTGTCCTCCATCGATGGGTTATTCGTCCGGTTCGGCCGGATCCTTGCCCAGGAAACGCCACGGCCCGGAGCGGAAGTTCCAACTCCGGGCCACGTCAATACGTTCGGGTGAATCTGCTCAAGCCGCGCACCGCGTGGCGCGGCTCCCGGTCCGACCCGCCCTCAGCGCCGGGCGGCGGGCGGCGGGCGACAGAGCCGGAGCGGCCTGCTCATACATCGTTGGGTCAGGCCTCGGCGGGTCAGGCCTCGGCGGGCCGGGCGCCGCTGCGACTCCACTCGGGCTCCGCGACCGGCACCGCCAACGCGCAACCGGCCGGGTCGGCGTAGCTCGCGATCAGCACCACGGGCTCGTCCCCGAGGTTGCGCCCCACGTGGACGTGGACCGGTCCGGCCTCCTCGACCAGCGAGTCCCCGGCCCGGCTGACCTCGACCCGGCCGTCGTGCAGGGTCCGGGTCAGCGTCCCGGACAGCACCACCACGTCCACCCGGCCCGGGTGGTAGTGCCAGCCGGTGCTGGCCCCCGGCGGCAGGGTGACGGTCTGGACGACGGGCATCTCGGGGCGGCTTCCTGCTCGACGACCGGACCAGGCTAGGCACGCCCCGCAAGGCTCCGAAACGGATCGGCCGCGATCTGGCCGAATAGGTGGCCGAAAGCGCCGCCGCCCGTCTGCTCCGGCATCAGACCGGCACCTCGACGTACGTCCGGCCGGCCGGGACCGCGACGGCGGTACCGCCGGTCGCCTCGGCAAGCCAGGCGTGGAAGGCCGGCACCTCAGGCTGCGGTACGCCCACCTCGATCCGCACCCCGGCCGGTTCGTAGGCCAGGTCGCTGACCGTGTACCCGGCCGCCCGCAGGTCGTTCTCTACCCGCCCCGCGCGCACGTGGTCGGCCGTCACCGCGAGCAGCGCCACCGGCCGCCGCTCCAGCAGACCGACCTCGTCCACCGCCTCGGACACCGCGTTCCCGTACGCCCGCACCAGGCCGCCCGCGCCGAGCTTGATGCCGCCGAAGTACCTGGTCACCACGGCGGCGGTGTCGGTCAGGCCGCGTCGGCGCAGCACCTCCAGCATCGGCACCCCGGCGGTGCCGCCGGGCTCGCCGTCGTCGCTGGAACGCTCGCGGCGCTGCTCCTCGCCGACCACGAAGGCGGTGCAGTTGTGCCGCGCGTCCCAGTACTGCTTGCGGATGCCGGCGATGAAGGCCTGCGCCTCCTCCTCGTCGGCGACCCGGGCGAGGTGGCAGATGAACCGGGACTTCTTGATCTCGGTCTCGTGGCTGCCGGCCCGCCGGATGGTGAGGTACGGCCTGGCGGTCGGTTCCGGCGTGGCGGACATGACGCGGTGGTTCTCCCGGAAACGGCGACGGCTGGCGGCGCACGCCCCGGGCGTCCCGGGGCGGCACCGCCAGCTTAGGCGTGTCTTGTGGGTCAGGTCGGTCCCGGCCTGACCCACAAGACGCGCCACAGGCCCTGGCCGGGCTTCGTCGGCCGGTCGCGGGGTCAGCGCCCGGCCAGGGCATCCAGCCGGGCGCGGTCCAGGCCGGTCAGCGCGGTGACCTCGGCCGGGTCGACGGCGCCGCAGTCCAGGCCGCGCAGCAGGTAGCCGCTGAGCGCCCGGGCGGTGGCCGGCTCGTCCATCACGTCGCCAGCCGCCTTGGCGACGTACGCGGCCAGCCGGGCGGCGGCGGCCGCCAGGCCCTCGCGGTAGAAGGAGTACACCGCGACGTAGCGGGTTGGCAGGTGCGCCGGGTGCATGTCCCAGCCCTGGTGGTAGGCGCGGGCCAGCGAGCGGCGGACCAGGTCGTGGTGGAGCTTCCAGGCGGCGTGCACCTGTTCGGTGGAGCCGGTCGGGATGACGTTGGTCGAGCCGTCGGAGAGCCGGACGCCGGTGCCGGCCGCGGCCACCTGCATGACCGCCTTCGCGTGGTCGGCGACCGGGTGGTCCATGCTCTGGTGGGCCGCGCTGACGCCGCAGGAGGCGCTGTAGTCGAAGGTGCCGTAGTGCAGCCCGGTGGCGCGGCCCTCGGCCGCCTCGATCATCCGGGCCACGGTGGCCCGGCCGTCCGGGCCGAGGATGGCCTGGGTGGTCTCGATCTGGATCTCGAAGCCGATCCGGCCGGCGGGCAGCCCGGCGCGGCGCTCGAAGTCCTCCAGCAGCCGGACCAGCGCGGTGACCTGCTCGGCGTAGGTCACCTTGGGCAAGGTGAGGACCAGGCCGTCCGGCAGGCCGCCGCCGGCCAGCAGGGTGGCCAGGAACAGTTCCAGGGTGCGGATGCCGCGGTCGCGGACGACCGCCTCCATGCACTTGATCCGGATGCCGAGGTACGGCGGTGCGGTGCCCTCCGCCGCGGCGGCGGCGACCAGTTCGGCGGCGCGGACGGCGGCGGCGTCCTCCTCGGCGTCCGGGCGGGGTCCGTAGCCGTCCTCGAAGTCGATCCGCAGGTCCTCGACCGGCTCGCGCTCCAGCTTGGCGCGGACCCGGGCGTGCACGTCGGCGAACAGTTCGTCGTCGGCCACGCCGAGGGCACGGGCCAGCTCGGCGGGGGTGCCGGCGTGGGTGTCGAAGGCCTCCAGGGCCTGGCGGCCCCACTCCCTTACGGTGTCGGCGGCGAAGGCGTCGGCCGGGACGTAGACGGTGTGCACCGGCTGCCTGGTCCCGGTGTCGCCGGGGTAGCGGCGCGCCAGGTCGGCGTCGACCGGGGCGAGCAGCGCCTCCACGGCGGCGCGGGCGGCGGCGGAGAAGGAGGCCCCGCCCGTCGGTCCGTTACCGTCGACCTCGACCTGCGACATCCGCACTCCTCCACGCCGGACCGGCACTTCAACAGTTTGTTGAGGCGAAGGTAGCTCCGGTCGGACCGGGCGTCAATGGCCGACCGAGCGGTGGGCGGAGGAGCCTTCGACGGAGCGTCCGGCCGAGGCGGCCCGGGTCAGTCCCTCCCGGCGGCGGCGTAGCGGTCGCGCAGCTGCGGGTAGAGCTCGGCGACGTCCTTGGGGTGGACCGAGCCGTCCGGGCGGTTGCCGGTGACGCCGTACTGCTTGGTCAGCCACTCGGCGAGGCGCTGCGGGTCGGGCTGGTGCTCGTGGTTGTCCATGTAGCTGACCAGGGCGTCATAGGCCAGGTCCGGATCCAGCCGGGACGGGGCCGAGCGGGGCGCGGACTCCTCGTCATGGACGGGGAACTGCTCGGCCGCGACGAACTCCTCGCCGTGGCCGGGCTGCTCGGCCTGAGCGGGCTGCCCAGCCGGGACGGGCGGCCCGGGGTGGCGGGGCTGCGGCTCGGCGGCGAGCCCCGCCTCCTGGGCGACCTGGGCCTGGGGCTGATGCGGGAGGACCGGCTCCTCGGCGACCGGGCGCGGGGGCTTGAACCACGGCGAGGCCTGGCCGGGCACCCGCCCGCCGGGGGCGGCGTCGGACGGGTGGCCCGTGGTGCGCACCGGGCGCTCGGTCCACACGTTCAGCTCCTCGCGGTGCGGCTGCGGGGACTCCTGCGCCACTCCGTCCGGCTCCTGCGCGGCGCGCAGCCGGACGGCCGCCAGCTTCGCCAGCATCGGCGCGGCCACCTCGGCGGACATCGGCGCGACGGCGACCGGAGCCGGGGCCGGTTCGGGCTGGGGTTGGGGTTGGGCCTGGACCTGGGGTTGGACCTGCTGTATCTGCTGTATCTGCTGGGCCGGCTCCGGGCGGGCCGAAGCGGGAGCCGGGGCGGCGGCGACGGGAGCCGCGGGCGCAGCGGCCTCGGCCGGGGCGATGGCCGTTGCGGCGCGGCCGTCCTGCCGCTGGAGCTCCAGCGCCTCCTTCTCCGCCAGAGCCTCCCGAGCCTCGCGCTCGCGCGCCTCCTCGTCCAGACGGTCGAACAGCGTCGGGTCCAGCGGCACCCCGTACTTGGCCAGCTTGAGCGGCAGCAGGGCCTGGATCGGCGCCGAGCGGCGCCAGCCGCGGCCGTACCGGAAGCGCAGCTGCGCCCGGTAGACCAGGCGGTTCTGCTCCAGCCGGACGACCTCGTCGTAGGAGCGCAGCTCCCAGAGCTTCATCCGGCGCCAGAGCTTGAAGGTCGGCACCGGGGAGAGCAGCCAGCGCATCACCCGGACCGAGTCCATGTGCCGGTCGGCCGTGATCGCCGCGATCCGGCCGACCGCGTGCCGGGAGGCCTCGACCACGACCACGAAGAGCACCGGGATGACGGCGTGCATCCCCATGCCGAGTGGATCGCCCCAGGAGGCGGCCGCGTTGAAGGCGATCGTGGCGACGGTCAGCACCCAGGCGGTCTGCCGCAGCATCGGGAAGGGAATCCGCAGCCAGGTCAGTACCAGGTCGAGCGAGAGGAGCACGACGATGCCGGCGTCGACGCCGATCGGAAAGGCGTAGGAGAAGGCCCCGAAGCCCTTCTCCTGGGCCAGTTCGCGCACCGCGTTGTACGAGCCCGCGAAGCCGATGCCCGAGATGATGCAGGCGCCGGCCGCGACCAGGCCGAGCAGGCCCCGATGGGCCTTGGTGAGCGTTGGGCGTGCCATTACGTCTATCAACCCCTGGATGTCGGCTGCTGCCGTACGCTGCCTCGGCTGCCGGTTCCCGCTTGTCGGGGCGCCGGACGGCTGAGCGACCTCCGGGCTCGGCCCACCGGAGTTTACTCGTACACCTGTTTCGGCGTTTCCGCAGCCTGGCGTGTCACCGTCCGGGGCTGACGACCGGCCCGCCGCGAACCGGGCGGATCGTCAGCCCTTCGGCCCGGCCGTTCCGTTGAGGTAGGTCAGCACCGCGAGCACCCGGCGGTTGGCGTCCTCGGCCGGGGCCAGTTCGAGCTTGGTGAAGATGTTGGCGATGTGCTTGGCCACCGCACCGTCGCTGACCGCCAAGCGGGCGGCGATCGCCGAGTTGGAGCAGCCCTCGGCCATCAGCTCCAGCACCTCGCGCTCGCGCGGGGACAGCCGCAGCAGCGGGCCGGGCCGACGCGAGGTGATCTGCATCAGCTTCGCGATCACGTCCGGGTCCATCGCCGTTCCGCCGGCCGCCACCCGGCGGACCGCGTCGATGAACTGGTCGGCGTTGAACACCCGGTCCTTCAGCAGGTATCCGATCCCGCCGGTGCCGTCGGCCAGCAGTTCCCGCGCGTACAGCTGCTGGACGTGCTGCGACAGCACCAGCACCGGCAGACCCTGGATCTCCTTGCGGGCCTTCAGCGCCGCCTGCAGCCCCTCGTCGGTGAGCGTCGGGGGCAGCCGGACGTCGACCACGGCCACGTCCGGCCGGTGGGTCAGCAACGCCTCCAGCAGTTCGGGGCCCGTCTCCACGGCCGCGGCGATGGTGAAACCGTGCGCTTCCAGCAGTCGGATCAGGCCTTCGCGAAGGAGGTAGAGGTCCTCGGCGAGGACAACTCGCACGGCAGCTCCAAGGTGATGGTGGTCGGACCGCCCGACGTGCTGTCGATGGCGAGGACACCGTCGAAGGTACCCAATCGCCGCTCGATCCCGCGCAGACCGGTGCCCCGGGACGGATCCGCCACGCCCACCCCGTCGTCCGTCACCGTGATCCGCAGGAGCCCGGCCCGGTACAGGATGTCCACCCACACCTGCTCCGCCCCGGAGTGCTTGGCCGCATTGGCCAGCAGCTCGCAGACGCTGAAGTAGGCCGCCGCCTCCACCGGCGCCGGTGGACGGTCCGGCAGGCTCACGCACACCTCGGTCGGCAGGGCGCTGTCCAGCGCCAAGGCGCGCACGGCGTCGCCCAGTCCACGCTCGGCGAGCACCGGCGGGTGAATGCCGCGGACCAGGTCCCGCAGTTCCTGCAGCGCCCGGGCCGAGGACTGCCGCGCCTCGGAGAGCAACTCCCGAGCTGCTGCCTGATCGGTGTCCATCAGGTGCTCGATCGTGCCCAGCGTCATCCCTATCGCGACCAGTCGCGCCTGCGCGCCGTCGTGCAGGTCCCGCTCGATCCGCCGCAGCTCCGCCGCCTGGTCGCCGACCGCGTCCGCCCTGGTCTCGGTCAGCTCGGCCACCCGCCTGGTCAGCTGGGCGTGCGTCGCCCGGCCGTCCTGGTCCAGTACCCGGCGGGCCACCTCGGCGTACCCGCGCACCGCGTACGGTGCCACGAGCACCCCGACCGCAACCATGCCGAGCCCGAGCGCGGCGCTCAGCAGGACCGACACCAGGCGTGCGGGCACCGGCCCGAACCCGTCCACAGGCAGCGGCGTCAGGATGCAGGCCACGCCCAGCACCATCAGGACGGCCACCGGACCCGCCAGCGCCACCACCAGGGCGGGGCTGATGGCCAGCCAGGCCACCTCCGACCGAGTGGTCCGGTCCCGGGCGCCCCAGTGCAGCAGTTGCGCGTACTTCGCGACCGTCCGGGAACGGTGGTACGAGTAGCCCGTCCACCAGTGCCCGCGTTCGTCCAGCTCCAACGCGGGCCGGGGCTGGTACACGGCCGGCAGGCGGATCCCGTACCAGCGCTCCAGCTGCTGGCGCGTCCGGCTCGCCGTCCGGCGCACGAACAGGACCGCCACCAGGGCGCCGGCGACGGCCGCCACCGCGAGGCCGAACAGGACCACCGGGTAGTAGGAATCCTGGAAGACCGAGGCCGTGACCCCACCTGCCGCCACCGCCGCTCCCACCGGCAGCACCAGCCCCGGCACCGCGCCCACCACCAGGAGGGCCAGCCGCGCCAGCCCCTGGCCGCCCGACGCGACGGCCGCCTCGGCCTGCGCGCGCACGGTCGCGCCGCTCGTTCGACTCGCTGTTGCCACGGAAACTCCTGATGCCGGTCTCGATCGTCCTCCACAAGTGTTCACGAACGACCCGCTCCAGGCACTGGCCATGCCACCCCAATTGCGAGGTGGTCCTAGCACCACCTGCGGGTGGACATAGCCCGAACGGATTGTTGAGATTATCCGGAAATGCAGAGAACCCCCATCCGGTTTCCCGGATGGGGGTTCTCTGTGAATGATTGTTCGGCGGCGTCCTACTCTCCCACAGGGTCCCCCCT
>NZ_JBIUYQ010000034.1:0-71179 GCF_044744605.1 Kitasatospora sp. NPDC087271
GTCGCCCTGATCACCGACGCGATGGGCGCGGCCGGCATGGGCGACGGCCTCTACCCGCTCGGCCCGCTCCAGGTCGAGGTCAAGGACGGCGTCGCCCGGCTGGTCGAGGGCGGCGCCATCGCGGGCTCCACGCTCACCCTGGACGTCGCGTTCAAGCGCTCGCTCACCGTCAACGGCCTGACGCTGAACCAGACCGTCGAGTCGCTGTCCGCCACCCCGGCCCGCCTGCTGGGCCTCGCCGACTCGATCGGCTCGCTGGAGGCCGGCAAGCAGGCCGACCTGGTCGTGCTCGACTCCGAGGGCTACGACCTGGTCGCCGTCATGCGCCGCGGCCGCTGGGTCCTCGGCGGCGAGCGCTTCGACGTGGTGAAGCCCTCCTGACGGCCCGCCGGAACGCCGACGGCCGCCCTTCCCCCACGGGGTCGGGCGGCCGTCTCGCGTTCCGGCTCAGCCGCTCTGCCGCTCTGCCGATCAGCCGGTCGCATTCGGTTCGAGGGTGATCTGGTCGATCAGGATCGAACCGGAGGGCACGGTGAAGGTGATGGTGTTCGCCCCGGCCTGGAGCTGCGGGAGTATCCAGGTGTTGAACCAGGAGGACGCCGGGTCCTTGCCGGACGCGTAGTTCTTGAAGAGCAGCCCGCTCGGCCAGTCCTTGCCGTTCACCGAGGCGGCGCCCTTCAGGTCCCCGCCGGTGTTGTTGTAGTGCACGTTCAGCTTGTAGGTGCCGGCCGCGGCGACCTCGCCGCTCCAGGTCACCGAGCCGCCCGGCTGGAGCGTCAGGTAGCTGCCGTCGGCGGACTTGGTGCCCTTGACGCCGTTGCCGGACGGCGCGTTCTGGGCCTGGAGCTGGCCCGCGTCCACGGTCAACGGGCCGGCCGGGGCGGTGGTGCTCGCCGAGGCCGAGGCGGTCGGGGACGAACTGCCGGTCGCCGGGGTGCTGGGGGGAGCCGCGGCGGTGGTCTGGGCGCCGCCCTTGGCGGTCCTGTCGCCGTCCGGGTCGCCCGTGGAGAGCGCGATCCCCGCGCCGATCGCTATGGCCGCGACCACCGCGACCGCGCCGATCACCGCGCCCTTGCTCCGGCCGCTGCTCGACCGGTCCTCCCCCGGCTGCGGCCGGGAGTGCTCGGCGTAACGGGTCTGCTGGGTGGGCGCGGTGCCGTACTCGGGCTGCTGTTGCTGCGGCGGGTACGGCTGCTGGCCGCCGGGGTAGCCCTGCTGCGGCCCCGCCTGCTGGCCGTACTGGGGCTGCTGCGGCCGCGGCTGGTAGGGCTGCTGCCCGTACTGGGCCCGGCCGACCTCCATCGGACGGCTGTACGGCGTCCGGGGCACGCCCTGCTGTGGCTCGGCCGGCTGCCCGGAGGCACCCTCCGCCGGGCGGTAGAGGTAGCCGAACGGGTCGTCGTCCTGCGGGGCACCGCCCTCGGGCGCTCCGTTGTTGCCGGCGGTCGTCACGGTGGTCAACTCCCCCATCCGGTTCGCGCCGCCGGGATGCGGGGCCGCCGGCGCAGATCATGGACGCTGTCGTACCCGGGAACCCTACCTGTCCTTTGTGACAGCCGGAAAAGAGCCCTTGACAACCCGTGGGTAACCAGGACCGGCGGGGTTCAGCCCGCCCGTCGGTGCGAACGCTCGCCCCGCGCGCCGCGCACCGCGCCGCCCCGGGCCCGCTTCTCGTCGTACATCCGCTCGTCCGCGGTGTGCAGCACCTCCTCGATGCTCATCCCGCAGCCCGCCCAGCCGACCCCGAGGCTCACCCCCACCCGCATCGCCCGGCCGTCGATCCGCATCGGCGGGATGATGGCGCCCCGCAGCCGGTGGGCCAGGTCCTTGGCCTCCTCGCGGCCGATCCCGTCGGCCAGCACGACGAACTCGTCGCCGCCGAGCCGGGCCACCGTGTCGCCGTCCCGGACGGCCTGGCTCAGCCGCCGGGCGACCTCGACCAGCACCGCGTCGCCCGCGTTGTGGCCGAACCGGTCGTTGATCGACTTGAAGCCGTCCAGGTCGCAGAAGAGCACCGCGAGCCCCTTGTCCGGCGACGCCGCGACGCCGGAGCGGAACGGTGCGGACCACGCCTCGCCGCCCGGGCCCTGGTCGGCCGGGACCACCGCGTGCACGTGCTCCCCGTAGCCCGGGGCGAGGCCGTACGGCGGGCCGCCCTCGGGCATCCCGTAGCCGTGCACCGGCCCGCCGTACGGGTCCGCGCCCTCCAGCCGGTCGTACGCGGCGTGCGCGCTGTAGGAGTCGGCCGGGTAGCCGTACGGCGCCGGGTAGGCCGGCTCGCCCGGCCCGGCCGGGGCCCCGACGGTCTGCGGCTCGGCGCAGAGCCGGCGGCCCAGCCGGGCCTTCAGTTCGGCGCCGTTCGGCAGGCCGGTGAGCGCGTCGTGGCTGGCCCGGTGGGCGAGCTGGAACTCGTGCCGCTTGCGGTCCTCGATGTCCTCGACGTGGGTGAGCAGGAAGCTCGGGCCCTCGGCCGCGTCCGCCACGATCGAGTTGCGCAGGCACACCCACTGGTAGCCGCCGTCCCGCCGGGACAGCCGCAGTTCCGCCCGGCCGCTCTCGGCGCTGGTGCGCTCCAGCAGCGCCCGGTCCTCCGGGTGCACGAGGTCGGCGAAGCTCTGCTGGCGCAGCACCGCGCGGGGGCGGCCGAGCAGGCGACAGAGCGCGTCGTTGACCCTGGTCAGCTGGCCGCGCCCGGCGCCGTGCAGTTCGGTGATGGCCATCCCGCTGGGCGCGTACTCGAAGGCCTGGCGGAAGCTCTCCTCGCTGGCCCGCAGGGCCTGCTGCTCCTTCTCCAGGCGGGCCAGTGCGCGCTGCATCTCGGCCCGCAGCCGGGCGTTGCCGATCGCGATGGAGGCCTGCAGCGAGAACATCTCCAGCGCCTCGCGGGTCCACGCCCCGGGCCGCTTGCCGCTGCGCGGGCGGTCCACCGAGAGGACGCCGAGCAGGTCGCCGCCGGCGCTGTACATCGGGGCGAGCAGCCCGTCGGCGGGGTGCCAGTCGTTGGCGTAGACGGGCAGCGGGCCGTCCCCGATCCAGCGCGGGATGTCGCTGGCGACGGCCCAGCCGCGGTCGTACGGCAGGAAGCGCAGGGTGCCCCAGTGGTCGCTGACGCCGAGCAGTCGGTCCCAGGACTCCCGGGAGCCGACCTGGCCGAGCAGGACGGAGGGGCCGCCCATGGTGCTCTCCTCCAGCTCCCAGACGGCCGCCACCACGAGGTCCCCGTCCGGGCGGACCAGGCTGACCGCGGCGGCGTCGAAGCCGAGCCCGTGCACCGCACCCTCGACGACGGCCTGCAGCGTGCCCGCCAGGCTGCGGGCAGCGTTGAGGTCCGCCACGACCCGGTGCAAGGTGCGGAGGGTCGCGAGACGGACGTACGGCTCCGACTCGGCTTCCATGCGGGGGCTCCCCGGCTGCTTCGGATAGTTCTTGATTGGTTATCGTCCGATTGCCAGAAGAACTGAATCACAGGGAGCACAGCGTTCGGCACGCTCGGTCAGCAATAGGCCATCACTTGTGACTTAAATCACACGACACTAATGCACCCTTAATCAGCTCATCCGCCCCATAGCGGGACATAAAGCGCTATCGGAATATTTCCCTTGGTCGACCGCACCGGCCTCGCGCTGAAGCCCGCTGCCGCCCGGCAGGCCCCTTGCTTCACTCCTGAGGGTGAGTCCCGAACCCGGCCGCAGCCCCGCCCCGTGCGCCGCTGGTCCTACGACCTCGGCCCGATGCCGATTCCGGCGGACGCCGACTACCGTGCGGTACGTGTACTCGTCCCCGCAGCCCGAAGCTGCCTCCCACGCCACGCCCGACGAGTTCCGGGCGGCACTCTCCCAGCTCGCCTCCGGCGTGAGCCTGGTGACCGTCCACGACCCGGAGGACGGCGAGGACGTCGGCATGACCGCCACGTCCTTCCTGTCCGTGTCGCTGGAGCCGCCGCTGGTCCTGATCTCGGTCCGCGAGGACTCCCGGATGGACGAGGTGCTCTCCCGCACCGACACCTGGGCGGTCTCGCTGCTCACCGAGGGGCAGAAGGCGCTCGGCTCCCGCTTCGCCATGAAGGGCCGGCTCAGCGACCGGCTGCTGTTCGCGGACACCCCGCACCACCGCGGCCCCCGCTCCGGCGCCCCGCTGATCGACGGCGCGCTCGCCACCGTCGAGTGCCGCACCGAACAGCGGATACCGGCGGGCGACCACACCCTGCTGCTCGGCCGCGTCCTGGAGGCCGCGGTACCCAGCCCGGCCGGCCGGCCGCTGCTCTACTTCCGCGGCGGCTACCGCGCCCTCGGCTGAGCCGCCCCGGCTACTCGCCGCCCCGCGGCGACTGCCGCCCCTGCTTCAGCTCGGAGCGGCGCCGCTTGTTGGACAGCCGGCGCTCGACCATCCCCCGGCTCGGCCTGGTCGCCCGGCGGGACTTCGGCGGCGGAGCGCACGCCTCGGTCAGCACCGCCGACAGCCGGGCCGCGGCCGCCTCCCGGTTGCGCCACTGCGAGCGGAACTCCGAGGCCTGGATCACCAGCACCCGGCCGTCCACCAGCCGCCCGGCCAGCCGCTCCAGCGCGCGCTCGCGCCACACCTCGGGCAGCGCCTTGGACGCCGCCAGGTCGTAGCGCAGCTCGGCCTTGCTGTCGGAGGTGTTGACGTGCTGGCCACCGGGGCCGGAGGAACGCGAGAAGCGCCAGACGAGCTCGGCGTCGGGGACGACCACCGACCCCCGTACGCGGATGGGCTCGGGCATGCGTCCATCATCCCGCGCCCGCACCGCCCGGTCACCCGGTTATCCGCGACGGCCGGCGGCCCGGTTCCGCTCCACCGCCCGCAGCCCGGACAATGGCGTACGTGATCGAGCTCGGCTACTCCCTCTCCAACCGCTTCCCCGACCCCCCGCAGACGGACTACCGCTCCGCCCCGGTGCGGTCCCTGCGGTACGACCTGTTCTGCGGCGACGTCTACCTGGACGCCGAGGGCGCCGAGCTGTCCACCGGCTGGGGGTGGGTGCCGGTGCTCGACTTCGCCTGGGCGCTGTGCGACATCGCCGAGGAGCTGGACCGCGACCCGGACGGCGGCCGGGCCGCCCGGGTGCAGACCGCGGACCTCGACTTCACCCAGAACACCGAGCTGCTGCGGTTCGCCCGCCGCTTCAACTGGGTCGAGATCACCGCGACCTGGCTGCCGGACGAGCCGCCCGCCGTGGTCCGCCACGGCGAGCTGCGGCGCGAGGCCCGGGACTTCCTCCAGGACACCCTCGCCGACCTCTTCGATATGCACCCCGAGCTGGCCGACAATCCGAACATCTGGTCGCTGCAGGGCCGGTTCCCCCGGATCTGACCAGGGCATTGTCAGGCCTTTGCCAGCGGATTGGCGTCCACGAAGAATTCACGGACTTCGCGGAACCAACCCACCGGAGTATTGCGTTGTCCCGGAAAAAGCGAACGAAGGGACTGCAATCGCCATGCCAGTGAGCCTTTCCAAGGGTGGCAACGTCTCGCTGACCAAGGAGGCCCCGGGCCTGTCCGCGGTCAGTGTCGGCCTGGGCTGGGACGTCCGGACCACGACCGGCACCGAGTTCGACCTCGACGCCAGCGCGATCGTCCTGAACGCGGACGGCAAGGTGCTCTCCAACGGGCACTTCGTCTTCTTCAACAACACCAGCAGCCCGGACAACACCGTCGTGCACACCGGCGATAACCGCACCGGTGAGGGCGCCGGCGACGACGAGTCGATCAACGTCAACCTGGCCGGCCTGCCGGCCGAGGCCGTCAAGATCACCTTCCCCGTCACCATCTACGACGGGGTCGCCCGCGGCCAGAGCTTCGGCCAGGTCCGCAACGCGTACATCCGCGTGGTGAACGCCGCCGGCGGCGCCGAGATCGCCCGCTACGACCTCTCCGAGGACGCCGCCACCGAGACCGCCATGATCTTCGGCGAGCTCTACCGCAACGGCGGCGAGTGGAAGTTCCGCGCCGTCGGCCAGGGCTACGCCTCCGGCCTGGCGGGCATCGCCCAGGACTTCGGCGTCCAGCTCTGACGCCCCGCCGGGCCCCTCCCGGCCCGGCACACCGCCGGAACGAGAGCGGCGCGGGACATCGGTCACACCGACGTCCCGCGCCGCTTTCGCGCACCCGGCCCGGGCTCAGGACCCAGGGACTCTCTTTCGGATCACGTCGCGCGCCCGGCGTGATCCGAAAGAGAGCCCCTAGCGCGAGGCGCGCAGCTCCGGCAGCTGGATCAGCTCGGTCTCGTCCTCCGGGGTCAGGTCCACCACCGCGGGCGCACCCGGCGCCGGCTCGGCCGCCGGCTGCGACGCCTGCGAGCCGACCACGGCCTCCTGCACCTCACGGGCCTCCTGGGCCTCCTGCGCCTCGGCCTTCGCCTGCGCGGCCACCGCCTCGTCGCCCACCACGTCGGCCAGGTCCGTGCGCTCGCCCAGTTCGGCGACGCTGCCCACCGCCGGCGCCGGGGCCGCCGCCCGCACGGCCGCGCCCGTACCCCGGCCGAAGAAGCTGAAGCCCGGCCCGCGCACCGCCCCGGACTGCGCCGACCGCGGCCGCTGCCGCTCCACCGGCGCGGGCGCCGCGACCGGAGCGGACGGCGTCCCGCCGAGCTGCCCGACCGTGGCGGTCAGCGCCGGGCGCACCGGCGCGGGCCGCACCGGGGCCGGGGCCGCGGCCTGTGCCTGGTCCTGTGCCTGCACCTGCGCCTGCGCCTGCGCCTGCGCCACCGGAGCCTGCTCCGGAGTGGGCACCGCAGGGACCACCGGCGCCGGCACCGAGGGCGCCACCACAGCGGGCGCGGGCGCCGGGGCCGCAGCGGCCGGCGCCGTACGCGCCCGCAGCGCGACCTCCGAGCCCGCCGTCCGCTCCCGCCGCGCCTCCTGCTCCGCCGCCCGCCGCTCCAGCAGCCGCAGCACGGACGCGGCACGGACGAACGCGGCCGGGCTGGCCGGGTACTTGGGGCGGCTCGCGGCGAGCGCCCGCTGGGTCGCCTCGGCCTCCTTGAGCGCCTGTTCGGCCACCGCCACGGCCCGCTCCCGCAGCAGCCGGGCGATCTCGGTCTCGGCCTTCGCCAGCCGCGACTTCTCCGCCGTCAGCCGCCGCCCGAACCGGGTGGCCCGCTCCTCGGCGACCTCCGCCGCGTACTCGGCCTCCGCCAGCTGCTCCTCGAAGCGCTCCTCGGCCCGCAGCCGCTGCGCCGCGGCCATCTCGGCGGCCGCCCGGGCCGCCTTGTCCCGCTGCCGCAGCAGCAGCGCGAAGCCGAGCGTCGCGACCACCGCCGCGACACCCACCGAACGCACCAGGACGGCGTCCTGACTGAAGAGCAGAGCGGCCAGCGCGGCGACGAGCAGCACGCCGGCGGCGGTGGGGGGGAAGATCCGGCCGAGGACGGAGGAATGACGGTGGCGTCCGCGAGACATGCCAAGAAACTAGCGTGCGAATTGGGGCCGTGTCAGCCCAGGGTCCTCTTCCGCCCTTGACAGTGTGCAAGTTTTACCGCACGTGCCCGGCGTTTCACTCAAGATCACGAAAAAAGACCTGTTCAGCGGGGCGAGGGCGCCGGGCCGCCCGGATCGTCGTGGTTCTCCGGCAGCTTGCACACGTGCTGCAACCAGAGCGCCGCCGCGATCACCGCGGCCCCCGCCAGCACCGCGAGCCCGGCCGTGACGGCCTGGTCCTTGCGCGCCGACACGTCCAGTTCGCCCAGCAGGAAGATCCCCGCGCCCGCGTAGACGCCGGTGACCACCGCCGAGACCAGCGCGCTGGCCTGCCCCAGCACCACCGCCCGGGCCGCCAGCAGCGGGTCGACGCCCTTCGCGCCGGGCTGCCGCTCGCGCACCGCCTTCAGCCGGGACCGCAGCGAGAGGGCGGTCGCCAGCAGGACCACCGCCACCGCCGCCAGCACCACCGGCGCCGCGACCGGCACGGCCGGCAGCGTGTCCAGGGAGGCCCAGAGCTTGGCACCGGCCCAGGACAGCGCCGTGGTAGCAGCGGTGATGCCGACCAGCAGGCGTAGGCGAAGCAGCTTCACTCGGAGGAGGTCCTTCCCGGGGTTACCAGAGCCGGCCGCCGCCCGGTGGCCCGGCACGGCGGCGCCAGGCCACCGTACCGGGCCCGACCGGGCGGGCACCCGCGCGAACGGCGGACACCTACTCGTACGGCCGGGCCCCCCGGTCGAGTTCCCCGGCCGCCCTCACCGGGCCGCCGGGCCGGGGCCGGTCACTCCGGCAGCGTCAGCCGGATGTCGTCCCGCCGCCGGACGCCCTGCGCGCCCGGGCCGCCGAGCGCGTCCAGCAGTTCGCCGACCTGCCCGTGCCCGGGCACCTCGGCCTCCGGCTGGGCGTCCAGCCAGGGGGCGAGCACGAAGGCCCGCTCGTGCGAGCGCGGGTGCGGCAGCAGCAGCTGCGGGTCGTCGCTGAGCACGCCCTCGTAGGCCAGGATGTCGACGTCCAGGGTCCGCGGACCCCAGTGCACCGTCCGGACCCGCCCGAAGGCGTCCTCGATCGCGTTGCCGCGCTCCAGCAGGTCGCGCGGCGGCAGCGAGGTGCGCAGCACGACGACCGCGTTGTAGTAGTTGGGCTGCTCGTCCGGGCCGCCGACGGCCTCGGTCTCGTAGACCGCGGAGACGGCCTTGATCTTGAGCCCGGGGGTGTCGGCGAGCGCGTCGACGGCGCCCTGGAGGGTGTCCAGGCGGTTGCCCAGGTTGCTGCCGAGTGCGATCACCGCGCAGCGCTGGCTGTGCAGTGTGGTGTCGGCGGAGTCCACCCGGCTCTCCAGGTCGAACGTGGTCGGCGAGGCGGTCGGGTCGCTGGTGCTCATCGAGATCCCTCTGCAACTGGAACGGGGCGCACGGCGGCGGTCATGCGCGGCCCCGGTGAATGGTCACGGTCACGTCGTCGAACGGCACGGTGATCGGGGCGTCGGGCTTGTGCACGGTCACCTCGACCTCCTCGACCGCTTCGTGCTTCAGGCACTGGTCGGCGATGCGCTGGGCCAGGGTCTCGATCAGGTCGACCGGCTCCCCCGCGATGATCGCGGTGACCTCCTCGGCCACGAGGCCGTAGTGCGCCGTGCGGGTGAGGTCGTCGCCGGACGCGGCGGGGCGGGTGTCCAGGTACAGCACGAGGTCGACCACGAAGGTCTGGCCCTCGATGCGCTCGCGCTCGAAGACGCCGTGGTTGCCCCGGGCACGCAGCCCCCGCAGGGTGACGCGGTCCAGCAAACGAATCACTGCTCCCAGTCGGACGGGCCCCACCCGGAGAATGGCATGGACGAGCGGGGCGAAGGCGGGCAGCACACCCGCCACTCCGTTTCGAATCTACCCGCGGGCGCTGACAACGTCTGACCGTCCTACCCGGCACGAACCGTCGCCACGCGCACCGGAATGGCGATTGACGTGAACGTTCGGTGACCACTCGGGAATTCCCGGGCGACCTCCCGGCCGCGTTTTCCGAAGGCCGCCCGAATCAGTCCTCGTCCTCGTCGTCGCCGCTGGTCAGAACGGGTGAACCGTGGTGCGACCAGAGCTTCCACCCGCCCGGGGTACGGCGGAACAGATTCGTCGACACGACCTTTCCGCCGACCAGCGGACCGAGTTCCCCCTCCTCCTCCGCCTCGCCGCCGGAGAGGATGTTCTCGGTGCACGTGACAAGGGCCACATCTCCGTGGACCTCGGCCTCGACATCGGTCAGGAAGAACTGGATGTACTCCGTGTTCATCATGATCAGCATGTACGAGCGGGTCACCTGCGCCCGCCCGCGCAGCACCGGCCAGCCGGGGTGCACGCACACCACGCCGCCCTTGTCGTCCGCGTCCGCGGCCCCCAGCCAGGCGTCCTCGACCGCCTCCAGGTCCCCCTCCTCCAGTGCCTGGTAGAGCGCCTGGTTCGCCGCGAGCACCGCCTCCAGGTCCGCCTCGCGGGCCTGGCCGGCCGTTCCGCCGCTCAGCCTGCCGTCACCTGTCACAGACCCTCCCTCACCCCTTGCCGGGCCGCGTGCTGCCAGGCCGCGACCACCCGGACGGCGTCCGCCGTGCCGGACACGTCGTGCACCCGCACCGCCCAGGCGCCGGCCTGGGCCGACAGCACCGACACCGCGGCGGTCGCGTCGTCGCGCTCCCGGGCCGGGCGCAGCGCCCCGGTTTGCGGGTCGGCCAGCAGCGTACCCAGGAACCGCTTGCGCGATGCGGCGACGAGGACGGGACGGCCGAGCGCGGTGAGCGCGTCCAGCCGGCCGAGCAGCGCCCAGTTGTGCTCGGGGGTCTTGGCGAAGCCGAGGCCCGGGTCGAGGATCAGCTGGTCCTCCTTGACCCCGGCCGCCAGCAGCGCGTCCACCCGGACGGCCAGCTCGGCGACGACGTCCGTCACCACGTCCCGGTAGACCGCCAGCCGCTCCATGTCCGCGGACTGGCCGCGCCAGTGCATCACCACGAACGGCGCGCCGGTGTCGGCGACCACCCGGGCCATCGCCGGGTCGGCGAGCCCGCCGGAGACGTCGTTGACGAGCGCGGCACCGGCCGCCACGGCCTGCTCGGCGACGGAGGCCCGCATGGTGTCGACCGACACCACGACCCCGGCGGCGACGAGCTCGCGCACCACCGGCAGCACCCGGCGCAGCTCCTCCTCCTCGGGCACCCGCTGCGAGCCGGGCCGGGTGGACTCGCCCCCGACGTCCACCAGGTCCGCGCCGCGGGCGCGCAGGGCGAGCCCGTGCGCGATCGCCTTGGCGGGGTCGTGCCAGAGGCCGCCGTCCGAGAAGGAGTCGGGCGTGACGTTGACCACACCCATCACGGCGCAGCGGTCGAGCCGCGGCAGTCCGGCCGGCAGCGAGAAGGACGGCGAGTTGCTCATGCGCCCATTATCGAACGGGGCCCCCGCCGAGGATTCTCGGCGGGGGCCCCGTTGGTCGCGGCGGTGCCTCAGGCGGCCTCGGTGACGCCGCGGGCGCCCGGGGTGGGCATCAGGCCCTCCCGCTGGCGCCGGCGGCCGAAGCGCGGCATGCCGAGGGTGATGAAGGCCTCGGCCTGCATCGCGGCGAAGCCGATCCGCGGCAGGTCCCGGGTGTTCGGGAAGACCAGGAAGCGCGGTTCCCACTCGGGCTGGAACTTGGCGTTGAACTTGTACAGCGACTCGATCTGGAACCAGCGCGAGAGGAACACCAGCAGCCCGCGCCAGGCCCGCAGCACCGGGCCGGCGCCGATCCGCTCGCCGCGGGCCAGCGCCGAGCGGAACATCGCGAAGTTGAGCGACACCCGGCGCACGCCCATCGCGGGCACGGCCTGGAGGGCGGCGACGATCAGCAGCTCGTTCAGGCCCGGGTCGGCCGCGCGGTCGCGGCGCATCAGCTCCAGCGAGATGCCGTCCGGCCCCCAGGGCACGAAGTGCAGCACGGCCTTCAGGTCGTCGCCGCCCTCCCCCTCCTCCGGGGCCTTGTGGGCGGTGACCACCACGCAGTCGTCGTCCAGCGGGTCGCCGAAGCGCCCGAGGGCCATCGAGAAGCCGCGCTCGGTGTCGGTGCCGCGCCAGCGGGCGGCGGCGTCGGCGATCCGGTGCTTCTCCTCCAGGGTGAGGTCGCTGACCCGGCGCACCTGGCAGGAGTAGCCGTTGCGCTCGATCCGCTTGACCATCTGGCGGACGTTGCGCATGGCCCGGCCGGCGAGCGAGAAGGTGGCGGTGTCGACGATCGCCTCGTCGCCCAGCTCCAGCGCGTCGAGGTCCGCCTCGCGGGTCCAGACCTCGCCGCCGACCTCGCTGCAGCCCATCACGGCCGGCACCCAGGCGTGCTCGCGGGCCTCGGCCATGAACACCTTGATCGCGCCCGGCCAGGCCTCGACGTCGCCGACCGGGTCGCCGGAGGCCAGCATCACGCCGGAGACCACCCGGTAGGAGATCGCGGCCTTGCCGGTGGGCGAGAACAGCACGCTCTTGTCGCGGCGCAGCGCGAAGTAGCCGAGCGAGTCGCGCTCGCCGTGCCGGGTGAGCAGCTCGCGGACCTTCTCCTCGTCCTCCGGGGTCAGCTCCGGCTTGGGCTTGCCGGGGCGCAGCGCCAGGTAGGCGGTGGTGAAGGCGGTCAGCAGGCCCAGCCCGCCGAGCAGGTAGGCGACCAGGTCGGACATCCGGACGTTGTTGTACCGGATCGGCCCCTCGAAGCCGAACAGCCCGTACACGACGTGCTGGAGGCGCTCGGGCAGGGCCGGGTAGCCGATCTCGTACTTGGTCCGGGTGCTCACGATCAGCAGGCCGAGCAGCACGCTGACGGCGCCCATCACGATCAGGTTGACCAGCGCCCGCCAGCGGGTGCGCGGGTCGGCCTTGGCGTAGAACTCGCGCTGGTGCACCAGCATCACCACGAAGACCGCCAGCGAGACCACCGCCGGGCCGACCTGGTGCCAGCGCACGATGTGCAGCGCGGCGCCGACCGGCAGCAGCACGCACACCGCCCGCCAGGCCCGCCGCTTGCGCCGGCGCAGCGCGTGCGCGAGCAGCACCAGCAGCAGGCCGACCATCATCGTCCCGACCGCGGCCAGCGAGGTGGTACCGCCGGGCAGCTGCCCGGTGAAGGTGTGCATCTTGGAGTGCCGGAGCTTGGGGAACACCGCGCTGGCGATGTCGACCAGGCCGATCAGCAGACAGGCGTACCCGACCGCGCCGGGCAGCCAGGCCCTCGGAACAGCCGCCGCCTGGGTGCGAAGCGTCTGCAGGCCGCGTCGACGACGCGGCTGCTCGGGGCTCGGCTCAACGGACACGGGAACGCTCATGGAAGCTCAGCGTAGAGGCTGCGGGACGCCGTCCGGTCACTCCGGGGGAGCACGTGTGATGGACCTTCAATGCCTTTTCCTTCATCAGGCAATGCGCATACCAAGAACCCGGAAACGGTCGGTAAACCGGTGCCGTGGGCGCGCTGCGGTGGAGCCGGGGACGGAGCCGAGGGCCTGCCGCCGCGTGGCGCGGCAGGGTCCTCCGGTACGCCGTACGTACGGTGGACGCCGCATTCTAGGGCGCCGGTTGCCTGCGGCTCCCCCCGCCCTCCCAGCTCGCCCGGGCATCCGGACAGCCTAGCCGCGGTGGCCGGAGCTGACGGACCGCCAGACGATGAGGCGTGCACCGACAGTGTCCCACCGGAAGGCCGACGGCATGGAACTGACCAGCGAAGCGCTGGTGAACTCGCTGCTCGCACTCGGCGCTGCGGCTCTCGTCACCACCCTGTGGCTCTGGCCGCGACTGGCGCGCCAGCGCCCGCTGCCCGTCCTGGGCCGGATCGGCCTGCTGACCGTCACTCAAGTCGCGGTCGTGGCCGTGCTGGCGCTGGCGGTGAACAACTCCTTCGGGTTCTACACCTCGTGGGACGACCTGCTCAGCCCCGGCAGTGCCAAGCTCGCGCTGACCAGCAACGAGAACCACAAGGGCGACGCCCCGACCTCGGACACGCAGCTCCAGCCGACCGACGAGGGCGGTCTGGAGACCGTCGCCGACCTGCCCAAGGGCCCGCCCGAGGAGGTCGGCAAGGTCGAATCGGTCCGGGTCACCGGCAAGGAGACCGGACTGTCCGACCAGCTGTTCGTCTACCTGCCGCCCGAGTACTTCGACCCGAAGTTCGCCCTGGTCCGCTTCCCCGTCCTGGTCGCCATCTCCGGCTTCCCCGGCACCTCGCTCAACCTGATCAAGGAGCTGCCGCTCCTGCGCACCGCGGCCGAGCTGCGGAAGTCCGGCAAGATGCCGCCGACCGTCGTGGTCATGACCCGCCCGACCGTCGCCCCGCCGCGCGACACCGAGTGCGTGGACGTCCCCGGCGGCCCGCGCGCCGAGACCTGGTTCACCAAGGACCTGCCGGAGGCGCTCCGGACCAGCTACCGGACCGGCCGCTCGGCCGCCTCCTGGTCCGTCTTCGGCTACTCGACCGGGGGCAGCTGCGCGCTGCGGCTGGCGATGCGCTTCCCGAACGTCTACGGCATCGGGGTGGGCCTGCACGGCGAGTACAAGGTCAAGGCGGACCAGTTCACCGGCGGTGACCTGTTCGCCGGCGACGCCGCCCTGGCCCAGCAGAGCGACCTCGACTGGCGGCTGACGAACCTCCCGGCCCCCGCCCTCTCGCTGCTGGTGGTCTCCTCCCGCAAGGAGGGCGACTTCGCGCAGACCCTCCAGTTCGTCGACCACGCCCAGCAGGTCGCCGCGGCCAACCCGCAGTTCAAGGTCGACTCGCTCTACCTGGACGACGGCGGCCACAACTTCGACAGCTGGACCCGTGAGCTGCCGTCCTCGCTGGAGTGGATCGGCGAGCGGCTCGGCTGACGCGGACAGGCGACGTGGCCGGGCGACGTGGCCGGGCGACGGCCGGCCGGTCCGAGCGGAACGGCCGGCCGTTCCGCTATCGGCCGATGATGAGGCTCATCGCCTCGGCCCGGGTGGCCGGGTCGCGCAGCTGGCCGCGGACGCACGAGGTGATGGTCTTGGCGCCGGGCTTGCGGATGCCGCGCATCGACATGCACATGTGCTCGCACTCGACCACGACGATCGCCCCGCGCGGCTCCAGGATCCGCATCAGCGCGTCGGCCACCTGGCTGGTCAGCCGCTCCTGCACCTGGGGGCGGCGGGCGTAGACGTCGACCAGCCGGGCCAGCTTGGACAGGCCGGTGATCTTGCCGCTGGCGGACGGGATGTACCCGACGTGCGCCACGCCGCGGAACGGCACCAGGTGATGCTCGCAGACGGACGTCAGCTCGATGTCCTTCACGAGCACCATCTCGTCGTGCCCGAGGTCGAAGGTGGTGGTGAGGACGTCCTCGGGCTCCTGCCAGAGGCCCGCGAATATCTCCTTGTAGGCGCGCGCGACCCGGGCCGGGGTCTCCAGCAGCCCCTCGCGGTCCGGGTCCTCACCCACGGCGAGCAACAGCTCGCGGATGGCGTTCTCGGCCCGCTTCTGGTCGAAGGTCCCGACGGTGGGTGGACCGTCGAGCGTCACCGGGTCGATCATGCGGGCCTCGCTTACTTGGGACGACTTTGCTGAACAGCACGGATGCCGCGTCTCCAGGGTACAAACCCCGGTGACGCGGCATCCATTCCGTACGGTGCGCGGGATCAGCCCTCGGCGGGCGGCTCCGACGTCGGCAGCGGCGGGAGCTTCACGATGTCCACCGGGGCGGTGTCGATCGCGGCGGCGCCGTTGGTGAGCGCCAGCTCCTTCGGGGACTGCACCGGAGGCCGGGTGGACGGCGTGCGACGGGACGAGCCCGTCCAGGCCGGCCGGGCCGGGCGCTTCACGATCGTGGCGAAGATCTCCGCGATCTGCTCCTTGTTCAGGGTCTCCTTCTCCAGGAGCTCCAGAACCAGGTTGTCGAGCACGTCGCGGTTCTCGACCAGGATCTCCCAGGCCTCGTTGTGCGCGTTCTCGATGAGCTTCTTGACCTCTTCGTCCACCAGCCCGGCGACCTCTTCCGAGTAGTCGCGCTGGTGGCCCATCTCACGGCCCAGGAACGGCTCCGCGTTGTCCGAGCCGAACTTGATGGCACCGAGCCGCTCGGTCATGCCGTACTGGGTCACCATGGCCCGGGCGGTGGCGGTGGCCTTCTCGATGTCGTTCGACGCACCGGTGGTCGGGTCGTGGAAGACCAGCTCCTCCGCCGCGCGCCCGCCCAGCATGTAGGCCAGCTGGTCGAGCATCTCGTTGCGGGTGGTGGAGTACTTGTCCTCGTCCGGCAGCACCATGGTGTAGCCGAGGGCCCGGCCGCGCGAGAGGATCGTGATCTTGTGCACCGGGTCGCTGTTGGGGCACGCCGCCGCCACCAGGGCGTGGCCGCCCTCGTGGTACGCGGTGATCTTCTTCTCCCTCTCGGACATGATCCGAGTGCGCTTCTGCGGACCGGCCACGACGCGGTCGATCGCCTCGTCCAGGATGCCGTTGTCGATCAGCTTCTTGTCCGAACGGGCCGTCAGCAGAGCGGCCTCGTTGAGGACGTTCGACAGGTCCGCGCCGGTGAAGCCGGGGGTGCGCTTGGCGACGGCCGAGAGGTCGACGTCGGGCGCGATCGGCTTGCCCTTCTGGTGCACCTTGAGGATGTCCAGCCGACCCTGGAGGTCGGGGCGCTCGACCGCGATCTGGCGGTCGAAGCGGCCCGGGCGCAGCAGCGCCGGGTCCAGGATGTCGGGGCGGTTGGTGGCCGCGATCAGGATCACGCCACCCTTGACGTCGAAGCCGTCCATCTCGACCAGCAGCTGGTTGAGGGTCTGCTCGCGCTCGTCGTGACCGCCGCCCAGACCCGCACCGCGGTGCCGGCCGACGGCGTCGATCTCGTCGACGAAGACGATCGCCGGGGCGTTCGCCTTGGCCTGCTCGAAGAGGTCGCGGACGCGGCTGGCGCCGACACCCACGAACATCTCGACGAAGTCCGAGCCGGAGATCGAGTAGAACGGCACCCCGGCCTCGCCCGCGACGGCACGCGCCAGCAGGGTCTTGCCGGTACCGGGCGGGCCGTAGAGCAGCACACCCTTGGGGATCTTGGCGCCGACGGCCTGGAACTTGGCCGGCTCCTGGAGGAACTCCTTGATCTCGTGGAGCTCCTCGACCGCCTCGTCGGCGCCCGCGACGTCCGCGAAGGTCGTCTTCGGGGTGTCCTTGGTGAGCAGCTTGGCCTTGGACTTGCCGAACTGCATGACCCGGGAGCCGCCGCCCTGCATCTGATTCATCAGGAACAGGAAGACCAGGACGATGATGACGATCGGGAGCATCGACAGCAGCAGGCTGACGAAGGTGCTCTGCTTCTCGGGGCTGATGGTGTAGCCCTCGGCGAGCGTGCTCTGGTCGTTGTCGTTGATCTGGGCCTGGAGCTTGTCGGCGATCGCAACACCCTGGTCGCCGATGTACGAGGCCTGGAACTTGCTGCCGGACGGCGTCTTGCCGGTACCGGCGTTGGACAGCGTGGCGCCGTCCTTCAGCTGGATCTTGATCGTGTTCGAGTCACCAGTGGTGATCTGCGCGGACTTGACCTGCTTCGCGTCGATCGCCGCGACGACCTGACCGGTGTCCACCGTCTTGTAGCCGTTCGAATCCGAAACGACCTGCATCAAAACGATGACGGCGAGGACGGCCAGCACGATCCACATGATCGGCGCACGGAAGTATCGCTTGACGTCCATCCATGCGGGGCGTTGCCGCCCCGTCCCTCCTGCCACTCAGCGGCGCCGCGGGCTGGGTGCCGCCGGCGCATCCTGGTCGGTGCTCATGTGAAGAGCGGTTTTAATGGACCGTACCGCAGTCGCACCCGCCCATGGCGGGAGCACAGCGACACGGCCGTCGTTCTTGGTCCCCCCGGTCCAACGGGCGGGAACCGGCTCCTGTTCCCACCCGTAGCCCGAACGGAGCCCTCAGCCCCCGTAGACGTGCGGGGCGAGCGTCCCGATGAAGGGCAGGTTACGCAGCTTCTCCGCGTAGTCCAGGCCGTAGCCGACCACGAACTCGTTCGGAATGTCGAAACCGACGTACTTCACGTCGATCTCGACCTTGGCCGCGTCCGGCTTGCGTAGCAGGGCGCAGACCTCCAGCGAGGCCGGGCCGCGCGAGCTCAGGTTGCCCAGCAGCCAGGACAGGGTCAGACCGGAGTCGATGATGTCCTCGACGATCAGGACGTCCCGGCCGGCGATGTCGGTGTCCAGGTCCTTCAGGATGCGGACCACGCCGGAGGACTTGGTGCCCATGCCGTAGGAGGACACCGCCATCCAGTCCATGGTGACCTGCGAGTGCAGGGCCCGGGCGAGGTCGGCCATGACCATCACAGCCCCCTTGAGGACGCCGACGATCAGCAGGTCCTTGCCTGCGTAGTCCCGGTCGATGCGCTCGGCCAGCTCCAGGAGCTTGGCGTCGATCTCGTCCTTGCTGATGAGCACCTTCGCGAGGTCAGCGCCCATGTCGTTCTGGTCCACCGGGGATACGTCCTCAAACGTTCGGGGTCTGTGTGGCCGGCGGCCGACTACCCCGGGACATGCCCGCCCGTCAGTCGCCCTGCCGCCGAAAGACCAGCGTGCCACACCTGCGGGTGGCCTCGACGCCCCCGGGTAGGTGCAGCGGCCCCTGGCCGCGCCATCCGGTGACCAGCAGGTCGATCGTCTCCAGGTGCCGCGCGAACAGGTCCCCGGCCGGGCAGCCCGCCCGCAGCGCGGCCCGGCGCAGCACCCGGCGGCGGACCGCGGGCGGGAGCTCGGCGAGCTTCACCGCGTCCAGGGCGCCCTCACCCGTCCGGAGGTCGCGTTCGGCCAGGGAGGCCCACTGGTCGAGGGCGTCCGCGTCGTCGCGGAACAGCCGGGCGGTGCGGGCCAGCGCCTCGACCACCCCGCCGCCCAGGTGCTTCTCCAGCACCGGCAGCACCTCGTGCCGGACCCGGGAGCGGGTGTAGGCGGGATCACAGTTGTGCGGGTCGTCCCAGACCGGGATCGCCTGGGCGGAGCAGGCCTGCCGGGTGGCCGCCCGGTCCAGCTCCAGCAGCGGGCGGCGGTAGCGGCCCTTCTGCGCCGGCATCCCGGCCAGCGAGCGGGAGCCCGAACCGCGCGCCAGGCCCAGCAGCACCGTCTCGGCCTGGTCGTCCCGGGTGTGGCCGAGCAGCACCGCGAGCGCGCCGAGCCGCTCGGCGGCCGCGTCCAGGGCCGCGTAGCGGGCGTCCCGGGCGGCGGCCTCCGGGCCGCCGGACCGGCCGACGCGCACCGGGATCGCCTCGACCGGGTCCAGGCCGAGCGAGCGCAGCCGTTCGGCCACCTGGGCGGCCCGGTCGGCGGAGCCGGGCTGCAGGCCGTGGTCCACGGTGACGGCGCCGACCCGCAGGCCGATCTTGGGGGCTTCGAAGGCGGCGGCGATGGCCAGCGCCATCGAGTCGGCGCCGCCGCTGACGGCGACCAGCACCAGCGGCGAGCCGGGGGCGGCCGGGGTCCGGGGCAGTCCGGACGGGTGCCGGGCGGCGTTGCCGATCAGGGTGGTGCCGACGGCGGCGCCCACCAGGGGCGCCCCGGCCGGGCGCTGGCGGGGCTCGCGCACGGGCGCGGTGAAGGTGGTACCGGCCTCGGCGGCGAGGTCGGTGAGCGTGCGGCGGACGGCCAGGCGTATCGCTGCGACTGCGGGGTGTGGACCCACGGCGGACGACTCCTCGACGGAGGGGACAGGACGGCGGCTCGCGCGGCGGGGCCGCGCAGCTTCATGAGCGCCCTGTTACCGGGCGCTCACAGATGGTGGCAGAAAGGAGCACCCCGCTACGCCACCCGCGCCACCGGTACGACCACCGTCCCACGTTCGGGTGAATGGAGAAACGTATCTTCACCCTCCGTCTGCCCGATTGGACCACTCGTACGAGCGGGTTTGACCACCACCGACCACCGCGCGGCGCTTGGGGTCCGAACCCCGTCCGAGCCCCGTCCGAGCCCGCCTCAGCGGGCGACGCGGGCGACCCAGGCGGCCGGATCGTGGATCTCCTCCTTGGTCGGCAGCGTGTTCGGGGAGGTCCAGACCCGGTTGAAGCCCTCCATGCCGACCTGCTCCACCACCCCGCGCACGAACACCGCGCCGTCCTGGTACTGGCGCAGCTTCGCGTCCATCCCGAGCAGCCGGCGCAACAGCAGGTCGAGCCGGTTCGCCCCGCGGTCCCGGCGCTGCTGGAACTTCTCCCGGATCTCCGCCACGGTCGGCACCACCGCCGGGCCGACCCCGTCCATCACCACGTCCGCGTGGCCCTCCAGCAGCGACATCACCGCCGTCAGCCGGCCCAGGATCTCGCGCTGCGCCGGCGACTGGACGACCTCCATCAGCCCCGCCGACGGCATGCCGTCCCGGCCCCCGGCACCCGGCAGCCCGCCGCCGAGCGAACCCGCCGCGTCCCGCAGCCGCTCCAGCAGGGCGCCGGGGTCCACGTCGGTCTCCGCCAGGAAGGACTGCACCTCGGACTGGATGTGGTCGCGCAGCCACGGCACCGCGGTGAACTGCGTCCGGTGCGTCTCCTCGTGCAGGCAGACCCAGAGCCGGAAGTCGGACGGGTCGACGTCCAGCTCCCGCTCGACGTGCACGATGTTCGGCGCCACCAGCAGCAGCCGGCCCGGCCCCGGGCCCTCCGGCCCCAGCCGGGGCTTGTCGAACAGCGCTGCCGGGCTGTCCGGGGCCTCCAGCGAAGGCTCCGCCGGGGCGAAGGTCTCGTACTGGCCGAGCACCTTCCCGGCCAGGAACGCCAGCAGCGCGCCCACCTCGATCCCGGTGGCCTTCTCCCCCACCGCGCCGAACACCCCCGCCGTCGGGCTGCTCGCCCGGCGCGCCTGGAGCTTCTCCACCAGCGGCTGGACCACCGTGCGGAAGCCGGCCACGTTCGCCCGCACCCAGCCCGGGCGGTCCACCACCAGCACCGGCGTCGCGGTGGCCGCCGTCAGACTGCTCGACCGCATCCCCGTGAACGCCCGGACGTGCTCCTCGGCCTCCAGCGCGTGCCGGCGCAGTTCGGCGACCACGGCCGCCGCCTCCGCCCGGCTCACCTCCGGCCCCGGCCGCACCAACCTGGTCGCGGTTGCGACCGCGAGATTCCAGTCGACCATGCCAGCACCGCCACTCGCGCTCGTCATGCCCTCACCGTACGTGCTCCCACCCACCAGCGGCAGCCACCCGCCACGAACACCCTCACCCCGCCCCCGGCGGGGCGGGGGCCGCGGGCGGGCGGGGGCGGGTCAGCGGCAGCCGCAGGCGGCGAGGCGGGCGGCGATGCGGTCCATGGCGGCGCGCGCGGTGTCGGCGGGGGCGGTGGTGCGGGTCATGACGGCGAAGGCGAGGAGGCGGCCGTCGGCGTCGACGACGGTGCCGGCGAGGGTGTTGACGCCGCTGAGGGTCCCGGTCTTGGCACGGATCAGGCCGGCCGCGTCGGCGGCGCCCGAGCCGGTGCCGTAGCGCTTGCCGAGGGTGCCGGTGAAGCCAGCGATGGGCAGGCCGGTGAGGACCGGGCGCAGGGTCGGGTGCTGGTCGGAGGCGGCCAGGGCGAGGAGCCGGACGAGGACGGCCGGCGGGACGGCGTTGCCCGGGTGCAGTCCGCTGCCGTCGTTCAGGGACACGCCCGCCATCGGCACGCCGAGCTTGGCGAGCTCCCGGGTGACGGCGGTGGCGGCGCCCTCGAAGCTGGCCGGTTGGCCCGCGGCGAGGGCCGCCTGACGGGCCATCGCCTCGCCGATCTGGTTGTCGGAGGTGGTGAGCATGCGCTCGACCAGCCGGGCGACGGTCGGCGAGTCCACCCGGCCGAGGACGGGGGCGGCGGAAGCGGCCGGGGCGGCGGCGGGCCTGGCCGTGCCGTCGACGGTGACGCCCTGGGCCTTGAGCAGAGCGGCGAAGACCTCGGCGGCCTTCCCGGCCGGGTCGGCGACCCGGGCCGGCGCATCGTCACGGCTCTTGGGGTCCACCTTGGCCTCGTCGACCATCAACGGGACGACCAGGGCGATGTTCTGCCCGTCGTGGTTCTTGTGCTGCGGGTTGCCCGCGTACATCGACAGGTCGTAGTCGAGCTTGACGGTGGTGGTGCCGGCGGCCTTGAGGGCGGCGGCGGTCTGCCGGGCCAGGGCGTCGAGCGAGGCGGGGGCGGTGTCGGCGTCGGCCGCCCGGCCGCCGATCTGGACCTGGTCGGCGGGCAGCGCGGTGAGCGTCGGGTCGCCGCCGCCGACCAGGGTGATCGTGCCGGGGTCCGCGCCCCGGACCACCCGGGTGGTCAGCCGGGTGTCGCCGGGGATCAGCGACAGGGCCGCGATCGCGGTGGCCAGCTTGGTGGTGGAGGCGGGGGTGGCCGGGGTGTTCTCGCCGGAGCCGTACAGGAGTTGGCCGTCGGCGGCGTCCGCGACGGCGAAGGTGACGGTGCCGAGGCTCTTGTCGGCGACGGCGGCGGCGAGCGCCTGCTGGAGGCCCTGGGCGGTGGGGGCGGCGGCGGGGCCGCCGGCCTCGACGGTGGCCAGGACGGCGCCGGGGGCGGGGGCCGGGCGGGCGCCGCCGCCCGGGGCGGGGGCCGAGCCGGTGGGGCCCGTGGAGCCGGTGCCGGTGGGCGTGGAGCCGCCGGTGGTGCCGGGGGCGGTGGGCTGTTCGCCCGGGCGGGTGGCCGGGGTGTCGCCCGGTCTGGGCTTGCCGTCGCCCCTTCCCCGGCCGCCCTTCCCGCCGTCGCGGCCGTCCCGGCCGTCGCCCCGGCCGTCGCCCTCGCCGTGCTCGGTGCTGTGGCCGCCGGGGCCCGGGGAGGGCTGCGCGTACGCTCCGCCCGAGGTCAGGACCGTTCCGGCGACCAGCAGGGCCGCTCCGAACAGCCCCGCGGCCGTCCCCCTGCGGCGGCGCGCCGCCCCGACCCCTGTTCCCACCGACCGGCCCCTTTCCTGAGCACTCACTCCCGTAGGAGACACTTGGATTCTGTCAGTCCCTACCTTGGAGGAACCGTTGGAATTCGACGTCCTTATCGAAATCCCGAAGGGCTCTCGTAACAAGTACGAGGTCGACCACGAGAGCGGCCGGCTGCGGCTCGACCGGATGCTCTTCACCTCGACCCGCTACCCGGCCGACTACGGCTACGTGGAGGGCACGCTCGGCGAGGACGGCGACCCGCTGGACGCGCTGGTGATCCTGGACGAGCCGACCTTCCCGGGTTGCCTCATCAAGTGCCGTGCCATCGGCATGTTCCAGATGACCGACGAGGCCGGCGGCGACGACAAGCTGCTGTGCGTTCCGGCCACCGACCCGCGCTGGGAGCACCTGCGGGACATCCACCACGTGTCGGAGTTCGACCGCCTGGAGATCCAGCACTTCTTCGAGGTCTACAAGGACCTGGAGCCGGGCAAGTCCGTCGAGGGCGCCAACTGGGTCGGCCGCGCCGAGGCCGAGGCCGAGGTCACCGCTTCGATCAAGCGTCTGGCGGAGCAGGGCGGTCACTGAGCCGTCGTTCCGATCTCGTTCGATCAGATAGTTCTGAGCAGTTCGAGGTAGGTCGGGGCAGCCGGAGGCCGGGGTTCGCGGATTCGTCCGCGGGCCCCGGCCTTCGCCGTGTCCGGGGCCGGGCGCGGCCGTCTTGCCGACAGCCTGTCGGCAAGACGGCTTGTTAGGTTAGGCTAACCAAAACAGTCGGGGCCGAATCCGATCCTGGAGGCCGCATGCCCACGCCCGAGCCCGTCCCGTTCTCCACCGCGCTCCGCACCGCCAGCAGCGAGGAGCACGAGGCTGCGGAGCAGTCCTCGTTCATGAGCCACCTGCTGGGCGGACGGCTCGGGGTCGAGGCCTACGCCGACCTCACCGGCCAACTCTGGTACGTCTACCGGGCCCTGGAGAACCGCGCCGGACACCTGGCCGAGCACCCGCTCGCCGGGCCCTTCATCGACCGGGCGCTGCTGCGCACCGCCGCCATCGAGCGCGACCTGGCGCACCTGCGCGGGCCGGACTGGCAGGACGGCCTGGCGCCGCTGCCCGCCACCGCCGCGTACGTCGCGCGGGTGGAGGAGCTGGCCGAGACGTGGCCGGCCGGGTACATCGCGCACCACTACACCCGCTACCTGGGCGACCTGTCCGGCGGTCAGATCATCCGCGGCATCGCCGAGAAGACCTGGGGCTTCGAGCGCAAGGGCGACGGCGTGCGGTTCTACGTCTTCGAGGAGGTCGACAACCCGGCCGCCTTCAAGCGCGAGTACCGGGCCCGGCTGGACGCCGCCGGGCTGGCGATGGACGAGGTGGAGCGGCGCCGGGTGGTCGAGGAGTGCAAGCGGGCCTTCGTGCTCAACGGCGCGGTCTTCCGGGACCTGGACGCGCGCTACCCCCTGAGCGCCTGAACGTTTCTCCCGAGGCGCACCCGCCCGGGTGCGCCAACGGGTCGGCCCCGGCGAGCGGTTGCTCGCCGGGGCCGCCGCGCGTCCCGGGGGTGCGTCAGGAGCGCGCGCCGCGCCGGTTGCGCACCAGCACGGTGGCGCTGCCGCCGACCAGCAGCAGACCGGCCGCGGTGGCCAGCAGCGGGACCACCGGGGTCTCCGAACCGGTGGCGGCCAGCACGCCGCCCGCACCGCCCGCGCTGCCCGCACCGGTCAGGCCGCCGCCGGTGGTCAGCGAGGCGCCGCCGACCGTGCCGGTGCCCGAACCATGGCCTCCGGCAGGCTGGTTGGCGCCACCGGCACCGGCACCGGACCCGGCGGTCGGCGGGGTGGCCGGCAGCTTGGCGTCCTTGTCGAACGCCAGGGTGGCGCTGACCGGGTCCAGGGCCGTGCCCGCCGGGTAGTTGGAGAACACCGGGACACCCTCGGCGGTGAGCGTGGCCGGGACGCCGGAGAGCGTCACCACGCCGTTGACCGGCTTCAGGGCGGAGGCGGGCACGTCCAGCTTGGCGATCCGCGCGCCGCTCAGCGACGTCGCCTTGCCGTCGGGGGACTTGCCGTTCACGTCGGCGGTCAGGAAGGCGCCGCCCTGGTCGATCGTCAGGCCCAGCTTGGAGAGCGTGGTGTCGAGCGCCCAGCCGTCCTTGCCGGGGTGGCCGAGGAAGCGGACCGAGCCGTCGAAGGCGGCGGTCAGCGAGTGGTCGGCGGTGTTGTAGCCGCCGGTGGCGCCGCCGAAGCGGTAGTCGGCCGCGCCGCCGCCGAACTCGACCTTGCCGCTCGCCATCGGGGTGGCCAGGTACGTGCGGAAGCTCTCCTTGACCGTCCAGTCGAGGGTGCCGTTCAGCACGGGCAGCCGGCCGGGGGCGCCGGTGGGCGCCGGGGTCCCGGTCGCGGACGGGGTGGCGCTCGTGGACGGCGAGGCGGTGGCGCTCGGCGACTGCGTCGCGGACGGCGTCGAGGTGGCCGACGGCGTGGCGGAGGGCGTGGCCGTCGGCGTGCCGGTGGCGGACGGCGAGGCGGTCGGCGCGCCCGTGGCGGACGGCGTCGACGTCGGGGTCGGGGCCGTCGGCGAAGCGGTGGCGGTCGCCGTGGCGGTCGGCGACGGCGTCGCCGGGCTCTGCTTCAGCAGCAGCGACAGCGGGTCCATGTCCGCCCCGGCCGCGTAGAAGCCCGCGAAGGCCTTGGCGCCCTGCTCGGTCAGCTTCGCCGCCGTCGGCACCCCGGTGGTGGTGTCCCGCCCGACGGTGAACGTCACCAGCGGCACGTCGTCCCGTCGGGTGACCTCGGTGGCGCCCATCGACTCCTTGGAGGCGGTGTCGGCGGTGAGCGTGCCGGTCGTCCCGGCGGTGGTGACCTTGAGGTCGCTGAGGGCGACGTCCAGCGCGCCGTGGTGGGCGGTGAAGCGGACCCCGCCGGTGAAGGAGGAGCTCAGCGCGTGGGTGGCGAGGTCGTACGTGGCGTTCGCCAGGCCGAAGTGGAAGGTGCCGTCGGCGTTGGTGGTGGCGCCGCCGGTCAGTTCGATGGCGCCGCCCTGGGAGGCCGGGCCGCTGACGTAGCTGCGGAAGCTGGCCTTCACGCCCCAGTCCAGCGAGCCGGTGTCGTACGTGACGCTGCCGGGACCACCCGCGCCGAAGGCCAGTGCGGGGGCGCCGAGGGCGGTCAGGCCGAGGCCGGCGGTGGCGGCCGCGAGGGCGGCCAGCCGGGTGCGGTTGCGGGACATGGTGGGTACTCCGTTCGGGTGGGGCGGGGGGAGGGAGCGGGGGGACGCTCCGGGGTGTCAGGCCGCGTCGCCGGGGCCCGGCGCGGCACCGGGGCCGCCGTCGGCGCCCGCGCCCGGCGCGGCGGCCGCGCGGCGGCGCCGGACGAGCAGGCTGCCGGTCACGGCGAGAGCGGCCACCAGCACGGCACCGCCGGCCACGGCCGCCACCGGGAAGCCGCCCGGGGAGGAGGAGGCGGCGACGGGCGCGGCGGAGGGGCCGGTGGCGGGGGTCGCGGTGGCGCTCGGCGCGGTGGCCGGGGCGCTGCCGAGGTCGGGCAGCGGGGGCAGCGCGGCGGCCGGGTCGAGCGCGACGGCGAAGCTCAGCGGGTCCATCTCGGTGCCGGCCGGGTAGAGGCCGCCGAAGGCCTTGGCGCCGCCCTCGGTGAGCTTCAGCGGCACCTCGACGGCCTTCAGCAGGCCGCCCTCGGGCTTGAGGCCGGCCGGGTCGAAGGCGGCCAGCTCGACGCCGGTGAGCTGCTGGGTGGCGCCGTCCGGGGTCCGGCCGGAGACGTCCGCGACCAGTCGGCCCTGGCCTCCGGCCACGGTGACGCCCGGGTTGGCGAGGGTGAGGTCCAGGCCGTAGGTGTCGCCGCTGCGCAGGCCGGTGAAGCGCACGGTGCCGGTGAAGGCGGCGGTGAGGTCGCCGTTCGCGGGGTCGTAGCCGCCCTTGGCCGGGGTCCAGCGGAAGTAGGCGCCGCCGTCCGCCGCGCCGGCGCCGAGTTCCCAGCGGCCCTGGGCGATCGCGCCGGTGACGTAGTCGCGGAAGGTGCGGCGCACGCCCCAGTCGAGGGCGCCGTTCGCGAACTCGGTCCTGGCGGGGGCCTGGGCGACGGGCGGGGCGGTCGGGGTCTCGGCGGTCGGGGTCTCGGCGGTCGCCGACGGCGTCGGCACGGCGGCCGCCGAGGGGGTGGCCGCGGCGGTCGGCGACGGGGTCGACGAAGTCGGCTGCGCGGCGGGCAGGTTGACCGAGAGGGTGAGCGGGTCCAGGGCCGTCCCGGCGGGGTAGAAGTTGCCGAAGGCCTTGGCCCCGGCGTCGGTGAGGGTGCCCGGCACGTTGCTGAGCGTCAGGGTGCCGGCCGCGCCGCGCAGGTCGACGCCGGCCAGTGAGAGCTCGGCCAGTTTGGCCTGGCTCGCGCTGCTGACCTGCCCGGTGTCCTTGGACTTGCTGCTGACGTCGGCGTACAGCCCGGCCGCGCCGCCCTGGACGGCCCGGACGGTGAGCCGGCCGAGGCTCAGGTCGAGCGCGTTGGCGCCGTTCTCCTGGTGCCCGGTGAACCGGACCCCGCCGGAGAAGGCGGCGGTCAGCGCACCGGTCGCCGGGTCGTAGCCGCCGGTCGCGGAGTGGAACCGGAAGGTGCTGCCGCCGACCGTGGCCGCGCCGCCGTTGAGCGTCCAACTCCCCTTGGCGATGGGCCCGGTGATGTACGTCAGGAAAGACTGCTTGATGCCCCAGTCCAGCCGTCCGCCGGCGACCTTGCCCTCCGCCGCGTGCGCCGGGCCGGGCGACAGGCCCACCGCCAGCAGGGCGGCGAGGGCGGCCACCAGGGTGGCGGCCAGACGGCGGAGCCGGCTGGACAGGGGCACGGCGGATCACTCCTCGGCGGGGTGCGGTCAGTGGCGGTGAAGGACGCGGCAAGGGAGGGGTCGGGCGTGGCGCCGACCCCCTTGCGGAACTCAGGTAAGGCTAACCTAATATATGAGTCAAGAGTCCCGCCGCAACCCCTCCACCAGGACCAGAGCGGCGACAACTCCCAGTGAAGGGAAGCGTGTTGAGCAGCAGTACGATCCGAACCGGGGCGGCCCGCGGGCCCGCCCTCCTGCTGCTCGCCCTCGGCCTGCTGCTCGCCCTCACCGCCTGCGGCCCGTCCGGCACCGCCGGCGGAGCGGCCGCGGAGAGCTCCTCCCGAGCCCCCGACGCGGTCGAACCGCTGCCCGTCGAACCCGTCCCGCAGCTCCCGGCCACCACCGCCTCCGTCGACGGCCGCCAGGTCACCGTCACCAGCGCCGAGCGGATCATCCCGCTCAACGGCAGCCTCTCCGAGCTGGTGTTCAGCCTCGGCCTCGGCCCCAAGGTGGTCGCCCGGGACGTCTCCACCACCTTCCAGCAGGCCGCCGCCCTGCCGGTGATCACCCAGGCCCACGACGTGTCCGCCGAGGGCGTGCTGTCGCTGCACCCCACCGTCGTCCTCGCCGACCGCTCCACTGGCCCGGCCGAGGCCATCGCGCAGATCCGCGCGGCCGGCGTCCCGCTGCTCGTCCTGGACGACGCCAAGCGGCTCGCCGACGTCGGCCCGCGCATCGGCACCGTCGCCGCCTCCCTCGGAGTCCCGGACGCCGGACGGCAGTTGAAGGAGCGCACCGAACAGCGGATCGACGAGGCCAGGGCCGCCGCCCCGGCCGCCGCCCGCCGCCCCAAGGTCGCCTTCCTCTACCTGCGCGGCAGCGCCTCCGTCTACCTGCTCGGCGGGCCCGCCTCCGGTGCCGGCTCGCTGATCGAGGCGGTCGGCGGCCAGGACGCCGGCACCGCCGCCGGCCTCACCGGCGACTTCACCCCGCTCACCAGCGAGGCCCTGGTCAAGGCCGCGCCCGACGCCATCCTCGTGATGAGCAAGGGCCTGGACTCGGTCGGCGGCGTCGACGGCCTGCTCAAGCTGCCCGGCGTCGCCCAGACCCCGGCCGGCCTCGACCGCCGGATCGTCTCGATCGAGGACGGCCAACTGCTCAGCTACGGCCCGCGCACCCCCCAGGTGCTCCACGAGATCGCCGCCCAGCTCTACCCGGCGGACGCCAAGTGACCACCGCCGTACGGGCGAAGACCGCGCCCGCCGTCAGCAGGACCACCCTGATCACCGCCGGGCTCGCCGCCGCCCTGGTGCTCTGCGCCCTGCTCGCCGCCGGCATCGGCGCCTACCGCATCCCGCTCGGCGACATCCTGGCCTCCGCCGCCCACCGGCTCGGCCTCGGCGGGCACGCCCTGGACCGGGTGCCCGAATCGGTGCTGTGGAACGTCCGGCTCCCCCGGGTGGTGCTCGCCCTGCTGGTCGGCGGCTCGCTCGGCTGCGCCGGGGCGCTGATGCAGGGCGTGTTCGGCAACCCGCTGGCCGAGCCCGCCGTGATCGGCGTCTCCTCGGGCGGCGCGGTCGGCGCGGTGGCCTGCATCGTGCTCGGCCTGGACGCCCTCGGCAGCTGGACGATCACCGCCTTCGCCTTCGCCAGCGGCCTGCTGACCGTCTTCGCGGTGTACCTGATGGCCCGCTCCGGCGGCCGCACCGAGGTGGTCACGCTGATCCTCACCGGGGTCGCCGTGAACGCCTTCTGCGGCGCGCTGATCGGGATCTTCCTGTTCACCGCCGACTCCGCCGCGATCAGCCAGGTCACCTTCTGGCAACTCGGCTCGCTCTCCCAGGCCACCTGGGGCAAGGTGCTCGCCGTCCTGCCGTTCGCCGCCGTCGGCCTGGCCGTCGCCCCGCTGTACGCCCGCAAGCTGGACCTGCTGGCCCTCGGCGAACGCCCGGCCCGCCACCTCGGGGTGGACGTCGAGCGGATGCGGCTGGTGCTGATCACCGTCGTCGCGCTGCTCACCGCCGCGGCCGTCGCGGTCAGCGGCATCATCGGCTTCGTCGGGCTGGTCGTCCCGCACCTGCTGCGGATGCTGGCCGGGCCGGGCCACCGCTTCCTGCTGCCCGCCTCGGCGCTCGGCGGCGCGCTGGTCCTGGTGGCCGCCGACCTCGCCGCCCGCACCGTCGCCGAGCCGGCCGAGCTGCCGCTCGGGGTGCTCACCGCACTGATCGGCAGTCCGTTCTTCTTCTGGCTGCTGCGCCGGACCAGGACCAGGCAGGGAGGCTGGGCATGAGATTGCGAACCCCCCGGCAGGTGCCCGAACGGCCCCTGCCCGGAACCGAGTTGCTGACCGCCGAGACCGTCCGGCTGACCGTCGGCGGGCGCGCCCTGCTGGACGGCGCGTCGGTGCGGGTCGCCGCCGGAGAGGTGGTCGCGCTGCTCGGGCCGAACGGCGCCGGCAAGTCCACCCTGCTGTCCGTCCTGGCCGGCGACGTCCGGCCGGACGGCGGCGAGGTCCGGCTGCGCGGCCGCCCGCTGGCCGGCTACGGCGCCGCCGAGCTCGCCCTGCACCGCGCGTTGCTGCCGCAGTCCGCCGCGCTGTCCTTCCCGTTCCCCGCCGACGAGGTGGTCCGGATGGGCCGCGCCCCCTGGACCGGCACGGCGGCCTCCGCCGAGGACGAGGCCGTGGTCGCCGAGGCGATGGCCGCCACCGAGTCCGCCGCCTTCGCCGGGCGCCCGTTCACCGCGCTGTCCGGCGGCGAGCGGGCCCGGGTGGCGCTGGCCCGGGTGCTGGCCCAGCGCGCGTCGCTGCTGCTCCTGGACGAGCCGACCGCCGCCCTCGACCTGCGCCACCAGGAGCTGGTGCTGCGGGTCGCCAGGGAGCGCGCCGCCGCCGGGGACGGCGTGGTCGTGGTGCTGCACGACCTGTCCCTGGCGGCGGCCTACGCGGACCGGGTGGTACTGCTGAACGCCGGGGCGACGGTCGCGGACGGGCCGGTCGCCGAGGTGCTGCGCGCCCCGCTGCTCAGCGAGGTGTACGGCCACCCGGTCGAGGTGCTGGCGCACCCGCGCACCGGGGTGCCGCTGGTGCTGCCCGAACGCTGACCGGGCACGGGGCCGGCGCGGCGGGGCTGCGGGCGGGCCGCGGAAGCGGGCTCAGTCCTCCAGCCGGAAGCCGAGCTTCAGCCCGACCTGGTAGTGCTTCACCCCGCCGTCCTCCAGGTGGCCCCGGACCTGCGTCACCTCGAACCAGTCGAGGTTGCGCAGCGTCCGGGAGGCCCGCTCCACCCCGTTGCGGATCGCGGCGTCGACGCTCTCGGTCGAGGATCCGACGATCTCGGTCACCCGGTACACGTGGTCAGTCATGGCGGACTCCCTCAGCTGTGCGACGGCCCCCGGTCCACCGTGCACCGCCGCCGCTCCGCCCGCACGCCGACGGCCGCCTCCGGCCTCCCCGCATCCCCTGGAAGGCCGCCGGCAGGCCCCTGGCAGGCCCCGGGGAGGCCGCCGGCACACCCCGGTGCGGCCGCGGGAGGCCGTGGAGGCCGCTAGAAGGCCGCCCGCACCTGCCCGACCGGGGCACCGCCGCCCAGCAGCGGGGCCGCCCCGATCCGCTCGACGGTCTCGTCCGCGCCGGTCACCCCGAGCCGGCGCAGCGCGGCCGCCAGCACCGGGCCGCGGGCCCGCTCGCCGCCGTCGTCGATCTTGAAGGCGAGCGCCCGCCCGTCCGGCAGAGCCACCACCTGGACGGCCTCGGCGCCCATCTTGGACAGCGCGCCGGGAACGGCCCGCATCAGCCAGGTGTCGGCCCGGCGGGTGCCGGCCACGTACTCCGGGTGGGCGCGCATCGCGTCGGCCACCCGGCGGGGCGCCGTGCCCTCGGCGGCCAGCACCAGGCCGCGGTAGCCGCGGGCCAGGCCGGTCAGCGTGACGGCCAGCAGCGGCGCGCCGCAGCCGTCCACCCCGGCGTGCGTGGCGGTCTCGCCGGTGCCCTCCTCCAGGGCCTCGCGGGCCAGCCGCTGGATCGGGTGCCCGGGGTCGAGGTAGCTCGCGGTGTCCCAGCCGTTGGCGACGCAGGCGGCCAGCCAGCCGGCGTGCTTGCCGGAGCAGTCCATCAGGACGGGGGCGCGGCGGCCGCCGGAGCCGAGCAGCAGTTCCGCCTCGGTCTCGTCGAGCGGGAGGTCGGCCGGGGTGCGCAGGGCGGACTCGTCGAGCCCGGCGGAGCTCAGGATGGTCCGGACACCGTCGAGGTGAAACGATTCCGCGGAGTGGCTGGAGGCGGCCAGCGCCAGCAGTTCGCCCTCGATCGCCAGCCCGGCCCGCAGCGTGGCCACCGCCTGGAACGGCTTGGCGGTCGACCGGGGGAAGACCGGCGCGTCGGGGTCGCCGAGCGCGAACTCCACCGAGCCGTCGGCGGCGAGCAGCACCAGGGAGCCGTGGTGGCGGCCTTCGGTGAAGCCCGAGCGTATGACCTCGGCGAGGACGACGGGCGGGGTGGCGGACTGGGACATGGCGGGAGCCTTCCGGGGGTGAGGGTGGACCGGGGGCGAGCCGGGCCCCGCCCGCCCGTGGTACCTCACCCGGTCAGAGCGGCCCCCCTGCGAGCAGGTCCTCGACCCGTGCTTCCCCATCACGGTACCTGCGGGTGATCTCCGCGCTGCAACCGTCGGCCGTCCGCAGCAGCCGCTGCCGCCGCCCGGACACCTCGCGCTCGTGCGCGCGCAGCCGCTCCAGCGCGGCCAGCAGCTCCTCCGCCGGGTGCGCGGCCAGGTCGGCGAGCTGGACGTCCCCCATCAGTTCGGCCGCCTCCAGCTGGGACTCGTGGCCGCGCGGCGGCCCGAGCGTGACGTGCCGGGCCGAGCGCCGCACGGTGGAGGGCGCGTCGGTCAGGATGGCCGGGAGGCGGTCCAGCAGGTCGCCGGGGGGCCCGCCCGCCCCGGGCGGCCCGGCCGCCCGGACCGGACCGCCGGGCCGGCGGTCGAGTTCGGCGCGCAGGATGTCCATCCGCCCGTGCAGCAGCCGCCGCAGGTAGGAGAGGTCGGCCTCCTGCTCCAGGGTCTCCCGGCGCAGGATCCGCAGCTGGTCCAGGCCCAGCCGCTCCAGATCGGGCTCTATCGCCGTGCCCAGGGCCCCGGCGCCCCCGGCGACCTCCGCCACGTGCCCGGACCGGTCCCACGCCGCGCTGCTCGCGTCCATCAACCAACCCACCTGCCGTCGTCCGATCCCGCCCGCTCGCGGCACTGCGTCCCTGCCGCCGGTCCGGCCCGTCCCCCGACGGGCTCACGCGTCCCGTCCGTTGGCACGCCCGGCCGCCCCCGAAGGTTCCGGTTCCCGGCCGGAACCACCCACCGGGGCGATGCCGCCAGAACGCCTGACCTACGGGCTCGACCGCCCGGCCGAGCCCGGCCCGGTGCGGCGGACCATATGGCGCGCCGGGCCCTCCGTACGGTCCACCAGCGTGCCACCCCGCCCGGCGCGGGCGCACCGCCCGTGCACCCGAACGGCCCCCTGGCGAACGGGGGTGGCTGATATGACCGGACCTTTCCGCAGGAAGAGCGGCGCCCGACCCCGCGCAGGCGCGCACCACCCAGCGTGCACCACCTGCACACGCGCCCCTCCCGCACGCCCCGGGTGCCGCCGGGCACGGCGCCGGGTGCCCGCCGGGCACGCCCCGGGCCTCCGGCACAATGGCGGCATGCGAGCAGTGGTGCAGCGAGTGACCGAGGCCAGGGTGACCGTGGCCGGAGAGACCGTCGGCGCGATCGAGGGGCCCGGGCTCTGCGTCCTGGTCGGCGTCACCCACGAGGACACCCCGGCCAAGGCCGCCCAGCTGGCCCGCAAGCTGTGGACGCTGCGGCTGCTGCCCGCCGACGACGAGGGCGTCGAGCAGTCCTGCTCCGACCTCGGGGCCCCGCTGCTGGTGATCAGCCAGTTCACCCTCTACGGCGACGCCCGCAAGGGCCGCCGCCCGACCTGGAACGCCGCCGCCCCCGGCCCGGTCGCCGAGCCCCTGGTGGACGAGGTGGTCGCCCGACTGCGCGCGCTCGGCGCCAAGGTGGAGACGGGCCGGTTCGGCGCCGACATGCAGGTGGCGCTGGTGAACGACGGCCCGTTCACCGTCCTCGTGGAGGTCTGACCGCAGCCGGGCGCACACGGGCTACTGCGGGACGATCACGTCCTGGGTGCCCGGCACCGTCCCGGCCAGCAGCACCGCGTCCACCGGGACGTTCCGCTTGACGATCGCCAGCGCGATCGGCCCCAGCTCGTGGTGGCGGGCCGAGGAGGTGACGAAGCCGAGCGGGCGCCCGTCCGGCTCCGCGGCCAGCCGCACCTGCGTCCCGTGCGGGGGCAGCGTCTCCTCGGTGCCGTCCAGGTGCAGGAAGACCAGGCGGCGCGGCGGCCGGCCCAGGTTGTGCACCCGGGCGACGGTCTCCTGTCCGCGGTAGCAGCCCTTCTGCAGGTGGACGGCGGTGCGCAGCCAGTCCACCTCGTGCGGGATGGTCCGGTGGTCGGTCTCGAAGCCCAGCCGCGGCCGGTGGCCCTCGATCCGCAGCGCCTCGTACGCCCAGACCCCCGCCGCCGGGCCGTACCCGGCGGTCAGCTTCGCCAGCTCGGCGCGCGGCACGAACAGGTCGCGCCCGTACGGGAGTTCGCGCACCGCCGCGGCGCCCTCGACGGAGGCGGTGGAGCCCGCCGGCAGGTGCACCACGGCGTACTCGGCGGTCGCGTCGGCGACCTCCACCCGGTAGAAGAACTTCATGCTCTCCAGGTAGCCCAGCAGCGCCTCCTGGGTGCCCGGCTCGACGTGCGCCCAGGTGGTGGTGCCGTCGTCGACCAGGTAGAGCGCGTGCTCGACGTGCCCGTTCGGGGAGAGCACCAGCGCCTCGGTGGCCTCCTGCGGCGCCAGCGCGCTGACGTGCTGGGTGAGCAGCAGGTGCAGCCAGGCCAGGCGGTCCCGGCCGGTGACGGTGAGCACGCCGCGGTGCGAGAGGTCCACGAAGCCCGTGCCCTGCGCGAGGTTGCGTTGTTCGCGGAAGATGTCGCCGTAGTGGGCGGCGACGCCCTCGTCGGCGCCTTCGGCGGGGACGGCTCCGGGCAGGCTCAACAGCGGGCTCTTCATACCGGCCAGCTTACGACCGGCCGTCCGCGAGCTTGGCGGTGCAGTCGGCGCAGCGGCCGAAGATGGCGAAGTGCTTGAGGTCGGTGTCGAAGCCGTGCTGTTCGCGCAGGCTGCGGATCAGCGGCTCGGCGATCTCGGTGCCGGTCTCGGAGACCTTGTCGCAGTCCCGGCAGACCAGGTGCAGGTGGTGGTGGCGGCCGGCCAGGTGGTAGGTCGGGGCGCCGTGGCCGAGGTGGGCGTGCGAGACCAGGCCGAGTTCCTCCAGCAGTTCCAGGGTCCGGTAGACGGTGGAGATGTTGACGCCGCTGGCGGTCTGCCGGACGTGGCAGAGGATCTCGTCGGGGGTGGCGTGGTCGAGGCGGTCGACGGCTTCGAGTACGAGCTGCCGCTGCGGGGTCAGCCGGTAGCCGCGTTCGCGCAGGTCGGCCTTCCAGTCGCCGGAGAGCTGCCAGTCGGTGGTGCCGGTGTCCGCCACGGTGCTGTCCCTGCCAAGGTCGGGGGTCCTGAGGCAAGTGTAGGGACCGGCCGGCGGCCGGTCCCTACCTCACGCGAAAGCCGTACCGCTCAGCGGAGCGCCGGGCTCACTTGAAGAACGCGATGCCGTCGTCCGGCAGGTCGTTGATGTCCTTGATCAGCTGGGCCGGGCTGAGCACCTTCTTCAGCTGGGCCGACATGTACGGGCGCAGCGGCACGTTCGGGGCGGCCTTCTCGCCGACCCAGAGCAGTTCCTCGTTGACGAAGCCGTACAGCCGCTTGCCGCCCGAGTACTCCGGCGAGCCCTCGATCCGGGCGACCGCGTCCGTGGAGACGTCGATCTGCGGCTTGCCGTCGGCCAGCTCGCCGTACCAGATCTCCACGGTGCCGTCGTCGCGGACGGACGAGATCTCGATCCCGCGGACGCCGCTGGTGCCGTCGTGGTTGCTGGTGATGCGCCAGAACGCGTGCTCGTTCTCCAGCGGGCGGACCTTCTCGCCCTCGTTGTCCAGCACCCAGGTGCGGGAGCGGAACTCCAGGAAGGGCCGGCCGTCGTGCCGGATCACGATCTCCTGGCCGAAGTTGCACTTCTCGGCGCCAGGGCCCTCTTCATCTGGCAACGGGGCATAGACGCCCGCGCCCTCCCAGGTGCCGAGGAGGAAGGCGAGCGGGACGACGTCCTTGTGGAGGTCGGAGGGGATCTCGATCATGTTCCTGGTCGCTGTCGTCGTCGGTGTGGGCTGCCTCAACCGTACGGCAGGATCAGCGCTGGCCCTGGTAGAGCTTCATCACCGAGAAGATGGCGAACCAGGTGATCAGCACGGCCATGAGGGCCAGCAGACCGTCGAAGAAGATTTCCAGACCGGACACGGGTGGCTCCCAGGCGGCGACAGTGTGGTGGATTTTGCTGCCGCTCACTCTATCCGCCGGTCATCGGCCGGTCGCGGTGAGCCCCACCACGTCATCGTTCGCGCCGATTCTCCTCCGCCGTCCAAGGTTTCCCCAAGGGATCCCGGGATGACGGCGAGCGGGGGCCGCGAGCCCTCTAAGGTGGCGCCATGTCGAAGAAACTCGTCATCAAGGTCACCGCCGGGGCCGATGCGCCGGAGCGGTGTTCGCAGGCGTTCACCGTCGCGGCGGTGGCCGTCGCCAGCGGGATCGAGGTCTCGCTCTGGCTGACCGGGGAGTCCTCCTGGTTCGCCCTGCCGGGGCGGGCGGCGGAGTTCGAACTGCCGCACGCGGCACCGCTTCCGGACCTGCTGGAGGCGATCCTCGCGAGCGGCTCGGTGACGCTGTGCACCCAGTGTGCGGCCCGCCGGGGGATCGTGCAGCAGGACACCGTCGAGGGCGTCCGGATCGCGGGCGCGCAGGTCTTCGTCAGCGAGATCATGGCGGACAACGTCCAGGCACTCGTCTACTGACGGCTACGGGTGCTCCTCGTGGTCGGGGCGGTCCCGGTCGTGGCCGGGCTCGTCCCACTTCGGGTCGTCCCAGCGCGGGTCGTTCCACCAGTCGTCGTCCGGGTCCCGCTTGTTGGCGAACACGGCGGCGGCCGGCGGGATCACCATCGCGACCACGCACATGCCGATGGCGGCGGGCACGGAGAAGAACCTCACCACGCCCCAGGCCAGCACGAACAGGCCCAGGCAGACGCCCATCAGGGCGAAGTAGTAATGCCGCCGCCGCCTTGTCTGCACGTCTCCACGGTACGACCGAGGGCCCTGCCGCGGCAGGGCCCTCGGTGCACTCCGCCCGTGGACCAGGCGGATCGGGTGGTTCGGGTGGCTCAGGTGGAACGGGCGGATCGGGTACCGATCAGACCGCGATCGCGACCTCGACGGCGGTGCCCTGGGAGGCCACCACCTGACGGTCCACGGTCTGGCCCGGCACCAGCGCGCGCAGGGTCCACTTGCCCGGGCGGGCGAAGAACCGGAACTGGCCGGTCGCCGAGGTGGGCACCTCGGCCGTGAACTCGCCCCCCTCGTCGAGCAGCCGGACGTAGCCGTTGACCGGCTCACCGTCGCGGGTCACCGAACCCTGGATGATCGTCTCGTTCGCCACGTCAACTCCTGCCAGGTCCGGGCCGCCGGCCTTCGCACCGCACATGTCTTGTCTTCCCTTCTGACGACGGTCGAGCCGCGGGCTCAGTTGCTGCCGAGCTCGATCGGCACGCCGACGAGGCTGCCGTACTCGGTCCACGAACCGTCGTAGTTCTTGACGTTCTCCTGGCCGAGCAGCTCGTGCAGGACGAACCAGGTGAGCGCGGAGCGCTCGCCGATGCGGCAGTAGGCGATGGTGTCCTTCGCCAGGTCGATGCCCTCGGCCTCGTACAGCGCCTTGAGCTCGTCGTCGCTCTTGAAGGTGCCGTCGTCGTTGGCGTTCTTGGCCCACGGGATGTTGCGGGCGCTCGGCACGTGGCCGGGGCGCTGCGACTGCTCCTGCGGGAGGTGCGCCGGGGCGAGCAGCTTGCCGGAGAACTCGTCGGGCGAACGGACGTCGACCAGGTTGAGCTGGCCGATGGCCGCGAGCACGTCGTCGCGGAAGGCGCGGATCGAGGAATCGGCGGCCTGCGCCCGGTACTCGGTGGCCTCGCGGGCCGGCACCTCGGCGACCAGGTCGCGGGAGTCCAGCTCCCACTTCTTGCGGCCGCCGTCCAGCAGGCGGACGTCACCGTGGCCGTACAGCTTGAAGTACCAGTAGGCGTACGAGGCGAACCAGTTGTTGTTGCCGCCGTAGAGCACGACGGTGTCGTCGTTGGCGATGCCCTTGGCGCTGAGCAGCGCGTCGAAGCCGGCCTGGTCGATGAAGTCGCGGCGGACCGGGTCCTGGAGGTCCTGCTTCCAGTCGATCCGGACGGCGTTGCGGATGTGGTTCTTGTCGTACGCGGAGGTGTCCTCGTCGACCTCGACGATGACGACCTTCGGGTCGTCCAGGTGGGCCTGGACCCAGTCGGCGTCGACCAGGACGTCGCTGCGGCTCATGGTGGTGTTCTCCATCCGAGGGCGGTGTGCGGAAGGTTCTGCTCGGGAGGTGCTGCTGGGCGCCCGGGCGACTGCGGTCCGAATTCCTGTCCGAATACTGGGACGGGAGTGGCGGTCCGGGCCGACCGGCGGGGAGCTGCGGGGTGCGGCGGCGACGGCCGGCCGGGGTGGCCGGGCAAGGTCACCGGGAAAATCGGCGGCGGGCTTCAACTGCCCAGCCAAAACGCCGAGTTAGCGCATTCGACACAGACAGGCGGCCACGCGGCACAGGTCGACCGCCCGCCGCTTCGTGAGATCCGTCTGTCGCTTCATGTCGACGATGCTAGGGACACCGGAGGCCCGCTGTCATCAGCGTACCGAATGTCGAGACTGAATAGCCCGAATGCCGAGATTTGACCCTTTCATGGCCTGCGGGGCCGCCGTCCCGCCCGAGGCCGGCGGCCCCGGGCGGCCCACAACGGGCGGAAACGACACCGCTCCGCGAGACGCGCCGGACGGCGCGTCTCGCGGAGCGGAACGCAGGAGACGGAAGAAATGGAAGGAACGGAGGGAGGGAACGGAGGAACGGAGGGAGGGAACGGCACGGGAGCGGAAGTGACCGGTCGGTCAGCCCAGCAGGTTGACGCCCTTGCCCTCGAAGGTCAGCTGCAGGCCCTCCGGCAGCGGCGTCGCCCCGTCCTTGTCGGCCAGTTTCAGCCCGGCCGGGAGCGAGTCGAGGGTGAAGCTCATCGGCTTCAGCCGCTGGTCGGTGACCCCGGCGAACATCCCGGCCAGCGCGCTGAGCTGGAAGCCGTCCGCGGTGACGGTGCTCCCGCTGCTGTGCACCGAGCCCTCGCCGACCGCGACCGGCCCCAGCGCGGCCTTGATCTTGCCCGGCCCGCCGTACGACAGGGCCAGCCGGGTGTTGCCGCCCACCGGCAGCTTGCCCGCCCCCGACATCAGCTGGGAGGCCGGCGGCAGCAGCTGCGCGAGGTCCGCGTACGAGATCAGGCCGCTGCCGGTGCCGCTGTCCACCGTGGCGCTCCTCAGGCTGTCGCTCACCGTGACGCCGGACAGCCGGGCCTTGAAGGAGCGCAGCGCCACCTGCCGGCCGCCGTCACCGACGGTCAGGCCGTCGGAGGAGATCCGGACGTCGTCCAGCTTCATCGACAGCGCCTGGGTGAGGAACGGGAAGCCCTCGATCGAGATGTCCGGCCGCTGGCTCATCCGGCCGCTGCTCACCATCCGGTCGGCGGCCTGGTCCTCGGCCACCCCGACCGCGATCCGGTCGGCACCGACCAGCAGGCCGGAGAGCACCACCAGGCCGATCGTCGCCTTCAGCCATCCACGCATCGCACTCCCCGTCGTCGCCGGTCGCCGTCGTCGTTCGCTGTCCTCGTTCGGTGTTCCTCGCCCGGCGTTCCCTGCCCGGCGTTCCATCGCGGCCCCGGCCAAGGCCGTTCCGGCCCGACCGTACGACGTCCCGCCCCGGAGCATGGTTCCGGAGCGGGACTCGCCGTCGTCGGCCGGGTGTCAGCCGGCCAGCAGGTCCGTGGCGATCCAGATCAGCGGCGAGGCCACCGCCAGCGGCAGCGCCACGCCCGCCGTCATGTGCACGAACCGGGACGGGAAGTCGTACGCCGCGACCCGTCGGCCGACCAGCGCACCCAGCCCCGCCAGCACCCCCAGCGCCGGCGGCGCGCCCACCAGCAGACCCAGCAGCACCGCCGCCGCCAGGCCCAGCACCGGGCCCAGCAGCTTCGGGCCGGGCAGCGGCGCCGCCGCCAGCACGGTGGCCAGCGCGACCGCGCCCACCCCGGCCGGCACCCAGTCGGCCACCAGCAGCGAGGTGCACAGCGCCGTCACCACCGTGGCCGAGCCGAGCACCGTCAGCGCGTAGAACCGCTCCTTCGGGTCCGAGGGACGGAACGTCTGCAGCACCAGGACCAGCAGGAAGAACCCGCCCAGCGTGCCGACCACCGCCGCCACGCTGCCCTCGGAGTCCGCCAGCAGCACCGCCGCGTCCGCGGTCAGCCCGGCCAGCGCGGCGAGCGCGATGCCCTGGCGGGCCGGCCACATCCCGTTCAGCCGGAACCAGCCGGCCGCCGTCAGCACCTGGAGCAGCGCCACCACCAGTGCCAGCGCCACCTGCCCGAGCGCGGCGCCGCCGGCCAGCAGCGCGGCCACGCCGGCGGTGATCAGCGCCGGCTGAAGGCCCGGATCGATGATCGGCGAACCGGTCCGGCCGCGCGGGCCGGCGGGCGGCGCCACCGGCGCGGGCCGCGCCGGGACGGCCGCGTACGGCGGCGCGGCCGGGGCGCCCGCCGGGTCGGCGGGGGCGACCGGGCGCTTGAGCGTCATGGTCGGCGAGTCGAGGGCGGGCGCTCCCTGCCCCTGCAGCGGGGGCGCCGTCGGCGGGGCCGCCTGCCGCGGGACCGGCGCCGGAGCGGCGTGCCGGGCCTGCGGCGGCGCGGCATGCCGTGCCGCCGGCGGCGGCGGGGTGGGCGTCCAAGCCGGCGGGGCGGTCGGCATCGCGCCGGACACGACCACCGGCGGCAGCAGCGTCGTCGCGGCCGCGTCGTCCATCGGCGGCACGGGCGGCAGCAGCGTGGTGGCCGCGTCGTCCATCGGCGGCACGGGCGGCAGCAGCGTGGTCGCCGTGGCGTCGTCCATCGGCGGCACGGGCGGCAGCAGCGTGGTCGCCGCGTCATCCATCGGCGGCTGCCCGTACCCCGGGTAGCCGTACGGCGGCTGCTGCCCCGGCTGCGGCGCCTGGGCCTGCGGGTACGGCGGCTGCGGGTACGGGGGGTGGGGCTGCTGCTGCGGATGCCGGTAGGGCGGCTGGGGCGGCGGGGGTTGCTGCGGCCACTCGCCGTAGCCGCCCTGGTTCGCGTTGTTCATGTCCGTCACGCCGCTCAGCCTCCCGCGAACGGGGGCAGCACCTCGACCGTGCCGCCCTCGGTGAGGGGCACGGCCGTGTGGTCCCGGCCGCCGACCTGGGAGCCGTCGACCAGGTAGGAGCAGTGCCCGAGCAACTGGACGAGCTTCGGCCGGTCCGCGTGCCGCCGCCTGGCCTGTGCCAGCGCCTCCGCCAGGGTCACCGCCTCGTACGGCTCCTCGGCCAGCCCGGCCTCGGACTTCGCGGCCGCCCAGTAGCGGATCGTCCCGCGCACCCGGGCGCCGCTCGCGGGCTCCGTGGTCGCACCCATCGGGCCACCCCTTCTCGTCGTCCTCGCCCGGCCCCGGTGCCCCGGTCCGGCTCGCCACCGGGCCGCCCGACCACCCGAAAGATGGACTCGCACGGCGCCGCCGATGTGCGTCCCATGATGGCGTGTCCGCCGCCACGAGGGGCAATCGCCCTGGCCGAGGGGGCCCGGAGGACGGCTCGAAGCTGTGTCCAGGCTCACCCGGCGCGCGCCCGGATTGGGCGAACCGCCGGATTCGAGCCCTCCCGGCGCGGAGGGCCGTCGGCTATTCTCGACGTCCAAGAGGGATCCGGGCAGAGTCGCCCCCGGGTCCTTTTGTGCTTTCAGGACGCCAGTACGGACATTCTTGCGATTCGTCGGCCCACTCCCGGCGCGTCGCGGGAACCGCCCCGCCCCACGCGGCACGACGACGTGCCCCGGCCGGCCGGGGTGTCCACCCGGCACCCGGGCCGCCGCCCGGGACCGGAACAAACCGGAGGATTCGCGGGATGAACAGGGCAGAAACGGTGCGCCAGGGGTTGCGGGACCCTCGGCGCGTGCGCCGTCGCGTCCTGCGCACCGGCCGGTCCTCCGGCGCTCCTCGGGCGTCCGTCCTCCTCCCCCCGCCCTCAGCACGTGCGCCATCCGGCTGTGGCGGCAGCCGTAACGCGACCGCGACGACCCGGAAAGGGGACTACCGGGTATGAGTTCTCTCCTCCTCCTCACCAACGCTCTGCAACCCTCCGCGGAGGTGCTGCCGGCCCTCGGCCTGCTGCTGCACAACGTCCGGGTGGCCCCCGCCGAGGGATCCGCCCTGGTGGACACCCCAAGTGCGGACGTCATCCTGGTCGACGGCCGGCGCGACCTGCCGCAGATCCGCAGCCTCTGCCAGCTGCTGCGCTCCACCGGCATCGGCTGCCCGCTGATCCTGGTGGTGACCGAGGGCGGCCTCGCCGCCGTCACCGCCGAGTGGGGCATCGACGACGTCCTGCTGGACACCGCCGGCCCGGCCGAGGTCGAGGCCCGGCTGCGGCTCGCACTCGGCCGGCTCCACATCAGCACCGACGACAGCCCGATGGAGATCCGCAACGGCGACCTCTCGGTCGACGAGGCCACCTACTCCGCCAAGCTCAAGGGCCGGGCGCTCGACCTCACCTTCAAGGAGTTCGAGCTGATCAAGTACCTCGCCCAGCACCCCGGCCGGGTCTTCACCCGGGCCCAGCTGCTGCAGGAGGTCTGGGGCTACGACTACTTCGGCGGTACCCGGACGGTGGACGTGCACGTCCGACGGCTGCGCGCCAAGCTCGGCGTCGAGCACGAGCAGCTGATCGGCACCGTGCGCAACGTCGGCTACCGCTTCGTCGTCCCGGAGAAGCCGGAGAAGGGCGAGCGCCCGGAGCTCGCCCAGCGCCCCTCGGCGCCGCTGGAGGCCTGACCGGCGGCCGGGCGGGCCGACCCCGCCCGGCTTGTCCGGTTCGCTCCCCCGGTACCTGCCGAAAGCCCTGCCGGAAAGCCCCAGGTCCCACTGCCGACGCGCACGCCACACGCGTAGACTCCCCCCGTGGCCAAAGTGACGCGCGACGATGTAGCCCGGCTGGCTGGTACCTCGACCGCGGTCGTCAGCTACGTCATCAACAACGGGCCGCGCCCGGTCGCGCCCGCGACCCGGGAGAAGGTCCTCGCCGCGATCGAGCAGCTCGGCTACCGGCCGAACAGCGTCGCCCAGGCGATGGCCTCCCGCCGGACCAACCTGATCGGCATGGTCGTCCCGGACGCCCGCCAGCCCTTCTTCGCCGAGATGGCGCACGCCGTGGAACGGGCCGCCTCCGAGCGCGGCAAGCTCGTGCTGATCGGCAACTCCGACTACGTGGACGACCGCGAGGTGCACTACGTCCGGGCCTTCCTCGGCATGCGCGTCTCCGGCCTGATCCTGGTCAGCCAGGGCCCCTCGCAGCGCGCCGCCGAGGAGTTCGCCGCGATGGAGGGCGCCAAGGTCGTGCTGCTGCACCGCCGCCCCGAGGCGATCGACGACGTCGCGGTGGTCACCGACGACGTGGGCGGCGCCGAGGCCGTCGTCCGCCACCTGCTGGAGGTGCACGGGCACCCGTACGTGGCCTGCTTCGGCGGCCCGGTCGAGTCCCCCGCCCCCGGCGACCCGGTCATCGACCACGTCGAGGGCTGGCAGCGCGCCATGGACGCACACGGCCTGCCCACCGAGCCCCACCTGATCGACGCGCCGTTCCACCGCTACGGCGCGTACGAGGTCGCGCTCGGGGTACTGCGCTCGCCGGACCGGCCGCGGGCGATCTTCTGCTCCACCGACGACCAGGCGATCGGCGTGCTGCGGGCCGCCCGCGAGGTCGGCCTGAAGGTCCCGGAGGACCTCGCGGTGGCCGGCTTCGACGACGTCCCCGAGGCCGCGCTCGCCGACCCGCCGCTGACCACCGTCGCCTCCGACCGCGACGCGATGGCCCGGGCCGCCGTGGACCTGGTGCTCGACGACTCGCTGATGGTGCCCGGATCGGACACCGAGCGGGTCCGCAAGTTCCCGTCCCGCCTGGTGATCCGCCGCTCCTGCGGCTGTGACGGCGCCGCGGCGGTCCCGACCGGGGAAGCGGAGTAGCGAACTCCGCTCCACCCGCCGCCGCACACCGCCTGACCAGGCTTTATGAGAACCCAACGGGCTTCTCGGACCCTTCTGAGCCGGTTCTCATGCCATCCTCATCCACCAGGCGGACTTTGGTCTGCATGAGCGAACAGCAGCAGCACCACGACGAGCAGTACGGCCCGTACGAGCCCCGCGTGGTCGAGGGCACCGTCCTCGGCAGCAGCGCCGCCACGACCGCCTACGGGTACCGCGAGGACCACTCGGCCGGCGGCTTCGACTCCCCGCCCCCGCCCATGCCCCCCGAGCCGCCCACCGCCGGCCGGCCCGGAGGCCACGGCGGCCACGGCAACCGCGCCCGGCGCGGCCTACTGCGCGGGCGGCTCGCCCTGGTCACCGCCGTCGCCGCGGTCGCCGCCGTCATCGGCGGCGTCACCGGCGGGTTCGTCGCCGCCGAGCAGCACGGCTCCGCCACCCGCACCAGCACCGTCGCCAGCCCCGTCTCCGCCCGCTCCGACGGCGGCGCCGACGTGCCGGCCATCGCCGCCGCCGTCTCGCCGAGCGTCGTCCAGATCACCGTCAAGAACGGCAACGGCACCGCCACCGGCACCGGCGTCATCCTCGACACCAGCGGACGGATCCTCACCAACTACCACGTGATCGACACCGCCGCCGACGGCGGCCAGATCACCGTCACCTTCAAGGACGGCTCCACCGCCGCGGCCACCGTCACCGGCACCGACAAGTCCCTCGACGTCGCCGTGATCACCGCCGGCGGCGGCAAGAACCTCACCCCCGCCACCCTCGGCGACTCCTCCGGCGTGGCCGTCGGCGACCCCGTCGTCGCCATCGGCAACCCCGACGGCCTCACCGGCACCGTCACCTCCGGCATCATCAGCGCCGAGAACCGCGACGTCACCGTCCAGCTCGACGAGGGCACCACCAGCAGCAACGGCGGCTTCGGCTTCCCCAGCCTGCCCGGCCTGCCCAACCTGCCCGGAACGCGCGGCAACCTCCCGCAGCAGAACAGCGGCAGCACCACCACCTACAAGGCCTTCCAGACCGACGCCGCCCTCAACCCCGGCAACTCCGGCGGCCCGCTCATCAACGCCAACGGCCAGGTCATCGGCATCAACTCGGCGATGTACGCCCCCAGCGGCGCCAGCTCCACCGCCGGCGGCGGCGGCAGCAGCGCCGGCAGCGTCGGGCTCGGCTTCGCCATCCCGATCAACGACATCAAGCAGGTTCTGCCGAAACTGGAGGCCGGCCAGAACCTGTAAGACGGACAATTACCCCCGGTACTCCCAGCAGGCCCTCCACCCGACGAGAAAGGGCAGCAGCCCATGACCCCGTCCGCCGACGACCGCACCCCCGCCGAGGCCGGCCACCCCTCCGCCCGGCTCCTCGTGGTCGACGACGAACCCGCCCTCCGGGACGCCCTGGAGAGCAGCCTCGCCTTCGAGGGCTACGAGGTCGCCACCGCCACCGACGGCTACGAGGCCCTGGAATCCGTCGAACGCAACCGGCCCGACCTCGTCCTGCTGGACATCATGATGCCCCGGATGGACGGCCTCACCGCCGTCCGCCGGATGCGCTCCCGCGGCGACACCGTCCCCGTCCTGATGCTCACCGCCCGCGACGCCGTCGGCGACCGCGTCACCGGCCTGGACGTCGGCGCCGACGACTACCTCGCCAAGCCCTTCGAGCTCGACGAACTGCTCGCCCGCGTCCGCGCCCTGCTGCGCCGCAACGCCCTCGCCACCGAGGCCGCCGCCCGCGCCGCCGCCGAGGACGAGAGCGAGGTGCTGGCCTTCGGCGACCTGCGGATGAACACCGCCACCCGCGAGGTCACCCGCACCGGCAAGCCCGTCGAACTCACCCGCACCGAGTTCATGCTGCTGGAGATGTTCCTCTCCCACCCCCGCCAGGTCCTCACCCGCGAACAGATCCTCAAGGCCGTCTGGGGCTTCGACTTCGAACCCTCCTCCAACTCCCTGGACGTCTACGTGATGTACCTGCGCCGCAAGACCGAGCAGGGCGGCATGCCCCGCCTCATCCAGACCGTACGCGGCGTCGGCTACGCCCTGCGCCCGGCCGCCGGCACCACCACGTGACCGAGCAGGGCGAGCGCACCGCGACCGGGGCCACCGTTCCGCCGCCGCCCCTGATCCCGCCCCGCACCCCCGGCCGCCGGCAGCGCCTCGTCCACTGGCTGCGATCCCGCTCCCTGCGCAGCCGCCTCACCATCCTGAGCGCGGCGGCGGTGGCGGTGGCCATCGCGCTGTCCGCGCTGGCGTGCTGGTTCATCGTGGAGAAGCAGCTCTACAACCAGGTCCGCACCGACCTGCTCAGCGCCGAACCGGAACCGCTGCGCGGCGCGAACTACCCCTGTGGCGACACCCCGCAGGACGCCCTGGCCAAGTCCCTGGCCACCCCCCGCACCAGCCGGCCGCCGACCGACATGGGCAGCCCCCCGCTGCGGGACACCCAGAACGTCTCCTCCGACCTGTCCCTCGTCTGCCTGCCGATCGGCGCGAAGCGGGCCATCGTCATCGAACCCGGTGACGCCAAGGTCCTCGGCCTGAAGAAGGGCCAGTCGGTCGTCCGGGACGGCCAGTACACCAACGGTGAGCCCGCGATGGTCCGGCTGGCCTGGTACCCGAACATCAACCCCGGCTACCCGCCGGTCCTGGTCATGGTCGCCGCGCCGACCAAGCCCGTCGAGGACTCCCTCCAGGGCCTGGCCATCCTGCTCGGCTCCGTCTCCGTCGGCGGCATCCTGCTCGCCGCCGTGGCTGGCCGACTGGTCGCCCGGTCCGCCCTGAAGCCGGTCGACCAACTCACCGACGCCGTCGAGCACATCGCCAGGACCGAGGAGGTCGGCACCACCATCCCGGTCCAGGGCCACGACGAGATCGCCCGGCTCTCCACCTCCTTCAACTCGATGAGCACCGCCCTCGCCAACTCCCGCGAGCGGCAGACCCGTCTGATCGCCGACGCCGGGCACGAGCTGCGCACCCCGCTCACCTCGCTGCGCACCAACGTCGACCTGCTGATCCGCAGCAACGACACGGGCCGCCCGCTGCCCGCCGCGACCAAGACCAAGCTGCTGGGCAACATGAAGGCGCAGATGCAGGAGCTCACCGTCCTGATCGGGGACCTGCTCCAGCTGTCCCGCCCGGACTCCCCCAAGCCGGTCCACAACCCCACCGTGGTGGCCCTGCACGAGATCGCCGGACGGGCGGTCGAGCGGGCGAAACTGCGCGGCCCGGGGCTGGTCTTCGAGACCGCGACCGACCCCTGGTTCGTGCACGGCGACGCCCCCGGGCTCGAACGCGCGGTGATCAACCTGCTGGACAACGCGGTCAAGTACAGCCCGCCCGGCGGCACCATCGAAGTCCGGCTCCAGCAGGGCGTGTTGACCGTCCGCGACCACGGCCCCGGCATTCCGCCGGAGGAACTGCAGTACGTGTTCGACCGGTTCTGGCGTTCGCCGTCCTCGCGGCAGCTGCCCGGCTCCGGCCTGGGCCTGTCGATCGTCGCGCAGAGCGTCCGGGAGGCGGGCGGCGAGGTGTCGCTGGGCCCGGCCGGGGACGGCGGACCGGGCGCGCTGGCGACCGTCCGGCTGCCCGGCGGCCCCACTCCCGAATAGAGCGGGACGGGCGGACAACGCAGGACGGGCGGGGCGCCCCGACAGCGCCCCGCCCGTCCCGTACCGGCTCACGGTCAGTCGATGTCGACGCCCGGGCCGATGACCTTGATCCGGTCCTGCGCCGGGGCCTTCAGCGGCGAGGCCGCCGAGCTGTGGGCACCCAGGTAGGCCGCGAAGACGTCCAGGTCGGAGGCGCCGACGAGCTTGTCGGTGCCGGCCGCGAAGGCCGGGAAGCCGTCGCCGCCGCCGGCCAGGAACTCGTTGGCCGCGACCCGGTACTTGGCGGCCGGGTCGATCGGAGCGCCGTTCAGCCGGATCGAGTCGACGACCACCCGGTCCGCGCCGGTCTTGCGCATGTCCAGGGTGTAGCGCAGGCCCGAGGACGCCTGGAGGATCTTCGGCGCGGCCTCGTTGGAGCCGCTGACCTGCTGCTGGAGCAGTTGCACCAGCTGGGCGCCGGTCAGTGTCTTGACCTGCATCATGTTGGTGAACGGCTGGACGGTGAACGCCTCGCCGTAGGTCACCACGCCGTCGCCCTCGGCGCCGGAGGCCTTGTAGACCAGGTCGGCGCGGATGCCGCCGGGGTTCATGAAGGCGATCTGCGCCCCGCCCAAGGCGGCCGGGGCGAGCCCCTCCACCTGCGCGTCGGCGATCAGGTCGCCGAGCGGCTTCTCCAGGTCGCTGTTGCCGCGGCCGTTGATGTCCGAGGCGATGTAGCCGATCGGCCGGTTGGCGATCGGGGCGGCCAGCTTGGAGTAGTGGTCGACCAGCGCCGTCATGTCGGGCGCCTTCTCGACGGTGCGGCGCACCACGTGGTTCTCGGCCTTGACCGTCGGGCGCACGATCTCGCCGGTGGTCTTGTCCAGCTTCATGTCGATCTCGGTGTACAGCCGGCCGAAGGAGGCGGCGCTGGTGACCGAGCGCGGGACGCCGTTGGGGTCGGGGATGGTGCAGGCGTACGCGTTGTGGGTGTGGCCGGTGACGATGGCACCGATCGACGGGTCGAGCTTCTTGGAGATGTCGACGATCGGACCGGAGATGCCCTGGCCGGCCGGGCCGCAGTCGTAGTTGTAGACGCTGCTGGCCGGGTAGCCGCCCTCGTGGATCAGCGCGACGATCGAGTTGACGCCCTTGGCCTTGAGCTCGGCGGCGTACTTGTTGATCGTGGTGACCTCGTTGGCGAACTTCAGGCCCTTGACGCCCTCGGCGGTCACGATGTTCGGCGTGCCCTCCAGGGTGACGCCGATGAAGCCGACCTTCACGCCCTGGGACTTGGTCACCCAGTAGGGGGCCAGCAGCGGCTTGCCGGTCTTCTCGTCGGTGACGTTGGCCGACAGGTAGTTGAAGTTGGCGCCCTTGAACGTGCGGCCGGGCTCGTAGCAGCCGTCGACCGGGTGGCAGCCGCCGTCCTGCATGCGTCGCAGCTCCTGCGCGCCCTCGTCGAACTCGTGGTTGCCGACCGAGGTGACGTCCAGGCCGAGCTTGTCCATCGCCTCGATGGTCGGCTCGTCGTGGAAGAGCGCCGAGGTGAGCGGGCTGGCGCCGATGATGTCGCCGGCCGCGACGGTGATCGAGTCGTCGGCCGGGATCCGCGCCTTGCGCAGCTCGGTGGCCAGGTACTCGATGCCACCGGCCGGGGTCGAGACCTCCTTGCCGGTGGCCGGGTCGATCTCCCGGATGGTGCCGGACGAGCCGGCCGGGGGTTCCAGGTTGCCGTGGAAGTCGTTGATCGCCAGCAGCTGGAGGTTGACGGTCTTGTGGCGCTTGGCGTTGGCGTCGGCGGCCTGCGCGGCCGTCGGCACGGCCACCGTGCCGAACAGACCTGCGGCGGCGACGACGGCGAGCGCCGCGCGTCGGGATCTGACGGTGAGCATGAGGGTCCCCTGCACCTTGGAGGAGCGCCCGCTGTGGACTGGACCGGGCGTCTGGGCGATGTGTTGCGCCTGTGAAGCCTAGAGTCAACGCGCGTAGCTGTCAGGACCTCGGACGTAACGAGAGGATTACCTCCTGACGAACCGTCGCCGTCCGACCAGGGCCGCTGCCCCCGTCCGAGCCTCCCGGCGCCGCCCTGCAGAGCCTCCCGGCGCCGCCCGGCAGAGCCGCCGGGACCCCCGTCGGCCGCTCAGACTCCCGGTTCGGCCGCCAACTGCCGCTCGGCCCGGTCCCGTTCGGCCACCGCGTCCTCGGTCATCGCGCGGTCGGTGTACACCAGCGGCCGCTCGGCCTCGGTGATGATGTGCTTGACCACCTGGACGTTGCCGTTGACGTCCCAGACCGCGATGCCCGGCGACAGGGTGGGGATGATCTCCACCGCCCAGCGCGGCAGGCCCAGCACCCGGCCGGTGGCCCGCGCCTCCTCCGCCTTCTGCATGTAGATCGTCCGGGTGGAGGCCATCTTCAGGATCGCCGACGCCTCCTTGGCCGCCGCGCCGTCCACCACGTCCGACAGGTGGTGCACCACCGCGACGAAGGAGAGCCCGAGCCGGCGGCCGAACTTCAGCAGCCGCTGGAACAGCTGCGCCACGAACGGGCTGTTGATGATGTGCCAGGCCTCCTCGACCAGGAAGATGCGCTTCTTCCGGTCCGGCCGGATCCAGGTGTGCTCCAGCCACACGCCGACGATCGCCATCAGGATCGGCATCGCGATCGAGTTCCGGTCGATGTGCGAGAGGTCGAAGACGATCAGCGGCGCGTCCAGGTCGATGCCGTCGGTGGTCGACCCGTCGAACATGCCGCGCAGGTCGCCGTCGACCAGCCGGTCCAGCACCAGCGCCACGTCCAGGCCCCAGGACTGCACCTCGTCCACCGCCACGCCCAGCGACTCCACCGAGGACAGCTCGGGGCTGCGCAGGGTGTCGATGATGTCGTCGAGCACCGGCTGGCGGTCCTTCACCGTCGCCACCACATGGGCGTGCGCGGCCTTCAGCGCGAACCCGGCCCGCTCCTCCAGGCCCCGCCCCATCGCCACCTCGACGATGGTGCGCAGCAGCGACAGCTGGCCGGTCTGGGTGATCGCCGGGTCCAGCGGGTTGAGCTTCACCCCGCCGTCCCGGGCGGCCATCGGGTCGAGCCGGATCGACTTTATGCCCAGCGCGTTGGCGATCAGGTTCCACTCGCCGACGCCGTCCTCGCCCTGCGCGTCGAGCACCACGACCTGCCGGTCGCGGAACCTCAACTGCCGCAGCACGTACGTCTTCTCCAGCGCCGACTTGCCGTTGCCGGACTCGCCGAGCACCAGCCAGTGCGGGGCCGGCAGCTGCTGTCCGTACAGCTGGAAGGGGTCGTAGACGTACCCCTTGCCGCTGTACACCTCACGGCCGATGATCACGCCCGAGTCGCCCAGCCCCGGCGCGGCGGTGGGCAGGTAGACCGCCTGCGCCTGGCCGGTGGAGGTGCGCACCGGCAGCCGGGTGGTCTCCACCTTGCCGAACATCAGGCTGGTGAACGCCTCGGAGAGGTTGCCGAGCGCCATGTACGGCCTCCTGGTCTGGTCGACGGGCGGTGGTGGAGCGGTGCGGACCGGGTGTCAGCGGCGGATGCCGGTCGCGAACGGCAGGGTGTTGACGAAGGCCCGGTGGTGCTCGCGGTCGCACCACTCCAGCTTGAGGTAGCTCTTGCCGGCCGAGGCCCGGATGGTGCGCTTGTCCCGGGCCAGCGCGTCGGGGTTGCGCGAGGACACCGTGATGTAGCCGACCAGGTTCACGCCGGCCGCGCCGGAGGCCAGGTCGTCGCCGCGCTGGTCCACCCGGCCGGTGTGGGCCAGGTCGCGCGGGTCGACCGTCCGGTTCATCTTGGCCGCGCGGCTGGCCTCCGCCTCGTCGTTGGTCTTCTCGGTCAGCATCCGCTCGATCGCGACGTCGGTGGGCTCCAGGTCCATCGTCACCGCGACCGTCCGGATCACGTCCGGGGTGTGCACCAGCAGCGGCGCCAGGAAGTTGACCCCCACCGGGGTCAGCGGCCACTCCTTGATCCACGCGGTGGCGTGGCACCACGGCTCCCGGGTCGCCGACTCGCGGGTCTTCGCCTCCAGGTACTGCGGGTTGGTCGCGTCCAGTTCGGCCGGCCAGGCGTTGCGCCGGGACATCGCCTGGATGTGGTCGATCGGGTGGTCCGGGTCGTACATCGAGTGCAGCAGCGAGGAGAGCCGGGCCTGCCCCAGCGGCTGGCGCACCCGGATGTCCGCCTCCGCCAGCCGGGCGCAGATGTCGGTCAGCTCGCGCGCCATCACCGCAGCCAGCCCCTCGTCGTCCCGGGCCCGCCGGCCGGTCGCCGTACGGCCCATCGCGTGCGCCTCGGCCGCCAGGTCGCGGGTGTAGTGCATGCACGCGACCAGGTACGCCCGGTGCTGCTCCGAGGAGGTCGACACCATCGACTGCAACTGGTCGTACGAGTCCTGCAGCCAGCGCGGCGCGTCGTGGTCCCCGCGCCGCTCGACGTCCTTGGCGTGCGCGTCCGGGTCGGCCGGCAGCGTCCGGGCCAGGATCTGCAACCGGGTCACGAAGCCGTCCCCGTTGGCGACGTGCTTCAGCAGCGTGCCGAACCGGTCGACCAGCGCCTCCTGGTCCTCCGAGTCGCGCAGGCCGACACCCGGGCCCTCGATCTCGATCGCGGCCGTCACCGTCCGCCGCTCCAGGTGCATCAGCACCCCGACCTCGTCCGGCCCGAACGGCGCGGTCAGCCAGCGCAGCCGCCCCACCCCGGGCGGCGGGCCGACCTCCACCTCGCGGCCGTCCATCCGGGTCCCGGCGTCCATCACGTCCGAGCGCCACACCGACCGGCCGCTCCGCACCGTCCGGCGGTAGGTGCGGTTGATCTCCGCCCACTTGTAGAACGTCCGCCTGCGGTACGGCACGTACACCGCCGCGATGGCCACCATCGGCAGGCCGATCAGGCCGCCGATCCGCAGCGGCAGGATCGGCATCAGCAGGCCCCAGAGCATGCCGAGGAACGCCCCGAAGATGATCAGGACGATCTCGCCGGACTCCCGGTTGCGGCCGATCGGCGCGTTCGGGCGGGCCTTGCCGATCAGGTAGGTGCGGCGCTGGTGCACGTACGGCTGGGCGTACTGGGCTCCGTACTGGCCGAGCGGTTCACTGCTCACTTACCCGTCACCCTCCCTTCGCTGAGTTGCTGTCGCGGATCGGAACCGAGGTCTGCGGCGGCCCGGCCTGCGGTGGTGGCGCCGGCGTCCGCCCGGCGTGCGCGGCGATGCCCGGCGCGACGGAACCGCCGCCCGCACCCCCGCCGCCGCCACCCGCACCGACCGGCCCGCGGTCACCGTGGGTGGTGATGCCCTGCTTCATCAGGTTCGCGGTGCCGTTGATCATCGCCGATCCGGCCGACACCGCGCTCGCCCGGGCATGGCGCATGTTCATGATCTCGTCGCCGAAGCCCGGCACGAAGCGGTACACCGCGGCACTCGCGAAGATCGACAGGAACAGGATCGCCAGCCCCGACAGCACCCGCGCGAAGTCGTCGCTGGCCCCGGCACCCGTCGCCACCGCACCCGCCAGGCCCAGGATGACCACGATGATCGGCTTCGCCAGGTCCACCGCCACCATCACCCCCGCCCACCGGCGCACGTGCTTCCACAGCTGCTTGTCCACCAACCCCGCGTACACCGCCGTACCCAGCAGCGCGCCCACGTACAGCATCGCCGCCCGGATCAGCAGCTCGATCCAGAGCACCGCCGCCGCCAGCACCGCCACCAGCGACACGATGATCAGGATCAGCGGGCCGCCGCCCATGTCACCCTTCTCCAGGGTGTCGGCGAACGCGCCCAGGTACGACCCGGTGTCCGACTTCGTCCCCACCGCGATCGCCTTGGTCAGCCCGTCCGTCACGCTCACCACGGTGTAGAGGATCAGCGGCGTGAACGCGGACGCCACGACGGTCAGCCACAGGAAGCCGATCGCCTCCGTGAACGCCGTCGCCAACGGCGCCCCCCGCACCGCCCGCTTCGTCACCGCCAGCAGCCACAGCACCAGCGTGATCACCGCCGACACGGCGAACACCACCGCGTACTGCTGCAGGAACGACGCATTGGTGAAGTCCACCTGCGTCGTCCCGTCGATCGCGCTCGACAGCTTCCGCACCACCCAAGCCGCCGCCTGAGCACACCCCTTGGCCAACGACCCCAACGGATCGGTCACACTCCCGACGGTCCCACTGCCCGGGAGCGAGCCGGATCCGCCCGGAGCGCAGTAGACGTCGTTGCCGGGCAGGGGAACACCCGGGCAACTCGTATTGGTCGCCCCTGAGGTCGGGGTCGGCGACGGCTCAGCCATGGCGCGGTGGGCCGTCAGGACCACCGTGAGGACGCCGAACAGCGCCCCGCCGGCCAAGCGGCCCATGCCCCGCCGCACGAAACCGGAACAACCGTCAGCGGGCATAACGGAAGCCTCCGAACTGCTCGACGGCACCAGTGATCTCCTCGGCGGTTGCGGCCTGCTGGTCCGGCGGAACCGGCGCCGGACCGGCTGCTCGGCTGAAGTCGGTGAGTTTCCAGTCCGTCCCGGTCCACCGCAGGCTGAGTGTCAGGGTGAACCACTCCTCGGACACCGGCCTGGTGGAACGCTCGCCGGCCAGTCCGAACAACCCGGTGCACCAGACGTCGACCTTGACGCTCTCCGCGGTGTAACTGCTGCTCTTGGTCCCGACCGGGACGGTCCGGCTGACGAACGCCATCCCCTTGGGCGGCTGTCCCTGGGCATCGACCCCGAACCTGGCCGCCGTCTCGGGAGAGAACCCCTGGTCCAGGCGGCTCTGCAGGCCGGAGACCGCGCCCGGGTCGGCGATGGTGGCGACGATGGTGTGGCGGCTGTCGGCGCGGAACATGTCGGCGGAGCCGATCGCCACCGCGTAGTTGGCGGCGGCGGACTGGGCGCCCTGGTCGGTGTGCGGGTAGCCGGATCCGATGCCGTTGGTGGTGGTGCCGACGGGCTGGTCGCCGCTGGGGGCGGGGCCGGCGCCGGCGGGCGCGGTGGGGGCTGCGTGGTCGGCGGAGCGGCCGGTGCTGCCGGGGTCGGGTTTGTCGCGGTTGGCGATGGCGATGGCCACGACGAGCAGGGTGGCGACGACGAGGACGGTCAGCAGGGTGCGGAGCGATCGGGCCTGACGCGGGGTCGGCTGGGAGGAGGGCTGTTCGCCGACCGGCAGCCGCGTACGGGTGTGCGGCTGGTCGTCGGACAACGGCACGGCGGCCCTCCTGGTGCGGGGAGCCGGGGGGCTCCGGGGGCCCTCCGCCGGGGGCGGGCGCGGACGGAGGGTGGGAACGGGGGTGGGCTCGGGGCGGTCCGGACGGGGACCTGGCCCCGGGGCGGGCGGGCCTGGCTACTGCTGTCCGATCGTCAGATCGCCATGCCGTAGACAATGGTGAACAGAGTGCCGAGTGATCCAATGATGAACACGCCGGTCAGGCCGGCGACGATCAGCCCCTTGCCCTGTTCGGCACCGAAGCTGTCGCGCATCGCGGTCGCACCGATCCGCTGTTTGGCCGCCCCCCAGACGGCGATGCCGAGGCAGATGAGGATGGCGACGGCCATGATGACCTCGACCATCACCCTGGCCTCCGACCCGAGGGTCGCGAACGGGCCCCAGTCCGGGGCGATCCCGCCGATGATGGTGTCGATATTCGGCTTCTTTGGAGGGTCCTCGGCCAGGTGGCCGATCGCGTTCGTGTGCACGCTGCTCAGGTTCATTTCCATCTCACCGCCCGATCAGGCAAATTCAAGGGCCCTGACCCCGCCCGCGCGAAGGGTCGGTACCTATTCTTGGCCAGATCTGATGTCGACTTGGCTACTTCTCGCGGATTGGTCGTGAGGCACCGGGCACGTACGCGAGGATGTCCACCGTACGAAGGATAGCGCTCACTCTTTGTATCTCTGATGATTGCGGTGAGCAACGCCTTCCGGAACACTTCGACTGACGATTCGTCGGGATGGTGCTGATGGTACTCCGGAAGGCCGGTACGGCCGCCGCCGCTGCGGGAGTTGTGACGTTCGGGTTGCTCGGTTTGGTGACGGTGGGGACGTTCGCGGCGAGTGGGACGCCGCAGCAGTCGGCGAATCGCGCCGCACTCTCGCCGGGGACGGTCCCGGCGGCGTTCCAGGCGCCGATCCAGCAGTGGGGCGCGCTCTGCCCGGAGATCTCGCCGCCGATGCTCGCGGCACAGCTCTACCAGGAAAGCGGTTTCGATCCGAAGGCCCAATCGGGCGTCGGGGCACAGGGAATGGCGCAGTTCATGCCCGATACCTGGGCGGCGTACGGCACGGACGCCAATGGGGACGGCAAGAAGGACGTCTGGGACCCGCTGGACGCGATCGCCTCGGCGGCCACCTTCGACTGCGCGCTCGCGAAGGACGTCGCCAAGGTCCCGGGCGACCGGCAGGCCAACCTGCTGGCCGCCTACAACGCCGGCCCGTACGCGGTGACCAAGTACAACGGGGTGCCGCCGTACAAGGAGACCCAGGGCTATGTGAGGAACATTCAGGCGATGGCCCGCAGCTTCTCGGTGCCCACGGCGCCGGTGGAGGTGTCCGGGCAGTCGGCCGGGGCGATCTACTTCGCGCAGAGCAAGCTCGGGACGCCGTACCTGTGGGGCGGGGAGGGGCTGCCCTCGCAGAACGGGCGGTTCGACTGCTCGGGCCTGACCCAGGCCGCGTACGCCAGCGTGGGCATCACGCTGCCCCGGGTGGCGAACGACCAGTGGTACGCCGGTCCGCACCCGTCGCGCGATCAGCTGCGGCCGGGCGACCTGGTGTTCTGGGCGACGGACCTGAACGATCCGCGGAGCATCCACCACGTCGGGATCTACGTCGGCGGCGGTTACATGATCAACGCGCCGCACACCGGCGCGGTGATCCGCTACGACAAGATCGACACCAGGGAGTACATCGGCGCGACCCGGGTCACCTCGGACGGCGCCCAGGCGCTGCCGGCCCGCAACGCGGACGGCTCCGTGAGCGCCCCGAGCCGCCCGGGCTCGACGACGCCGACCGGCCCGACCGGCCCGACCGCGGCGACCACCCCTTCGGCCCCGGTGGCCCCGGCAGCCCTGGCGAGCCCCGGCGGCGCCGCCACCCGGCCCGCCGCCGGACCGCCCGCGGCCGCCGCGCCGCCCGCCCCGACCGGCCCGGACCCCGCCGGGGCGGGGCGGCCGGCGTCGAAGAACTGAGCCGCCCGTGGCCCCGAGGTGTGAGTGCCCTGTGGACGCTGAGTCAAGTTTCCATAACCGCGCGTTTCCGTGGAACGCTGTGCCCCGGCGATGACGTTGGTCCCGATGGCCCACCGTCAGCTTCCCGCGCCGGGAAGGGCCCCGACCGGATCGAACAGCTGCAGCGGACCAGAAGGAGGTGCGGCGTGTCGACGCCGCTTGCCGACACGACCAACCCCGACCTCGGCCTGCTCTACGCCGTCAACGGACTGGCCAAGCGCTCCCCGCAGTGGCTGGACCACCTGGTCTCGTGGATCGGTGAGTACGGCATCCTGATCGGCCTGGCGATGCTGGGCCTGGTGGCCTGGCTGCAGGCGAGACGCCGCCCGGACGCGCCGGTGGCCGTCGCCGGGCTGCTCTGGGTGCCGCTCTCCGTCGCCATCGCCGAGCTGGCCAACCTGCCGATCGCCGCGATCGTGAACCGTCCGCGCCCGTTCGTCGACCACAGCGGGCTGCTGGTGCTGGTGGACGGCAAGGCCGGCACCCACTCCTTCGTCAGCGACCACTCGACCATGACGATGGGCGTGGCGGTGGCGCTGTTCCTGGTGAACCGGCGGCTCGGCTGGATCGCCGGGGGCCTGGCCCTGTTGCAGGGCTTCTGCCGGATGTTCATGGGCGTGCACTACCCGACCGACGTGATCGGCGGCTTCGCGCTCGCCGCCGCGGTGGTGCTGCTGCTGGCGCCGATCGCGATGGCGGTGCTCGTCCCGCTCTGCCACGCGCTGGGCCGGACCGCCCTCGCCCCGCTGATCCGGGCGCCGGAGCGCGCCGGCGGCGGCCCGCGCGGCCGGCGGCGCGGGCGCGAGCGCGGGGCGGTGCGCTCCGAGGAGCAGCCACCGGAGTCCGATCTGGCGGCGTGAGCCGCCCGGCCCGGCTACCCCGGTCCGCCGCCGCTCTCCGCGAGGGCGAGGTGGTCGTCCCCCTCGCGCCGGACCAGGTCGCGCGAGCGGCGGGCCGGTGAGAACCAGCCGCAGCTGCAGGTCGCGAAGGCGAAGGAACCGCGCTCGCTGACCGCGACGCGGTGTTCGGGCATCCGGGCGGTGCCGGGGGAGGCCGGCAGCTCACTGTGCACGTGGTTCACCGTAACGCGCCGGGCGCCGGGCGCGCGATGCCGTCCACAAGACCTCTTCCGCGTAACCCTTCGCGGCTCAACTCGTTTGCCCGGAAAGAGCTCTGTTCACCTGGTGGTGTCGGCAGGGCAGTCGGGCCCGAGGGGGTTGTCGCGAGGATGAAGATGACCGACCAGCAACGTGGCGGACGGCCGGGGCGCCGTCCGCGGCCGTATCTGCGTTCGGCGGCCGGGGCCGCCCTGCTCGCCGCCGCCCTGGCCGGCCTGTCCGCCGGCTGCGCGGCCGGCTCCGGTGGCGGCTCCTCCGACCAGCAGTCGGGTGCCCCCGACCAGCTCGCCGCGGACCCGCTGTCGGCGGTGCGCAACACCGCCGACATCACCGGCCGCACCGGCTCCGCGCACACCGCCACCGAGCTGGTCACCGAGTCGTCCGAGAAGAAGGCCGTCTTCACCGGGACGGGCGGCTACGACTACGTGAAGCGGATCGGCCGGCTGGAGGTCCAGGTGCCGCCGGGCGCGGCGACCACCGGGAAGATCGTCGAGGTGGTCCTGCCGGGCACCGTCTACCTGCAGAACAGCGGTGCCAAGGTGCCCGAGGGCAAGTGGGTCAAGCTGGACGTGCGCCAGCTGCCGGACGGCAACCTGGTCAGCAGCGGCGCCACCGACCCGGCCTCGGCGGCGGGCGCCCTGCGCGGGGCGCAGAAGGCGGACGCGGTCGGCACCGAGACCGTCGACGGGGTGGCGCTGCACCACTACCGCGGCACCCTGGACCTGGCCAAGGCGGCCGACGCGACCGGCGGCCGCGGCGGGGACGGCCTGCGGATGGGGGCTCAGACCTTCACCGTGAAGGAGGTCCCGTACGACGCCTGGCTGGACGACCAGGGCCGGCTGCACAAGGTGGTCGAGGTGTTCACCTTCGCCGGGGTGGCCGGTTCGAAGGAGGCCAAGGACCAGGTGAAGGTGACGTCGACCACCTCGGTGACGGACTTCGGCAAGCCGGTGGAGGCGGCCGAGCCGCCGGCCTCGGACATCTACGCGATGAAGCCCTCGGAAAGTCCGAAGTAGGCCGCCGGGGCAGGGCTCCGGCGCCGGGGCGAACCGGGGCGCCGCCGGAGCGGGTGGCCGCCCGGGGAGCGGCGGTCACCCGTTTCGGCGGCGTCGAGATGGCCCGTCCGTGCCATGTGGACGGGCTCCGAAGTGCCTAGGCTGGACGTCGGGTGGCTGCCGCCCGCGCTGGCGAGGCACTGAAGGGGTGGTGCAGGTGGTGTCGTCCACGGGCGGCCGCAGCGGCGGCCACGACGACGCGGCCCTCGACGAGATCGATCTGGCCGGCGAGCTGATGATCGCCGCGACGGCCAGCGCCGGCGACCGGCTGCCGACCGAGCGGATCGACGAGGTGCTGCTCGACCGGACCGAGCCGGGGCGGACCGACGGCGAGGCCTGGCGGCAGGCCGACGGGTAGGGCGTTCGCGGCTCGGGGGTGCCGGCGACCGGGGGCGTGCGCGGCCCGGACCCGCCCGCCCGGCCCGGCCTCAGCTGCGCAGCAGCCGACCGATCGCGGCCGTGGCCTCCGCGACCTTGGCGTCGAGTTCGGCACCGCCCTCCTCGGCGGCGGCCGCGACGCAGTGCCGCAGGTGCTCCTCCAGCAGGGACAGCGCGAAGGACTGCAGCGCCTTGGTGCCGGCCGAGACCTGGGTGAGCACGTCGATGCAGTAGACGTCCTCGTCGACCATGCGCTGGAGGCCCCGGATCTGGCCCTCGATCCGGCGCAGCCGCTTGAGGTGGGCGTCCTTCTGCGCGCTGTAGCCGTGCGGACCGTGCCCGCCCTGATGTCCTGCGGCGGCCGCGGGGGCGGCGGGTGCGTCGGCCTGCGCGTCGGTGCCGTGCCCGTGGTCCGGCTCGGTGCGCGCTTGCGTCGTGGTCATCGGCCCGCCTTCGTCTGGATGCCTGGTGGCTGCGTCGGCCACCAGTGTCCAACACCGGGGCCGTCCGTGGTGTTCCGACGGCCGACGCGGCATGTGCCGAAGGGTTCCGGACGGGCTGCGGACGGGCTGCGAACGGGCTGCGAACGGGCCGCCGCGCGGTTCACCCGTCTGAGCGGCGCCCCCGTCTTCCGTACGTACCACGGGGACAATCCGGGCGAGGTTCCGTCAGACTGGGGGCTCACGTCCGCACCTGGGTGTGCGGTCCGGATCAGCTGGTGCGGCAGCCGAACGGAAGAGGAGGTTCCGCCTCCACCATCACCACCCCGTTTGCGCGATTGCGCTTGGTTGCACCTAGCATCGTTCAGTCCCTACCCCGCACATCGGAGATTTCCGTGCGTTTTAGCCTGACCCCGAAGGAGACGAGCTTCTACGACATGTTCTCTGCCGCCGCGGAGAACCTCGTCGTCGGTTCGAAGCTCCTGCTGGAACTGCTGGGATCAGACGTGTCGGCCCGCGCGGAGATCGTCGAGCGCATGCGCGCCGCCGAGCACGCCGGGGACGACACCACCCATGCCGTGTTCCACCAGCTGAACTCGTCCTTCATCACGCCCTTCGACCGCGAGGACATCTACAACCTCGCCTCGTCGCTGGACGACATCATGGACTTCATGGAGGAGGCCGTCGACCTGGTCGTCCTCTACGACATCCAGACGCTGCCGAAGGGGATCGAGCAGCAGATCGAGGTGCTGGCCCGGGCCGCCGAGCTCACCGCCGAGGCGATGCCGAACCTGCGCAGCATGTCGAACCTCACCGAGTACTGGATCGAGGTCAACCGGCTGGAGAACCAGGCCGACCAGATCCACCGCAAGCTGCTCGCCCACCTGTTCTCCGGCCAGTACGACGCCATCGAGGTGCTCAAGCTCAAGCAGGTCGTGGACGTTCTTGAGGAGGCGGCGGACGCGTTCGAGCACGTCGCCAACACGGTGGAGACCATCGCCGTCAAGGAGTCCTGACCCTCGTGGACATGGCAGCACTCATCGCCGTCGTCGGCGTTGCGTTCTTCTTCACCTACACCAACGGCTTCCACGACTCCGCGAACGCGATCGCCACCTCGGTCTCCACCCGGGCGCTGACCCCCAGGGCCGCGCTGGCGATGGCCGCGGTGATGAACCTGGCCGGCGCCTTCCTCGGCAGCGGCGTGGCGCACACCGTCTCCCAGGGGATCATCGAGACCCCCACCGGCGACCGGGGCATGGTGATCCTGTTCGCCGCGCTGGTCGGGGCGATCGCCTGGAACCTGGTCACCTGGTACTTCGGCCTGCCGTCCTCCTCCTCGCACGCGCTGTTCGGCGGCATGGTGGGCGCGGCCATGGCCGGCGGCATCGACGTGATCTGGGGCGGCGTCCTCGACAAGATCGTCATCCCGATGATCGTCTCGCCGGTGGTCGGCCTGGTCGGCGGCTTCCTGGTGATGCTGGCGATCCTGTGGATCTTCCGCCGGGCCAACCCGCACAAGGCCAAGCGCAACTTCCGGGTCGCCCAGACCGCCTCGGCCGCCGCGATGGCGCTGGCGCACGGTCTGCAGGACGCGCAGAAGACCATGGGCATCGTGGTGATGGCGCTCACCATCTCCGGCCACCACTCCGGCGAGGGCATCCCGGTGTGGGTGAAGATCTCCTGCGCCACGATGCTCTCGCTGGGCACCTACGCGGGCGGCTGGCGGATCATGCGGACGCTCGGCCGCAAGATCATCGAGCTGGACCCGCCGCAGGGCTTCGCCGCCGAGGCCACCGCCGCGACGGTCATGTACGTCACCTCGTTCGTCTTCAAGGCGCCGATCTCCACCACCCACGTGATCACCGCGGCGATCATGGGCGCGGGGGCCACCAAGCGGATCCGCGCGGTGCGCTGGGGCGTCGCCAAGAACATCGTGCTCGGCTGGTTCATCACGATGCCGGCGGCCGCCATCGTCGCAGCGCTGGTGTACTGGTTCGCCCACCTGTTCTGGGGCTGACCGGCCCCGCACGTGACAGGGCCCGCCCCCACATCTCGGGGGCGGGCCCTTCTTCATGCTCCACGGCGGCACCGCCATGCAGCACCGCGGAGCAGCCTGTGTGCTCGCCGTTCGCCTCCGGACACCGCGGTCCGTCGGCTCGTGGCGGGGGTACGGCCTAGCCGAAGCGGCCGGAGATGTAGTCCTCGGTCGCCTGGACCGACGGGTTGGAGAAGATCCGCTGGGTGTCGTCCAGCTCGACCAGCTTGCCCGGCTGGCCGACGCCGGCCAGGTTGAAGAAGGCGGTGCGGTCGCTGACGCGGGCCGCCTGCTGCATGTTGTGGGTCACGATGACGATGGTGAACTGCGACTTCAGCTCGCCGATCAGGTCCTCGATCGCGAGGGTGGAGATCGGGTCGAGCGCGGAGCAGGGCTCGTCCATCAGCAGGACCTGCGGCTCGACCGCGATGGCACGGGCGATGCACAGCCGCTGCTGCTGGCCGCCGGAGAGGCCGGCCCCCGGCTTGTTCAGCCGGGTGTGGACCTCGTTCCAGAGGTTGGCGCCCTTCAGCGAACGCTCGACCACCTCGTCCAGGACGGACTTCTTGCGCACGCCCGCGAGCTTGAGGCCGGCGATCACGTTGTCGTAGATCGACATGGTCGGGAACGGGTTCGGGCGCTGGAAGACCATCCCGACCGAGCGGCGGACGGCGACCGGGTCGACGTTCGAGGCGTAGAGGTTCTCGTCGTCCAGGAGGACCTTGCCCTCGACCCGGGCGCCGGGGATCACCTCGTGCATCCGGTTGAGGGTGCGCAGGAAGGTGGACTTGCCGCAGCCGGAGGGGCCGATGAAGGCGGTCACCGAGCGGGGTTCGATGCTCATCGAGATGTCCTCGATGGCCTTGGTGGTGCCGTAGTAGGCGGACAGTCCGCTGACGTCGATGCGCTTGGCCATGATCGTTGCTTCTCTCGTCTGTCTTCGTACGTCAGTCGGTCGCTCAGTGTCCGCCCTTGGGCGAGCGCCAGCGTGCGATGCCCCGGGCGATGAGGTTGAGCCCCATCACGAAGGCGATCAGCACCAGCGCGGCGCCCCAGGCGCGGGCGTAGCCGAAGTCGTTGTTGACCACCGAGTACTGCTGCCAGATGTACATCGGCAGGGACTGCTGCGGTCCGTCGAACGGGTTGCTGTTGATGGCGTCGGCGCCGAAGACCAGCATCAGCACCGGGGCGGTCTCGCCCGTGATGCGGGCGACCGCCAGCATCACGCCGGTGGTGATGCCACCGATCGCGGTGGGGAGGACGATCCGCAGGATGGTCTTCCACTTCGGCACGCCGAGCGCGTACGAGGCCTCGCGCAGCTCGTTCGGGACGAGCTTGAGCATCTCCTCGGTGGACCGGACCACGACCGGCATCATCAGGATCGCCAGTGCGAGGCTGCCCGAGAAGCCCGAGTAGCTGAAGCCCAGGGCGATGTTCCAGAGCGAGAGGACGAACAGACCGGCGACGATCGACGGGATGCCCGTCATGACGTCGACGAAGAAGGTGACGGTCTTGGCGAGCGTGCCGCGGCCGTACTCGACCAGGTAGACGGCGGTCAGCAGACCCACCGGGGCGGCCATCGCGGTGGCCAGGGCGACCTGCTGCATGGTGCCGAGCAGCGCGTGGTAGATGCCGCCGCCGGGGCCGGAGGCGATCACGCCCTTCATCGAGTGGCTCAGGAAGTTCCCGTTCACCACGCCGATGCCCTGCTGGACCGTGTAGACCGTCAGGGAGATCAGCGGGACGACGGCCAGGATGAAGGCGACCCAGACCACCGAGGTGGCGAACCGGTCCTTGGCCTGGCGGCGGCCCTCGACCTGGGCCGAGACGCCGTAGCTGACCAGCAGGAACAGCAGGGCCGAGATCAGGCCCCACTGCAGGTGGCTCTCCAGCCCCGCGGCGGCGCCGATCCCGCAGCCGACCGCGATCGAGCCGACCGCGACGGCGGCCGGGGCCCACTTGGGCAGCCGGTTGGCGGTCAGCGACCGGCTGAGCGGCCGGGCGTCGGCCGTGACGGAAGTCGTTGCCGCGGTCATGCGTTGGCCCCCGAGTACTCCTTGCGGCGGGCGATGATCAGTCGCGCGGCGCCGTTCACCAGCAGGGTGATGACGAACAGGACGAGGCCGGAGGCCATCAGGGCGTCGCGCCCGTTGTTGCCGGCCTCGGCGAACTTCAGCGCGATGTTCTGCGCGAAGGTGCCGCCGCCCGCGTCGAGGATGTGCAGCGAGAGCACGTTGCTCGCGGACAGCACCACCGCGACGGCGATGGTCTCGCCGAGCGCGCGCCCGAGGCCGAGCATCGAGGCCGAGATGATGCCGGGGCGGCCGAACGGCAGCACCGCGGTGCGGATCATCTCCCAGCGGGTCGCGCCGAGCGCGAGCGCCGCCTCCTCCTGCATCCGCGGCACCTGGCGGAACACCTCGCGGGAGACCGCCGTGATGATCGGCAGGACCATGATCGCCAGCAGGATGCCGACGGTGAACAGGTTGCGCGGGGTGCCGGTCTTGGTCTGGTCGAAGAGGTACGTCCAGCCGAGGTACTGGTTGAGCCAGCTGGTCAGGCCGTCCATGTGCGGGACCAGGAAGAGCGCGCCCCACAGGCCGTAGACGATGCTGGGGACGGCGGCGAGCAGGTCGACCAGGTAGGCGAACGGCTGGGCGATCTTCCGCGGCGCGTAGTGCGAGATGAACAGCGCGATCCCGATGGCCACCGGGACGGCGATCGTCATCGCGATGACGGCGCTGACGAGGGTGCCGAAGGCCAGGACGGCGATGCCGAAGACCGGCTTCGTGGCGTCCGGCGTCCACTCGAAGGTGGTGAGGAAGTTGCCCTCGTTGGTGCTGAGGGCCAGGCCCGCGCGCCAGGCCAGGAAGCCGGCGATCGCGGCCATGATGACCAGCAGCAGGATGCCCGAACCGCGGGCGAGGTTCATGAAGATCTTGTCGCCGAAGCGGCTGTCGCGCGGTCGGCGTTCCCTGCCTCGCGGGGCGGCAGGGGAGGATGAAGTCATTGTCTACTCCGGTCTGGTGGTGCCGCCCCGGAAGGGGGACGGCACCATGGCGGCGGTGCCCCGGACGTTGGTGCTGGGTCGGTGCGTTCCGGTGGGACGACCCCGGCCCCCCTCGCTCACGGGGCCGTCCCACCGGTGCTCCTGTCGGGTCAGGCCAGGGAGGAGACGGCGGCCTTGACCTTGTCGCTGATGGCGGCGGGGAGCGGGACGTAGCCCTTGTCGCCGATCGCCTTCTGCGCGGCGTCGCTGATGGCGTAGGTCAGGAAGGACTTCAGGTTCTCGAGGTTCTCCGGCTTGTTGCCCTTGTCGCAGGCGATCTCGTAGGTCACCAGGATGATCGGGTAGGCGTTGTCGGCCTTGGTCCCGTAGTCCAGGGAGAGGGCGAGGTCGCCGTCGGTGCCCACGACGGTGGAGGAGGCGAAGGTGAGGGCGGCGTTGGCCGCGGTCGCCTCGACGGGCTTGGCCGCACCGGTGGCGATCTTGGCGCTCTTGAGGTTGTTGCTCTGCGCGTAGGACAGCTCGGCGTAGCCGATGGAGTTCTTGACCTGCTTGATCTGCGCGGAGACGCCGGCGCTGCCCTGGGCGGACTGGCCGCCCTTGCCCTTCCACGCCTTGTCCGGCGCGGCGCTCCAGGCGCCACCGGAGGTCTTGGCGAAGTAGGAGGTGAGGTTGTACGAGGTCCCGGAGTCGTCCGAGCGGTGGACGGTCTGGATCTCGGCGTCCGGCAGCTGCACGCCCGGGTTCAGGGCGGCGATCGCGGGGTCGTTCCACTTGGTGATCTGCGAGTCGAAGATCTTGGCGGAGGTCGGGCCGTCCAGGACCAGGTTGTCGACGTTGTCGACGTTGTAGACCAGCGAGACGAGACCCGCGACCAGCGGCAGGTCGATCGCCTTGCCGCCGGTGCAGACCGTCTTGGAGGTGTCGACGTCGGCGGGCTTGAGCGCGAAGTCGGTGCCGGCGAAGGCGACCTTGCCCTGGTTGAACTGCTGCACACCGGCGCCGGAACCGCCACCGCTGTAGTTGACGGTGGTGCCGGAGCAGGACGCGCCGTAGGTGGTCTTCCACACGTCGATCGCGTTGGCCTGAGCCGTCGAGCCCGCAGCGAGCAGCGTCCCGCCCTTGCCACAGTTGACCGCGGCGGCCGAAGCGGAGCCGCTGGAGCCACCGGCGGCCTTGGCACCGTTGTCGTCCGAGCCGCAGGCAGCGAGCGACAGCGAGCTGACGAGCGCCATGGCACCGATGGCGAGGGCCTTGGAGCGGCCGTTCCGCTGGAGCTTCACAGGGGTGTCCCTTTCTGTGGCATTGCCCGTCGCGCGGGCCGTGCGAGGACGGCGGGCGCGGGTTCTGCTGTGGTCCGGGGCCCGTTCGGCCCTCCGGTAAACCCGAAGTTAGGCCGGGTAGGTGACACGACAGCCGGTCACAAGTGAACGGAGAGTGAACCTCGAAAGGATGACAGGAAACTACGCCAGGTAGTCACGGTTGCGTCACGGCGAGGGCGCGACGAGATCACTTCCACCGTTCCGTCACCGAGGGTGACCGCCCGCCCGTACGGGCTTCGCACCCAGGATCGCCAGCAGGGCGTCGACCAGCAACCGGTCGCGGTCGTGCGTCAACCGGGCGCGGGCCTTCCCGGCGGGCAGCCACTCCAGCCGGTCCACCTCGCGGTTCGGCCGGAACGCCCCGCTCGACGGCACCGCCGCCCAGTAGCGCACCTCCTTCGGCCGGCCCTGCGCCAGGTAGTGCTGGGCCGGCAGCTCCGGACCGAGCAGGCAGGCGAACCCGGTCTCCTCGCGCACCTCGCGCAGCGCCGCCGCGACCACTCCCTCCCCCGGGTCGAGCTTGCCCTTCGGCAGGCTCCAGTCGTCGTACTTGGGCCGGTGGATCACCGCGATCCGCGGCCGCCCCAGCCGGCCGCTCTTCTTCGGCCGGCCCGGCAGCCACAGCACCGCACCCGCCGCCAGGATCACCCGGGCGTGCCCCACCCCGGTCGCGGGTGCGTCCGCTGCCGGCCCGGTGCTCAGGCGATCGCGCAATTCAGGCCGTCCGTGGTGCGGGGGAATGCCCCCAGCCCTCGGCAGGGGGGAGGTCCGGCCAGCCGTCCAGGCCGGGCGGGAGGTCGGGCCACCGGCGGCCGAAGGCGTACCGCGCCGCCTCCACCTCCAGTCGCTGATCAGCATGCACCACGCCCAGCACGTAGGCGGTCGCCGGGGTGATCCGCGGGGTCCGCGCGGCGGTGGCCGCGGTGACCGCGGCGTCCGCCGCCTCCTGGTGCCGCCCCAACACCCCGTCCAACTCGTCCAGTTCGGCGGACCCGCGACCGCACACCTCCAGCGCGTACCGGGCCCGCTTCACCAGGATGCGCGTCCGTGCCCACGGCGCGTCGTCGGCCGCCAGCGCCGTGTCCGCGTCCACCGCGCCGCGCGCCGCCGGGACGGCGCCCAGCCGGCGCAGCCCGTCGCCGCCGTACGGCGTGGCCGCCCGGTGCAGCGGCAGCTGCTGGGCGCTCGCCGACAGCGCCGTGAACGCGGCGGCCGCCTGCGGCAGCAGCACCGCCGGCGCCCGGCCGCCCGCCGACTCCAGCAGCGGGGCGTCGCCGACCAGCAGCGTCATCCGGTCCGCCAGCGCGTGCAGCCGGGCCGACCGGAGCTCCTGGAGCACCGAGGAGTGCGCCCTGGTCCGGGCCAGGGTCAGCTGCCGGTCCAGCAGCGCCCGCGCCTTGGGCGCCCCGACGTGCCCGGCCAGCATGCCCGTCCCGTCCGGATCGCTGCCGCTCAGCGAGTCCAGCGCGCCCAGCAGCCGGGCCGAGCGGCGGACGTAACCGGGCTCCAGCGCCAGCAGGTTGAGCAGCCAGCGCAGCTCGGTGCGCGATTCCTGGGCCCAGGCCTGCTCGAAGACGGAGCCGAAGGTGTGCAGCAGCCCGCCGATCCGCCGGACCGCCCGCAGCAGGTCGGCGGTGCCGGCCGCCGGGACGACCGCGGCCGTCCCCGGTCTGGCGCCGACCTCGCCCACCGTCAGCGGCAGGGCGCGCAGGAACGCGCCGGCCTGGGCGGTGAGGTGGCTGGAGAGGATGTCCCCGGCGGTCGTGGTGGCGGCCGCCTGGGCCGTCATCGGCGCATCGGTCATGGCGTGGTAGATCCCCGTTCCCCCGGGTTCGTCCCCCCGGGGCTGGTGGCCGACCGCCGGAACCGGTCCCCTGCGGTTCCAGCGGCTCGCATCAGTGGTCGCGTCAGCGCGAGGCGGCGGCCCGGCGGCGCAGGCGCGAGTCGATCAGCAGATCCTGGACGTGCCGCAGCGGCCGGCTCTCGGCGTCCTGCGAGTGGCGGGTCCACGCGCCGTCCTGCCCCAGGTGCCAGGACTCGGTCTCGTCCGACATCCCGAGGTCGATCAGGCCGGACAGCTCGGCCCGGTGGGCCGGGTCGGTGATCCGCATCAGCGCCTCGATCCGGCGGTCCAGGTTGCGGTGCATCATGTCGGCGCTGCCGATCCAGACCTCCGGATCGCCGTTGTTGCCGAACACGAAGACCCGGGAGTGCTCCAGGAAGCGGCCCAGGATGCTGCGGACCCGGACGTTCTCGCTCAGTCCCGGCACGCCCGGCCGGATCGCACAGATCCCGCGCACCCAGACGTCGACCGGTACGCCGGCCTGCGAGGCCCGGTACAGCGCGTCGATCACGGCCTCGTCGACGATCGAGTTGACCTTGATCTTCACGTACGCCGGCCGACCGGCCCGGTGGTGGGCTATCTCGTTGTGGATCCGGGAGACCAGCCCGTCGCGCAGGCCGCGCGGGGCGGTCAGCAGGCGGCGGTAGGACTCCCGGCGCGAGTAGCCGGACAGCCGGTTGAAGAGGTCCGAGAGGTCGGCGCCGACCTGCGGGTCCGAGGTCAGCAGCCCCAGGTCCTCGTACAGCCGGGCGGTCTTCGGGTGGTAGTTGCCGGTGCCGACGTGCGAGTAGCGGCGCAGGGTGTCACCCTCCTGCCGGACCACCAGCGACAGCTTGCAGTGCGTCTTCAGCCCGACCAGGCCGTAGACGACGTGGCAGCCGGCCTCCTCCAGCTTGCGGGCCCACTTGATGTTGGCCTGCTCGTCGAAGCGCGCCTTGATCTCGACCAGGACCAGCACCTGCTTGCCCGACTCCGCCGCGTCTATCAGCGCGTCCACGATCGGCGAGTCGCCGGAGGTGCGGTACAGCGTCTGCTTGATCGCCAGGACGTCCGGGTCGGCGGCGGCCTGCTCCAGGAAGGCCTGCACCGAGGTGGAGAAGCTGTCGTAGGGGTGGTGCAGCAGGACGTCCCGCTCGCGCATCGCGGCGAAGATGTCCGGCTGGGACGCCGACTCGACGTCCGTCAGCCCGCGGGCGGTGCCCGCCACGAACTTCGGGTACTTCAGCTCCGGGCGGTCCAGTTCGGCGATCCCGAACAGACCGGTCAGGTCGAGCGGACCGGGCAGCGGGAAGACCTCCGCCTCGGTGATGTTCAGCTCCCGCACCAGCAGGTCCAGGATGTAGGGATCGATCGACTCCTCGACCTCCAGCCGCACCGGCGGGCCGAAGCGCCGCCGCATCAGCTCCTTCTCCAGGGCCTTGAGGATGTTCTCGGTGTCGTCCTCCTCCACCTCCAGGTCCTCGTTGCGGGTCACCCGGAAGGCGTGGTGGGCGAGCACCTCCATGCCCGGGAACAGCTCCTCCAGGTGCGCGCCCATCACGTCCTCCAGCGGGACGTAACGCTGCGGCGAGGCCTCCAGGAAGCGGGCCAGCGACTGCGGCACCTTCACCCGGGCGAAGTGCTTGTGCCCCGAGACCGGATTGCGCACCACCACGGCCAGGTTGAGCGAGAGCCCCGATATGTACGGGAAGGGGTGCGCCGGGTCGACCGCCAGCGGGGTGAGGACCGGGAAGATCTTCTGCCGGAACAGGGTGTGCAGCCGGGCCTGCTCCTTCTCGGCCAGCTCCGGCCAGCGGACGACCTCGATGCCCTCGGTGGCGAGGTCCGGCAGCACCTCCTGCTGGAAGGCGGCGGCGTGCCGCGCCATCAGCTCGCGCGAGCGGGTCCAGATCAGGTCCAGCACCTCGCGCGGCTGGAGGCCGGACGCGCTGCGCTGGGCGACGCCCGTCGCGATCCGGCGCTTCAGCCCGGCCACCCTGACCATGAAGAACTCGTCCAGGTTGCTCGCGAAGATGGCGAGGAACTTGGCCCGCTCCAGCAGCGGGATCCCGGGGTCCTCGGCCAGCTCCAGGACGCGCTCGTTGAACGCGAGCCAACTGCGCTCGCGGTCCAGGAAGCGGCCCTGCGGCAGTGCGTCGAACTCCTGCTCGTCCTCGGCCGGCAGCTCGGGCGGTATCCCCAGCGCACCGGACATCCTGGCCGGCGGGGACAGCGAGGCAGAGACGGGGCGGGGGATGCTCATGGGCTCCAGCTCCTCCAGCAGCAGGACGTCGTCCGGACGCGAATGGCTCTGCGGGCCGTCGTCCTCGCCCAGGGCCAACGCCCACCCGCCGGGCGCGGTCCGTACAGGGCCGGCCGGCGCGTGGCGGTCGACTCTGCACGAGCGAGACACTACGGACTTCATCCTGTGATCTTCGCGGCAGCAATTGAATCCACGGTAAACACCGCATGGCCAGGAGGAAAGCTGAGTCGGTCGGGGCAAGGGCCGGTGACGTCCGGCCCCTTGCCCCGGACCGCCCGGAGCCGCTAGGTCCTGCCCGGTCCCGTAGGTCCTGTCCGGGTCCTAGGCCGCCTGGTCCTCGCGGTACTGGACGCGGTACATGAGGTCCACCTCGTGGATGGTGAACCCCAGTCGTTCATATACCCGCACCGCGGCCGGATTGTCGGCGTCGACGTAGAGCAGGACCGTCTCCACTCCGCGCTCGCCGGCGTCCGAACCGGTCAGGTGACGCAGACCGGCAGCGGTCAGGGCACGGCCGAGACCGCTGCCCTGCTCCGCCGGGTCCACCCCGACCACGTAGACCTCGCCGAGCGCAGGCTCGGTGGCGGTGGCCGGGTGCACCTTGGTCCAGTGGAAGCCGACCACCTTGCCGCCCCGGGTGGCGAGGAAGAAGCCGGCCGGATCGAACCAGGGCTCGGCCAGCCGCTCGGCCAGGTCCCGCTCCGTCCAGGAGCCCTGCTCCGGGTGGTGGGCGAAGGCCAGCGCGTTCAACCGCAGCCACTCGGCGTCGTCCTCGCCTGGGCGGAAGGTCCGGAGCTCGACGCCCTCGGGGATGGCGACGGCCTCGGCCTGCGGCCCGCTGCGGCGCATCTGCCGCAGCTCGCGCACCAGCTCGGCCCCGTACCGGCCGGCCAGGTGCCGGGCCGCCGGGTGACCGCCGTGCACCCAGAAGTCCACCGCGTCACGGCCGGCCCGGTGGGCCTGTGCCAGCACCGCGTCCACCAGCGGCCGGGCCAGGCCGCGGCCGCGGGCGGCCGGGTCGACCACCAGCTCGGCGGCGGGGTTGGCGGCAGGGCCCTCCGGGAGTTCGAGCTGTCCGTAACCGACGACGGCGGCGTGCTCGCTCTCGATGAAGTGGCTCACGCCAGGGCGCGGAGTGTCCGAGGAACGCAGCCGAAGCCGGCCCTGCTCGGACACGGCAGCCCGGCCGTCCACCGCCTGGGCGTCCGCCAGAACGCGCAGGGCGCCGTCGCGCTGCTCGGGGCGGAGCACACTGTTCGCAATGACCGCTGTCTGATCGTCCATGCCCCGACGATACGTCACCGGAAATGCAGAGAACCCCCATCCGGTTTCCCGGATGGGGGTTCTCTGTGAATGATTGTTCGGCGGCGTCCTACTCTCCCACAGGGTCCCCCCT
>NZ_JBIUYQ010000035.1:0-69578 GCF_044744605.1 Kitasatospora sp. NPDC087271
AAGACCCCACACCGTTCACCTGGACCAAGACCGCCGACGAGATCCTCGACTCCCTCGCCCGATTCTGCCGACGGATCTCCGGCGCAGGACACTAGGGGCCTTTCGTGCGTTCTGGGCCTGTTGGAATCCAACAGGCCCAAGGGCCCGCCGGCCGTGGGACAAGTCCGGCTCCTCTTGCGTGGAGGGGTGTCAGAGGTGTGGCTCTGCCCGGGTTCGTGCAATTTCGTGCATGCGGGGTTGTGCTTCTGACTCGCAGGGCTGACGGTGGTGCACGTCCCTGCAACTCCACAGACGTTGGAGATCGTCATGGCACTAGGTTTTGTGGGCATCGACCCCAGCACGGGCGGCGGAGGCTCGCCTACCGTGTGGGTCGAGGACGAGGCGGAGGAGATCGTCGTGCAGAGTTGGACGGCCGATGACGCCCTCTGCGAGAAGATCGCAGGGACCGAGTGGGTTCCCGGCCACACGCTCGGGATTCCCGCTCATGAGTCCGTGATCCGTATCCCGGCCCGCATGGCGCCGATCCTGAAGGAGGCTGTCGAACGTGTCGAACGTCCCCGACTTCGCCACGCTGCTGAGGAGCACTCAGAGGACCGCAGTTCATCTGGAGATGCGTGACGCCTACGCCGTGGGCGACGAGGCGGAGGAGATCGACCGCTTCGCCCGCACCGGCGAGATCGAGCTGGACCCCGAAGCTTCGTGGTGGCCCGAGTGGCTGGGACTCGTCCGCGAGACGGTCGGTCGTGGCGTGGTCATGCGGCGGGCCCGGATCGTGTCCGAGCCGGTGACCGACTACATCCGGTGGGAGCACGCGGTTACCCCGATGAACCTGGCGGCCGGAGAACTGGTTCGGTGGCTGCCGAGGAGTCAGACGTCGAACATCGCGCTGCCGGGGAACGACTTCTGGCTGATCGACGACAAGCTGGTGCTGTTCCACTTCTTCACGGGGTACGGCGACTGGGCCGAGCCCGGGTTCGCCTTCTCCGAGGACTCCGCGACGGTTCGTCTCGTCTCCTCCGCGTTCGAGGCTGTGTGGGAACGTGGCACCCCGCACGACGAGTACAGCGTCTGACCCGCCCTTACCCTGCGAGCACCGGACCGCCAGACCTATGCCGACGTCTCCGTCATCAAGCGCGCAAGCGGCGCGTCTTGCCCTTGCCAACCGCCTTGTCGATCTCCGCAAGGCTGCCGGCCTGACGGGTAGGCAGCTGGCGTTCCGGTGCGGGTGGAACCCTTCGAAGGTCTCCCGCATCCAGAGTGCGCGAACCCCTCCCGTCTGACTCCGACATTCGGGCATGGTGCACTGCTTGCACAGCGGCTGACCAGTCGGACGACCTGATCGCCACGTCGAGAGCGGTCGAGTCGATGTACATGGAGTGGCGTCGGCTGCACCGTGCAGGGATGCGCCAGGTGCAGGAGGACTTCTACACGCTCCACGAGCGGGCGGAGTTGTGCCGGACGTACGTCTCCAATGTCGTTCCCGGCTTCCTCCAGACGCCCGGGTACGCAACCGCCCTGATGCGCTCCATCACGGAGTTCCAGGGGACCCCTGATGACGTGGCCGACGCCGTTGCCGCACGGGTGGCGAGAGGACGACTCCTGAACGAGGGCAGGCACAGGTTCGCTGTGCTGATGGAGGAATGGGTGCTCCGCTCCCGGATCGGCGACGCGGAGACCATGGCCGGTCAACTAGGCCATCTGCTGGCGGTGATGCCGCTGGCATCGCTGTCGCTGGGGGTCATCCCATCCACCGCACAGCGCCGCATGTGGCCCCTCGAAGCGTTCTACCTGTACGACGATCGGCATGCTGTCGTGGAGACGTTGACAGCTGAGGTCAACGTCACCCAGCCCCGCGAGATCGCTGACTACACCCGGGCGTTCGGCGAGTTGCAGCGCCTCGCGGTCTACGGTGCCCGGGCACGTGCGCTCATCACGTCGGCACTAGCCGCCCTCGGGTGAATCCGTGCGCGGGGGCCTCGCCGGCGCCGGGCTCCTCGGGCGGGGCGGCCGCGCGTTTCCTGGCCTGGCGCCCCGCGATGCGGCGGGGCGCCAGGCCAGGAAACGGGGGCCCGGGTCTTTCGGCTTGGCTAGGTGCGGGCGGCGGTGGTGCGGGTGCGGCGGGAGAGGGAGTCCAGGACGACGGCGGCGAGCAGGACGGCGCCGGTGATCATGTACTGGATGGCCTGGGCGGCGTGGACCATGTCCAGGCCGGTGGTGATGGACTGGATCACCAGGATGCCCAGCAGCGCGGACCAGGTCTTGCCGCGGCCGCCGAAGAGGCTGGTGCCGCCGATGACGGCGGCGGCGATCGCGCTCATCAGGACGTTGCCGCCGCCCAGTTGCTTGTCGGCGGAGCCCTGCTGGGAGGCGTAGAACAGCCCGCCCAGGCCGGCCAGGAACGCGGACAGCATGAAGACGGAGATCCGCACCCGGGCCACGTTGACGCCGGCGCGCCGGGCGGCCTCCACGCCGCCGCCGACCGCGAAGATCTGGCGCCCGTAGGAGGTGCGGCGCAGGACGAAGTCGGTGAGGACGACGACGCCCACCAGCACGACCAGGGGCAGCGGCAGGCCGCGGTCCTGGTTGAGGGCGTAGGCGGTGGCGAGGGTGAGCACGGCCAGGGCGCCGGTGCGCACCACGGTGTCGGCGGTGGGGCGGGCGGTGAGGCCGGCGGCGGTGCGCCGGCGGGCGGTGCGCAGGTGGGCGAGCAGGTAGAGGGCGGGGGCGAGGACCGCCAGGGCCCAGGCGTAGGCGATGTCGCCATCGCCGAGGAAGGTGGTGTCGAGGGTGGCGATGAGGCCGCCGTGGCGGTTGTTGACGGTGCCTAGGTCGCCCAGGACGTACTCCTGCAGGCCGCTCCAGGTGAGCATGCCGGCGAGGGTGACGACGAAGGCGGGGACGCCGACGCGGGCGAAGAAGAGGCCGTGCAGCAGGCCCATGACGGTGGCCGCGGCGAGGGCGGCGAGCACGGCGAGCCATTCGGCGACGCCCTGGCGCACGGCGAGGACGGCGGCGAGGGCGGCGCTGGCGCCGGCGACGGAGCCCAGGGAGAGGTCGATCTCGCCGAGGAGGAGGACGAAGACGACGCCCACGGCGATGAGGCCGGGGCCGGCGATGAAGCGGGTGATGTTGGTGAGGTTGTCGGCCTGGAGGAAGTGGCCGGTGACGGACTGGAAGATGACGGCGATCAGGATGAGGCCGACGACGACGGGCAGGGAGCCGAGTTCGCCGGCGGCCAGGCGCCGGCGCGCGGCCTCCAGGTAGCCGGCGGGGCCGGCGGCCCGGGTGTGCAGGCGGGGGTCGGCGCCGGGGGCCGCGGGGGTGTCGGCGGGGGTGCTGGGCGTGGTCATGCGGCGTCCTCCTCCTCGGTGTGGCGGGCCTGGCGCCGGGCGTGGGCGTTGTCGGTGGCTCCGGTGATGGCGGAGACGATCTGCTCCTGGGTGGTGCCGGCGACGGGGAAGACGCCGTTGTTGCGGCCCAGCCGCAGGACGGCGACGGTGTCGGCGACGGCCCGCACGTCGGCCATGTTGTGGCTGACGAGGACGACGGCCAGGCCGCGTTCACGCAGCCGCTCGACGAGGTCGAGGACCTGGGCGGTCTGTTCGACGCCGAGGGCGGCGGTGGGCTCGTCCAGGATGACGAGGGCGGGCTCGCCGACCAGGGCGCGGGCGATGGCGACGACCTGGCGCTGGCCGCCGGAGAGCGCGGCGACGGGGGTGCGCACGTCGGGGATGCGGATGGCGAGGGTGTCGAGGAGTTCGCGGGCGTGCCGCTCCATGGCGACCTCGTCCAGGAGCCCTCGGCGGCGTTTCTCGCGGCCGAGGAACAGGTTCGCGATGACGTCGAGGTTGTCGCACAGGGCGAGGTCCTGGTAGACGGTGGCGATGCCGAGGGCCTGGGCGTCCTGGGGGCGGGTCAGGCGCACGGGCTCGCCGTGCCAGGTGATGGTGCCCTCGTCGACGGGGTGGACGCCCGCGATGGTCTTGACGAGGGTGGACTTGCCGGCGCCGTTGTCTCCGACGAGGGCGAGGACTTCACCGGTGTGCACGTCGAGGCCGACATCGGTGAGGGCCTGGACGGCACCGAAGCGCTTGGAGACCGAGCGCAGCTGGAGGACGGGTGCGCCTGTCACATGAACCTTCTTCTGCGGTGGTGGACTTGGACCCGGGTCGAGCGGGGCGGGGCCGGGCTACTTGAGGCCGGCGGCGGCGCAGGCGGCGGCGTAGTCGGCGGTGCAGATGTCGGAGACCTTGTAGAGGCCGTCGGCGACGACCGTGGTGGCGATGTTGGCCTTGGTGACGACCTTGGCGTCCAGGAACTTGGCGGGGATGGCCTTGTCGGTGGCGCTGTCGACGGTGGCGGTGGCGACGACCTTGACGTCCTTGCCCTTGAGGAGGGCGACGGCCAGTTCGGCGGCGGAGTCGGCGAGCGGGCGGTAGGCCTTGTAGATGGTGAAGGCCTGGTCGCCGTTGACGATGCGCTGGATCGCGTCGAGGCCGGCGTCCTGGCCGCCGACGGGGACCTTGATGCCGGCGCCCTGGAGCTGGGTGATGATGGCGCCGGCCATGCCGTCGTTGGCGGAGTAGACGGCCTGGAAGCCGTTCTTGCCGAGCTGGGTGACGGCGGCGCCGATCTTCTGGCCGGCGACGGTCGGGTCCCACTGGCCGGACTGCTCGTAGACGATCTTCTTGACCTTGGCGTCGAGGATCTTGTGGGCGCCGGTCTTGAAGTCGGCGGCGTTGGGGTCGGCCTCGTCGCCGTTGATCATGGCGACGTTGGCGTCGGCGGCCTGCGGGCCGAGGGCGTCGACGAGGGCCTGGCCCTGGAGTTCGCCGACCTTCTCGTTGTCGAAGGAGGCGTAGGCGGCGACCGGTCCGGTGGCGAGGCGGTCGTAGGCGACGACCTTGACGCCCTTGGCGGCGGCCTCCTGGACCCAGCCCTGGGTGGACTTGGCGTTGTAGGGGTCCAGGATGATCACCTTCACGCCCTGGGCGAGGAGGGTGTCGAACTGCTGCTTCTGCTTGGCGGCGCTGCCCTCGGCGTTGTTGTACAGGACCTTGCAGTCCGCGCACAGGGCGGCGACCTTGGCCTCGACGAAGGGGCGGTCGAAGGATTCGTAGCGGGTGGAGGAGGCGTTCTCGGGTAGGAGCAGCCCGATGGACTTGCCGTCTCCGGAGGCGGCCGCGTCCTTCTTGTCGCCGCCCGCCTTGCCGCAGGCGGCCATGGACAGGGCCAGTGAGATGCCGGTGGTGGCGATGAGGACGCGACGCAGTGCTGCGTTCATGGGGGTGCCTCTCCCTGACGTCGCCGCGGCTCTGCGGCGGGGTGGGGGGAGTTAAACCTGAACGCGTACATGACGTCAATAAGTAAATTCAGACTGCGGGAGATGCGCCTCTACTCGTTATCTTCATGAACACTGACGGGGAGTTGAAACCTGGAGGAAGCTCCAAATGACGGAACGGCGGCGCCCGTTGCGGGGCCCGCCGTTCAAGAGTCGATCAACCTGTCGGAGTGTCAGGAAGGCGGGGCGCCCGCCGTCCCCCGTGCGGCGGGCGCCCCCGTGCGGAGGTGGTACCGGTGCGCCAGGGACGACGCGTCAGGGGCGGTCGAGGGTGATCGAGTTGATCGGGCCCAGGTCGTACCAGACGCCGTTCTGCGCCGGGATGTCGTAGACGCAGCTGCCGCCGCCCGAGCTCCGGCACAGGTGGGCGTGGGCGCCGCCGGACTGGTTGTTGAGGACCCAGTGGTTGCCGTACTGGTTGCTCAGGTTGTGCGCGCCGTAGCTCCAGTACACCTCGCTCGGGGCCGAGGCCGGGTTCTGGTTCTGCGGGTAGACGCAGACCGCCCCGTACGGACAGCCCGCCCAGGAGCCGTCGGCGGCGCCGGCGCTGCCGGCGCCCAGGGTGGTCAGGGTGGTCAGGGCCGCGGTCGCGAGGGCGAGGGCGGCGACGGCGTGGGTGATCCTGCGCATGGATGGTTCTCCCTTGGCTGGTGAGCGGCCTGACGTGGGGTCCGGCCGGTGCTCAGCAGCCTAGGAACGCGGGCGCGGCGGCGGTCCCTGACATCTGACAGGGGCGCGCCGCCGCACTCCGGGAGCCGGTTCGCCGGCTCACCGGGCTAGAGCTTGCCGAAGGTGTCGCACTGGGCGAGGTCGCCGGTGCGGTAGCCGGTGGTGAACCAGGTCTTGCGCTGGTCGGAGGAGCCGTGGGTCCAGCTCTCCGGGTTGACCCGGCCGGTGGCCTGCTGCTGGATCCGGTCGTCGCCGACGGCCGCGGCCGCGTCCAGGCCCTGGGCGATGTCCTGGTCGGTGAGGGAGGCGATCAGCGGCCGGCCGGTGGAGGGCTGCGGGGTGGTGGTGGCGTGGTGCGCCCACACCCCGGCGTAGCAGTCGGCCTGGAGTTCCAGCTTCACGGAGGCGCTGTTGGCGCCCTGGCGGTCGCTGCCCACCTTCTGCATGGTGCCGAGGAGGTTCTGGATGTGGTGGCCGTACTCGTGGGCGACGACGTAGGACTCGGCGAAGGGCCCGCCCTTGGCGCCGAAGCGGGCCGAGAGCTCGTTGAAGAAGCCGAGGTCGAAGTAGGCCTTCCGGTCGCCGGGGCAGTAGAACGGGCCGACGGCGGAGGTCGCCGGGCCGCAGGCGGTGGAGACCTGACCGGTGAACAGCACCGTCTCGGCGTTGCGGTACGCGGTGCCCGTGCGCTTGGGCAGTTCGGCGCGCCAGAACTCCTGCACGCTGTTGGTGACCGCCACGATCCGGCAGTCCTGGCGCCGGTTGGCGTCCGCGCCGGTCTTGCAGGCCTGCTGCACCTCGCCGGCGGTGTGCGCGCCGTTGGAGGTGGTGGAGCCGCCGCCGGAGGACAGGCCCAGCAGCTGGGGGTCCACGCCCAGGACGACCGCGAACAGCACGACGATCAGGCCCACCGCCCCGCCGCCGATGGCGACCTTCCCGCCCGGGATCCCGCGCCGGTCGTCCACCTGCGAGGTGTCGAGGTCGCCCTGGTCGTCGAACTGCATGCCCCTGCCCGCTTCTGTCGTGTTTGTCAGTACTGGTGACGGTCTGTGCCGGTGACGGCCCGCCCAGCCTACGGGCAGCGGGCGCCGGCGCGGCGCAGCGGGGGCGGGGGCGGCGGGGCCGGACGGCGGCGGGGCCGGGCGGGGGCGGGGCCGGGCGGCGGCTGCGGGCGTGGCCGTGGACGTGGCCGTGGCGATCGGGCACCGCTCCCCCGGGGCCGCACGCGCCGTCCTGGACCACCGCCTGACCCGACTGCTGAACTGACGGGTCATCAACTCCCGACGCGGGTGCAGGATTCGACCGCGACGGAGGCCTCGGCAGGGCGGGCGACCTCGCGGGGGCGGCCGAGCAGGACGCCGGCCAGGACCAGGGCCAGCCCGCACACCTGGCGCGCGCCGAGCCCCTCCCCCGCGAGGCCGGCGCCCAGCAGGACGCCGGCGAGCGGGTTGAGCAGGCCGAGCAGCCCGACCGTGCCGGCCGGCAGGTGGCGCAGGCCCGCGAACCAGAGGGCGAAGGCGAGGGCGGTGGCCACCAGGGCGACGTAGCCGAAGGCCGGGAGCGTGCGGGCGTCCATCGCCGGGGGCGCGCCCTCCACGGCGGCGGCCAGGGGCAGCAGCATCAGGCCTCCGGCGGTCAGCTGCCAGGAGGTGGCGGCCAGTGGGTCCGCGCCCTCGCGCCAGCGGGCGGCCAGCACGTAGCCGACGCAGGAGACCAGCATCGCCGCCACCGACGCCGCCAGCCCCGCCCCGCTGACCGCGCCGCCCGCGCCGAGCAGCGTCAGCGCCACCCCGCCCAGGCCCACCACCGCGCCGACCAGGTGGGCGCGGTGCGGGCGCTGCCCGGCCAGCGCCCAGGCGGTGAGCAGCATCGCCAGCGGGGAGGCGGCCATGACGGTGGCGGCGGTGCTGGTGGGCAGCAGTTGGGAGGCGAGGTAGAGCAGGACGAAGAACACCGCGGCGTTCAGCAGTCCGAGCAGGGCGCTGCGCCACCACCAGGGCCCGTGCGGGCGGCGGCGGGACAGGGCGAGCAGGACCAGTCCGGCGGGCAGGGCGCGCAGGGCCGCGCCCCACAGGGGCCGGTCGGCGGGCAGGTAGGCGTGGGTGACGTAGTAGTTGGCGCCCCAGGCGAGCGGCGCGACCGCGGTCAGCAGCACCCACCGCAGATTGGCTTCCATGGAAGGCAATATACCTTCCCGGGAAGGTACTGGCGGTAGGATGGCCCCATGGAGCACCACCAGCAGCACCCCCGGACGCCCTCCCCGCCGGGCGCGGACGCCGACCACGTGGCGCTGATCCAGGCCCAGTGGCGGCGCGAACGCCCCGACCTCGACGTCTCCCCGCTGGCCGTCATCGGCCGCCTGCACCGCCTCGCCGCCCGGCTGACCGGCGAACTCGCCCTGGTCTACTCCCGCTACGGCCTCGGCGAGGGCGAGTTCGACGTCATGGCCGCGCTGCGCCGGGCCGGCGCCCCCTACGAGCGGGCCCCCGGGGAGCTCGCCGCCCACACCATGGTCACCACCGGCGCGATGACCAAGCGGATCGACCGCCTCGAACGCGCCGGGCTGGTCACCCGCCGCCTCGCCGAGGGCGACCGGCGCGGGCGCCTCGTCGCCCTCACCGACGCCGGCCTGCGGCTGATCGACGAGGCGTTCACCGCCCACATGCGCAACGAGCACCGCCTGCTCGCCCTCCTGTCCCCCGAGGAGGCCGCCGCCCTGCAGGCCCTCCTCACCGCCTGGCAGCACCGCCTGGACGGCACCGCACCGGGCGGCGGGCCAGCAGAATGTGACGCATGACCAGCACTCCGCCGCCGTCCCAGCCCGAACCCGAGCCCGGACCGCAGCCCCAGCCGCCCCAGCCGTCGCCGTCCGGCAGCCCGGAGAGCCCGGGGGCCCGGGCCGACCGGCGGCTGGTGGAACTGCTGCAGGAGCTGCGGGTGCTGCAGACCGGCGTGCAGATCGTGTTCGCGTTCCTGCTCGGGGTCGCCTTCACCCCGCGCTTCGCCACCCTCACCGACGGCCAGCAGGACGTCTACGTCACCACCCTGCTGCTGGCCGTCATCTCCTCGGCCGTGTTCGCCACCCCGGTGGCGCTGCACCGCGGGCTGTTCCGCCACCCCGGCAAGGCGCGGATCGTCAAGGTCTCCGCCCACATCGCCCAGCTGGGCCTGATGCTGCTCGCCTGCGCGCTCACCGGCGCCGTGCTGCTCGTCCTGGACGTCGTGCTCGGGACCGCCACGGCCCTGGCCATCACCTCCGTCGTCGCGCTGATCTTCGCCGGGCTGTGGTTCGTCCTGCCCTGGGCGGTGCGCCGCCCGCTGCACGACGACTGACCCGGGCGCGCCGGACCGGGCACGGCGCCGCGTCCGGCGGGCGCGGGCACGTGCGCGCCGTGTGGTGAACTCCGCTCCCCCACAAGGCGGTCGGCGACGGTCAGCCCGCCGCCACGGGCGGGGTGAGCCAGTCGTCGAGGGGGACGCCGCAGCTGTTGACGATGCCCGCGACCAGCGCGTAGGCGCCGACGAGGGCGAGCAGTTCCAGCAGCTGCGGGGCGGAGTGGCGGGCGGCCAGCTCGCGCCAGGTGGCCGGGGAGAGCGCGTGGTCCCCGCACAGCTCGTCCACGGCCCGCAGCAGCGCCCGGTCGCCCTCGCTCCAGCCGGGGGCGTCCGGCCCGCCGAGGACGCGGGCGATCTCGGGCCCGGTCAGGCCGGCGGCGGCGCCGAGTCGGGCGTGGTGGTGCCACTCGTAGGCGCAGCCGGTGCGGTGGGCGGTGCGCAGGATCGCCAGTTCCCGTTCGCGGGGCGGGAGCAGGCCCTGGGCGAGCTGGGTGAGCAGGGGCACCAGGGCGACCAGCAGGTCGGGGTGGTGGCCGATGGTCGCCAGGACGTTGAGCACCGGACGGCCCGCCAGCGGCCCGGCGCCGCCGGCGAGGACCTGCGCCGCGGGGCCCGACAGTCGTCCGGCCAGGGCGGCGACCTCGGAGGCGGGCCGCGGCGCGAGCCTCGGGGCCGCGCCGGCGGGGCGCGGGGCGGCGTGCGGCTCGGGGTACGGCGCCGTGTAGTGGTCGAGACGACCCATCAGCTCCAGCTCGTCGGGGGTGCCGTCGCCGTTGAGCTCGCGGTAGACGGCGCCGACGTTGAGCACCAGCCGCTCGGGGTCGGCCCAGTGGGCGAAGCCGTCCAGGTCCATCTCCCGGGCCGCCTGGAGGACGGGCAGGCCGGCCCGGTGCGCGCGCACGGCGTGGTCGTGGAGCCGTTCCAGGTAGTCGCGGAAGGCACGGACCTCCGTTTTGCCGACGACCGGCCCGTGCCCGGGCACGATCGTCTCCACGTCCAGGCCGAGGATCAGGTCGCAGGCCGCGATCCAGCTCGACACCGGACCGCTGTGGACCACCGGGTGGCCGCCGACGAACAGGATGTCCCCGGTGAACAGCACGCCCGCGTCCGGGACGTGGACCAGCACGTCACCGGCGGTGTGGGCCGGGCCGACCTCGATCAGCCGGACGCTGCGCCCGCCCACCGCGACCTCCAGTTCGCCGCTGAAGGTGCGGGTCGGCGGGGTCGGGGTGATGCCGGTGAAGTCGAAGGCCTCACGCATCCGTTCGGCGACCCGAGGGAGCGGGATGTCGCCCGGGGAGACGAGCAGCTCGTGCAGGCGCTCACCGCGCATGTGGGCCGCGGCGGCCTCGGAGGCGAGGATCTCGGCGTCCGGGAGCAGCTGGTTGCCCCACCAGTGGTCGCCGTCGCTGTGGCTGTTGACCAGGGTGCGGATGGCGAGCCGGGGCAGGGCCCGCGTCATCGTCTCCAGCATGGTGCGGGTCTGCGGGACGGTGAACAGGGTGTCGACGAGCAGCCCTTCGCCGCCGGAGACGATCAGCCCGGCGTTGCTGAAGCCCCAGGTGCCGCTGGGTTGCAGGTAGGCGTAGGTGTCCTCGGCGATCGCGTGCAGGCCCAGGGTGAAGGGGACGGCCATCGCTTGACCTCCTCAGTAGGTGTACTTGAGTACCAATATGTACTCCAGTACCAAGTTGGATTCAAGTACACTCGGCGTGTGAGACCGACAGCACCTCAGGAACCCGCGGCACCGCAGGAACCGGCCGGACCCCAGGACGGGCAGGGCCGGCCGGACGGGCCAGCCGGACAGGACCGGCGCGGGCAGCGCCGCAGCGCCACCCGCGAACGGCTGCTGGCCGCCGCCCTCGACCTGTTCGCCGCCCACGGCTACGCGGCCACCACCTACGACCACATCGCCGAACGCGCCGACACCGGCCGCCAGACGGCCTTCAACCACTTCCGCCGCAAGGAGGACTTCGTCACCGCCTGGGTCCGGCAGCGCCACGAGCTGCTGGACCGGCAGGAGGCGGCGGACGCGGCCGACGGCGGACCGGTCGTCGAGGCGCTGGCGGACGAGCTCCGCGCCCTCGCGCGGCTCAACGAGCAGGACTACGCGCTGGCCAAGGAACTCCATGACAGCGGGGTCCTGCACGCCGCCTTCGGCCTGGGCGCCGCCACCCCGCGCGCGATCCTCGCCACCGTCACCCGCGGCCGGCAGCGCGGCGAGATCCGCCCCGACCTCGACCCGGCCGCCGTCGCCGACCTCGTCTTCGACTGCTACGCGACCGCCCTGAGCCGCTGGCTGGCCAGCGACGCCGCCTTCCCGCTCGCCGACGCCCTGCTGGCCAGGCTCGCCGTGCTCGCCGCCGGCTTCGGGCCGCCGCGCGGCGCCTGACAACTGACGCCTGAGGCCCGACGCCGCCGGGACCGTCCGTACGCCCGCCGCCCGCTTCCGCCTCCCGTCACCCGCTCCCGTCACCCGCGCCGCGCCGGGGGCGGGCGCGGCGCGGGTGACGGACGGGACCGGGCCGGGGCCGGCTGTCGGGCGCCGGGGGCCAGGCGAGGAAGTCCCACAGCTCCCTCACCCCTCAGAGCCCGCCCGCCCCCGAAACCGCTTACCGCCCCACCCCGCGCGGCGGGTACCGTGCCCGGATGCACAGCAACGACAACAACGGCAGCGGAAGCGGCAACGGGAACGGCAACGGCAGCGCCCCCACCTGGGACGTCCTGCTGCTCGGCGGCGCCTCCGGCCTCGGCAAGAGCCGCGCCGCCGCCGAACTCGCCCGGCACAGCGGCGCGTTCGTGGTCGAGTTCGACGACGTCGTCGCCGCCCTGCACGCCGCCACCACCGCCGAGGGCCACCCCGGACTGCACCACTTCGACGGCCTCGACGACCCCGACGCGCTGCCCGCCGACCGCGTCCTGGAACTGCAGATCGCCACCGCCCGCGCCCTGGACGACGCCCTGCTCGGCGTGGTGCGCAACCGCCTCACCGTCGACGTGCCCGCGATCGTCGAAGGCGACTACCTCACCCCGGCCGCCGCCGCCCGCGCCGCCGCCGAGGCCGCCGGACAGGGCCGCGTCGTGCGCGCCGCGTTCCTGCACGAGGGCGACGCGGCCGGCATCAGCGCCAACTACGCCCAGCGGGAGCCCGACTGCGGCCCGCAGGAGCGCCGCGCCGCCGTCAGCGCCCGCTACTCCCACTGGCTCGCCGACCAGGCCCGCACCCACCACCTGCCCGTCCTGGACTGCCGCCCCTACCCCACCCTCGCCGACCGCCTGCTCCGCGCCCTGACCTGACCTGGCCCGACCTGGCCTGACCTGACGAAAGGGGTCCAAGATGCTGATCGTGGTGAGCGGCGGGCCGGGCAGCGGGAAGACGACGCTGGCCCACGCGCTGGCACAGGCCCTCGGCTGCCCGGCGGTGTGCCGGGACGAGCTGAAGGAGGGCCTGGTGCACGCGGGCACCCGGGCCGGGAACCCCGATGAGGCGGTGCGCGCGGCGTTCTTCGACGTCCTGGAGGTCCTGGTGCGCGCGGGGGTGAGCGTGGTGGCGGAGGCCGCGTACCAGGACCGGCTGTGGCGGCCCGGCCTGAGCCCGCTGGCCGAACACGCCGAACTGCGCATCGTGCACTGCCGGGTGGACCCGGCAGTGGCCCGCGCCCGGATCCGCATCCGCCTGACGACGCACCCGCACCGCGCCGCGCACGCCGACCGCGCGCTCCTCGCCACCCCGCCCGGCCCGGGCAACCTGCTGGACGACTTCACCCCGCCGTCCCTGCCGGCGCCGCACCTGCACGTGGACACCACCCACGGCTACCGCCCGCCGCTGGCCGACATCGCCGCCTTCGCCACCGGACCCGGCGGCTGACGGACGCCCGAACTGCTCGGCCTGGTCCGACACGGTCTCTTCGTTCATCGCCGCCGGGCGCGACGCGCCCGATCACGGCCTGCCCGACCATGACGCCAAGGCGCGGTCGACAGTTCGCCAGCGAGTCCGGCGGTTCGCCGGATCAACTCCGCACAGCGGCAGTCGAGTTCGGATTCCCGCAGGCGTTCGACGGGCTTCGCGCGGACGGCGCCTCCGCGGGCCTGCCGCGCCCGGCCGTCCGCTTGCGGGCAGCGCGCGAGGGGGAGGTCCCCGCGCCGGGTGCCGCTTGCGGGCGAGGCACCGTGACCTCCGTGATCGCCGTGGCGTCGACCGCCACTCCGACGGCCGTACCTTGACGGTCCGTCCGCCATTGCCGGCCCGTCCCTGTGGGCCGCCGGGATGACTTCCCCCGCGTGCCGAATCGGCCCGGATGGTGTATACGGCATAGTCGTTTCGTCACCTTATGGCGTATTTATGACGCCATCCACGCGTCCCGTGAACACCCTGGGGAGTCCCCGATGCCCGAAGTCAGACGCCGCTGGGGCTTGGCCCGAGCCTTCGAGGCACCGGGGAGAGCCGCCCCGAATCGGCGCGGCTGGTCCGGAGTGCTCACGGCCGTGCTGGTGCTGGCGCCGGTGCCGCTCGTCCCGCTGCTGGCCGCCCCCGCCGCGCACGCGGCTCAGGCCTGCCCGGCGGATGCCGGCTACACCGACTGCCTGTCCTTCGCCTACACCGGAAGCGACCAGGACTTCACCGTCCCCACCGGGGTCTCCTCGATCAGGGCGAAGGCCTGGGGCGCGGGTGCGGCCGCCGACGGCGACACCGCCGCGGCCGGCCGCGAGCACGCGAACCGGCCGGGCGCCGCCGGCGCCTACGCGACCGCGCTGCTGGAGGTGACGGCCGGACAGCGGCTGACGGTGGTACCGGGCCAGGGCGGGCGCTCGCACCCCGACGCCGCAGACTCCCCGGCGGCCCGCAACGGCGGCGCCTCCACCATCCGGTCGGGCCAGTCCCACACCCCCGCGGACACCCTGCTGGCAGCCGACGGCGGCACGGCCACGAACGCGACTGAGACCGCGACCGCGAGCGGCGCCGGTGCTGCCGGGGCCGGTCCTGCCGGGGCCGGTCCTGAAGACGGGTCGCACGGCCTTGCCCCTCACGTGACCGAGCGCCAGTACGTCACCGGGGCGGCCTTCGGCGGCTTCGCCCCGTCCATCACGGACGTCAACGGCGCCGACACCGGCGCCAACACCGGCGCCGACGCGGCCAAGGGCGGCGGCCACAGCGGCGACGGCGGCAACGGCCTCGTCGTGCTGGAGTGGAAGGATTCCGGCGCCGACGCCACGACGGCGAAGGCCGACCCGTCAGCGGCCTCGGCGCCCACCGGCCAGAGCAGCGCTCCAGGAGCCCCGTCCCCGGAGGCCACGCCATCCGCAGCGGCCGGACCGGCCGCCCCGAGCAGCGCGGCCGCCGCGCCGAGCGCCGCCCCGCTCGGCCGCCTGCCCCGGGCACCCGGCGACCCCCTGGACTGCACGGGCAACACGATCTACGCCATCCAGCGCGGCTCCTCCACCGCCGCGACCGGCACCCTGCTCGCCCTGGCCGCCGGCACCGTCGGCGGATCCAGCGTGACCGCGACGACGGTCAGCACGCTCCCCGCCGGGTCGGGCTTCACCAACGCCCTCGGAATCACCGACGGCGGCACCGCCGCCTACGTGGTCGACCAGATCCCGACCGTCGCCGGGTCCGTCAACGTGTACGGCTACAACGCGGCCACCGGGGCCTGGACCACCTACACCGGATCCGCCGGCGCCACCACCGACTCCTTCGTCGCCGGCGCGGTGAACCCGGCCAACGGCATCTACTACTACGCCAGCTTCGAACCCGGCACGGCGACCACACCCGGCGTGGCCACCCTCTACGGCTTCAACACCGTCACCAACACCGCGATCCCCGGCGTGATCGCCACGTTCGACCTGCCGGTCACCGGAGCCTCCGGCCCCAACGGCGACATCACCTTCGACGCGGCCGGCAACCTCTACGTCCTCTCCTCCGTCGGCACCGACGCCGCCATCGGTCGGGTGGCCGGGCCGATCCCCACCACGGGGTCGGCCACCGGTGTGCCGCTGACCGACACGGTGCTGAGCACCCTGCCCAACCCGAACGGCAACTCGTTCAACGGGGCGGCCTTCGACAACGCCGGAAACCTCTACATCGAGTTCGCCTCGGGGAGCACCACCTACCTGGAGCAGCTCAACCCGAACACCGGCGCGATCACGGCCGGGCCCACGCCGTACTCCAACAACGCCTTCCTGTCCGTGGACCTCGGCGCCTGCTCCACCAACCCGACCCTGGCCCTGCAGAAGAACATCGTCGGCCGGTTCGCCGAGTCGACCACCTCGAACGACCAGTTCGGCCTGGCGATCACCGGCGGCGGCATCACCCAGGGCAACACCGCCACCACGACCGGCACCAGCACCGGCGTCCAGACACCCCCCGCCGGCCCGGTCATCGCCGTATCGGGGACCACCTACACGCTGACCGAGACCGCTGCCTCCGGCAGCCTCGCCAACTACACCACCGCCTACGACTGCGTCGACACCGCCAACGGCAACGCCCCGGTCGCCTCGGGCACCGGCGCGACCACGTTCAACCTGCCGTTCCCGCCCACGGTGGAGGGCAAGAACAGCCCGATGGTGCTCTGCACCTTCACCAACACCCCGGTCCCCGCGACGCCCTCGCTCACGATCGTGAAGACCGCGTCCCCGACCACGGTCACCGCCGTCGGGCAGACCGTCGACTACAGCTTCCTGGTCACCAACACCGGCAACGTCACCCTCACCGACGTGACGGTGAACGAGACCGCGTTCTCCGGCACCGGCACCCCGCCCGTGATCACCTGCCCGGCAGGCGCCGCCTCCCTCGCCCCCGGCGCGTCCGTGACCTGCACCGCCCCCTACACGGTGACGCAGGCCGACATCAACGCGGGCTCGATCACCAACACCGCGACGGCGACCGGCACCCCGCCCACCGGCCCGCCGGTGACCTCACCGCCCTCCAGCGCGACCGTCACGGCAACGCCCGCACCCGCACTCACCATCGTGAAGACCGCCTCCCCGACCACGGTTTCGACCGTCGGGCAGGTCGTGAACTACAGCTTCCTGGTCACCAACACCGGCAACGTCACCCTCACCGACGTGACGGTGAACGAGACCGCGTTCTCCGGCACCGGCACCCCGCCGGTGGTGACGTGCCCGGCCGGCGCGGCCTCGCTGGCGCCCGGCGCGTCGGTGACGTGTACTGCGAGCTATGCGGTGACGCAGGCCGACATCAACGCGGGCAGCATCACGGACACCGCGACGGCCACCGGCACACCGCCCACCGGCCCGCCGGTGACCTCACCGCCCTCCAGCGCGACCGTCACCGCGACGTCCAACCCGGCGCTCACCATCCTGAAGTCGGTGGATGCGACGGAACTGACCGGTGCCGGCCAGGTACTGCACTACTCCTTCCTGGTGACCAACACCGGCAACGTCACCCTGACCAACGTCACCGTGAACGAGACCGCGTTCTCCGGCACCGGCACCCCGCCCGTGATCACCTGCCCGGCAGGCGCGGCCTCCCTCGCCCCCGGCGCGTCCGTGACCTGCACCGCCCCCTACACGGTGACGCAGGCTGATGTCGACAGTGGGAAGGTCACCAACACGGCGACGGCGACAGGTACCCCGCCCACCGGCCCGCCGGTGACGTCCCCGCCGTCCTCGACCAGCGTCCCGAACACCCCGGCCCCGGCGCTCACCATCGTCAAGTCCGCCTCGCCGACCACGGTTGCGACCGTCGGGCAGGTCGTGGACTACAGCTTCCTGGTGACGAACACCGGGAACGTGACCCTGACCAACGTGACGGTGAACGAGACCGCGTTCTCCGGCAGCGGCACCGCTCCCGTGATCACCTGCCCGGCAGGCGCCGCCTCGCTCGCCCCCGGCGCGTCCGTGACCTGCACCGCCAGCTACACCGTCACGCAGGCTGATCTCAACGCCGGCAGCATCACGGACACCGCGACGGCCACCGGCACACCGCCCACCGGCCCGCCCGTAACCTCACCGCCGTCCAGCGCGACCGTCACCGCGACGTCCAACCCGGCGCTCACCATCGTCAAGTCGGTGGATGCGACGGAACTGACCGCCGTCGGCCAGGTGCTGCACTACTCCTTCCTGGTGACCAACACCGGCAACGTCACCCTCACCAACGTCACCGTGAACGAGACCGCCTTCTCCGGCAGCGGCACCGCGCCCGTGGTGACCTGCCCGGCCGGCGCCGCCTCGCTCGCCCCCGGCGCGTCCGTGACCTGCACCGCCAGCTACACCGTCACACAGGCCGACCTGAACGGCGGCAAGGTCGCCAACACGGCAACAGCGACGGGCACTCCGCCCACCGGCCCGCCCGCGACGTCCCCGCCGTCCTCGACCAGCGTCCCGAACACCCCGGCCCCGGCGCTCACCGTGGTGAAGTCGGCTTCCCCGACCACGGTCACGGCCGCAGGTCAGACCGTCGACTACAGCTTCCTGGTGACCAACACCGGGAACGTCACACTGACCGACGTGACGGTGAACGAGACGGCGTTCTCCGGCAGCGGCACGGCGCCCATGGTGACCTGCCCGGCAGGCGCCGCCTCGCTCGCCCCCGGCGCGTCCGTGACCTGCACCGCCCCCTACACCGTCACACAGGCCGACCTGAACAGCGGGAAGATCACCAACACCTCGACGGCGACGGGCACTCCGCCGTCCGGTCCGCCGGTGACCTCCCCGCCGTCCAGCGCGACGGTGACCGCGAAGCCGCCGCACGGCCACCTGCCGAGCACCGGCGCGAACACCCACCTGGCCGGGCTGGCGGGGAGTCTCCTGCTCCTCGGCGGCGGGCTGGCGCTGGTGACGCGCCGCACCCGTCGTCGCGGCTAGCAACGGCGGCTGACGGCGGCGGTCCCCGGAGCATGGGCTCCGGGGACCGCCGCCGTTCTGTGCCCGTCCGTCGTCCGTCCGTCGTCCGTCCGGCCCGTGGGTGAGGGGCGGACGACGGGACGAACCTCAGCCGAACGGATGAACCTCCGCCACCGCCAGGCCCGCCGAGCCCGCGCCGCCCGCACCGGCACGGTAAGACAGGCCGGGCCCCTCTGCGGTGACACCGGTGTGATCGTTCCTGGCGCCGCCCACAGCCGAAGGAAGTAAGAGATGCGCGAAACCAAGCACAAGGCCCGAGCGGGTGCCGCCGCCGGCATCGCACTGCTCGCCCTCGCCGCCCTGTCCGGCTGCCGCCAGCCCCACAGCGGTGGCAGCCAGGACGTGCAGGCCGCTACGGCCGCGCCCTCCGAGGACGCTGCGAGCAGCGGTGAGATCGCCGTGCTGGAGCAGCCGACGCTGCCGCCTCCGTCGTCCGTCGCCAACGACCAGGAGAAGCGCAAGCAGGTCACCATCGGCACCTGCGAGGCGACCAAGGACGGCTGGCGCGCGGCCGGCACCGCGGTGAACCCCGGCAGCCGGGACGCGGACTACCGGATCGTCGTCTACTTCACCTCGGCGAAGGCCACGGTGCTCGCCCTCGGCGACACGGCGGTGAACGTCAAGGCGGGGCAGAGCGGCGCGTGGGAGGTGCGGCAGGCGTTCCACGCGCCGCAGGGGACCCTGTGTGTCCTGCGGGGCGTCAGCTGAGCGCCCACTGCCGGGGCCGGGTTCGGATTCGGGTGTCGGCGAGGTAGCTGCCGCCCGGCGTTCTACCGCGGTGGGGGCCGGTTCTCGTCGCAGGTGGTGCGTTGGCCGTGGAGGAGGAGGGGGACGGCGCGGTTGGCGAGGGCTTCGGCGGCGCGGGCGGCCTGGGCGGGGGCCATGACGTCCGGGAGTTCGTGGGCGGGGACGAAGCGGGCGCCGAACAGGCCGCTGCGGTGCCGGGGCGGGACGGTCAGGCGGGCGGCGGCGTGCTCGGTGACGGTCCCGCCGTCGAAGACCAGGTTGAGGCGCTCCAGGTAGCGGTCGGCCGGGGTGAAGTCGACGGCCAGGACGTCCGTGAGGCGCAGGTTGAGGCCGGTCTCAGCGTGGAGGTGACGCGCGGCGGCGAGGTTGGGGGGCTCGTTCGGCTGCGCGGCGCCGCCGGGCAGGATCAGGCCGTCCATGTAGTCCGGGTCGACGAGCAGGACGTCGCCGCGCGGGTTGCGGACGAGGACGAGGCAGCCGAGCCGGCACACCGGCGGCTTGGCGAGGAGACGGGGGTCGCGCATCGGGCGGTTCACTTCCTGAGGGCGGCGAGGAGTACGAGGGAGAAGCCCGCCCACCACAGCAGGCGGGCGAGGAGTTCAGCCGTCATGCGTCAGGCGCTCGTAGCGCAGCCCCTTGCGCAGCAGGTCCACGACCCGCAGGAGTTCGAACGGGCGGGCGCAGCCGAGGCCGATGAGGTAGCAGCCCGTCCTGCGGCCGTGCTCCCAATCCACCTCGACGGAGGGCAACTTCACCCCGCCCAGGGCGAGGACGGCCGTCAGGTCATCCAGGACGTCGGCCGCCTGCCGCCGCTGGTCGGCCGTGGCCCGGTAGACCTTCTCCCCCATCACGCCCCCACCCGGCGTCGAACCTCGAACCCCCGCCACGCGCTGAAGGCAGCGGAGAACGAGGAGAAGGAGGCCAGCTCACCCGAGGTGCCACTGCGCAGCCACTCCCCCGTCGTCTCGTTCCGCACCCGGTAACACCGGCCCTCCGGGTCCCAGCGGACCCCGTAGCCGTGGAGCCGGGGCACTTGGGCATCAGCCATGGGAATAACCTTCCGCAGTCAATCCTTCACTTTCTGCGTGGGAAAGACTTGCGGAACGACCCCCTCCTAGGGAAGCATCTGAAGTCGCCAGTTCAGCATGGTTCAGTTGGGAAGCATCATGAACCGTAAGAAGCTTGATCCTGCGTCATCCCCGTACGCGACCCTCGGGATTCAGCTCCGCCGTTCACGCGAGGCACGCGGCCTGACCCAGACGGAACTCGGAGAGGCCATCGCCTACTCCGGTGCCTACATCTCCAGCATCGAACGCGGCATCCGCGCGCCGAGCCGCCGATTCGTCGATCTCGTGGACGAGCACCTCGCCACAGGCGGCACGCTCGGCCTGATGCTCGACCAGCTCGAACACAGCATCCTGATAGAGGGTTTCCCTGAGTACGCCGACAAGGAAGCCGAAGCGACCGTCATCCGGCCCTTCCAGATCGGGGTCATCTCAGGGCTGCTGCAGACTCCCGAGTATGCGGCAGCCTATGAACAGGCCTTCGTACGGCGCGGGATCGTCACTCAGCAGCAGGCCGACGAACGCATGCGGTTCCTCCTCACCCGGCAGGAACGGATCAACCAGCCGTCTCCGCCATACATCCAGGCCGTACTCGACGAGTGGAGCCTGCGACGGCCGATCGGCGGACCAGCGGTGATGGTGGGCCAGCTGGCCCATTTGGAAGAGCTAGCCAGTCGGCCGAACATGACCATCCAGGTAGCCCCGATCAGCCTCGGGGAGAACCGGCCGTTCGCGCACCCAGTGACGCTTCTGACGATGCCGAATCGTTCGCTGCTCGGCTATTCGGAGAGCCATCTGCGCGGCCATCTGGAGCGCGACGCCGAAACCCTCGCGGGCTGGGCCAGGGAGTACGATCGGCTGCAAGCCGAGGCACTACCTCTGGCTGCGTCGCTTGAGCTGATCCGCGCAGTACGGAAGGAATTTGAAAGTGCACCTTGACCTATCCGGCGCTCGCTGGCGCAAGAGCACGTACAGCGGCGGAGGGGGCGAATGCATCGAGGTAGCGGACGGCTTCCCCGGCATCGTCCCGGTCCGCGACTCCAAGGACCCCAACGGCCACACCCTCGCCTTCCCCTCCCCCGCCTGGCAGGCCTTCGTCACCGCCGTCCACGCCGGCGAGTTCGACGCCCGGTAGCAGCAACTCCGGCCCCGACGCCCCGATCCAGGGCGGCGGGGCCTTCTCAACCCCTCCACCCGGTTCAACCCGCCGCCGTGACCTCAGGGGGTGATGAACTGATGATCTGGCCCAACACCGTCCGGGCGAACGTCAAGACCGGGCACGACCGGGAGGTGTTCGCCGTCTACCCGTACCGCTCGGCCTGCCCGCAGTCGGTCTGGGCGCAGCTGATCGCCGAGGCCCGGTCCGACATCTTCCTCGCCGGCTACACCAGCTACTTCGTCTGGCTGGAGCAGCCCGCCCTGTTGCAGACTCTGCGGCGCAAGGCCGAGAGCGGCTGCCGGGTCCGGTTTCTCCTCGGGGATCCGGTCTCCGACACGACGCGTCAGCGCGAGCAGATCGAGGACGTGACGCTCACGGTGTCCACCAGGATCAGGGTCACCCTGGAGAACCTGGCCAAACTCTCCGGCACCGAGGGCATCGAGGCCCGGTTCAGCGCCCCGGACGACGGCCCGAACCACGTCGGCCTCTCCGTCTTCCGCTTCGACGAACACGCCCTCGTCACACCCCACCTCGCCCGCACCGTCAGCCACGACTCACCCCTGATGCACCTGCGGCGCAGCGAGGAGAACGGCATGTTCGACCGCTTCGCCGAACACGTCGAAGAACTCTGGTCCCGGGGCAGCGACATCCGTTCCGGCCCGCGCTGACACCTGCGTCTAACCCGGCGCCGGAGTGGGAAGTCATCCCCATCGACTTTCCACTCCGGCCGCAGGAGGCAACCGCGATGGACACCACTTGGCGCAAGAGCAGCTACAGCGGCCAGGGCGGCGAATGCGTCGAGGTCGCCGACGGCTTCACCGGTGTGCAGCCCGTCCGGGACTCCAAGGACCCCGACGGGCCCGTCCTCCTCTTCCGCTCCCCCGCCTGGCGGGCCTTCGTCGCCGCCGTCCGCGCGGGTGAGTTCGACGCCTGGTAGCGGCAATTCCTGGGTGGGGAAGAGGAACTGGCCGGTGTCGCTGAGTCGACGGCTTGGGTGCGCGTGACGGCCTTGCCCTGGCCGTCCAGTCGCCCGTGGGGTCCGTGTGGCCGTGTGCGTCAGTGGTCGGGGGTGTGGGCAGCGGGGCGGACGGCGTCGGGCAGCAGGTGGAGTTCGTAGGGTGTGTAGCAGTCCGACATCTCGCTTCCGACCACGGCGCCGCAGCGGCAGGCACGGTTGGGTGGGCCGTCGCCGGGGGCTCCGCAGCAGCTGGGTGGCCCGGTCGTTGTTGTGTGCCAGGTGAGGCCGGTCCCGTCCTCGGGGTGCAGGACGAAGGTGTTCCGGGGCCCGGCCGAGACGACGACCGTTCCGTCGAAGTCGCTGATGCACGGGCCGCCGGGGTAGGCGGGGGGCCAGTCGTCCTGGTCCTCGGCCGGGACGAAGGGCGGCCCGTGCGGCTGCGGATCGACGGCGTAGTGGCCACGGGGCATGGTGGGCGGGGCCTGTCGCCGGCCGTTGACGAGCTCGCCTTCGAACAGGTGCCGGGCAGGAACCGCCGGGAGGGGCTCAAGGTCGGCCGTGAGGGCCTCGCCGCAGGCGGCGCAATGAAAAATCGTCATCGCGGCATGTCTACAGCGACGGCCCTCACGTCACAACATAATTCCGTTCCCCCGCAGGCAGGGGCTCGCTCGTCAGCCGAACCGGAACACCTGGTCGGGCCAGCCGCCGTCGGGTACCGCGCTGTCGAGGGCCTCGCTGATCGTGCGTTCCTCGTAGGCGAAGTGGGATTCCATGATCGCGGTGAGTCCGTCGAGTTCGCGCCCGACCGCTTCCAGCCCGTCGCCGGGCGATTCGGCGGCGTGGTCGGCGAGTTCGCGCACCCTGGTGAGGATGGCGGCGATCATCTCGTGGTCCTCGACGAGCTTGGCGACCGTCCCGGCGAGCTGCGGGCGTTCGCGCAGCAGGTGGGCGAACATGCCCTCGTCCTCGCCCTGGTGGTGTGCCGTCAGCGCGGCGCAGAAGGCCAGGCAGTGGGTGCGCAACGTGTCGTCGCCCGGGCGGCGCTGTCCGATCCCGGCCCTGATGCGGCCGATCCGGCGGCGCAGTTCCTGGTGTGCTCGGGAGAGTTGAAGGCTCAGGGCGACCGCGCGGTCGCCGTCCTGGGAGGCCACGGGAGGCGGTCCCTTCGGTTCCGCACCTCCATGCCTGACGCTGTCCGTCACCGGCACGCGATGCTGGCGCCATCCGATCACGGGCCGCGGCGCCACGGCAAGCGCCGTCGCGGGTGGGTGCCGAAGGCTTCCCCGGACATCGTGGCCCCGCGGCCCGGCTTCCGGCGGGTTCCGAGCGCGGTCGAGCGGCATGCGGGTGGTGACGGCGGGGGCTCCGGCGTCGCCGGACGTCCGCGGCGATGCCGGAGCCGTGCGGGATCCGCGCCGAAGGCCGGCCGGCCGGGCGGGCGCGGTGGACACCCCCGAAGGGGCCCCGGGCGGGGCCCGGGGGCCGGTCAGGCGTCCAGCGGGTGCCAGGCGGGGCCGGGGCCGTCGTGGCGGACGCGGCCGAAGACGACGTCGGCGAAGTGGACGCCGAAGCCGATCGTGTCGGGTTCGGCGAGTTCGGCGACGAGGCGGCGGCGGGATTCGACCGCGCGGGCCGGGTCGTGGTCGACGGACACGGACCACTCGGGGTGGTCGACCTGGACGGGCGAGTGCATGGCGTCGCCGAAGGCGATCAGCCGTTGCCCGCCCGCGGTGACGGTGTACTCGGCGTGTCCGGGGGTGTGGCCGGCGCCGACGTGCACCCGGACGCCGGGGAAGACCTCCTGCCCGTGCGCGACCGTGCGCACGCGCGGTGCCAGGACGGCGGCCCCCTCGACCGCGCCGGGCCCGTCCGGCCGGGCGAGGTGGCCGGCCCATTCCGCCTCGGACACCAGGTAGTCGGCGTGGGCGAAGGCCGGCCGGTCGCCGCCGGGGGCGGGGTGCCAGGCCCAGCCGGTGTGGTCGGAGTGCAGGTGGGTGAAGGCCACCGCCTCGATGTCGTCCGGCCGGCGGCCGAGTTCGGCGAGGTTGTCGAGGAGCGCGCCGCCGTGGCCGGGGCCGTGCGGGACGCTCGGGTCCGCCGGCAGCGAGCGGGGCCCGAAGCCCGCGTCGATCAGCAGGGCGCGCCCGGCGTGCTCGACGAGCAGCGCGCCGACGGTCGCGACGAACTGGCCGGAGGCGTCGAGGTACTGCGGGCGCTCCGCCCACGTCCGGTCGGTGGTCTCGGGCAGCCAGCCGCGCGGCGGCAGCAGGACGACGCCGTCCGGCACGAAGGTCACCTTCGTGTCGCCGAGCTGTACGGAGCGGATGCCGGAGGGCCGTCGCAGCCGCTCGTCCCGGTGGGCCGCGTCGGCTTCGAAGTTCGCCATGGTCCCTTCCCCTCTTCGGTGTCGGTCCGCCGCCGGGCCGGTGGCGACGGCGGCGGCCTTGCCACCGTAAGCATCAAGCTAGAAAGATTCAAGATATAAAGGTTCAAGTGATAAATATGATGGCTTGATGGACTCGCTAGGATGGAGCCATGACGACGCCCCCCCGACCGCAGGCCACCCCCGAATGGGAGCTGTGCGGCCTGGTGAACGGGCTGGCCCAGCAGATCGCCGACCACGTCCGCGAACGCGCCGTCACCCTGGGCCTGACCGCGCCCCAGGCGACCGCGCTGCGGGAGATGACCGGGCCGCTGACCATGCGCGAACTCGCCCAGCGCATGAACTGCGAGCCCTCCAACACCACCTTCGTCGTCGACCGGCTGGAGAAGCAGGGCCTGGTCGAGCGCCGACCGCACCCCACCGACCGCCGCGCCAAGCACCTCGTCCTCACCGCCGAGGGCGCGGCGCTGCGCACGCGCCTGCTCGCGTTCCTCACCCAGGACTCGCCGCTGGCCGGACTCACCGCCCCCCAGCAGCACGCCCTCCGGGACCTGCTCGAACTGGCCACCCGCCTCTGCCCCGGCCAGCCGCCCGGCCCGGCCGGAGGCCGCCCGCCGGGCCGGTAGATCGGCGCGGGCCCCGCACTCCCCCGGCGCAGCGGCCAGGTCCTGCCCGGTCGGCAGGGCGCGCGCCGGGTGTCGGGAACGCCGGGTGACCGTGACCGTGTTCGCGTGGGCGGCCTGCGACCGTGACCGTGTTCGCGTGCGCGGCCTGCGACCGCCCCCGATCGCCGGACCGCTGACCAGACTGCCCGGCTTCTTCGCCCTGGAACCCGGGCCGTGGGGCGCCCCGCTCGCGCCCTCCGACGCATGCCTGCCGGTCTTCGCCGGGGTCCCTGCGTCGGCGATCCGGACGGCGACGGGTTCCCGGTGTCCGCGGGGCCCCGGAACACCGCGGTCCTGCACCCCGATGACGCACCGTCACTCCAGCCGCATCCCGGTGGGAGGCATTCCCGGGGGGCTGCCGCCCCGACGGCCCGAGCGGCATGAACCAGCTGTGCCCCTGCGGCGCGAAGGCGGGCACGCTGATCAGCGAGTGCAGCACCGCGTACGAGCCGCACCCGGACCCCGGCCGGGTGCGCGCGATCACGGGCTGAGCCTGCGGGCCCTACGCGGACGGCGCACCCGTGTCCGCGTCCGCGGCGGGGGTGGTCAGGCGGTGGCGGGCCGCGGCGAGGAGTTCGTCGGACAGGGCGGGGTCCTCGCTGGCGCGGGCCAGGAGGAGGGCTCCGACCATGGTGGACAGGTCGGCGAGGGCGCTCTCGCGGTCGGCGGCGTCGGGCAGGTGCTGGAAGCCGTCGGCCAGGTCGCGCAGTCCGGCGGTGAAGGCGGTGCGCAGCGGGGAGCCGGGTTCGGCGCGGGCCGCGTCGGCGGCCAGGGCTGCGGCGGCGCAGCCCTGGCCGGGGTTGTCGCGGTGGGGGGTGGAGAGGTAGCGGGCGAGGAACTCGGCGCGGGGGGTGGGGTGTTGGGGCGCGGTCGGGTCGGCGGCGGCCGGGTTGGGGGTGGGGTGGTCGGCGAGGCGGTCCATGGCTTCGCGGCGTTCGGTGAAGGCGGCCGTGAGGGCTTGGGCGACGAGGTCGTCCTTGGAGGTGAAGTGCCGGTAGAAGCCGCCGTGCGTCAGGCCTGCGGCGGCCATCGCCTGGGGGACGCTGACCTGGTCGGAGCCCTGCTCCCGGATCAGTCTGGCGGTGTGGTCGATCACCTCCTGGCGGTGGCGTTCGGCCTCGGCCCGTGACACGCGGGGCATGCCTGCGTTCCTTTCCTCGTCCTGCGGTGGTGGTGGTCCTACTTTCCCATCCGGGCTTCCCCATCCAGTTTAGATGATGGTAATAATCTAAACGTTGCGGTGCTCCGGCTGCGGGCGCCGCCTTCCGAGAGCGAGGAACACGCACATGACCGTGATCGACGGCTCCACCGCCCTGGTCACCGGAGGCCTGCGCGGCCTCGGCCGGGCGTTCGTCGGGGAACTGCTGGCGCGCGGCGCGAAGAAGGTCTACGCCACCGCCCGCACCCCCGTGCCCAGCGAGGACGGGCGGGTGGAGGTCCTGGCCCTGGACGTCACCGAGGACGCCTCGGTGGCCGCCCTGGCCGAGCGCGTCCAGGACGTCGACCTCGTCTTCAACAACGCCGGCGTCCTGTACCCGGGAGCGCTGCTCACCGGCGACCTGCGGCAGGTCCAGGCGACCTTCGACACCAACGTCCTGGGCCCGCTGCGCATCGCCCGGGCCTTCGCGCCGGTGCTGGCGGCCCGTGGCGGCGGGGCGCTGGTCGACATCCACTCCGCGCTGTCCTGGGGCGCGGGCGCCGGCGCCTACGGCGCCTCCAAGGCCGCCCTGTGGTCCCTGACCAACTCCCTGCGCCTGGAGCTCGCCGCCCAGCACACCCAGGTCGTCGGCGTGCACCTGGGCTTCGCGGACACCGAGATGGTGGCGGCCCTGCCCGTCGACAAGATCCCGGCCGCCGAGGTGGCCCGCATCGTCCTGGACGGCGTCGAGCGCGGCGATCGCGAAGTCCTCGTCGACGACCTCACCCGGGCGCTCAAGTCCGCGCTCCCCGGCCCGGTGGAGGGCCTCACCATCCCCATCCGCCGCTGAACCGCGCCCCGCCGAAACCCGTCGAAACCCGCCGGCCACCGCCGGCCGACACCGAGGAGAACACCCATGCCGCTGTGGCACGTCTACCACCCTCCCGGCACCTACACCCCCGGGCAGAAGCAGCAGCTCGCCGCCGACATCACCGGGTTCTACACCCGCTTCGGGCTGCCGAAGTTCTACGTGATGACGCTCTTCCACGAGATCGGCGCCGACTCCTTCCACGTGGGCGACCAGCCCGCGCACGACGCGGTGCGGATCGTGGTCGAGCACATCGCCCGGCACACCGAGGACCCCGACCTGCGCAAGCGCACCCGGGAGGCCCTCGCCGCCCTCCTCGCGCCCCACACCACCGGGCGCGGCCTGTACTGCGAGTTCCACATCGACGAGACGCCCCGGGACCTGTGGATGATCAACGGGATCGCCCCGCCCCCGTCCCAGAGCGAGGCCGAACAGCTGTGGGCCCGCGAGAACCGCCCGATCCCCTACTGATCCCCTGCCGGCCTCCTGCCGGTCTCCTGTCGACGGACGCCCCGGCACGGCGCCGCCGTGGGAAGTCGGACAGGCCGACTTCCCACTCCAGGACCCACCGCCCCGGCACCCCTCGGGCGGTGGGTCCTGGCCGGTTCAGGCGGGTTCAGGCGGGTTCAGGCGTCGAGGGTGATCTCGGGGTAGCGCGGGGAGGGGGCGTCGAAGAGGGTGGTGGGGCGGCGGCGCAGGTGGAGCTGGAAGTAGGCGGTGAGGTAGGCGCGTTGGGCGGTGACGGCGCGCAGCGGGTCGCCGGTGCCGAGGAAGTGCTCCAGCTGGTCGGCGGGCCAGGCGATCACGTCCTGCCCCTGGGGGACGAGGAGTTGGAGGTCGGTGTAGGACAGGTGGCCGGAGCGGGTGAGGGTGAGCCGGCGGCGCCAGCCCGTCAGGTGGGGCCACAGGGTGTCCCACATGGCGTCGCGGGCGGGGCTGGCCCAGGTGGAGGCCATGAGCAGCAGGGGACGCGGCTGGTCGGCGGTGGCGCAGGTGCCGAAGAGGGGGCCGTCGAGGACGGCTCCGGCGCGGATGCGGGGGTCGTCGTGGAGGGCCTGGGCGGTGGTGGCGCCGCCCATGGAGTGGCCGAACATGGCGACGGCGTCCGGGTCGAGGGCTTGGGCAAGGCCAGCGGGCAGGGGGCGGTGATCGGCGTCGGGGTCGGCGGCGAGGTCGGTGAGGCGGTCGAGGACGAGGCGGACGTCGGCGGCGCGGTAGGCGACGATGTCGGCGTCGGTCATGGCCTGGACGGCGGCCTTGTCGCGCACTTCCAGGCGGTGTCCGGGGAATTCGGTCTCGCCGGCGTCGAAGGTGTGGTCGACGGCGGCGACGACGTGGCCGTGGGAGGCGAGTTCCTCGGCGAGGGCGGTGTTGAAGGCGGAGTCGCCGCCGGAGCCGTGGGAGTTGAGGACGACGGGGTGGCGGCACGAGGTCTCGGCGGGGGCGTCGGTGTGGGCGTGGGTGGTGGGCCAGTCCAGGCTCGCGGCGGGGACCTGGAAGTAGGCGGTCTCCAGGTGGGCGGTCTCGGCGGGGCTCATCCAGGGGGCGCGGGGGTGGCCGGCGACGCGGGCGGCGGGGTACCAGAGGCGGGTGCGCAGTTCGCGCGGGCGCGGGGTGGGGGCCCAGCGGTCGGGGCGGGCGGGGTCGACCAGGTGCAGGGTGGTGGTGCCGACGGGGTGGGGCCCGGTGGGGGCGGGCAGCGTCAGGCGCGGGGGCCGGTCCGGGGGTGAAGGCGGGGCGGCGGCGCGGGTGGCCGCGCGGGCGGGGACGGTGCCCGCGGCGGTGAGCAGGGCGGTGGCGGCCAGGGCGGCCAGGGCGCTGCGGCGGCCGACCCGTGGGGCGGTCACGGTGTGCGGGGCGGCGGCGGTGTGCGGGGTGGTCATGGGCCCACGGTGGCGGGTCGGGCCCTGCGGGCGCGTCGGGCCGGCGGAGGAGCTGCCGGGCGGCGGGTACGACCGCGGGCATAGGCCCCGGGGCGCAGGCCTCAGCCGGAGACGGCGGGCCCAGCGGGCGCGGCAGGGGCGGCAGGGGCGGCAGGCGCACCGGTGAGGAGGGCGTCGAGCAGGCCGGGGAAGCGGGCGTCGAGGTCGGTGCGGCGCAGGCTGACGAAGCGGTTGCGCCCGGCGACGCGGGTGGTGGTGACGCCGGCCTCGCGCAGGACGCGCATGTGGTGGGAGACGGTCGACTTGTGGAGGTGGTCCAGGCCCAGGTCGCGGGGGGCGCAGGAGTGTTCGGCGCCGTCGGCGTAGCTGAGCAGCAGGGTCATCCGGACGGGGTCGCCGAGGGCGTGCAGGACCGTGACGAGGTCGATGTCGGCGGTGGCGGGCTGGGGCAGCCGCTCGTCTTCGGTCATGGCGCGTGGTCCTCGTCGGCTGGACATTGGTTTGACAATCATCCACCCATCCCTAGTGTTTGACGAGCGTCAAACTGTTGCCCTATCGTCAAACAATCGGGGGGCTTTCCCATGCCCGTACGCCTGCTCCTGCTCGCCCTCGGCACCTTCGCCATGGGCACCGACTCGATGGTCGTCGCCGGCATCCTCGGCCCGATCGCCGCCGACCTGGGGGTGTCCGTGCCGGCCGCGGGCCAGCTGGTCACCGTCTTCGCGCTCGGCTACGCGCTGCTGGCCCCGGTGCTGGCCGCGCTCACCGCCCGCTGGCCGCGCCGGCGGCTGCTGCTGACCGCGCTCGCGGTGTTCAGCGCGGCCAACGCGCTCAGCGCGCTCGCCCCCGACTACGGCCTGCTGCTGGCCACCCGGGTCCTGGCGGCGGCCGGGGCCGCGCTGTACACGCCGACCGCCAACGCGGTGGCCACCACCCTGGTCGCCCCCGAGCGGCGCGGACGGGCGCTGGCCACCGTACTGGGCGGGATGACGGTGGCCACCGCGCTGGGCGTGCCGCTGGGCACCTGGGTGGGGCGCGGCGACTGGCGGATGACGATGTGGCTGGTCACCGCGCTGGGCGTGGCGGCGCTGGCGGGGCTGGCGCTGCTGCTGCGCGACCTGCCGGCGCCGGTGGCGGCGCCGGGGCTGCGGGCGCGCCTGGCCCCGCTGGGGCAGCGGCGGGTGCTGGGGGCGGCGGCCACCACGCTGGCGTTCTTCCTGGCCTTCCAGTGCGTCTACATCTACCTGGCCACCGCCGTCTCGGGGGCGACCGGGGGCGACGCGGACCGGCTGAGCCTGGTGCTGCTGACGGCGGGCGTGATGTCGGTGGCGGGCAGCTGGCTGGGCGGGCGCCTGGTGGACCGGGTCGGGGTGCGGCGGGTGCTGCTCACCGGCTCGACGGTGGCGGCGGGCGCGTTCGCCGCGCTGCCGTGGCTGGGGCGCAGCATGCCGGGGGCGCTGGTGTACGCGGCGGTGGTGCCGCTGGCGGGGTGGGCGGTGTCGGTGGCGCTGCCGCACCGGCTGGCGTCGATCGATCCGGGGAACGCGCCGCTGCTGATCTCGCTGAACAGCAGTGCGCTGTACCTGGGGACGGCGGCCGGGGGTGTGGCGGGCAGTGCGGCGATCGCGGTGCTGGGCGGGCGGTGGTTCCCGTTCGCGGCGGCGGGGCTGGCGCTGGTGGCGGCGGTGACGGCGGCGGCGACCACGCGGGACGCGCGGGCGGGTGCGCCGACGGAGGAGGAGGCGACGGTGCCGGCGCCGGCACCGTCGCGGTCCTGATCCTCGGGCGGGCGGGGTCTCAGCGGGCGGGGTCTCAGCGGGCGGAGCCGAGGTTGCGGTCGGCCTCGGCTCCGGCGAGCAGCAGGGTGGTCTCCTCGATGCGGCGCAGGCGCCCGCAGGGGCCGTACTGGCCGAAGAGGTAGACCTCCATGGAGACCTGGGTGCCGTCGGTCTTGAGGACGTCGACGGTGTGCCGGGTGGCGGTGCGGTCGCCGTCGTGGAGTTCCTCGTGGACCTCGACGCGGCCGGAGGCGACCACGGCGCGCAGGTGGCGGATGTGGTCGGTGAAGGCGGCGCGGTCGTCCCAGCGGCCGTCGGTGCGCTGGCGGTAGTCGGGGGTGAAGTGGCGCTCGACGGCGGTCTCCAGGTCGAGGCCGGGGGTGAAGAGCAGGTCGTCGAGGGCGGCGGCGATGGTGGTGCGGGGGGCGGTGGCGGGCATGGGGGTTCCCTTCTCGGAATCCGACAATGCGTGCGTGGCGCACGCTTCATGGGATGAGCGTACCCCAGGAACGCGTGCGTCGCGCACGCTATGATCGGGGGGTGGACCACTCCCCCGAAATCCCCGACCCCGACCCCGACCCCGACCCCGTTCCTGAAACTGCCTCCGGCCTCGGGGACGCCGTCGCCCAGGCCCTGGCCGTCCTGCTGCGCCGCCCCGCCCGCGCCGCGCTCTACCGGCGCCTGACCGAGGGCCTGGGCGAGGCGGTGGACGAGGTCACCTACCCCGTGCTCTCCGGCCTGGCCCGCACCGGGGCGCGCAGCGCCGCCGACCTGGCCGCCGAGATCGGCCTGGACCGCTCCGGGGTCAGCCGCCGGGCCACCCGCTTGGAGGAGGCCGGGCTGCTGCGCCGCGAGGCCGACCCGCGCGACCAGCGCGCCACCCTGCTGACCCTGACCGGCGCCGGCGAGCGCACCGTGGCGGTGATGCGCCGGCGCCTGGCCGGCGGCATCGAGGAGGCGCTCGCCTCCTGGCCGCCCGGGGAGGCCGAGGCGTTCGCCCGGTCGCTGCGGCGCTTCACCGAGCAGGGCCCGTTCGGCTGAGCACGGGGCGAAGGGGCGGCGGAGCGAAGGAGCGGCGGAGCCAAGGAGCAGCGGGGCGAAGGGGCGCGCGGGGCGGCGGGGTTAAGGGGCGACGGGGCGCGCGGGACAGCGCCTCCGGGAAGGAGGGGCCCGGAAAACGCGGGTGCCCCGGGCCGGGGAACCGGTCCGGGGCACCCGCGGGCGCGGGGATCAGGCGCCGAGGACCTCGCCGACCAGGGCGCGGGCCTCCTCCTGCACCCGGGCCAGGTGGCCGGTGCCGAGGAAGGACTCGGCGTAGATCTTGTAGACGTCCTCGGTGCCGGAGGGGCGGGCCGCGAACCAGGCGTTGTCGGTGCACACCTTGATGCCGCCGATCGGTGCGCCGTTGCCGGGCGCCTCGGCCAGCACCGCGGTCACCGCCTCGCCGGCCAGCTCGCCCGCGGTGACCTGCTGCGGGGAGAGCCGGGCCAGACGGGCCTTCTGCTCGCGGTCGGCCGGGGCGTCCACGCGGGCGTAGGCGGGGGCGCCGTGGCGCTCGGTCAGCTCGCGGTAGTAGGCGCTGGGGGTGGCGCCGGTGACGGCGGTGATCTCGGAGGCCAGCAGGGCCAGCAGGATGCCGTCCTTGTCGGTGGTCCACACCCCGCCGTCGCGGCGCAGGAACGAGGCGCCGGCCGACTCCTCGCCGCCGAAGGCGATCGAGCCCTCCGCCAGCCCGTCGACGAACCACTTGAAGCCCACCGGCACCTCGACCAGTTCGCGCTTGAGGTCGGCGGCGACCCGGTCCAGCATCGAGGAGGACACCAGCGTCTTGCCGACCGCGGCGTCGACGGGCCAGTCCGCGCGGTGGCGGTACAGGTAGTCGACGGCCACCGCCAGGTAGTGGTTGGGGTTCATCAGGCCGCCGTCGGGGGTGACGATGCCGTGCCGGTCGGCGTCCGCGTCGTTGCCGGTGGCGATGGCGTACTCGTCCTTGCGGCCGATCAGGGAGGCCATCGCGGACGGCGAAGAACAATCCATGCGGATCCTGCCGTCCCAGTCCAGCGTCATGAACCGCCAGGTCGGGTCGGTGACCGGGTTGACCACCGTCAGGTCCAGGCGGTGCGTCTCGGCGATGCGCGCCCAGTACGCCACCGACGCCCCGCCCAGCGGGTCCGCGCCGATGCGCAGCCCGGCCGCGCGCACCGCGTCCAGGTCGAGCACGGCGGGCAGGTCCTCGACGTAGGTGCCCAGGTAGTCGTGGCGCCCGGTGGTCGCCGCCGCCAGCGCCCGCGCGTACGGGACGCGCTTGACGCCGCGCAGGCCCTCGCGGATCAGCTCGTTGGCGCGGTCCTGGATCCAGCCGGTGGCCTGCGAGCCGGCCGGGCCGCCGCTGGGCGGGTTGTACTTGAAGCCGCCGTCGCGCGGCGGGTTGTGCGAGGGGGTGACGACGATGCCGTCCGCCAGCGCCCGGGGGCTGCGCCGGTTGTGGGCCAGGATCGCGTGCGAGACCGCGGGCGTGGGGGTGTAGCCGTCGGCCGCGTCCAGCAGCACCTGCACGCCGTTGGCGGCCAGCACCTCCACCGCCGTCACCTTCGCCGGCTCCGAGAGCGCGTGCGTGTCGGCGCCCAGGAACAGCGGTCCGGCGATGCCCTGTTGGGCCCGGTACTCGCAGATCGCCTGCGTGGTCGCGGCGATGTGGTCCTCGTTGAACGCGGCGTCCAGCGAGGACCCGCGGTGGCCCGAGGTGCCGAACGCCACCCGCTGGCCGACCTCCTGAGGGTCCGGGTTCAGCGCGTAGTACGCCGTCACCAGCCGCGCCACATCCACCAGGTCATCCGGCTGCGCCAACTGCCCGGCCCGTGCGTGTGCCATCCGTCTTCTCCCGCCAACTTCCCGTACGCGTCCTTGCCCCGTGCCACCGATCGTAGCCAGAACGCGACCGTGCCCCGAACCGCGAGGCGGGGCGGGGCACGGCGGGGCCGGGGTTCAGAGGCCGGGGTTCAGGCGGGCAGCTGCTGGCGGTAGGCGTCCAGGGCGGGCGCGGTGGTGGTGGCGAGGAACTCGGTCACCGTGTAGGCGACCAGGCCCTCGCGGGCGAAGGGGTCGGTGCGGGTCAGCTCCTCGACCGCGGCGCGGTCCTCGCCCAGCGCGATGATCACCCCGCCCTCGCGCGGCACCTTGCGGCCCGAGGCGAGGAACGTGCCGGCCTCGTAGTGCCCGCGCAGCCACTCGACGTGCTGCGGCAGGGCGGCGTCGATGCGCTCCAGCGGGGCGGTGTACGTCAGCTCAAGTACGAACATGCGACCAGGCTAGCCCCGCACGGCAGGGGCCTCGCGGCCGGGGCTCGCGGCGTGTACCGGACCCCATTGTGCCAGTTCAGCGGGGGGTTGCGGTAGGACGCAGAGCACCCGGATCACGCCTTGCCGGGGGGCGGGCGCAGCCCGCAGACTCGTCCGCATCCACTCCTTCGGCCACGCGCCGGCCCCCTGCCCAGGGCGGCCGGGGCGCGCGCCGTGCTGCGCACGGGCCGCATCGCGCCGGGGGCGGTGGGCGGTGAACGGACGAAGGGGGACGCGAGGATGACGGTGCACAGGGACGTGACGCACAAGGACGTGACGCACAAGGATGTGGCGCGCAGGGACGTGGCGCACAGGGACCTGGTGCTCAAGGCGCGGGTGCGGCTGCTGAGCCACAACGAGTGGGTCCTGGACGCCCCGGAGGGGCTGTGGGTGTACCGGGCGCTGTTCCCGGTCAGCCCGCGCGTGTACGCCTACAAGCTCGCCCACGTGCTGTGGACGGCGGCCGCCTCGCCGCGGGTGGCGCACCTGCCCGAGGCGCGGCGGGCGCTGCTGGAGGAGGCGCGGGCCGCCTGCGCGCACATCCCCGCCGGCGCCCCGGCCCACCAGGTGCGGATGCGGGAGTACGTCGCGGCCGCGCTGGCGGGGCTGGAGCGGGAGCAGCAGGAGGGGCGTGCGGGGAGGTAGGTGGTCGCGGGGTGGTTGCGGTACAACAATCCCTATTTGACGACTGATCGGAGAAGTTCTCGTATGAGCAGTTCAGGTCTGTCCCGCCGCGCACTGATCGCCGGCGCCGGCGCCGCCGTCGTCGGCTGGAACACCGCCGCCCGCGCCTGGGCCGCCGAGCCGGGCGAGGACGTGGATCAACTGCCGGCCCTGGACGGCACGGTGGCCCTGCGGGGCGCCGAGGTGGAACGGTTCTCCTCCGACTTCGGGCACCTGGTCACCGCCTCGCCCCGCGCGGTGCTGCGCCCGGCCTCGGTGCGCGACGTCCAGAAGGTGGTGGCCTTCGCCCGGCGCCACCGCATCCCGGTGGCGGTCAACGGGCAGAGCGGCGACCAGGCGGTCGTCGGCGACGGCGGGCTGGAGTCGCACTCCAGCTACGGCCAGGCCAACCCGCGCGGCGGCATCGCGATCGACGCCCGGGGGCTGTCGCGGATCCTCTCCGTCGGACCCGGGCTCGCCGTGGTGGAGGCGGGCGCCACCTGGGCGCAGCTGACGGACGCGGCGCTGGCGGCGGGCTGGATGCCGCCGTGCCTGACGGACTACCTGCACCTGTCGGTGGGCGGGACGCTCAGCGTGGGCGGCATCGGCGGGGCGGTGCAGCGCCACGGGCTGCAGGCGGACACCGTGCGGTCGCTGGACGTGGTGACCGGCACCGGCGAGCTGGTGACGGCCTCGCGCGAGCACAACCGGGAGCTGTTCGAGGCGGTGCTGGCCGGCGGCGGGCAGGTGGGGATCATCGTGCGGGCCACGCTCGCCCTGGTGCCGGCGCGCGAGCGCGCCACCGTGTTCACCCTGGCCTACGACGACGCGGACCTCTACCGCGCGGACCAGGAGAAGGTGCTGGCCCAGGGCCGCTTCGACCTCCAGGTCGGCAACGTGGTGCGCAGCGCGGACGGGCAGCGGTGGCGCTACACGGCGGAGCTGGTGGCCTACGGGGACGCGGGGCGGGCGGTGGACCGGGAGGCGCTGCTGGCGGGGCTGCACGGGGTGCCGGGCGAGACGACGGTGGTGGAGCAGAGCTGGCGCGAGTACGCGTTCCGGGTGGACGCGTTCGCGGGGTACCTGCGGGCGGCCGGGTTCTGGGGGCTGCCGAAGCCGTGGCTGAGCCTGTTCCTGCCCGCCTCGACGGTGGGGGTGTTCATGCGGGAGGCGACCGCGCTGCTGACGGCGGCGGACCTGGGGGCGGGGCTGCTGCTGTTCTACCCGTACGCGCGGGCGCGGGTGGGGGCGCCGCTGGCGGTGCTGCCGCAGGAGCCGGTGGGCTGGCACTTCGACCTGCTGGCGTTCCCGGCGCCGGGGGCGGACACGGCGGCGATGCTGGAGCGCAACCGGCGGCTGTACGACCGGGCGGTGGCGCTGGGCGGCAAGCGCTACCTGATCGGGGCGGTGCCGGGGATGACGGGGGCGGACTGGCGGCGCCACTACGGCGGTCTGTGGGAGCGGGTGGAGCGGGCCAAGCGGCGGTGGGATCCGGCGGGGATCCTGGCGCCGGGCCAGGGCATCCACGCCGGCTGACGGCCGGGCCCCGGGCCGCCCGCGGGGGGCGGGCGGCCCGGCGGGGGCGGGCGGCCCGGCGGGGGCGGGCGGCCCGGCGGGGGCGGGCGGCCCCCGCCGGGGGGGCGGGTAAAAGGGGGTCAGGTGATCTCCAGCTGCGCCATCATGCCCATCGCGGAGTGGTCCAGCAGGTGGCAGTGGTAGGGGTAGCGGCCGCGGTAGGAGTCGAAGAGGGCCTGGAGGCGCACGCTCTCCCCCGGCAGCAGGCGCACGGTGTCCTTCAGGCCGGACTCCGCCGGGCCGGGCGCGGCGCCGTTGCGCGCCAGCACCCGGAACTGCACCAGGTGCAGGTGGAAGTTGTGCGGGACGTCCTTGTTGGCGTTGACGACCGTCCAGATCTCCGAGGTGCCGAACGCCACCGAGGCGTCCACCCGCGCCGGGTCGTACACCTTGCCGTCGATCAGTCCGAGCGGGGCGGCGCCGGGCTTCTCCTGGTACTCCAGGACCACGGTGCGCTCGCGGGCCGCCGCGCCCAGGGCGGGCAGGGTGCGCAGCTGGGCGGGGACGCGGCTGGGGTCGTCGGCGGCGCGGGTGATGTCGAAGCGCAGGACCTGGCCGACGTGTTCGGCGGGGCCGGGGGGCATGGAGTTGGTGAGGACGATGCTGGAGCCGACCGGGTAGCGGGAGAAGTCGACGACGACGTCGGCGCGCTCCCCGGGGGAGAGGTCGACGGTGTCGGTGATGTGGGGGCGTTCCAGCAGGCCGCCGTCGGAGCCGATCTGGGTGAGGGGGCCGCCGTCGGCCAGGCGCAGGGAGAAGAAGCGCAGGTTGGAGGAGTTGAGCAGGCGCAGCCGGTACTTGCGGGCGGCGACCTCGACCTTGGGCCAGGGGCGGCCGTTGGCGAGGATGGTGGTGCGGTTGAGGGGGTCGTCCATGCGGTAGACGAGGCGGCCCTGGGGGTCGAAGCGGGCGTCGCGCAGGGCGATGGGCAGGTCGTAGCGGCCGGCGGGCAGCGGCAGGGCGGCTTCGGTGGCGTCGGTGATCAGGTAGGTGCCGGCCAGGCCCCGGTAGACGTGCTCGGACTCCAGGTGGTGGGCGTGGTCGTGGAACCACAGGCTCGCGTGGGGCTGGTCGTTGGGGTAGGTGTAGGTGCGGGTGGCGCCGGTGTCCAGGAGGTTCATGGGGCCGCCGTCGGAGGCGACGGGGACGCGGGCGCCGTGCAGGTGGACGGAGACGGGGTCGTCCAGCAGGTTGGTCTGGCGCACCACGACCGGGCGTCCGGAGCGGGCGCGGATGACGGGGCCGGGGAAGGCGCCGTTGTAGGTGAGGACGTCGGTGCGGTGCCCGGGCAGGATGCGGGCGTAGGCCTTGAGCATGGTGACGGCGTAGGTGTCGGCGGCGCCGTCGGTGGAGACGGGGGCGAGCACCGGGGGCAGGGGCATCGCGGCGGTGAACTTCGGTGCCAGGGTGGGGCCGGCGTCGGGGCCCGGGTCGGCCTCGGCGGCGGAGGCGGCGGGGCCCGGGTGGGTGTGGGCGGCCGCGGCGGCGGCGGTCTCGACGGAGGCGGCCGGGCGCAGGGTGGTGCGCATGAGCAGGACCCCTCCCCCGGTCGCCAGGGCGGCGCCGATCATCCTGCGTCTGGTCACCATCGCGCGTCCTCCTGCTGCCGGCCCGGTGTGGCGGTGTGCCCGTGCGGCCCCGGCGGGTGGGGCGGGGGCGGGTTCCGGGGGTGATTGCAGCAGCGGATCCTTGCGCCGGGTTGGGGTCCGGCTGAGGCCCGGTGGACCGCGCGGGGCGGGTCGCGGGCGGGGCGCGCGGTGAGCTGCGGGTGTTGCGGGCCGCTTGCGGCGGGCGGTCACCGTGGCTCGCAGAACACTGGAGGATCCCTCGAAGGGAAGGGCCGGAGCGTGGACCTGCGGTACTGGCTGCCGAGGGCGGCCGAGGTCGCCGAGCAGTGGGGAGAGCGGTTCGGGCCGTACAGCCCGCATCCCTCGCACCAGGTGGACGACGCGGACTTCGCCGCCGCGTTCGAGCGCTTCGCCAAGCGCCTGGAGCACAACTACCCGTTCTTCCACCCCCGTTACGCCGGGCAGATGGTCAAGCCGCCGCACCCGGCCGCCGTCGTCGGCTACCTGACGGCGATGCGCTTCAACCCCAACAACCACGCCTACGAGGGCGGGCCCGCCACCAACGACATGGAACGCGAGTGCGTCGCCCAGCTCGCCGCCATGTTCGGCCTGCCCCGCCACGTGGGCCACCTCACCAGCAGCGGCACCATCGCCAACCTGGAAGCCCTGTACGTGGCCCGCCAGAGCCACCCCGGGCTCGGCGTCGCCTACAGCGCGCAGGCCCACTACACGCACAGCCGCATGTGCCACGTCCTGGGCATCGAGGGCCACGCGGTGGCCTGCGACGCGGACGGGCGCATGGACGTCGACGCGCTGGCCGCCCTGCTCGCCACCGGCCGCGTCGGCACGGTGGTCGTCACCGCCGGCACCACCGGGCTCGGCGCCGTCGACCCGGTGCACGAGGTGCTGGCACTGGCCCGCCGCCACGGGGTGCGGGTGCACGTGGACGCCGCCTACGGCGGGTTCTTCGCCCTGCTGGCCACCGACGACGCCCAGGCCGCCGCCCTCGGGCTGGACCCGGCGCCGTGGCGGGCCATCGCCGGCTGCGACTCCGTCACCGTCGACCCGCACAAGCACGGCCTCCAGCCCTACGGCTGCGGCGCGGTGCTGTTCGCCGACCCCGACATCGGCCGCCACTTCGCCCACGACTCCCCCTACACCTACTTCACCGACGCCGAACTGCACCTGGGCGAGATCAGCCTGGAATGCTCGCGCGCCGGCGCCGCGGCCGCCGCCCTGTGGCTGACCCTGCAACTGCTGCCGCTCACCCCCCAGGGCCTGGGCGCCGTCCTGGCCGGCGGGCGGCGCGCGGCTCTGGCCTGGGCGGATCTGATCGAGGACAGCCCGCACCTGACCCTCCACCAGCGCCCGCAACTGGACATCGTCACCTACCACCCCACCCCGGGTGGGGCGCCGATGTCCGCCGTCGACGCCGCCAGCCGGCACGTGCTGCGCCAGGGCATGGCCGACGAGCAGGACCCGCTCTACCTGAGCCTGCTGCGGGTGGACGCCGCCGACTTCACCCGCCGCCACCCGGCGGCCGCAGCGGACGCCGACGGGGCCTCGGTGCTGCGCAGCGTCCTGATCAAGCCCGAGGCCGAGGACCACCTGCCCGCCCTGCACGCGCGCCTGACCGCGCTCGCCACCGCCCGGCCCTGAGGCCCCGACATCCCCCGTACGAGCGCGCCCCCCGTACGACCGCCCTGCCGCCCCGCCGCCCGCCGCCTGTCTGCCGAGGAGTGTCCGTTGACCACCGCCACCGTCCCGCCGGGCGCCGCCCTCGCGGCCCCCGCGGTCCGCCCCGCCCGACCCGAGGAGGCGCCCGCCCTCGCCCGGGTGCTCGCCGCCGCCTTCCACGACGACCCGCTCACCCGCTGGGCCTTCCCCGACGACGCCCACCGCGCCCGCATCCTGCCCGCCTTCTTCCGCGTCCACGTCGACCAGTGCCTGGCCCACGGCGGCGCCCTGACCGCCCAGCACCCCGACGACGCCGCCCCCGTCGGCGCGCTGCTCTTCCTGCCCCCCGGCGTGTGGGAGCACCCCGGGGGGCAGGACCAGGCGGCCGCCCGCGCCCTGGACGCGGCCGTCGACGCCGACGCCCACCCCGAATCCGCCCGCCGCCTGGCCGCCATCACCCGCCTCCAGGCCCGCCGCCACCCGCGCCACCGCCCCCACCACTACCTGGCGTTCGTCGGCGCCCACCCCGACGCCCGCCACACCGGCACCGGCACCGCCCTCCTGCGCGCCTTCCTGGCCCGCGTCGACCACGACGGCCAGGCCGCCTACGCCGAGACCAGCTCCCCCGGCGGCGCCCGGGTCTGCGGCGCCGGCGGCTTCACCCGCTTCGGCGAGGCCATCGCCCTGCCCGCCGGCGGCCCCCGCCTGACCCCCGTGTGGCGGGGCCCCCGATGACCACCCACACCCTCGACATCGACACCGCGCTGCGCATCGACACCGCGCTGCGCGTCTACTCCGCCGAGCAGATCGACGCCGGCGCCGCCGACCACCACCCCGAGGCCGCCGAGATCCTCGCCTGGAGCCGGCGCTTCCTCACCACCGCCCACCCCGACCTCGGGCGCAGCGGCCCCGTCTGCCCCTACACCCAGCCCTCGCTGCGCCGCGGCCTGTTCCACATCGCCGTCGCCGACACCGGCGCGGGCGGCGACCTGCCCGCGCTGGTCGGCGAGCTGCGCGCCTGGTACGACCGGCTGCTGGCCGGCCTGGCGGAGGAGTCGGACCGGGAGCTGCTGACCGTGCTGCTGGTGCTGCCGGGCCTGGACCGGGCCGACTCCACCGCGCTGGACGAGGCGCAGCGCAAGGCCAAGGACGAGTTCGTCGAACAGGGCCTGATGATCGGCCAGTTCCACCCCGTCTGCGAGGAGGGGGGCCTGTGGAACCGCTCCTTCAGGCCGCTGCGCGCGCCCGTGCCGCTGCTGGCGGTGCGCAAGCTCCTCGTCTTCGACCTGCCCTTCCTCGTCGACGACGAGGCCCACCTGGCCCACTACCTGGCCCGCTTCGCCCCCCAGGTCCCCGCCCGCATCCGCGACCAGCTGGTCTCCGGCATGACAGAACACCGCAGGACCGCCCGCCTGACCGCCGCCTGAGCCGCGGCCCCCTGCGCGCGGAGCCGGGTCGGCGCCCGGCTCCGCGCGCGCCCCCCGGGGAAAATCGCTGGCGGCGGTGGCGCCCGGCGTGAAGGCTCTCACCGTGACGCTTCACGAGAACGAGGTCTTCGCGGACCAGGCGGTCGTCCGCTCCCTGCTCCGGGAGCAGCGGCCGCAATGGGCCGACCTGTCCGTCTCGCCGGCCGGCTCGGGCACGGACAACACGATGTACCGGCTCGGCGACGACCTGCTCGTGCGGCTGCCGCGCACGGCGCAGAGCGCGGACTCCGTGCGCAAGGAGTTGACCTGGCTGCCGCGGCTGGCGCCGCACCTTCCGTGCCGCGTCCCGGAGCCGGTGCACGCCGGGGCCCCGAGCGCCGTGTTCCCGCTCGCCTGGTCGGTGTACCGCTGGATCGACGGCGAGGAGCCCGGCCCGGGGTCGGTCACCGACTGGCCCGCCTTCGGGGCCGACCTGGCGGCGGTCGTCAAGGGCCTGCACTGCGTCCCGCTCATGAGGGCCGTCCGCCGCGGCGCGCTCCACTGGTACCGCGGGGGCGACCTGCGCGACAGCGACGAGTCGATCACCGCATGCTTCGAGAAGTGCCGGACGATCCCGGGCCTGGACCTCGACATCGAGCACCTGCTGCACCTGTGGCGCAGCGCGCTCGACCTGCCCGGGCCGTCCGGGCGCCAGGTGTGGCTGCACGGCGACCTGAAACCCTCCAACCTGCTGGTCCGGCAGGGCGGGCTGCACGCGGTCATCGACTTCGGATGCCTGTCGGTCGGCTTTCCCGACGCCGAGCACGCCACGGTGTGGGACCTTCCGTCCCCGGCCCGCCAGGCGTACTGGGACGCCCTCGGCCTCGACGACGTGACGTGGCTGCGTGCCCGGGCGTGGGCGGTCGGCGTCGGGGTCGGCGGGCTGTCGTACTACTGGGGCACCTATCCCGGTTTCGTCGGCGAATGCCTGGCGCGGCTGTCCGCGATCCTGGAGGCCGCCGGCGCGCGGTGAGCCGTCCCGGCCGGTCGGGACGGGTTCACCGCACGCGTCGGTCGCCGACTCGGATGCGCCGGGACGGCGGACCTCAGGTCGCGCGCTGTCCGTGGAGGAGGACGGGCAGCGCCCGGCCCGCCAACGCCTCGCTGACGCGGGCGGCCTGGGAGGGCGCCATGACGTCGGGGAGCCGGCGGACGGGGACGAAGCGGGCGCCGAACAGGCCGCTGCGGTGCTGCGGCGGGACGGTGAGGCGGACGTCGTCGCGCACGGTGCCGCCGTCGAAGACCAGGTTGAGGCGCTCCAGGTGGCGGTCGGCCGGGGTGAAGTCGACCGCGAGGACGTCGGCGAGACGCAGGTTGAGCCCTGTCTCCGCGTGCAGGTTGCGGGCGGCGGCGAGGTGCGGGGGCTCGTTGGGCTGCGCGGCGCCGCCGGGCAGGATCAGGCCGTCCATGTAGTCCGGGTCGACGAGCAGGACGTCGCCGCGCGGGTTGCGCACGAGGACGAGGCAGCCGAGCCGGCACACCGGCGGCTTGGCGAGCAGACGGGGGTCACGCATCGGGCGGTTCACCTTCTGAGGGCGGCGAGGAGCAGGAGGGAGAAGCCCGCCCACCAGAGCAGGCGGGCGAGGAGTTCAGTCGTCATGCGTCAGGCGCTCGTAGCGCAGCCCCTTGCGGAGCAGGTCGACGACCCGCAGGAGTGCGGACGGGCGGGCGCAGCCGAGGCTGATCAGGTAGCAGCCCGTCCTGCGGCCGTGCTCCCAGTCGACTTCGACGGACGGCAACGTGACGCCGCCCAGGGCGAGGACGGTCGTCAGGTCGTCGAGGACGTCGGCCGCCTGGCGCCGCTGGTCGGCGGTCGCGCGGGAGAGCATCGAGGACACGCTCACTCCCCCGGCCGCTTGTGGACCTCGAAGACGCGCCAGGCACCCCAGGCCTCGGAGAAGGAGCCGAACCCGCTGAGCTCACCGTCCGGTTGGCGCAGCCAATCCCCGGTGAGCTCGTGCCGGACCCGGTAGAGGCGGGTCTCGGTGTCCCAGCGCACGCCGTAGCCGTGGAGGCGGGGGACTTGGGCATCAGCCATGGGAATAACCTTCCGCAATCAGTGTTTCACGTTCTGTGCACATGGTGGCCCCGCACCACCTAGCATCGGAAGCGATATACGACTTGCTGTCAGAGCAGCCGTGAGTTGGGGAAGTTCCATGAACAAGAAGAGCATCGACCCGACCTCGTCCCCGTGGGCCGCCTTCGGAGTTCAACTCCGCAGGTCACGCGAAGCAGTTGGGCTCACCCAGGTCCAGCTGGCGAAGAAGGTCGGGTGCACCGCATCGCACCTGTCCTACGTCGAACTTGCGCACCGGCCGCCGAGCCTGCAGCTGGCGGAGCTGGCCGACCAGGAGCTCAAGACCGGCGGCACGCTCGTACTGATGTACTGGCAGCTCAAGCACACGACGTTGTTGGAGGGCTTCCCGGAGTACGCCAACTACGAGGCCCGCGCGGAGCAGATCAAGCTCTTCGAGATCAACGTCATCCCTGGACTCCTACAGACTCCCGCGTACGCAACCGCGATTGAGTCGGGATATGTGAGGCAGGGCGCCGCACTCCCAGAACAGGCCGATGAACGTATCAACTTCCGACTTGCCCGACAGCACATCCTGGAACGGACTCCACCTCCGGTCCTGCACGCGGTGCTGGACGAGAGCTGCCTGAGGCGACTCGTCGGCGGCCGGGACGTCATGATCGAGCAACTGCTCCACCTTGAACAGTTGGCTGATCGGCCCAACGTGGTCATTCAGGTGGCGCCGTACTCTCTGGGCGAGAACCGGCCGTTCACTCGCGTGGTGCAACTCCTTACCATGCCGAACCGCAAAATTCTCAGCTACGGCGAGATCGAGCAACGCGGTTACATCGAACGGGATATCCAGTCAGTTTCGGCGCTGGCCAGGAGCTACGATCGCCTTGTGGTCGAGGCCCTGAACCAGGCCGACTCACTTTCGATGATCCGCGTGGTACGGAGGGATCTGGAATGGACGTCAATCTGACTGACGCTCGCTGGCGAAAGAGTTCGTACAGCGGCGGCAATGGAGGAACCTGCGTGGAGGTCGCTGACGGATTTACCGGCGTGATGCCGGTCCGCGACTCCAAAGACCCTTTCGGCCCGGCCCTCCTCTTCCCCTCCCCCGCCTGGCAGGCCTTCGTCACCGCCGTCCGCACCGGCGAATTCGACGCCCGGTAGCAGCAACTCCCGGGCCCCGCCGCCCCGACCCGGGGCTGCGGGGCCATCTCGGGGTGGGACGATGGCACTGACCAGACGCCTGCTGCGCCACGGCCAGTTCACCTCCCGCGAGGAACCGGCCGAAGGCATCGACGACTTCGTCCTGGACTACGACGAACACGCCGCCAAGCCCGACCGCTGGACCTACGACGGCTCCCCGCTCAAAGCCGCATGAACCCCCGAAGGATCAACGCGGCGCTGCACTACTGAAGTTGAATTCGTGATGTCGCTCGGATGGGTGAAGCAGTAGCGTTCGCCTGCCGTTGGAGGGTTGGTCCCGGTAGTCGTGTGCTGTGAGGTATGCACAGGGTGGCGGTTTGACCGACGCGGAGAGGGCCGCGCGGGAGCGGATCCGACGGCAGGCCGTGGATCGCTTCGAGGGCGGTGAGAAGAATCGGGACATCGCGGCCGCACTGCGGGTGAGTGTGCGTTCGGTGGAGCGCTGGCGCCGGCAGTGGCGCGAGGACGGCGCGGCAGGAATCGCCTCGAAGGGTTCGCCGGGTCGTCCAAAGCTTTCCGATGCCCAGATCATGAGGCTGGAGCGGGAGTTGGAGCGTGGGCCGCTTGCCCACGGCTGGGACGACCAGCGATGGACCTTGGCTCGGGTGAAGACGCTGATCGGCCGGATGTTCCACGTTTCCTACACCGTGGAGGGCACGTGGGTCCTGCTCAAGCGGCACGGCTGGTCCTGGCAGCAGCCGGCCCGCCGGGCCATCGAGCGTGATGACGCGGCCGTCGAGTTGTGGAAGAAGGAGACGTGGCCGCGGGTAAAAGCGCCGCGGCGGCCCGCGCGGCCTGGCTTGTCTTCGAGGACGAAGCCGGGCAGTCGATGAGGCCGCCGCGCGCCCGGACCTGGGGTCGGGTCGGCTGCACGCCCGTGGTTCGGGTGCGCGGCCGAGGAGGCGGCCGGGTCTCCATGGCGGGGCTGAGCTGCTACAAACCCGGTCAGCGCTCGCGGATGTTCTACAGCTTCCACGTCTACCGGGGCCGCAAAGGTGAGAAGAAGGGCCTGACCTGGCAGGACTACCGGGACCTGCTCATCCGGGCGCACATCCAGCTCGGCGGTCCGATCGTGCTCGTGTGGGACAACCTGCGTGCCCACCTGATGCCGCCGATGCAGGAGTTCATCAAGGCGAGCAAGGACTGGCTGACCGTCTTCCAACTCCCCTCGTACGCTCCCGACCTCAACCCGCAAGAGGGCGTCTGGTCGCTGGTCAAGCGCACCATTGGCAACCTCGCCGCCGCCGACATCGACCAACTCGCCCGAGCCGTCAAGCGCAGCCTGAAGAGACTCCAGTACCGCCCTCACCTCATCGACGGATGCCTCGCCACCACCGGCCTGATCATGGATGGCTGACCAGATCTCAGACCGACATCACGAATTCAACTTCAGTAGCATGCGTGGGTGAACCTTTCGCATCTCGGCGTGCCGATCGGGCCGATGATCCGCGTCCACGGCGGGTTCGCCAACCGGATGTACCGGCTCGACACCGACCAAGGGTCTTTCGCGGTCAAGGAGTTGAACCTCGCCGACCGCCGCTGGACCTATCGCGCCGAGGACGTGTTCAGGTTTGAGCGGGCGGCCTTCGCCGCCGGCATCCCGATGCCGGAGCCGATCTCGGCCGGCCACCACACGCTCGTTCACCGATGGGTCGAGGGAGAGAAGGTACCGGAAGCACCGGTGTCGGCGGCGTACGCGTTCGAGATCGGCGGGATCCTCGCGCGCATCCACGCGCTCGACGTCGCGTGGACCCACGTGTCGGTCGAGGAACCGACGTCACGGGACTGGCCCGAACTCGCCGCGCGGGCGGCGGCGACCGGACAGCCGTGGGCCGACGAACTCGCCTCTCACGTCGAGACGTTCCTCGCGATCGCCCACTTCGTCGACACCTGCGAACGGCCGGGCCCCGTCGTGCTGACCCACAGGGACATCCAACCGTGGAACCTGCTCGCCCGGGAGGGCCGGCCGGTGGTGCTCGACTGGGAGCTCTCGGGAACGCTCGACCTGTCCGGCGAGCTCGGCTCGACCGCGCTCAGCCTCGCGAAGGGACCGGGCTTCGACCACATCGAGCCCGCCGTCTTCCGCTCGGTCCTCGACGGCTATGTCGCGGGGGGCGGCACGCTGCCGCCGCCAGGTCCGAGCTGGTTCGTGTTCATGATCGGCGGCTGGCTGGGGCACACGAGGTGGAACATCCTGCGGTGCCTCGCCGGTGTCGAGGCGAGCACCGGTCCTGACCTCGCGCTCTCCCACGAGTCCGCGCGCAACGGCGTGCGCGGCCTCCCCGACCTGTTCGGCCGGCTTCCGGAGCTCGAAGCGCTGCTCGTGTGGCAGTGACCCGCGCCTGTGCTCGGCATGCGGTGTGAGGCGCGCTCCCGACTCCGCCCGGGGCCGTTGCCGGTGACCTGCACCGACGCGGACGTGCCGACACCCGTCTCCGGGCCCGGGGAGGCGGCGGGGAGGCTGCCGGGGGGCATCTGGCCGAGGAAGTCGTTGACGTCCCGCCCGGTCAGCCGGCGGCGGCCAGGAGCGGCTCGGGGGCGGCAGTGGCGGGCTGGGGCCGGGGGCGGGTGAGGCACTCGTCGGTGAAGGCGAGGGCGCGCAGGTGGTAGGGGCGGGCGGCGTGGCCCAGGGAGAGGTTGTGGCCGGCGCGGTGGGCGGTGACGAGGTGGGCCAGGCCCGGGGGGAAGGCGGCGGTGAGGGCGGTGCGGTGGGAGGGCTCCAGGCGCCACCAGGCCTCGTGGTCGGCGAGGGTGAGGCGCACGGGCACGTGTACGCGGGCGGCCAGGGCGCTGTAGCGGGCGGGCCAGGTGGCCAGTTCGCGGGATTCGAGGGCGGGGACGGGGGTGAGCAGGGTGCGGGCGGCGTGGAAGGTGCCGGGCGGGTAGAGGTTGAGGGGACCCCAGTTGAGGCGGCCGCCGCCGGCGAGGTCGTCGGGCCGCTCCCACGCGCCGGGGGCGTAGTGCTGGGCGAGGCCGGAGATGTCGGCGCCGAGCAGGGGCAGGCGGGGGTCGGCGGGCCAGTGGGCGGCGAGGTGGAGGGCGATCTTGCCGCCGAAGGAGTGGGCGAGGAGTTGGACGCCGGCGCCGACGGGGTGGGCGCGGGCGTAGTCGGTGAGGGCGGCGTGCAGGGTGGCGGCCTGGTCGGCGATGAGCTGTCCGTCGGGCAGGCGGTGGGCGGAGGCGCCGTGGCCGGGGCGGTCCAGGGCCAGGACGGTGTAGCCGAGGTCGGCGGCCAGGGTGAGCAGGCTGGTGTCGGGGTGGGCGGGGCCGGCGAAGTAGGCGGCGCGCATGCCGCGGCCGTGGATGGCGAGGAGGACGGCCTTGGGGGCGCGGTCCTGGGGTTCGGCGACGAGCGCGGAGACGGGGATGCCGCCGGCGTCCAGGACGAGGGAGCGGGTGGCGAGCCGGGGGTTGGGCCGCGGGTTCGGGCGGGGGTTCATACGGCGGCCCCGGCGCGGACGGCCCCGGCGCGGACGGCTCCGGCGCGGGCGGTGGTGGCGCGGGCGGTGGTGGCGGCCCTGTCAGCGGCCCCGGCGCGGGCGGTGTCGAGGTCGGCGAGCCAGCCGGTGAGGTCGCTCTGGCGCATCAGGGTGGTGCCGATGAGCAGTCCGGCGTAGCCGGCGTCCAGGAGGCGCGCGGCGTCGGCGGGTTCGGTGATGGCGGAGGCGGAGACGGGGGCGCGGGTGCCGGTGGCGTGCAGGGCGGGCAGCAGGCGCAGGCTGCGTCCGAGGTCGCCGCGGTCGCGTTCGCGGGTGCGGATGTCCTTGTTGTTGACGGCGATGACGCAGTGTTCGGGCCGGGGCAGGTGGGCGAGTTCGTGTTCGCCGGTGATCTCGACGAACGGGGTCAGGCCCAGGGCGAGGGCGGTGGTGACCAGGCGGTGCAGGGAGGTGGCGGGCAGCAGGGCGGCGGTGAGCAGGACGGCGGAGGCGCCGAGGGCGGCGGCGGCCTCCAGTTGGGCGGGGCGAGTGAGGAAGTCCTTCTGGAGGACGGGCAGGTCGGTGGCGGCGGTGACCTCGCGCAGCAGGCGGGGGGTGCCGCCGAACCAGCGGCCGGTGACCACGGACAGGCAGGGCGCGCCGGCCTGTTCGTAGCGGGTGACGAGGTCGGTGACGGTGCGCGGGCCCAGCAGGTCGGTGCCGTGCGGGTCGCGGAGTTTGACCTCCATGATCAGGGGGCGGCTCGCGGCCAGCAGGGCGTCGAGGAACCGCGGGGCGCTCATACGTAGGCCTCCTTGGGGCGGGGGTGCCAGGCGTGGGCGAGGGCGGTGACGGCTTCGTGGGTGAAGTCGCCGGCCCGGTTGCGGGCGGCGGTGTCGATGTCGGCGCCGGCGTACAGGGGGTGGTCGGTGACGGTGCGGTAGGTGTCGCGGTTGGCGGCGTTCAGGCCGCCGGCGAGGAGGAAGGGGATGGTGAGGCGGGGCAGCAGGGTGTGGACGTCGGCGGGGGCCAGGGGGTGGCCGGTGGAGCCGACGCGGCCGTCGTCGGTGACGGTGTCCAGCAGGAACAGGTCGCAGCCGGCGCGTTCGAAGGCGCCGATGAAGGGGCGTTCCAGGCAGCGGCCGCGGGAGAGGTGGAGGACTTTGACGAGGACGGCGTAGGGCAGGCGGTGGCGCAGTTCGGTGACGAGGGCGGGGCTCTGGTAGGCGTGGAGCTGGATCCAGCGGATGCCGGTGGCGCGGGCGAGGCGGGCGAGTTGGTCGGCGTCGTCGAGGAAGGTGACCAGGACGGGTTCCAGGCCCAGGCGGATGGCGGTGGCGGCGAGGTGGGCCAGGTGCTGTTCGGAGAGTTCGGCGGGGCCGCCGGGCACGCCGTGCCACAGGCCCACCAGGGTGGGGCCGGATTCGGCGAGGAGGGTGAGGTCGGCGCGGGTGCGGGCCCCGCACACCTTGAGGTGGCGGGGCCGCGCGGGCGGCAGCGGGCGGGGCGGGGCGGGGGCGGTCATTTGCCGAGTCCGAGCATGGCGGCGATGCGGTTGTACTGGATCTCGTTGCTGCCGGAGTAGATGGTGCCGGCGACGGCGTTGCGCACGTCCTTCTCCAGCCCGTACTCGGACATGTAGCCGTTGCCGCCGAAGACCTGGACGGCGGCCAGCGAGGTGGCGAGGTTGGATTCGCTGGTGAGGAGTTTGGCGATCGCCATGTCGACGGTGACGTTCTCGCCGGCCTCCAGGCGCTGGGCCGTGTCGTAGAGCCACTTGCGGGCGGTCTCCAGGCGGATCTTGGTGTCGACGATCTTGTTGGCGACCGACTGGTAGGAGCCGATGGGCTTGCCGAAGGACATGCGGGTCTTGGCGTAGTCGAGGCAGCGGGCCAGGCGGTGCTGCATCTCGCCGGTGTTGACGATGAAGGAGTAGAGGATCTCGCGTTTCATGACGTGGTCCAGGACGAGGAAGCCGCCGCCGACGCGGCCCAGGACCCGGGAGGCGGGCACCTTGACGTCGTCGAGGTAGACCTCGGACAGCGGCGAGGTGCGCAGGCCCATCTTCTTGATGGGGTTTCCGGTGCTGATGCCGGGCATGTCGCGGTCCAGGAGGAACGCGGTGACGCCGAGCGCCCCGCCCTGGGGGTGGGTGCGGGCGTAGACGACGATGACGTCGGCGACGGGGCCGTTGCTGACGAAGGTCTTGGCGCCGTTGAGGACGAAGTGGTCGCCGTCGCGGATCGCGCGGGTGCGCATCTGCATGGCGTCCGAGCCGCCCTCGGACTCGGTGATGGCGTGGGCGCCGATGGCCTCGCCGGAGGCGATGCGCGGCAGGTAGGCCTCTTTGAGAGCGGGTGAGCCGAAGGCCTGGAGGGGGACGCCGGTGGAGGCGAGGGAGGTGGTGACGGAGAAGTTGAGGCCGCCGTCGCGGCAGGTCTGTCCCAGGCCCTCCAGGACGTACATGGTGGTGAGCAGGGACTGGCCCAGCCCGCCGTAGCGTTCCTCGAAGGGCAGGGACAGGATTCCGGTCTTCTGGACGAGGCGCCACTTGTCGTGGGAGAAGGCGGCCTGTTCGTCGCCTTCGATGTGGCCGGCGCTCAGGTCGTCGCCGAAGCGGGCCAGGCCCTCGCGCAGGGCGTGCTGGTCGGCGTTCCAGCGGATCATGGACGTGCCGCCTTCCTCCCGGGCCCGCGTGCGGGGCCCGGGGTGGCAGGCCGGCGCGCGGGGCGCCGGCGCGTGACTCGAAGGGGAGGGTCTTCGCCTAGTAGGCGGAGGAGGAGGAGGCGTCGAGCTGGTGGACCTCGTCGCCGCGCAGGGCCGGGGAGAAGACGCAGACCAGGCGCAGGTCCTCGTGGGGGCTGGCGACCAGGTAGTGGGCGTCGTGCTGGTCGAGGGCGTAGAGGCGGCCGGGGGTGATGGGGTGGGAGGTGCCGTCCATGGCGATGACCTCGCCGGAGCCGGCGATGCAGTAGCACGCCTCCAGGTGGTTGCGGTACTCCAGGCGGGACTTGGTGCCGGCGTTGACGATGGTGTCGGTGAGGGTGTAGCCGAGGTTGTCGCCGGCCACCAGGAAGCGGCGGGACAGGCCGTTGCCCCACTCGACGGTCTGGACGTCGTCAAGGTCGCGGATCAGCATGCTGGTTCTGCCTTTCGTGTCAGCGGGCGGGGGTGGTGGTGCCGGGGGTGGTGCGCGTGGCGGTGGTGCTCGTGGTGGTGGTGCTGGTGGTGCGTCCGGCCGTGGCGGGCTGGGGTGGCCCGGGCGGGCGGAGGTCGTGGAGGAGGGCGCGCAGCGCCTGTGCGGCGTCGCGGCCCTCGGTGAGGGCGGTCTCGATGCGGGCGACGGCGGCGGAGCCGACGATCGCGGCGTCGGCTCCGGCGGCGGCGACCGCGTCCAGGTCGGCGGCGCTTTTGACGCCGAATCCGATGGCGACCGGGGTGGCGGGGGCGGCGGCGCGCAGGGCGGCGACGGTGGCGGCCAGGGTGTGGTGGCCTTGCGCGGGGCTGGTGCCGGAGCGGCCGTAGTGGGCGACGAGGTAGACGTAGGCGCCGTGGGCGTCGCGGGCGGCGGCGGTGAGGACCTCGGGGGTGGAGGTCGGGTAGCAGGTGGCGACCTGCGGCAGGGACGCCTCGCGCAGGGCCTGGCGCCAGGCGGGGCGCAGGCGGGGCGGCAGGGCGTGGACGAGCAGGGCGTCGGCGCCGGCCCGGGCGATGGCGCGGGCGCAGGTGGCGGGGTCGGCGGCGCGCAGGCTGTGGCTCCAGTCGGCGAGCAGCGCGATCTTCAGGTTCTTCAACTGGGGCCGCAGGGTGGCGAGTTCGTCCAGGACGGTGTCCAGGGTGGTGCCGGCGGCCAGGGCCCGGTCGGCGGAGCGGCGGATGACGGGGCCGTCGGTGGGCGAGTTGGGGAAGGGGACGGCGAGTTCGAGGACGTCGACGCCTTCCTCGTCCAGGACGAGGGCCAGGTCGGTCAGGCGGGCGGGCGGGTCTCCGGCGTTGAGGAACAGGGCCAGGTGCGGGCGGCCGTCGGCGCGGGCGGCGAAGAACGTGGTGTCAGGCATGGGCGGGGGCCTTGTGGTCGGTGCGCAGGCGGGTGGCCAGGGCGCGGGGGGCGCCGTCGGCTAGGGCGTCCAGGGCGGCGGTGTGGGCGGTGTGCCAGTGGGTGTGGCGGCCCGAGGCGAGGGCGAGGGCGGCGGCGTTGAGGGCGATGGTGTGGGTGGCGGTGGGGCCGGCGCGGCCGGCGAGGGCTTGCAGGAAGTGGCCGGTGAGGTCCTCGGGGTGGGGGGCGAGGTCGGCCAGGGTGCCGTCGGCGGGGGCGATGGAGCCGGCGGGCAGGTGGATGGTGGTGTCGGGGGTGTGCAGGGTGTTGTCGGCGAAGGGCAGGAGTTCGTCGGCGCCGGCGGTGTTGGTGGCCAGCCACACGGCGCGTCCGGGGGTGCGGGGGGCGAGGTGGCGCAGGGCGGGCAGGTCGGTGGCGGCGCTGGCGCCGGTGAGCTGGGCGGTGACGGGCACGGTGGCGAGCAGCGGGCCGAGGGTGTTGAGGAGGCGGCCGAAGGGTTTGAGGGTGAGTGGGAACAGGAGGCGGGCCAGGCGGGTGAGGGCGGGCGGGTAGACGTGGGGGCCGGCGAAGGCGATGCCGTGGCGGGCGAGGTGGTCGGCGGTGGCGGTGTGGGAGGAGGTGAGGGTGATGCCCAGGCGTTCCAGCAGGTCGATGGAGCCGGCGCTGCTGGTGTAGGCGCGGGAGCCGGTCTTGACGACGGGTACGCCCATGGCGGCGGCGGTCAGGGCGGCGGCGGTGGAGAGGTTGAAGGTGGCCGGGCCGCCGCCGGTGCCGACGATGTTGACGCTGGCGGGGTGGGCGGGGCCGGGGTGGGGGCTGCGTTCGGTCAGGGAGGTGGTGAAGGCGGCGAGGGTGTCGGGGGCGGGCAGGCGGGTGGTGAGGGCGGCCAGCAGGGCCGCGGCCTGGGCCCGGTCGCTGTCGCGGGCCGGGCCCGGGGGGCGCTGCTCCAGCTGGTCCCACCACGAGCGCCAGGTGTCCAGGTCGACGTCGTGCCCGGCGAGCAGGGCGGTGAGGGCCGGGTGCACGGGTCAGCCGCCTGCCACGGCGCTGGCCGGGACGGCGCGGCGCTGGGTGATGAAGGCGTCGATGGCGGTGACGGAGCGGAAGTTGTTGGGGTCGAGGTCGGTGTCGTCGACGGGCAGGGCGAAGTGGTCCTCGACCCAGGCGATGAGCTTGAGGACGCCCAGGCTGTCGATGACGCCGTCGGAGAGCAGGTCGTGGTCGTCGGCGAGTTGCTCGGGGGTGACGTCGGGCAGGAACTCCTCGATGAGGAACCGCTTGATCTGGGCGATGTTGCTCATGGCTCGCAACTCCCTTGGGTGTATTGGGGTTTGGTGGGTGTGGTGGTGTGGTCAGGCGGTGGGCAGGACGGCCTTGCGGTCGACTTTGCCGGTGGCGGTCTTGGGCAGCGGGGTGTCGTGGATGGCCAGGCGTTCGGGCACGGCGGCGCGCGGCAGGTTGCGGGCCAGGTGCTCGCGCAGGGTGAGGCTGTTGAGGGCGGAGCCGGCGGCGCGCTGGACGGCGGCGTGCAGGCGTTTGCCGGTCAGCGGGTCCGGGGCGGCGGCGACGGCGGCCTCGCGGACCTCGGGGTGGGCGAGCAGGACGCGTTCGACCTCGGCGGTGTTGACGGCGACGCCGCGGACCTTGACCTGGAAGTCGGCGCGTCCGGTCAGGTGCAGGCGGCCGTGTTCGTCGCGGACGGCCAGGTCCCCGGTGCGGAACCAGCGCCGTCCGGGGCCGGCGCCCTCGGGCTGGGTGGTGAAGCGGCCGGCGTCGCGGGAGCGGTCCAGGTAGCCGGCGGCCTGGAAGGGTGTGGAGACGTACAGTTCGCCGCGGCCGGGGCCGGTGACGGGGGTGCCGTCGGGGGCGGCGAGCAGGGTGCGCACCCCGGGCAGGGGGGTGCCGATGGGCACCGGCAGGGCGGCGGTGGCGTCCAGGCGGTCCAGGCGGTGCAGGAAGCTGTCGTTGGTCTCGGTGCAGCCGTAGATGTTGTAGAGCGCGGCGCCGGGCAGCAGGGCGGGCAGTGCGGCCAGGGTGCGGGCGTCGATGGCGTCGCCGGTGAACGCGGCGTGCTCGACGCTGTCCAGCACCGCCGGGCCTGCCGTCTGGGCGGCGGCCTGGGCGAGGAGGGCGTAGGCGAGGGGGACGGCCTGGAGGACGTGCGGGCGGTGGCGGGTGAGCTGGGCGAGCAGGTGGCGGGCGTTGAGCGCGTGGGCGGGGTCGATGAGCAGGACGGTGCCGCCGGCGGCGAGGGTGGCCCACACGTCCAGCAGGCACAGGTCGAAGTTGAGGGGGGCGTAGTTGGCGACGACGCGGCCGGGCCCGAGGTCGAAGGTGTCGTGGGCCCAGGCGGTGAAGCGGTCGACGGCGGCCTGCGCGAGGGGGACGATCTTGGGCAGGTCGGTGGAGCCGGAGGTGGTGAGCAGGAAGGAGGTGCCGGCGGCGAGGGTGGGCACGGGGGCGGGGCGGGCCAGGGCGGGCAGGGCGGGGGTGTCCTGGCCGAGGGGGGCGAGCAGGTGGCGGGCGCCGGCCTGGGCGAACAGGGCCGCGAGCAGGGCGGGGGCCAGCTGGGGGGAGGGCAGCAGGAAGGGGCGGCGCTCGATCAGGCAGGCCAGGACGAGGGCGATCTGCTCGGGGGACTTGGCGGCGGGCAGGCCCACCGGTTCGCCGGGGGCGAGGTCCAGCGTGTGCAGGCGCAGCCGTTCGCGTTCGGCGGTTTCGGCGAGTTCGCGGTAGGTGACGGCGCGTTCGTGCCACAGGAGGGCGACGGCGTCGGGCCGGGTGCGGGCGTGGGCGGTGAACGCGTCGGGCAGCGACAGCGGCGGCGGGGCCTGCGCGGCGGGTGCGGTGGGTTCGGCGGGCGTGGTGGGTTCGGCGGGTGTGGTCATCGGGGTCTCACTCCCCCGCCGGGGTGAGGGCGGCCCAGCCGGCCTTGACGGCGGTGCCGTCCTGGGTGGCGACGGTGAAGCGCACCACCGTGCCCCGGTCGTAGGGCTGCAGGGTCAGGCGCAGCGGGGTGCCGGGGGTGGTGGGGGCGGCGAAGCGGGCGCCCAGGGCGGTGAGGCGGGTGGGGTCGCCGTCGGCGTGGCGGTCGGTGATCTCCTCGGTGGCGAGGGCGACCAGGTGCATGCCGTGGGCGATGGCGGCGGGGAATCCGGCGGCGCGGGCGGCGTCGTCGTCGAGGTGCAGGGGGTTGAGGTCGCCGGCGGCGTGGGCGTAGGCGGTGACGTCGGCGGGGGTGAGGGTGTGGGTGAGGGTGAGGGGTTCGGTGTCGGGGGTGGTGCCGGGGTGGGCGGCGGGGGTGAGGGTGCCGAAGGGTTCGATGGTGGTGGCGCCGACCAGCAGGGCGGAGGTGGCCAGTTGGGCCAGGGTGCGGGTGCCGTCGGTGAGGTGGGTGGTGAGGGCCAGGCGGGTGCCGCGGGCTTCGCGGCGGGCGGCGGTGACGGTGACGTCGATGTCGACGTGGGTGCCGGCGGTGAGGGGGTGGTGGGTGTGGATCTCCTGGGCGAGGTGGACCACGCCGGTGAAGCCGGTATCGCCCGTGGTCAGGGTGGTGACGGTGTGCTGGGCGAGGGTGTGGGCGAGGACGAAGGGGTGGGCGGGGGCGGCGGCGGTGTCCGGGGCGGGGGGCAGGCCGGTGCGGGCGGCGGTGCGGTAGGCGGCCAGGGCGTCGGCGGTCACGGTGGTGCGGGTGCGGGCGGTGCGGTGGGCGGGCGTCGTCGCGGGCCCGGTCGCGGGTGTGGTCGCGGGTGTGGTCGCGGGTGTGGTCGTGGGTGTGGTCGTGGTCATAGCGGGGTCACCACCAGGGTCGAGTTGTGGCCGCCGAAGCCGAACGAGTTGGACAGGGCCGCGCCGGGGCGGATGGGGCGGGCGGTGCCGTGGACGACGTCGAGGTCCAGGCCCTGTTCGGTGTGCTCGTGGTTGGCGGTGGGAGGGGCGAGGCGGCTGTTCATGGCCTGCACGGCGGCGATCAGCTCGACGGCGCCGGCGGCGCCGATGAGGTGGCCGATGGAGCCCTTGGTGGAGGTGACGGGCACGCCGTGCGGGCCGAAGACGGTGCGCAGCGCGGCGGCTTCGGCGCGGTCGTTGTGCACGGTGGAGGTGCCGTGGGCGTTGACGTGGGCGATGTCGGCGGGGGTGAGGCCGGCGTCGGTGAGGGCGGCGCGCATGGCGGCGACGGCGCCGGCGCCGTCGGGGCGGGGGTTGGAGAGGTGGTAGGCGTCGGCGCTGGAGCCGTAGCCGGCGAGGAGGGCGTAGGGGGTGCGGTGGCGGGCGCGGGCGTCGGCGAGGCGTTCGAGGACGAGGAAGCCGGCGCCTTCGCCCATGACGAAGCCGTCGCGGTCGGTGTCGAAGGGGCGGCTGGCGCGGGTGGGGTCGTCGTTGCGCTGGGAGTGGGCGCCGAGGTTGCCGAACGCGGCGAGGGTGACGGGGGTGAGGGTGGCTTCGCAGCCGCCGGCGATGACGATGTCGGCGCGGCCGGTTTCCAGGAGGAGGGCGGCGTGGCCGATGGCGTCGGCGCTGGAGGCGCAGGTGGTGGCGATGGTCAGGGCGGGGCCGGTCCAGGCCAGGCGCATGGCGATCTGGGCGGCGGCGGCGTTGGGCATGGTGACCAGGGGCATCAGGGGGCTGACGCGCAGGGGTCCGGCGGTGGTGAAGAGGGCGGATTCGCGGTCGCTGGTGGTGCGTCCGCCGACGGCGTTGCCGACGACGATGGCGCTGCGGCCGGGGTCGGGTTCGGGGGCGCCGGCGTCCTGGTGGGCGGCGAGGGCGGCGAGGGTGCCGTAGTGGGCGAAGGGGTCGAGGCGGCGGGCGTCCTTGGCGGGGACGGGGCCGTTGTCGGGCAGGTCGGTGACGCGGCAGCCCAGGCGGACCCGGTGGCGGGCCAGGGCGGGGTCGGTGAGGGCGGTGGCGGTGGGGGTGCCGGTGCTGACGGTGTGCCAGAACGCGGCCGGGGTGTGGCCGGCGGGGCTGACGACGCCCAGGCCGGTGACGGCGATGGGGGGCCGGGTGGGGCGGGCTGCCATGGTCTTGTCCTTTCCGGGCGTTGGGGGCCGGGCCTTCCTTGGTGGCGCCGTCCGGGTCAGATGAGGCCGGTCTGGGCGGCGGCGGTCAGGAAGGCGTCGGCGGCGAAGTCGATGTCGGCGGCGGTGTGGCGGGCGGTGACGGCGATCCGCAGCCGGGCCAGGTCGTTGGGCACGGCGGGGGTGACGACGGGCAGGCCGATGACGCCGGCCTTGCGGCAGGCGGTGGCGTAGTCGTAGGCGGCGTCGTCGGAGCCGGCGATGACGGGCAGGACGGCGGTGGCGGAGTCCATGGTGGAGATGCCGGCGTCGTTGAGGCGCCGGCGCAGGCGCTGGGCCTGGACCTGGATGTGGGTGACGCGTTCGGGTTCGCGGCGCAGGATCCGCAGGGACTCCAGGGCGGCGCCGGTCTGGGCGGGGCCGAGGGCGGCGGAGAACAGGAACGGGCGGGCGGCGTAGCGCAGGTGGCCGATCAGTTCGTGGCTGCCGGCGACCCAGCCGCCCATGGAGGGGATGGCCTTGGAGAGGGTGCCGAGTTTGATGTCGACGCGGTGGCGGTAGCCGAAGTGCTCCTCGATGCCGCCGCCGGTTTCTCCGATGACGCCCAGGGCGTGGGCCTCGTCGACCATCAGGAGGGCGTCGTGGGCGTCGCAGACCGCGCGCAGTTCGGGCAGCGGGGCGATGTCGCCGTCCATGGAGTAGACGCTGTCGACGATGACCAGGCGCACGCCGGTCGGGGAGGCGGCCTTGAGGCGGCGTTCCAGGTGGTCGACGTCGTTGTGGCGGAAGCGGGTGACGGTGGCGCCGGAGAGGCGGCAGCCGTCGACGATGCTGGCGTGGTCGTACTTGTCGATCAGGACGGTGTCGCCCTGGCCGACCAGGGCGCCGACGGTGCCGACGTTGGCGGCGTAGCCGGAGCCGAAGACCTGGGCGCGTTCGCGGCGGGCGAAGCGGGCGACCTCGGCTTCCAGTTCCTCGTGCAGCGGGATGGTGCCGGCCAGGGCGCGCACGCCGTGGTTGCCGGTGCCGTAGACGTCGACGGCGGCCTTGGCGGCGGCCACCACGCGTTCGTCGCCGGCCAGGCCCAGGTAGCTGTAGCCGGACATCATGAGCAGGCGCTCGCCGTCCAGGTCGCAGTAGGCGCTGTCGCGTTCCATGGTGTAGGCGACGAAGCTGTTGCGGCGTGAGGGGTCGGACTCCAGCGCGGCCACGCGGTCCAGGGTGGCGGCGAGCTTCGGCTCCAGGCGGTCCCATGCTCCGGTGGCGTTCACGTGCGGGTCTCCTTCTCGGCGGGGCGCGGCGGGCGCGCGGCGGTTTTGCCGTGCGGTTTGCCGTCGGTTTGCCGCCGGTTGTCCGTCGGCTGGTCGGCGGTTCGTCGTCGGCTTGTTCCGGATTGTTTTCGGTATTTCCCGGCGCGGGGGCGGGTGGTGGTGCTGGGGTTTCCTCCCGGGATAGTCCCGGGGCTTTTACGGGTGGTGCCCGGCGCAGGGGGTGGGGTGGTGTTTCTCGAAGCCTTCACGCGGGGTGCTCAAGGATGACTACATTTCTACGGCAGGATGCGCAAGGCGTCCGCAATAGCCGTGTTCCCGGCCTGCGGTAACGCTCTGACGTGCAGAAACCCTGCGTCCACGACGCATGGACCGGCTGGTGGGTATGTTTTGTCGACCAGTGTTGACACCGTGTGATGCGCCGAATGTATGGTCGAAATCCGCCGAAACCGAACGGCTGGTCGGCGGAATTTCCGGTCCAGGTTTCCCACGCCGTCGGCCCGGCGTCACGGGCCGTCGGCTCCGCTTTGGCTCAAGGGGGTTGGAGCACGTTGAACGGCTTCCGGGAAGACAGTCCGTCCGGCAGATCGGGGGAATTCTCATGCTGATCCGCCTGACAGGACTTGTGACGATCGAGCACGACCACGGCGCCCCGCAGCACCTGTCCAGCGCCCAGGCCCAGGTGGCGTTCGCCCGCCTGGTCCTGGAGCGCTCCGCCGGCACCAGCCGCGACCAGCTGGCCGACACCATCTGGCCCGACGGCCTGCCCGACACCTGGGCCTCCGCGCTGCGCAGCGTGGTCTCGCGGGTGCGGGCCTTCGTCGCCGCCCCCGGCCAGGGCCCGGGCGCCACTCCGCTGATCGCCCAGGGCGGGCGCTACGTCCTGCGGCTGCCCGCGGACGCGGCGGTGGACCTGGAGGCCGCCGCCAGCGCGGTCGGGGAGGCCGGGGAGGCGTACGCGGCCCGCTCCTACGCGGTGGCGCAGCAGCTGGCCGCGGGTGCGATCGCCAATCTGCGCGGCGCGTTCCTGCCCGACCACGAGGGCGAGTGGGCGGGCGGGGTGCGCGAGCACGTGGAGGAGCTGCGGATGTCCGCGCTGGAGACGGCGAGCCTGTCGGCCTCGGCGCTGGGCGAGGAGCACCACGCGCTGCGCTGGGCCGACGAGGCGGTGCGCCGCGCCCCGTTCCGCGAGAGCGCCTACCGCTGCCGGATGGAGGCGCTGGCCGCGGCCGGCAACCGGGCCGAGGCGCTGCGCTGTTACCAGCAGCTGCGCCAGGTGCTGGCGGAGGAGCTGGGCATCGACCCGGCCGCCGAGACCCAGGAGCTCTACCTGGCGCTGCTGCGCTCCCCCGCTCCCGTCGCGCCCGCTGCGGCGGTGGTGCGGCCGGTGGACCCGGTGCTGATGGGGATCTTCGAGCCGCTGGCCCTGGCCCGGCTGGCGCGCCCGGCCGGGCCGCCGGTGCGCGCGGCCTGACGGCCTGTCGGTGGGCGCGCGGCTTGACGGGACTGTCGGTGCGCGCGGCCTGACGGCCTGTCGGTGGGCGCGCGGCCTGGCGGGATCGGCGGTGCGCGCGGTTCGACGGCCTGTCGGTGCGCGCGCGGCTTGACGGCCTGTCGTCGTGGCGGGCGGCCCCCGGCTTCGGGGGGCCGCCCGCCCGCGTGCGCGCACGGGGGCGGGCGGGGGCGGGCGGGGGCGCGGGGGTCGCGGGCACGCCGGGGCGGGCGCGCGCGTGTTGCGGAGGTGTTGCGGTGGGCGTGGCGCACGGCGCGCTCGTAGTAGCGTCGAGGCGCGAAGTCGCGCACGCCGCGCGGCTTTTACCGAACCGGGACGGGGGTCGAGCGTTGGGAAGGGGTGGTGGGTGTGGGACGGGCACGCGTGGCGGCGCGGGTGATCGTGCACCCTGGTGTGGAGGACCTCAGCGTCCAGCAGGTGTTGGAGGCACTCGCGGACCCTGCCCGCAGATCGGTGGTGCGCCGGCTGGCCCACGCGGGCGCCGCGCTGAGCTGCGGCTCCTTTGACCTTCCGGTCTCCCGCTCCACCTCGACGCACCACTTCAACGTGCTGCGCCAGGCCGGACTGCTGCACCAGTACTACGTCGGCACCACCAAGATGAACTCGCTGCGCGCCGAGGAGCTGGAGGGCCGTTTCCCGGGCCTGCTGTCGGCGGTGGTCGCCGCCGCCGACGCCGAGGCCCGCGCGGCGCCCTGACGGCCGGCCCGCTCGCGGCCGGCGGCCGCGGGGCGGGCCGGTTCCGGAAAGCTCGGCCCCGGCGGGGTCAGTTCTGGACGGTGAGGACGATCTTGCCGACCTGGGTGCCGGCCTCCAGGTAGCGGTGGGCCTCGGCGATCCGGTCGAGGCCCTCGAAGACCCGGTCGACGGCGGGGGTGAAGGAGCCGTCCGCGAGCCCGGCGGTGACGAAGGCCTGTGCGCGGCGCAGCCGTTCGTCGTCGCGGGTCACCTCGTGCATGGAGTAGAAGCGGCTGGTGACGGGGGCGAAGGTGTCCTGACCGGGCAGGGGGGTGTCGCGGGGGTCGAGGCGGCCGTAGACGATCAGGCGTCCGCCGGGGGCGATGGTGCGGGCGAGGGTGAGGACGCCGGGGCCGGCGACGGGGTCGAAGACGGTGCGCACGCCGGTGCCGGCGGTGATGGCGTCCACGCGGGCCACCAGGTCCTCCTCTCCGGTGATGACGACGTCGGCGGCGCCGGCGTCCAGGAGTTGCTGCTTCTTGGCGCGGGTGCGGGTGGTGGCGATGGGGACGGCGCCCAGGCGGCGGGCGGTGCGGATGGCGGCCAGGCCGGTGCCGGAGGCGGCGGCGGTGAGCAGGACGTGGTCGCCGGGGCGCAGGTGGCCGTCCTCGGCGAGGGCGCCGTAGGCGGTCAGGTAGGGCATCCACACGGCCGTGCCCTGGACGTCGGTGAGGCCGGCCGGGTGGTGGACGACGGCGCGGGCGGGCACGAGGGCGTGGGTGCGGTAGACGCCGTAGTCGTTCTGGGAGAAGGCCGGGACGGTGTCGACCCGGTCGCCGGCGGCGAAGCCGGTGACGCCCTCGCCGAGGGCTTCCACGGTACCGGCGGCCTCGTAGCCGGGGGTGGCGGGCAGCCTGGGCTCGTCGAGGTAGGTGCCGGCGCGGAAGAGGGCCTCGGCGCGGTTGAGGCCGATCGCGGTGACGCGGATGAGCAGTTCGCCGGGGCCGGGCACGGGTACGGCGGCGGCTCGCACGGTCAGGACCTCCGGCCCTCCGGTGCGGTCGAAGACGACGGTCCTGGACATGGCGTAACTCCCCTGCTGCGGCGGGCCGGTGGCGGTGCGGCGTGCGGTGCGGCCACTTACGTAACCCGGTGCGCGGGAAACTGTCAAACTTCGACCGGTCTCGGAATAGGGGGCGGTCGGCGCGCGTTGCCGGTGAGTTGACCCCGCGCCAGACCAGCGTCAGACCAGCGCCAGCCCCGGGGCCGCGGGGGCTGCGGGGGCGGGTGGGAACCCGGCATGGCGGCGGGCGGGCGGTGTTCGTATCCTTCGGCGGATGGACGCCTTCGCACCGCCGCACGAGCCGCCGCACGAGCCGTACGGGCCCCCGGGCCGGGACTGGGCCGCCACGCTGCGGTGGGTGGAGCAGGGCCTCCCTGCGGGCCACCGGGTGCGGTCGGTGGCCGGCCTGCGCGGCGGCTGGACGTCGCGGATGCGGCGCCTGGACGTCAGCCCGGAAGAGGGTGCGGGCGAGGGCCCGGGTTCGGGCGGGGGCGGGTACGGGCTGGTACTGCGCTCGTTCGTCAAGCCGTTCTACCTGCGCCACGCGCCCGCCCTGCTGACCCGCGAGGCCGGCGTGCTGCGGCTGCTCGCGGACGGCGGCGTGCCGGCGGCGCGGCTGCACGCCCTGGACGCGGCGGGCGAGTTCTGCGACCACCCGTCGCTGGTGATGTCGCTGCTGCCGGGCGGCGTGCGGGTGGCGCAGGACGGCGACGTGGAGCGCCGCGCGGACCTGCTGGCCGGTCAGCTGGCCGCCGTGCACGCCCTCGCGGTGGCGCCGGGCGAGCGCCCCCGCGCCTTCGAGGCGTGGACGGCCCCGGAGCGGGTGCGGGTACCCGGGGCCACGGCGCGTCCCGGGGTGTGGCGGCGGGCGGTGGACGTGATCCGCCGCGAGGCGCCCGCGTACCGGCCGTGCTTCCTGCACCGCGACTTCCACCCCGGCAACGTGCTGTTCACCGGGCAGGGCGCCGAGCTGGCCGTCAGCGGGGTCGTGGACTGGGTGGAGACCTCCTGGGGCCCGGCCGACCTGGACGTGGCCCACTGCTCCACCGCCCTGGCCCTGCTGCACGGCGTGGACACCGGCCTGGACTTCGCCGCCCGCTACCTGGCGGCCGGCGGCACGCTGGAGGCGGACCGGGGCGCGCACCTGTACTGGCGGCTGCTGGACGCGCTGGCGTTCGCGCCGGACGCGGAGAAGGTCGCCGTGCCGTGGCGGGAGCTGGGGCGCGGCGACCTGACGCCGGCCCTGCTGGGCCGGCGCCTGGAGGACTTCCTGGAGGCGCTGCTCGACCGGTACGCCTGAGCGCCGCCGGCTCCCCGGTTCCCCGGCATCCGGCCGTCACCGCGCCCGCGTCGGATCGTCAGGAGAATCATCGAGAATCGCCCCTTCCGGAGCGCCGGTTGAGGCCGATCATGGGAGGACCTTCCTGTCTGCCGTCGAGAGGAACAGCTATGGCAAGGCGGCTGCGTGTCATCGGTAGCACCTCGGGTGTCGGCGACTGCCCGACGCTGTACGAGGACGTGGACACCGGCGAGGTGGTCGTGCAGGGGTACGCCGTGACGGACCCCGAGGACGTGGCGCAACTCATGCACGTGAAGGACGATGAGGGCTTCGTAGTCGTGCCCCGCGAACTGCTGGTGCGGTTCGCTCCGAAGGAGTCGACGCCGGTGCCGGAGTTCGTACCGCAGCAGCGGATCACCGAGTTCATCAACGACGGGTTCGAGCACACCGCGTGGCGGTTGGAGACAAGGGCGGGATACCTCTCCGACAAGCAGACGCCCTCCTACGCCGAGTTCCTTCGGACGGGGGACAGCGCCGGGGAGGTCGGGCACCCCTGGTTCGAGAACGTGCGCCGCATGGTCGGCAAGGGCAAGAGGTTCGAGCGGGTGCGTCTGGTGGACGATCCGCCGACCGAGGGGCAGCGGTACCTGCTGGCGTGCGCCCGGACCAACGTGGCGGCCGGTGAGGACATCCGGTGCATGTGGCGCTCGGAGGCCGAGGCGGCCGGGCTGGCCGGGCTGACGGACTTCTGGCTCTTCGACTCCCGCACGGTCGCGCGCTTCCACTTCGAGGGGGAGCGCACCGTGGGAATGGAGTTGGTCACCGACCCGCTGGAAGTCCTCCGTGCCTGCCAGGTGCGTGATGCCGCCTGGCACCACGCGAGGCCCTACGCGCGGTTCCGGGCTCAGGTACCTTCCGGCATGTGAGCACCGACTATCAGCAGGCACGGTCTGCTCTTGGTGCCCGGATGCGTGAACTGCGCACCGAGTGCGGGTTGTCCGGACGCGCCTTGGCCGTGCGGCTGGGCTGGCCCCAGTCCAAGGTCAGCAAGCTGGAGAACGGCAGGCAGTCGCCCACCAGGGCCGATGTGGTCGCCTGGGCCGAGGCCGTCGGCCGGCCCGACGCCGCCGCCGAACTGGTGGGCCGGCTGCGGACGGTGGAGACCCAGTACCGGTCGTGGCGGCGCCAACTCGCCGGCGGTGTCCGGCCGGTGCAGGAGGCGCACGCCGCGCAGGGGAAGAAGACCGGCGACCGTCGGTCATTCGACCCGACCCTGGTTCCCGGCCTGCTCCAGACCGCCGAGTACGCGCGAGCGGTCCTCACCCGGTACACCAGGGTCCATCCGTCGATCCGCGACGTCGAGGCCGCGGCGGTGACCCGCATGGAACGCCAGAGGGTTCTCAACGACCGGTCGCGGTCGTTCCACTTCCTGGTGTGGGAAGGCGCCCTCGTCTCCCGGCTCTGCCCGCCGGCCGTACTGGCGGACCAGCTGGAGTGCCTGGCCCCCTGGCTGGCACGTGGGAACGTCCGGCTCGGGATCGTGCCGTTCGATGCCGATCTCAGAGTGCCCGCGGGAGTCGGATTCTCCATCCACGACGGCGCGTTGGTCATCACCGAGTCCTGGCACGCGGAGATGTGGTTGGACGATCCGGCAGACGTCGCGCTTCACGTCCGGGCGTGGGAGGCCCTGGCGGAGAGCGCCGTCTACGGCCCGTCAGCCCATCGGGTGATTTCCCGGGCCCGCCGGTCGCTGCTGTGAGAATCACCGGGAATCACCTCCGCCCGGTTCCTGCCGCCGCCCCTACCTTCGTGGTGACGGAACCCCATCGGTCAAGGGAGTGGCACATGTCGGGTCTTGAGCCGACTGGACAGTCGGAACGGGTGAGCGCCGAGGAGTCGGCGGCGAACGATCTGCGGGAAGCGCTGCGCGCTGCCGGGATCTCCGCCCTCGTCCGTGGTGGCCCGGACGTGTTCGCGGGATCCAGCTTCTCCTGGGTGGCCCTGGGACACCTCAAGGAGGCCGAGGCCGCCGTGCTCGCCACCCTGATCCGCAAAGCCCTGGACACGTGAGCGCGGCACCGCAGGGGGCCCCGGCCGCCGGGAGGCGGAGCGGCCCCGCCGGACCCCGACGAGCGGTCCGGCCGACCGAGCTGTCCCCGGAGGAACGCGAGCGGCGTCGGGCGTGCCCGACTTCGCCGAGCTGCTCGGGCGGTGCCGGCGCTCCGCCGTCCATCTGGAGCTGCGGGACTCCTACGCCCCGACGGAGCGGTTCGAGGCGTGGCGGCGCGGCGAGCGGATCGACTGGCAGGACCGCGGGTCCTGGTGGCATCCCTACGACCAGCTGATCACGGACACGGTGGCCCGGGGTGTGGCCGTGCGCCGGGCCCGGGTCGTCTCCGAGCCCGTGTCCGCGTACATCCGGTGGGAGCACTACGTCACCCACGCCAACGTCACGGCGGGTGAGGAGGTCCGCTGGCTGCCCCGGCGACGGGCCACGGGCATCCCCCTGCCGGGCAACGACTTCTGGCTGTCCGACGGCGCGCTGCTTCGGGTGCACCACTTCTCCGGTGACGGCGCGGTGGTCGAGGACGAGATCACGGCGGACCCGCAGACCGTGAAGCTGTGCGCCACCGCGTTCGAAGCGGTCTGGGAGCACGCGGTCCCGCACCACCTGTTCGGAATCTGACGAGGGCCGCCTCCACCCTCACCCCTCGCCCAGCCAGGCCAGGCCAGGCCAGGTCGATCTGTACGCCCGGGCCTTCGACCGCCTCTCGCGGGGGCGGTGCGGGGCGCGGCAGCGCGCTCACTGGTGGCGGGTGCCTTGGCCTGCCTGGATTGATACGGGCGCCGTCAGCCGGTGGCGGCCCGGGCGGGGGCGGGCGCGCCCTGCGCCGCAGGGGCGGTGGGGGTCGCCGGGGTGGCGGGGCCCAGGCGGCGGCGCAGCAGGACGGCGGCCAGGGCGGCGAGGGCGAAGCCGGCTCCGGCCCAGGGCAGGTGGCGGGCGCCGGCGGTGGAGACGACGAGGCCGCCGACCGCGCTGCCGGCGGTGATGCCCAGGTTGGAGAAGGAGATGAACAGGCTGTTGCCGAACTCGGGTGCGTCCTGGGCGTCGCGGGCCAGCCAGCTCTGGCTGACGACGAGTCCGCCGGAGTGCACCGCGCCCCAGAGCAGGACGCCGGCGGTCATCGGCGCGGGCCAGGGGCCGATCGCGTAGAGCAGGGCGTAGAGGAGGACGTAGAGGGCGGGGAAGGCGGTGACGGTGCGCGGGAGGTCGCGTTCCAGGAGGCGGCCGAAGAGGAGGTTGCCGAGGACCATGACGATCCCGAAGGCCATCAGCGCGGCGCCCACCAGGGAGGCGCTCAGGCCGGTGACGCGTTCCAGGTATTCGGCGAAGTAGCCGTAGACGGAGAACATCGCGGCGAACACGCACACGACGGCCAGGACCGACAGCCACAGCCGGCCCCGGCGCAGGATGGCCAGCTGGCCCCGGTAGGAGGGGCGCCGGCCGGCGGGCGCGGTAGGCGTGGTGGGCGCGGCGGGGGTGGTGGGCAGGAGGAGCAGGACGCCCAGGCAGGCCAGCAGGTTGACGCCGGCGCCGAACCAGAACGCGGCGGCCAGGCCCGCGTGTTCGGCGAGGTAGGAGGTGAGCGGCACGCCGAAGGCGAAGCCGACGGTGACGCCGGCGAAGACGGTGGTGGCCGCCCGGGTGGCGCGGTGTTCGGGGACCAGGTTGGCGGCGGTGGTGAGGGCGACGGCGAAGAAGACGGGGTGGAAGAGCGCGGGCAGGATCCGGAAGGCGAACATCACGGCGAAGTCGTCGGTGAGCGCGTACACGGCGTTGGAGAGCGCGAAGACGGCCAGTGCGCCCGCCAGGACGGCCTTGCGGCGCAGGCCGGAGGCCAGCAGGGTGCCGAACGGTCCGGTGGCGGCGACCACGAGGGCGAAGACGCCCACCAGCCAGCCGGCGGCGGAGGGTGTGACGCCGAGGTCCTCGGAGATGCGGGGCAGGACGCCGACGACGCCCATCTCGGTGGTGATGATCCCGAACACTCCCAGGGAGAGTGTCAGGACGGCGGGGCCGGTCTTTCGCATGTGCTGCCTCCGTCCGCCCGGCGCGCGGGGTGTGCGGGCGCACGGCACCCGCCCCCCGCACATGGGGCTACAAATCTAGATAGTTAGATGGAATGGGGCGAAAAGGAAGGGCGCAGCCCGGGCCGCCCCGGCGGGGGCGGTGGGGTGCGCCCCTGAGGGGGCGGGGCGTCAGAGTTCGTCGCGGGCGTAGGCGGCGAACGCGGCGATCGTCGCCTCGTCGCGGCGGTAGAAGGTCCACTTGCCGACGCGTTCGGACACCAGCAGTCCGGCGTCGCGCAGGATCTGCAGGTAGCCGGAGACCACGGACTGGGCGAGCCCGGACTTCTCCCGGATGTCCGTCACGCACACGCCGATGTGGAAGCCCACGCCGCGTTCGCGGTAGTAGTCCTCGTCGAAGTAGCGCTCGGGCGTCTTGAGCCAGCGCAGGAAGTCCGCCCGCGCCGGGTTGGCGAGCGCCTTGTGGACGGCCAGCGGATCCACCGCGTGCTCCCTTCGCCCGACCCTCGACCAGATGACGTATCCAATATTCTAGATGTGAAGAAGCGTGTCAACCCGGGCCGGACGAGGCGGGGGCGGCCCGCATGCCCGCCGCCCCGGCGGCCTGCGGGCCTACGGGCCGGCGTGGGCCAGGGGCGGGGCGATCGCCTGGGCGTCCACGCCCTCGCCCACCCACAGGCCGATCAGGAACGCGGCGGTCGCCTCCAGCAGCCCGGCCCGCTCCAGCCCCCCGCCGCCCACCGGCTCGCAGCCCACGTCCCGCACCAGGCGCCGCACCGTCTCCAGCGCGCCCGGCTCGTCCCCGCACAGCGGGACGGCCAGCGGACGCCCGTCGAACACCGGCGGGCTCAGGCGCCACACGCTCTCGTGGCACAGGTTGAACGCCTTGACCACGTGCGCCCCGGGCGCGCCCGCCGCGATGCGCTCGGCCGCCGAGGGCCCGGCGCCGGTGGCCAGGACGAAACCCGGGGCCACCGGGTTGGTGCAGTCCACCAGCGTGCGCCCGCGCAGGACGCCGGCCAGGGCGGCGGCCACACCGGCCGCCGCCGCGTGGGGCACGGCGAGCAGGACGGCGTCCGCCCCGTGCCCGGCCGCCTCCCGCACGCCCCCGGCCCGGGCACCGATCCGCCCGGCCAGGGCCGCGGCCCGGGCGCCGTCGCGCCCGCCCACCAGCACGTCGTGGCCCGCGCGCACCCACTGCCCGCCCAGCGCACCGGCCATGGCGCCGGTGCCGATGATCCCGATCCTCACGATCCCCGCTCCCCTTCTCCCGAACACGCCGACGACATCGACATCGACGATGTCGACGGCATCGACGACGTCGACTGCGCTGACGACACTAGGCACCGGCTCGGGCACCATTCGGTACGTGACCACCGATCAGGACCTCCTCGCCGACTGCCCCGCCCGCCTCGCCTTCGACCTGCTCGCCAACACCTGGAACCCGGTCGTCCTGTGGGCGCTGCGCCACCACCCCCAGCGCCCCGGGCAGTTGCGCGCGCGGATCGGGGGCATCAGCCCCAAGGTGCTGACCGAGACCCTGCGCCGCCTGCAGGCCAGCGGCCTGGTGGAACGCACCGCCCACCCCGGGTCGCCGCCCCGCGTCGAGTACGCGCTCACCGGCCTGGGGGCGAGCCTGCTCACCCCGGTGGGCGCCCTCGGCGCGTGGGCGTTCGAGCACGGCGACGACGTCATGGCGGCCCAGGACCGCGCCGAAGGCCCGGGGCCCGCCGGGGCCGAGAGCGCGGGGCCCGCCGGGGCCTAGGATTTCTCCGGTGCACCGGAGGAATCTGACAGCGGCGGCCGACGGCGGATCCTGGGGCGGCCTGGGCCTGGAGCTCCCCCCTGCCACCGAGCCGGGGCTGCGGCCGCGGACGGCCAACGGGAACCTGATCGTCCTGTCACAGGGTCCGCGGGTGGTGCTCACCGCCAGGATCGACGACGACCGCTGCGGCGTCGAGTACTCCCGCACGGACCACTACCGCTCCCCCCTCGCCCCGCTGCGGGCCGCCCGGGCGCGCGCGGTCGCCGGGCCGGGAGGGCCGTCCTGGTACGCCCGCTGGGCGCACCGCTTCGCCGGCGCCCTGCACGCCCGCGCCGACGGCCCGCTCCACGAGGGACGGTGGGTGCTCTCCCCGCGGCTCGCCCGCGAGGGGACGGCACCGGCCGCAGGCGGACCGGGCGGCCAGTGGCGCTCCCTGCTGCTCGACGCCCATCCCGACGGCTACGTCGACTGGTTCGACGGCTCCCGGCGGGTCATGCCGCTGCGCCGGATGCCACCGCCCGACGACCCCCGGGTGAAGGCCTGCCGCAAGCAGGCCCGGGAGGGCGTCCTGGCGCCCGTCCTGCTCTGGTGGTTCAGCGGGCTCAACTGCCATGCGGTCCTGGACGGCCACGCCCGCCTCGGCGCCGCGATCGCCGAGAACCGCGAGCCGGCGGTCCTGGTCCTGTCCCGCGCCCCGTCCGAGGAACGGACCAGGGCCCGGACGGACAAGGCCCTGTCGACCTACCGCCTCACCATGTCCCTGCTGGACGGCCCGCATCCGGTGGCGGACCGCCAGGGCCTGGCCTCGGCGGCGGGCCGCCTGCTCGCCACCCAGTTGCACGGCCCCGAGGCCGACCACGCGCCCACCCGCGCATGGCCGATGCCGTGAGGCCCACCCGCCCGGCTCCGCCCGGCACCGGCCGTTCCCGCCAGGGGCCTTGGCGGGTTCGCGGCCCAGGCGCGGCACTAGGCCGCGTATTCGGTCGTGATCAATGGGTTCGGGTGAGGTCCTTGATCCAGATCATTGCGCCGCGGAGGTGAAGGCCGGCGAGGTAGCTT
>NZ_JBIUYQ010000036.1:0-63709 GCF_044744605.1 Kitasatospora sp. NPDC087271
ACGGCGAGGCCGAGGAGCACGGTGGCCAGGAGCAGGGCCGCACCGATGGCCAGGGCCGCCGGGGGGGGGGCCCCCCCCCCGGGGGCCCGCGCGGGGGGGGGGGGGGGGGGGGGGGGGCCCCGGGGGGGGGGCCCCCCCCCCCCCGCCGTCCGCGGCGTCGCCGAACGGCCCGACCGGCGGAGCGGACGGTCCGTCAGGATCCCCGGCGCACGCGGCTGTCGATCCCCGCGGCCGGGGCGCATACTGTCCTGCGCGGCTCGCACCCGCGCGACAGGGCCCGTTCCGGACCCGGCCCGGGCTGCGCCGCTACGGGGAAGGTCGGACGAACGTGGCAATTGTCGTTCTCGTCGTCGTGCTGGCGCTGTTCTGGCTGATCACCGGCGTGCGGGTGGTGCAGCAGTACGAGCGCGGCGTGGTGTTCCGGCTCGGCCGGGTGCGCGAGCAGGTCCGCCAGCCGGGCCTCACCCTGCTGGTGCCGGTGGTCGACCGGATGCGCAAGGTCAACGTCCAGGTCGTCACCATGCCGGTGCCCGCCCAGGAGGGCATCACCAAGGACAACGTCTCCGTCAGCGTCGACGCAGTGCTGTACTTCCGCGTCGTCGAGCCGGTCAAGGCCACGGTGGACGTCCAGAACTACTCCTTCGCGATGCTTCAGGTCGCCCAGACCTCGCTGCGCTCGATCATCGGCAAGAGCGAGCTGGACGACCTGCTCTCCGGCCGGGAGAACCTGCACCAGGGGCTGGAGGTCATGTTGGAGAGCCCGGCCACCGGGTGGGGCGTGCACATCGACCGGGTGGAGATCAAGGACGTCAGCCTGCCCGACTCGATGAAGCGCTCGATGGCCCGCCAGGCGGAGGCCGACCGCGAGCGCCGGGCCCGGATCATCACCGCGGACGGCGAGTTCCAGGCCGCCGCCAAGCTCGCCGAGGCCGCCGTCACGATGTCCGAGACCCCGGCGGCGATGCAGTTGCGGCTGCTGCAGACGGTGGTCGAGGTCGCGGCGGAGAAGAACTCGACGCTGGTGCTTCCGTTCCCGGTGGAGCTGCTGCGCTTCTTCGAGGCCTCCGCCGCCCGGGCCGCCGAGGCGGGCTCCGCGCCGGCGCCCGCCGTCCCGGCCCAGGCGCCGTCCGACGCCGGCTGACGGCCCGCCCGTACGACCACGGCCGGTCCGGGGCCCACCCCGGACCGGCCGTCGGCCATCAGCCATCGGCCTGACCGTCCGTCACGGACGGACGATCGGCAGCAGCACCTCGTCGACGATCTCCGCCGGGTCGAGCTGCGCCGGCGCGCCGCCGCACATCTTGATCCGGTACAGCATCAGCGCCGGGACGACGTCGGTGACCAGGGGGGTGACGGACCCGGGGCGGACCTCGCCCCGGGTGGCGCCGCGGGCGAGCACCTCGGCGATCAGCGCGGCGGTGGGCTCCACCACCCGCTCCAGCACGATCGCCAGGAAGGTGTGGGCCCGGTGCCGGTCCAGCTCGCCCATGATGGCCCGCACGGCGGCCCCGGGTTCGCTCAGCATCGCCGCGCGCAGCCTGGTCACCACCTCCAGCAGGTCCCCGCGCAGGCCGCCGGTGTCGGGCGGCGGGCCGGCCGGGGGCAGGCAGGCGCGCAGCGCGTCCTTGACCAGTTCCTCCTTGGAGGGCCAGCGCCGGTAGAGCGCGGCCTTTCCGGTCTGCGCGGCCGCGGCGACGCCCTCCATGGTGAGCCGGGCGTAGCCGTCGGCGGTGAGCTGCTGGAGGGCGGCCTCGAAGATGGCGTTCTCCAGCGCCTCGCCGCGCCTGCGGAGCGGGGCGCCCGTCGCCGGTCCGCGCGCGACTGCGGGTTCAGCGGGCATGGCTGCGCACCTTCTTCGGTTCCACCTCTCGACACGCCCGTTCACCGGCTGTCCGCAATGAACGGATGTGTTCCCTATATCCAGGGCCACTGTCGATGTTAGTGAACGAACCCGTCCCGTCCCAATCGTTCACCCCCCGGCCGTCGCGGACCGCGCCGGCGCCGTCTGACCGGCCTGCCATGGCTCTCCCTCCCCTCGCCCGCGCGACGCTGCCGCCCGCCCGACGCGCCACCCGCCGGAGCGCGATCGCGTCCGGGCCGGAGGCCGTCGATACGCGGGGCCGCCGTCAGGACACCGTCAGTGACGACGCCCGCGCAGTCAAGGGGGCGTCAGGATCGCCCGCCCCCCGGGGGTCCGCGGCCTAGGCTCGGACTCGTCCCCTCCCGGCTGACACGGGCCCGGCGCCCCGTCACCGCCCTCCGGAGCATCCGCAAGACACGCCGTCAGCCGCCCACACCCGATCGATCCGCCGCGTCGGACGATACGTCAACGAAGGTGAGGTCCCCGTGGCCGTTCTCGGCGCCTTCCACCGCCGCCAGCCCCTCCCCGCCGGCTGGCCCGCATCCGCACCGGCGCGCGGCTCGGTCGCCGCGACCCTGTCCGCGATCGTGCGCAGGCTCGCCGACAGCCCCCTGGACAATTCCGTGCTCCAGGCCGTGGGCGCCCCGACCGCCTCCAGGGGCGCCGGCGCCGCCCGCCGCACGGTGCGGATGCGGGCCAGCTGGCGGGCCGTCACCACCCCCGACGGCGCCCGCCGGCTCGAAGCCCGCTGGGGCCCCGGCCGCTGAACACCCCGGGAGCCGGGCCCGCCCCGGCGGCCCCGACAGCGCGGAGCCGTCACGTGCGCACGCGTGCACGCATCGGACGCACGCCGATCTACGATGAGCCCATGAGCACAAGCACCGACCTGGCAGCTGCACACGGCTCGCAGGAACAGGGGCAGGGCAGCGGCGAGCGGCTGGACGTCGCCGCGTCCGTCCTCGCCCTGCTCGCGGACCGCACCCGGCTCGCGCTGCTGCACCGGCTCGGCGCGGGCGAGGCCGACGTCACCTCCCTCATCGAGGCGTGCGGAGCCCCGCGCACCTCCGTCAGCCAGCACCTCGCGAAACTCCGCCTCGCGGGCCTGGTCACCACGCGCAGGGACGGGCGCCGCGTCGTCTACTCGCTGCGCCACGGGCACCTCCGGCGGCTGGTCGACGAGGCGCTGAACGTCGCCGACCACCAGATCGGCTCCCTGCCGCCGCACGACTGACCCGCCGCACGACCGACCCACCCCCGCAGCCCGGAACGGCGGCGAGAGCCGCACTATCGTAGCCAACACGTGCATACGTGTGCACGTGTTGGCTACGATAGTGCCGCCTCACCACGCCGCCGACCGGGACGGGGCCGATGCTGTCCACCCTGCGCAACCGCACCTACCGCCACCTGTTCGCAGCCCAGGTCATCGCCCTGGTGGGCACGGGCCTGGCCACCGTGGCGCTGAGCCTGCTCGCCTACGACATCGCCGGCGCCGACGCCTCGGCGGTCCTCGGCACCGCGCTGGCCGTCAAGATGGTCGCCTACGTGGCCGTCGCACCGGCGGTCGGCGCCCTCGCCGACCGCGTTCCGCGCCGAACGCTGCTGGTGGCGATGGACCTCACCCGCGCCGCCGTCGCGCTCGCCCTGCCGTTCGTCAGCCAGGCCTGGCAGATCTACGTCCTGGTCTTCCTGCTCCAGGCCGCCTCGGCCGCCTTCACACCGGCCTTCCAGGCCACCATCCCCGAGGTGCTGCCTGCCGAACGGGACTACACCCAGGCGCTGTCGATGTCCCGCCTCGCCTACGACCTGGAGTCCCTGTTCAGCCCCGCGCTCGCCGCGGGCCTGCTCGCCCTGGTCCCGTACACCTGGCTGTTCACCGGCACCACCGCCGGCTTCCTCGCCTCCGCCACCCTGGTCGTCTCCGTCGCCCTGCCCAAGCCCGCCCCCGTCGAGCGGACCGGCGGCGTCCACGCCAAGGCCGCCTTCGGCGCCCGCCTGTTCTGGGCCACCCCCCGCCTGCGGGCCCTGCTCGCCCTCGACCTCGCGGTCGCCGCCGCCGGGGCGATCGTCTTCGTCGACACCGTCGTCGCGGTCCGCGAGCACTTCCACCGCCCGGCGGGCGCGGTCTCGCTCGCCCTGGGCGCCTACGGTGCCGGCTCCATGCTGACCGCCCTGCTCCTGCCCCGGCTCCTGCGACGGCTCTCCGACCGCGCCGTCATGCTCCCGGCCGCCTTCGCTCTCCCCGCCGTCCTGGCCGCCGTCGCCGCCGTCACCGCCGCGGCCCCGGGCGGCTGGTCCTGGGCCGCGCTGCTGGCGTCCTGGGCCGCGATCGGCGCCGCCTGTTCCGCCGTCCTCACGCCGGGCGGGCGCCTGATCCGCCGCTCCGCCGCCGACGCGGACCTGCCCGCCGCCTTCGCCGCGCAGTTCTCCCTCTCGCACAGCTGCTGGCTGCTCACCTACCCCCTCGCCGGCTGGCTCGCCGCCGGCGCCGGCCTCCCGGTGACGGCCGTCGCCCTCGGCGCCATCGCCCTGCTCGCCGCCACCGCCGCCACCGCGATCTGGCCCGCCCGCGACCCCGCCAGGCTCGACCACGTCCACGCCGACCTGCCCCCGGGCCACCCCCACCTCACCGACGCCCACCCGGCCGCGGACGGCTGGCTCCACGGCCACGACTACGTCATCGACCAGTACCACCGCCACTGGCCGCAGGGCCTCGCCGCGCGGGCCAACTAGGGCGTGCCCGGCGGGGGCGCCAGCCGCATCACCCGGGAGGGTCAATCCAGCGGGAATAAATGAAGAGCTGTTCATGTATTCCTGTATGGTCGACGCGTCGCCCCGTCCTGCCCGCGTGGAGGAACACCACAGCCATGTCCGCAACCCTCACCGAGCGCCCAGCCGCCGCAGCCCCGCGCGGCGGCGCCGCTCCCAAGCGCCGTACGCGCGTCTTCGCGCTGGCCGAGGCCCGCTGGGCCGCCGCCGCGACCGTCGCCTTCCTGACCGCCCTGCCGCTCCAGCTGACCGGCGCCCCGGCCTGGGCCTGGGGGCCGCTGTACGCGATCGCCTACGTCACCGGCGGCTGGGAGCCCGGCTGGGCCGGCCTCCGGGCGCTGCGCGAGAAGACCCTCGACGTCGACCTGCTGATGATCGTCGCCGCGATCGGCGCGGCCTCGATCGGGCAGGTGATGGACGGCGCGCTGCTGATCGTCATCTTCGCCACCTCGGGCGCGCTGGAGGCGCTGGCCACCGCCCGCACCCAGGACTCGGTACGCGGCCTGCTCGACCTCGCCCCCACCACCGCCACCCGCCTGCTGGACGACGGCGGCGAGGAGACCGTCGCCACCGAGGACCTGGTGGTCGGCGACACCATCCTGATCCGCCCCGGCGAGCGCGTCGGCGCCGACGGCCGCGTCCTGGACGGCGCGAGCGAGATCGACCAGGCCACCATCACCGGCGAGCCGCTGCCGGCCGCCAAGCAGCTGGGCGACGAGGTCTTCGCCGGCACCCTGAACGGCACCGGCGCCCTGCGCGTGAAGGTCGAGCGCGACGCCTCCGATTCGGTGATCGCCCGGATCGTCGCCATGGTCGAGGAGGCCTCGGAGACCAAGGCCCCCACCCAGCTGTTCATCGAGAGGGTCGAGCAGCGCTACTCCCTGGGCATGGTCTTCGCGACCCTCGCCGTCTTCCTGGTCCCGCTGGCCTTCGGGGCCGCCGTGACCGGCTCGCTGCTGCGGGCGATGACCTTCATGATCGTCGCCTCGCCCTGCGCGGTGGTGCTGGCCACCATGCCGCCGCTGCTGTCCGCGATCGCCAACGCCGGCCGCCACGGCGTCCTGGTGAAGTCCGCCGTCGTGATGGAGCGGCTCGGGCAGGTCGACGCGGTGGCTCTGGACAAGACCGGCACCCTCACCGAGGGCACCCCCCGGATCACCGACCTGCTCCCCCTCACCGGCAGCGGCCTGGACGAGGACGAACTGCTGGCCCTGGCGGGCGCCGCCGAGCACCCCAGCGAGCACCCGCTGGCCCGCGCGGTGGTCGACGCCGCCCGCCGACGCGGCCTCGACCTGCCGGTCGCCGAGGGCTTCGCCTCCACCCCCGGCATCGGGGTGACCGCCACCGTCTCCGGCGCCGTCATCGCGGTCGGCGCCCCCGCCCGGCTCCTCGACGGCGCCGCCGACGCGCCCTCCGCCGAGGCCGAGGCCACCGCCACCGCCACCGCCACCGCCGCTGCCGTCGCCGTCGCCGTCGCCGTCGCCGAGGAGCTGGAGCGCGACGGGCGCACCGCCGTCCTGGTCCAGCGCGACGGCGTCCCGGTCGGCGTGCTCGGCATCGCCGACCGCCTGCGCCCCGACGCCGCCGCCACCGTCACCGCCCTGGCGGCCCTGACCGGCGCCGCCCCGGTGCTGGTGACCGGCGACAACCCGCGCGCCGCCGCCCGCCTCGCCGCCGAGGTCGGCATCACCGACGTCCGCGCCGGGCTGCTCCCCCAGGACAAGGTCGCCGCCGTCCAGGAGCAGGAGCGGGCCGGGCGCAAGGTCCTGGTGATCGGCGACGGCGTCAACGACGCCCCCGCCCTCGCCGCCGCCCACACCGGCATCGCGATGGGCCGGGCGGGCTCCGACCTGGCGCTGGAGACCGCCGACGCGGTCGTCGTCCGAGACGAACTCGCGACCGTCCCCACGGTGATCGCGCTGTCCCGGGCGGCCCGGCGGCTGGTCGTCCAGAACCTGGTGATCGCCTCGGTGTTCATCTCCGGGCTGGTCGTGTGGGACCTGGTCGCCACCCTGCCCCTGCCGCTCGGCGTCCTCGGCCACGAGGGCTCGACCGTCATCGTCGGCCTCAACGGCCTGCGGCTGCTGCGCGAGAGCGCGTGGAAGCGCGCGGGCGCCACCGGGCCGCGGCCGGTTCAGGAGCCGGCGCGGGCCCGACGCAGCAGGTAGGCGCCGGAGGCGGCGGCGAGCAGGGCCATGCAGGCGGTGAAGACCAGGCCGGCGCGGGCCAGGCCGATCGGTGCGGTGAGCAGGCCGATGCCGATCACCGGGATCGAGATGCCGAAGTAGGCGACCACGAAGAGCGCCGACAGGGCGCCGCCGCGGTGCTCGGCGGGAGCCGCGGCGGCGATCTCGCCGACGGCTCCGCGCAGGCCCATGCCCTGGCCGGCGCCGCCCACCAGGGCGCTGAGCACCAGCAGGGGCAGGGCCGTCCAGGCGAGGGAGCCCGCCATCAGGGCCAGCCCGGCGATGAGCACCAGGCAGCCGATCGGGATCGCCCGGGCGGTGCCGAGCCGGGGCACCACGAGCTGGCCGAGGGTGGAGGCGAAGAAGGCCGTGCAGACGATCAGACCGACGACGGCCGGGCTGTGGACGCCCAGCCGCTGGGCGAGGAAGGCCGGGCTGACGGAGGTGAAGACGCCCAGCAGGGAGAAGCCCGCGAACGCGGCGAGGCCGGCCGGGACGAACACCCCGCGGACCTCCGGCGGCAGGGACGGCCGGCGCGGCCGGGCGGTGCGCAGCGGGCGGGCTCCGGTGACGGTCTCCGGCAGGAGCCACGTGACGGTGAAGGAGGCGGCGAGCAGCACCAGGTGCACGGCGAACGGCAGGGTCAGGGGGTGGGGCGTGTACTCGGCGAGCAGTCCCGACAGCACCGGTCCGCAGCCCAGGCCGCCGATGTTGGCGGCGGTCGCGACGAAGCCCGCGCGGGCCTGGTGTCCGGGTGGGGCGAGCTCCAGGACGTACGCGGTGGCGGTGCCGGTGAACAGGCCTGCGGACAGGCCGGACAGCAGGCGGCCCAGGGCCAGCAGCGGGAGGCCGCCTTCGGCCAGGAAGGCGACGGCGCTGCACGCCGCGAGCGCCAGTCCGCAGAGCAGGACGGGCCGGCGTCCGACGGAGTCGGAGACGTTGCCGACGAGCAGCAGGACGCCGATGACGCCGAAGGCGTAGATGGCGAAGACGACCGTCACCATCAGTTCGGAGAAGCCGATCTGCTCCTGGTACAGCCCGTACAGCGGGGTGGGCAGGGTGGTGCCCGCCATGCAGACGGCGAAGCCGGCGGCCGCCCCGAGGTAGCCCGCCCGGCCCATCGCGGGCCGCGCGGTCTGATGATCGGTCATTCGCCCACGGTAGGGCGGCCGTCGCCGTCGCAGCCACGGCTCGCGGGGCCGACTAGGCCGATCCGCCCAAGAACCGACGCCCGGCCCCGGCCACGCCCGGCCCCGGCGTGGTCGGCCACCGGCTACCGGATCGCGCCGCGGTCCGCGGACAGGCCGTGGGTGGTGCCGCCCCCGGCCCGCACCTGCGTCGGGAGCGCTCCCCAGTGGCGCCGGAACGCGGTGCTGAAGTGCCGGGTGTCCGCATAGCCGCAGGAGCGGGCGACGGCCGCGACGGACAGCGGGCGCAGCGCGGGATCGGCCAGGCGCTGCGCGGCGACGTCCAGCCGTCGGCGGGTCAGGTAGGCGATGATCGTGCACCCGGTCTCCTGCTGGAAGAGCCGTGCTGCGTGGCGCTCGCTCAGGTGGACCTGGGTGGCGACGTCCCGTACCCGTACCGGGCGGTCGAAGTTGTCGTCCAGGTAGCGGGTCATCCGCGCGGCGACCGCCGCCGCGCGCCCACCCGGCACGGGCGTCGGGCGCGGGGCGTCGGGCAGGCCGGCGACGACGCGGGCGCAGGTGAGGACCAGTGCGGGGCCGAGGGCGGCCAGCAGGTCGGGGCTGGCCGGCCCCGGAGCCGCGGCCTCTTCGGCGAGTGTCGCCAACAGCCGGGGAAGCGGGGTTCCGGCGGCCGGGACGACCTGGCGCGGGCCGGCCGCGACGGCGTCGAGCAGGGCGGCGGTCTCCGGGGAGCCGGGCCCGGCGGCCCCGCGCGGACCGCGTTCGGGGACCATCGTCCAGGACCAGAAGACGATGCCGAGCGGGTCCCGGGCGTCGGTGGTGATCTCGTGGACCTCGCCGGGGCGGGCCAGGAACAGCTCGCCGGCTCCGACCGGGTGCTCCAGCGCGCCGAGCCGGAACGTCCCGCGCCCGGCGTAGGCGTAGCAGAACTCGAAGTAGGAGTGGCTGTGCCAGTAGTTGCGCCATGGCTCGGGCGGGTAGAACCCCCAGTCCACGAACTCGACCCGTCGTCCGGCGAGGGTGGTGCCCAGCCGCACGGAGTTGAGCAGGGGCAGGGCGGCGCCCGCCCGGGCCAGTTCGGTCATCTCGGCTCGCCCGCCCCGTCCGTCCTGCGCGCGGTGGGGTCGACGCCCCGCAACATCATGCCCTGACCGAGGGACCAGGTGTGATCGTCCGTGGTGGGCCGGTCCGCAGGGTCCCGGAACTGTACCAGCCAGGTGGTGCGGGCCTGGTCGGAGGTGTTCAGCCCCGAACCGTGCACGGTGAGGTAGCCGAAGAACAGGACGTCGCCGGCCTCCGCCGGGCACGGCCGGGCGTCCTGGAGCCGCCAGGTGTCGGGCGGCAGGTGCCAGCTGCCGTCCTCGACGTGCGGCAGCGGGCCCTGCCGGTGGCTGCCGGGGACGGCCCTGATGCAGCCCTTCTCCTCCGGGGCGTCGTCGAAGTGGAAGACCGCGGCCGCGACGGTGTGCCGGACGTGCGGGAAGAACGGGTGGTCCTGGTGCAGGGGGAAGGGGGAGCCGGTCTCCGGAGGCTTGATGAACATCTTCGTGTGGTGCAACTGGAGGTTGGGCCCACCGACCAGTGCGGCCGCGACGTCCGTGAACCTGGGGTCGACCAGCAGCCGGGCGAAGGCCGCCGAGTGGAACTGCGCGTCGTGGGCGTGCTTGAGGGCCGTGCGTCCGGCGGACGCACCCGCGACGGTGCGCGCGCTGGCCCAGGTCGGGTCGGCGTCGGAGTCGAGGCGGGCGGCCAGGGCGTGGCACTCCTCCCGCATCGCCGCCGCCTCCTGTCGGCTGATCAGGTTCTTGACGAGGAGGAAGCCGTTCTCGTGGTAGGCGGCGAGGTCGTCGGGGCTGAGGGGTTCGTTCATGGCCTCGACCGTAGGCGTGGGGCCGGGCCGGACCGAGGGGCGATACGGACGGCCCGGTGGGTTATCCGGACATCGGCCCGCGCGTTCACGTCCCTCCCGCCGGGCCGCAACCGAGCAGGTGGCGGGGCTCCCGAGGCGGGGGGCGCCCCCGGCTCGATGCCCGAGCACCGTCGCCTCGATGTCCGAGCACCCCCAACTGGCGTGCGGTGCGGCCGAATCCGTTCGCGTTCGCCCCCTTGTCAAAGGTTAGGGATGTTTCCTAACTTAATGTCATGTCCGAGACCACACGGCACTCCCGGCGCGACCTCCTGCGAGTGAGCGCGGCGGGCGGTGCCGCCTTCGCCGCGGGCAGCCTCCTGCTGCCCGGCGCCGCCCAGGCCGCCCCCCGCCCGACCGCCCTCGACACCCCGACCCTCCCCGCACCCCGCAGCGACCGGACCGCCGGGTCCGCGCTGCGCCCCTTCGGCCGGCACCTGGCCTTCGGGGCCGATCCCTCCCAACAGGTCGTCGTCTCCTGGCAGGTGCCGGGCGCGGTGACCGCCCCCTTCGTCCGGATCGGCCTCCAGCCCGGCGACTTCGGCTCCCCGATCGCCGCCGAGGTCCGCACCCTGGTCAGCAAGCTGTCCTGGCAGCACCCGGTCGAGGACCAGCCCCTGGTCAAGCCCACCACCGTCACCCAGTACTACCTGCACGCGCAGGTGGACCAGCTGATCCCGGACACCACGTACTACTACGTCGTCGGCCACCAGGGCTACGACCCCGCGGGGCAGCGCGCCCAGCTCGGCGACGTGGCGAGCTTCCGCACCGCGCCCGCCCCCGGCCGCGGCACCGGGTTCACCTTCACGGCCTTCGGCGACCAGGGCATCGGGTACAACGCGGCCGCCACCGCCAACCTGATCGCCGGCCTCGACCCCGCCTTCCACCTCCACATGGGCGACCTCTCGTACGCCAACAGCGGCGGCAGCGGCAAGACCAGCGACCCCTACGACGCCCGCCTGTGGGACTCCTTCTTCGTGCAGAACGACCCCGTCGCCTCCCGGACCCCGTGGATGATGGCGATCGGCAACCACGAGATGGAGGCCTGGTACGGGGCCGACGGCTACGGGGGCGTCCGCGCCCGGTTCACGATGCCCGACAACGCCTGGGCCCAGTCCACCGGCATCTACTCCTGGCGCTGCCAGAACGTCGGCCTGATCAGCCTCGACGGCAACGACATCTGCTACAACACCGCGGCCAACCTGAACTACACCAAGGGCAAGCAGAAGAAGTGGCTGGAGAGCCGGCTCGCCGCGCTCCGCGCCGACACCACCATCGACTTCGTCGTCGTCTACCTGCACCAGTGCACGTACTCCACCTGCCACGACAACGGAGCCGAACTCGGCGCGCAGCAGGACTGGGCCCCGCTGTTCGACAAGTACCAGGTGGACCTGGTGCTCAGCGGCCACAACCACGTCTACGAGCGGACCGACCCCATCCGCTCCGGCAAGCCCACCCGCAAGGTCGCCTCCGGCGACACCGTCAATCCCCTGAAGGACGGCACCACGTACGTCGTCGCGGGCGGCGGTGGCGGCGGGGTCTACTCCTTCCCCGTCGCCGACACCTACCTCGGGCACGAGACGAAGAACGACTCCCCCGTCCCGATGGTGGTCGCCGATCCGACCGGCCACAACCAGACCGTCAAGGTCACCTGGTCCAGGGTCCGTTACACCGGTTACTGCCTGGTGGCGGTCGACGTGACGCCCGCCGCCGCCGGCAAGCCGGCCCGCATGGCGGTGCGCTCGATCACCGAGGACGGCACCGCCGTGGACCAGTTCACCGTGCAACGCGGCTGAGCCTGCCCGCGCCCGCGCCCGGACGGTCTGCTCCCCGCCGGCCGGGCCGGGCGCGGCGGCGGGCCGGCGGGGTGCGCGTCAGCGGTCCGTGGTGACGGTGAAGCCCTGCGGGGCGCGCAGGTCGACGGCTCCGGTGTGGTCGGTGGACACCTCGATCGGCAGGCCGGCCACCGTCAGGCCGGTGAACGTCAGCGACTCGTAGCCGGCCGGGAGCTGGGCCCGCACCCGGAGCCGCCGGTTGGGGGCGTCGGCCTCCAGGCCGAGCAGTGCCTGCACCACCTGGACGGAGGCGGCGGCGGCCCAGGCCTGCGGGCGGCAGGAGGCCGGGTAGGGGACGGGGCGGGCGACCTCGGCGCGCGGGTGGCCGCCGAAGAGTTCGGGCAGGCGGTGGTCGAAGGCCGCCGCCGCGCGGACCAGGCCCGCGGCCAGCGGCGCGGCGGCGTCGTGCAGCCCGGCGCGGGCGAGGCCGTGGACGGCGATGGCGCTGTCGTGCGGCCAGACCGAACCGGTGTGGTAGCCGAGCGGGTTGAAGCCGGTCGCAGCGGCGTCCAGGGTGCGCAGCCCGAAGCCGCTGTCCATGCCGGGGGCGGTGAGCCGGCCGGCGACCAGGGCGCTCTCCTGCGGGTCGAGCAGGCCGGTGCCGAGCAGGTGGCCCATGTTGGAGGCGATCGAGTCGACCTTGTGCTTGCCGCCGTCGAGGGCGACCACCGGGTACGGGCCGTGCGCGTCCTCGGTCCAGAACCGGTCGCGGAAGCGCAGCCGCAGCTCCTCCGCCCACTGCCGCCAGCGGTCGGCGCCGGGCCGGCCGAAGGCCTCCAGCAGGGCGGCGGAGGCGACGGCGGCCTCGTACGCGTAGGCCTGGACCTCGCTGAGCGCGATGGGGGCGTCGGCGATCCGGCCGTCGCGGAAGCGGATGCTGTCGGAGGAGTCCTTCCAGCCCTGGTTGGAGAGCCCCTTGCCGGAGCTGTCGACGTACTCCAGGAAGCCGTCGCCGTCCGCGTCGGCGTGGTCGGCCAGCCAGGCGAGGGCGGCCTCGGCGTGCGGCAGCAGGGCCTCGACCTGGTCCTCGGGCATGCCCCAGCGCCAGGCGTCGTGCAGCAGGGTGAGCCACAGCGGGGTGGCGTCGGCCGTGCCGAAGTAGCAGGGCGGCAGGTGGGAGCCGTTGTCGAGGTGCTGCTCGTCGCGGCGGACCTCGTGGAGGATCTTGCCGGGCTGCTCCTCGGTGGCCGGGTCGAGGGCGCGGCCCTGGCGGCGGGCCAGGGTACGCAGCGTGCCGGCGGCGAGATCGGTGCCGAGCGGGAGCATCATCCGGGCCGCCCAGAGCGAGTCGCGGCCGAACAGGGTGAGGAACCAGGGGGCCCCGGCGCCGAGGAAGTGGTCGGCGGGCTCCAGCGGGTCGGTGAGCAGGAGGCCGCGCAGGTCGTGGTGGGAGCGGGCGATCCAGTGCGCGAGGTGGTGGTCGCGGCCGGTGATCCCGGGGGTGCGCCACGGGGCGGCGTCGGCGGCCGGGGCGGGGAAGAGGTCGCCGTCGCGGTGCTCGGCGGTGCACTCCAGGACGGCCTGCCAGGTCTGGCCGGGGGCGAGTTCGAGGTCGAAGCCCAGGGTGCCGGTGTCGGCGGCGAGGTGGTCGGGCGCCGGCTCGACGGTGAGGGCGGCGCTGAGCGGGCCCTCGCTCCAGCGCAGGCCGTTCGGGCCGGCGGTGGGCGTGAGGGCCTGGGTGGTGCGGCCGGCCTTGACGGAGTCCATCGCGGCGAAGTCGCTCTCCGCGCGCAGGTCCAGGCGCAGGCGGGCGGTGAGGTCGCCCGCGTTGCGGACGGTGTACCGCTCGACGAGGCGGCCGGGGTGCAGCTCCCGGCGGCGTTCCAGGGTGACGGCCGGGTCGGGGGTGAGTTCGGCGATGCCGCGCAGCACGGTGACGAAGGTGGTGCGCCCGTCCTCGCCGTGCGCGGTGGCGACGGGGGCGTTGGGGATCCCGGCGACACCGGCCTCCAGGCGGGAGAGGATCCGGCGGTCCCCGTGGTAGAAGCCGTCCGCGCCTTCGCCGATCCGCCCGTCCGGGCGCGAGGCACAGAAGCTCGGGGCGGCCACGGAGAGCTGGGCGTCGTGCAGGAACGGCTGCAGGGCGATCGCTGACATGGTCTCTTCATCCTCGTTTTGGGGCTTGACAGTTGCTTCCACTCGGGCGCAACCTTTCTGCCATTGGAGCGTTCCAAGACATTAACCCCCCTGGTGGGGAAGATGGAACCCCGTATTGGAACGCTCCAAGATCTTGTCAATGAAGACAGAACCTAGGATCGCCGTCATGCATGCACACTCATCGCCCCGGCCCAGGACAGGGTCCGCCGCGACCCTGGAAATGGTCGCCGCCCGGGCCGGCGTGGGCCGTCAGACGGTGTCCAACGCGATCAACTCGCCCGAGCTGCTGCGCCCGCAGACGCTGGAGCGGGTCCAGCGCGCGATCGACGAGCTCGGCTACCGCCCGCACCGGGCCGCGCAGGCCCTCAAGACCAGGGCCAGCCGGCTGATCGGCTACGGCATCCGCTCCAGCAGCACCGGCGTCCCGACCCCGGTCCTGGACCAGTTCCTGCACTCGCTCTCCGAGGCCGCCGACCAGGCCGGCTACCGGGTGGTGCTGTTCGCCGTCGCCCCCGGGGACGACGAACTCACCAGCTACCAGCAGCTGCTCGACGAGCACGGCGCGGACGGCTTCGTACTCAGCGGCACCGACCGCGGCGACCGCCGCCAGGGCTGGCTGCACGAACGCGGCGTCCCCTACGTCGCCTTCGGCCGCACCTGGTCCGGCCGGGACGTCGGCGACTGGGTCGACGTCGACGGCTCCGCCGGGACCTCGGCCGCCGTCCGGCACCTGGCCGGGCTCGGCCACCGCAAGATCGGCTTCCTCGGCTGGCCGAAGGGCTCCGGCGTCGGCGACGACCGCGCCCGCGGCTGGCAGAGCGCGATGCGCGAACTGGGCCTACCCGCCCGGGGCCGCCGGGCCGAGAGCCCGGACGACCAGGCGAGCGCCACCGAGGCCGCCGAACGGCTGCTCGCGACCGGCGCGACCGCGGTCGTGACCGCCAGCGACACCCTGGCGCTCGGCTGGTACCAGGCGCTGCGCCGCGACGGCCGCGCCCCCGGCCCGGACGCGGCCGTCATCGGCTTCGACGACTCGCCGGTCGCCCCCCTGCTGTTCCCGTCGCTGTCCAGCCTCGCCCAACCGCTCGACGCGGTCGGCCGCGAGTGCATGCGACTGCTGCTGGAACGCCTCGGCGACCGCCACCGGCCGACCGAACACGTGCTCCTGGAACCGGAGCTGGTCCTGCGCGAAAGCGTCTGACCGCCACTCCCCCGAACCATCTCCGCCCACTCCCCCCACCCACCCTCGCAAGGAGATCCCGCATGGCCACCTCCCGCACCCTCGCCGCGGCAGCCGTCTGCACGGCCGTCGCCCTCGGCGCCGTCACCGGCTGCTCCTCCTCCGGCGGCTTCGGCGACTCACCGGCCAAGCAGTCCTCCGGCGGCAACCAGAGCCTGACGGTGCTGATCGCCACCTCCGGCGAGTCCGAGACGGCCGCGGTCAAGGCCGCCACGGCCGACTGGGCCAAGAAGACCGGCAACACCGTCACCGTGCAGATCGCCAGCGACATCAACCAGCAGCTCGGCCAGGCCTTCGCCGGCGGCAACCCGCCGGACCTCTTCTACGTCAACTCCGACCAGTTCGCGAACTACGCCAAGGGCGGCTCGCTGTACGCCTACGGCGACCAGATCCCGGACGCCGCCGACTTCTCCGAGCCGCTGCGCAAGGCCTTCAGCTACGACGGCAAGCTCACCTGCCTGCCCAAGGACACCTCCACCCTGGGCCTGGCGATCAACACCACGCTGTGGCAGCAGGCCGGCCTGACCGAGGCCGACTACCCGACCAGCTGGCAGCAGCTCTCCGACGACGCCGCCAAGCTCACCAAGGACGGCGTGACCGGCCTGGTGACCGCCCCCGACTACCAGCGGCTCGGCGCCCTGCTGAAGGAGGCCGGCGGCTGGATCACCAACCCCGAGCAGACCGCGATGACCGCCGACAGCCCGGCCAACAAGCAGGCGCTGGAGTACGTGCAGTCGATGATGAAGGCCGGCTCGGCCAAGTACGTCGCCGAGGTGGACGCCGGCTGGGGCGGCGAGGCGCTCGGCAAGGGCAAGGCCGCGATGACCATCGAGGGCAACTGGCTCAAGGGCGCGATGGCCAAGGACTACCCGAACGTCCAGTACAAGGTGCTCCCGCTGCCCGCCGGCCCGGCCGGCCCCGGCACCCTCGCCTTCAGCAACTGCTGGGGCATCGCCGCCAAGAGCCAGCACCAGGCGGCCGGGGTCGACCTGGTCAAGCACCTCGCCTCCGCCGACCAGCAGCTGGAGTTCGCCCAGGCCTTCGGCGTGATGCCCTCGCGCACCAGCGCGCTGAGCGCCTACGCCCAGAAGTACCCCGAGTCCAAGGCCTGGGTCGACGGCGTCGCCAACGCCCAGGCGCCGGTCACCATCGCCGGGTTCACCAAGGTGCTCACCCAGTTCAACACCGACCTCCAGTCGCTGAAGACGGGCGACCCGGCGGCCATCCTGGCCACCCTCCAGCGCAACGGCGAGCAGGCCATCAAGAATGCCAAGTAACAGCTCCACCGGCACGACACGCCGGCGCAGCCTGCGCGAGGGAGCATGGGGCTGGCTGTTCGCCGGCCCCATGGTCCTGGTCCTCGGCCTCTTCATGGTCCTGCCGATCGGGATGGCCCTGTGGGTCAGCCTGCTGCACTGGGACGGCCAGTCCAACCCGTTCAGCGGCAGCGCGGACTTCATCGGCCTGGACAACTACCGCCGGCTGTTCGCCGAGGACGGCCTGGACCGCACGCTGTTCGCCACCTCGATGCGCAACACGCTGTACTACGTCCTGCTGACGGTGCCGCTGCAGACGGTGCTGGCACTGCTGCTCGCCATCCTGGTCAACCAGCGGATGCTGCGCGGCCGGGGCGCCCTGCGCACGGTGTTCTACTTCCCGTCCGTCACCAGCTCGATCGCGATCTCGACGGTCTTCCTGTTCCTCTTCCAGGGCAGCGGCGCCGTCAACCGGATGCTGGGCTGGCTCGGGGTCAAGGGGCCGAACTGGTTCGCCGACCCGCGCGGGGTGATCTGGCTGGTGCTCGGCTGGTTCGGCCTGGACCAGCCCGCTCCGGGCACGGGCGGCCCGCTCGGGCTGTCCTGGTCGGAGTGGTTCGCCGGGCCCTCGGTCGCGATGTGCACGCTGATCCTGATGGCGGTGTGGACCACCTCCGGCACCTTCATGCTGATCTTCCTCGCCGCCCTCCAGGACATCCCGCGCGAACTGGAGGAGGCAGCCGCGCTCGACGGCGTCAACCGCCGCCAGCTGCTGCGCCACGTCACCCTGCCCGCCCTGCGGCCCGTCCTGTTCCTGGTGCTGACCCTCGGCCTGATCTCCACCTGGCAGGTCTTCGACCAGGTGTACGTGATGGGCAAGGGCGCGCCCGGCAACACCACCCTGACGCCCGCCTACCTGTCCTACTCGGCCGGCTTCGACAACGCCGACTTCGGGCAGGGCGCCGCCATCGCGTTCGTCCTGCTCGGCCTGATCCTGCTGCTCACCGCCGTCCAGCGGTGGGTCCTGCGGGAGCGGGACGGCAAGCCCCGCCGCAGCCCGAAGGGAGCCCGCCGTGCCGCACGCTGACCGCAAGGCCACCGTGGACAAGCCGATCCTCGGCCGCTTCCCCCGGCCGCTGCGGATCCTCGGGTACACCGTCCTGCTCGGCTTCGCGCTGCTCTACCTGCTGCCGTTCCTGCTGCAACTGGTGAACAGCTTCAAGACCGACCCGGACGCGGCCGCCAACCCGATGTCGGTACTGCCCGACGGCGGCACCCTGGCCTCCTACCGGCGGCTGTTCGGCCTGGCGGAGGGCGTCGAGAACATCCCGTTCCTGCGCTGGCTGGGCAACAGCGTGGTGGTGACCGTCCTGGTGACGGCCGGCCGGGTGCTGTTCGACTCGATGGCGGGCTACGCGCTGGCCCGGATCAGGTTCCCGGGCCGCCGGCTGCTGTTCGCCTTCGTGCTCGCCGTGATGGCGGTGCCGGGCGTGGTGCTGCTGATCCCGAAGTTCCTGGTGCTGAAGAGCTTCGGCATGTTCGACAGCTACAGCGGCATGATCCTGCCGCTGCTGGTCGACGCCGCGGGGATCTTCATCATGAAGCAGTTCTTCGAGTCGGTGCCGCGCGAGATCGAGGAGGCGGCACGGATCGACGGCGCCGGGACGTTCCGGATCTTCTGGTCCGTCGTCCTGCCGATGTCCCGGCCCTCGCTGATCACGCTCACCGTGCTCTCCTTCCAGGGCTCCTGGAACGAGTTCACGCACTTCCTGGTCTCCACCCAGTCCAGCGAGCACGACACCCTCACCACCGGCCTGGCGCACTTCGTCTCCGGCGGCCTCGGCTCCGGGACGCAGTACCCGCTCAAGCTGGCGGCGGCGCTGGTCTCCACCCTCCCGGTGGCGATCCTGTTCTTCTGCTTCCAGCGCCACTTCGTGCGCGGCGCCAACTCGGGCTCGCTCAAGGAGTGAGCCCGGCCCGGCCCGGCCAGTACACCCCCTCTGCCGAACCTTCCTGTGAACCCTTCTTGGAGAACCACGTGCCCGCCCGTATCGAGGACTACGCGCTGATCGGCGACATGCAGACCGCCGCCCTGGTCGGCAGGGACGGCGCCGTCGACTGGCTGTGCCTGCCCCGCTTCGACTCCCCGGCCGTCTTCGCCGGCCTGCTGGGCACGGACGAGCACGGCTTCTGGCGGATCGCCCCCGGTGACGCCCCGCCCGCCCACCGGCGGCGCTACCGGGGCGATTCCCTGATCCTGGAACAGGAATGGGACACCGCCGGGGGCACCGTCCGGGTCGTCGACTTCATGCCGCCGCGCGGCACGGCGGCCCCGCAGCTGATCCGGATCGTCGAGGGCGTGTCCGGCACCGTCCGGATGCGCTCGGCCCTGCGGATGCGCTTCTCGTACGGGCGCGTCGTGCCCTGGGTGCACAAGGTCACGGACGGCACGGGGACCCGCACCGTCGCCGTGGCCGGGCCCGACTCGGTGTGGCTGGACGACGAGTCCGAGACCTACGGCCGCGACCTGACCACCTACGCCGACTTCACCGTCACCGCAGGCGAGCGGATCGCCTTCGCCCTCACCTGGCAGGCCTCCCACCTCGGCGCGCCCGACCGGCCGGACGCCGAGCAGGCACTCGCCGCCACCGAGGAGTTCTGGCGCGACTGGGCCGCCCAGTGCACCTACCAGGGCCCCTACCGCGAGGCCGTGATCCGCTCCCTGATCACCCTCAAGGGCCTCACCTACGCCCCCACCGGCGGCATCGTCGCCGCCCCCACCACCTCGCTGCCCGAGGACATCGGCGGCGTCCGCAACTGGGACTACCGCTACACCTGGCTGCGCGACGCCACCATCACGCTCTCCTCGCTGCTGCGCACCGGCTACCGCGACGAGGCCAAGGCCTGGCGCGAGTGGCTGCTGCGCGCCGTCGCCGGCGACCCGGAGAACCTCCAGATCATGTACGGCATCGCCGGCGAACGGGAGCTGGTGGAGACCGAACTCGACTGGCTGCCCGGCTACGAGGGCTCCCGCCCCGTCCGGATCGGCAACGGCGCCGCCGGCCAGCTCCAACTCGACGTCTACGGCGAGGTCGTCGAGGCCCTGCACCTCGCCCAGCACACCGGCCTGGCCCGCAACGACCACGCCCACCTGCTGCAACTGCGGCTGATCTCCTGGCTGGAGGAGCACTGGCAGGAGCCGGACGAGGGCATCTGGGAGGTCCGCGGCCCGCGCCGGCACTTCGTCCACTCCAAGGTGATGGCCTGGGTCGCCGTCGACCGGACGGTCCAACTGCTGGAGCAGACCGACTGCGAGGGACCGCTGGAGCGCTGGCGCGCCCTGCGCGACACCATCCACGAGGACGTCTGCACCCACGGCTACGACCCGGACCGCAACACCTTCACCCAGTCCTACGGCTCGCGGGAACTCGACGCCTCCCTGCTGCTCATCCCCCAGGTCGGCTTCCTGCCGCCGGACGACAAGCGCGTCATCGGCACCGTCGAGGCGATCCAGCGCGAACTGTCCACCGAGGACGGCTTCGTGCTGCGCTACCCCACCAGCGGCGGGGTGGACGGCCTGCCGGGCGACGAAGGCGCCTTCCTGGCCTGCTCGTTCTGGCTGGCCGACGCCCTGGCGATGATCGGCCGGACGGACGAGGCGCACCAGCTGTTCGACAAGCTGCTGTCCATCCGCAACGACCTCGGGCTCCTGGCGGAGGAGTGGGACCCGCGGCTCAAGCGCCAGGTCGGCAACTTCCCGCAGGCCTTCAGCCACGTCCCGCTGATCGACACCGCGTTGCGCCTCGGCCGGGGCTGAGCCGGTCCGAAATTAATCGGCCACCCCCTTGCCGATGATGTGATCAAATGTGTAAACACTGTGGCGCTCGACGCCACCGGGGAGGGACTGGTCTGACCATGTGGTCAGGCCCCGTTACACAGGAGACGTACCATCAACACCGCCATTCGCCGGGCCGCACGCGGAACCGTTCCCGTCGCCGTCACCGCATCCGTGCTCGCCGCCGGCCTGGCCGCCTGCGGCACCGTCGAGCAGTTGTCCGCCGCGCAGAAGGTGTCCAAGGCCTTCACCAAGGTCGGCGAGGGCAAGGCCGCCGGCCTCACGTTCTCCGTGGACGCCACCCCCGAGCAGATCACCGCCTTCGGCGCGGCCACCGGCGACAAGGTCGACCCGAAGAGCGCCGACGCCGTGTCCGGGCTGAACTTCTCCGTCGCGATATCCGCCGACAAGCCGCTGAAGGACCTCGACACCTTCAAGAACGCGCAAAGCAGCGGCGCCGACAAGGACCTGACGCTCGACAAGTCGGTGCGCCTGTCCTACGTGCTCTCCGACCGGAAGGGCACCGCGCTGCTGGAGTACCGCCAGGTCGACGCCAAGGCGTTCCTGCGGGCCGACGCCAAGGGCCTGGTGAAGCTGGTCGGCGAGGACCCGTCGCAGGTCGACGCCATCAGCAGCGGCCTGCCCGCCGAACTGAAGCCGGTCAAGGACGTGCTGGCCGGCAAGTGGGTCTCCTTCGACCTCCAGAAGCTCGCCGACGACGCCAAGAAGTTCGACGGCGCCAAGGCCACCCCGAGCGCGCAGCCCTCGCTGGACCCGGAGTCCGCCAAGCAGCTGACCAACTCCCTCAAGGACGTGCTGTCCCGCACCGTCACCTTCGAGGACAAGGGCAAGAAGGACGGCGCCGAGCACATCTGGATGAGCGCCCCGGGCCGCCAGCTGGCCGACGAACTGCTGAAGGCCCTCAAGCCGCTGGCCACCAAGCTCCCCCAGCAGTTCGGGAAGCTCCCCACCTCCGTCCCGAGCACCGTGCGCGAGGACAAGGTCGGCGCCGACCTCTACCTGAAGGACGGCAAGCTCTCCGCCGCCACCTTCGACCTCGCCCAGCTGGAGGCGAAGGCCGGACCGGGCGTCAACTTCCCGGTGAAGCTCGCCTTCAACCAGAACGCCCCGACCGTCGAGGCGCCCGCCGACGCCGTCGCGTTGACCAGCGACGACATCCAGAGCGCGATGCTCAGCCTCCTCACCTCCGGCGCCGCCAGCGGTGGCAAGGGCGGCACCGCCCCGACCACCCCGGCGCTCACCCCCGGCAAGCCCCTGACCCCGGCCCAGGCCGAGGAGCTGAAGGGCCTCGGCCTGCCCCTGGAGCAGCAGCAGGTGTTCAGCAAGCTCGGTATGGGCTACGAGGACATGAAGAGCCTCGCCCAGGAGGGCTGATCCCCGCTTCTCCCCCACGGCGCCCGGCCGGCCGCGACAGCGGCGGGCCGGGCGCCGCTGTTCGACGTCACAGCCGGTGCCCCGACCGCCCGGATCACCGGCGCGCGAGATGGACGGTGAGGTCGGCCGCGACCTCGACCGTCTCGGGCAGCACCCGAGCGATCGCGTCGAAGGCCTGCCGCCGCCTCGGCGGCGGCAGTTGGAGGTACGCCGAGATGGTCGACAGGTGGCCGAGGTAGTACGGGGCGCTCACGAGCAGGCGCCGCCGGATGACGGACTGCCGGACGTCACGGAACAGCCGGGACCGCTCCAACTCCGTTCCCGGCCACTGTAGTTCCTCCTCGGGGGCGGTCCCGTCCGGGGACGGGACGTCGTCGCTCTCCAGGAACGGCGCCCGGGCCGCCCGCACGGCCTCCTCGACGGCCGGGTCGGCCGGCTGGAACGGACCGCCGAAGTTGGCGAACACGCCGTCCGGCTCCAGCAGTTCGGCCACCCGCGACCACCGGCCCTCCGGGCGCGTCCAGTGCAGGGCCGCCGCCGCGTAGACCAGCCCGTACGTCGCGCCCGGCCGCAGGTCCTCGAACGCGGCCCGGACGGTCCGCACGTTGGGGGGCGCCGTCCTGCGCAGTTCGGCGAGCATGGCCGCGTCGGGCTCCGTCGCCGTGACGTCGACCCCGTGCCCGGCGAACAGCCGGGTCGCCTTTCCGGTGCCCGCACCGATCTCCAGGGCGGTCCGCACCGGCCGGCCCGCGTACGCCGTCACCGTGTCGAAGAGCTCGTCGGGGTACCCCGGCCGGAAACGTTCGTAGGCTTCGGCGACCGCGCCGAAGCTCAGTGCACGAGCAGACATGCCGAGCATCCTGACACGACCGCGGCGGGCCGTGCCCCGGGCTTTCCGCCGCCGCACCACGCCCGGCGGAGTGGTGCGGGTCCGGAATCAGCCGGTTGTCGGTAATGAACGATTGTGTTCCCTATACCCCGGGGATACTGCCGGTGTCATTCGACGGACCCGCCCCCTCACCGTCATTCGCTCCCGAGTCATTGGGGGACCTGCCATGGTCACCTCGCGCGCCCTGGCCCCGGCGCCGCCCGCACCCGCGCGACGCGGCCAGCACCCGGGGACAGCCCTCACCGTCATCGCGGCCACCCAGCTCATGGTGGTCCTCGACGTCACGATCGTGAACATCGCCCTGCCGCACATCCAGCAGGCGCTGAGGTTCGACACCACCGACCTGTCCTGGGTCGTCAACGCCTACACCCTCGCCTTCGGCGGGCTCCTGCTGCTGGGCGGACGGATGGGCGACATCCTCGGGCGCCGGCGCGTGTTCGTCGCCGGGGTCCTGATCTTCAGCCTCGCCTCACTGCTCGGCGGCGTCGCACAGTCCTCCGGCTGGCTGCTGGCCGCGCGCGCTCTCCAGGGCCTGGGCGCGGCGATCGCCTCGCCGACCGCGCTCGCCCTGATCGCGACCAACTTCCCGGAGGGCCCGGCCCGCAACCGCGCCTTCGGCGTGTACTCGGCCGTCGCCGGAGCGGGTGGGGCCGTCGGCCTGCTCGCCGGCGGGATCCTGACCTCCTGGCTGTCCTGGCGGTGGGTGCTGTTCGTCAACGTGCCGATCGGCATCGCGATCGCGCTGCTGGCGCCGCTCTACATCAACGAGTCCGAACGGCACCCCGGACGCTTCGACCTGACCGGCGCGTTCGCCGCCACCGCGGGCATGGTCTCGCTGGTCTTCGGCTTCATCCGGGCCTCCGACCACGGCTGGACCGACCCCGTGACGCTCACCTCGTTCGGCCTCGCCGCGCTGCTGCTGGCGGCCTTCCTGTTCCACGAACGGCGGGCGCCGCAGCCGATCACCCCGCTGCACCTGTTCCGCGACCGCAACCGCTCCGGCGCCTACGGGCTGCTGCTCTGCGTGGCCGCGACCATGTTCAGCATCTTCTTCTTCATGACCCTGTTCGTGCAGGACGTCCTCGGGTTCAGCCCGCTGCGGGCCGGCCTCGCCTTCCTGCCGATCAGCGCCGCGAGCGTCGCCGCCGCCCAGTTCGCCGCCCGCACCCAGCTGCGGTACGGGCGCAGACCGTTCCTGGTGGTGGGCTCGCTGCTGGTGGCGGGCGGGACGTTCTGGTCGACCCGGCTCGACGCCCACAGCGGCTACCTGACCGGGGTCCTCGGCCCGACCCTGCTGTTCGGCCTCGGGATGGGCTCGATCTTCGTCCCGGCCACGCTGACGGTGGTCTCCCGGGTCGCCCCGCACGAGACCGGCGCGGCCACCGGCATGCTCAACACCACCCAGCAGGTGGGCGGCTCGCTGGGGCTGTCGATCCTGGTCACGGTCTACGGCGCGGCCGGCCGCAACGAGGCCGGCCGACAGGTCGACACGTTCCTGCGGCAGGCCACCCCGCAGCAGGCGGCCCAGTTCCGGGCCAGCGGAAAGCTGCCGGCGCCGTACTCCTCCGAGGTGCTGGCGCACGGCATCTCCAGGGCGTTCGACATGGGCCTGGCCTTCGCCGTGCTCGCGGCGCTGATCGCCCTGTTCGTCATCAGGACCGACCGGGAGGCGCCGCCCGTCAGCCCTTCGGGGGACGGCACTTGACAGGGCCTCCGGACATCGCCGACAGTCCATCTTGCAATGGTTTTCATCTTCGATAACCAGACTCCGCGAAAGAGGACACCCATGTCGCTCGACGTCTCCCCCGCCCTCCTCGCCCAGGCCGAGCACGGCCGGGTCAACCAGGCCGACTTCCTCGACACCGTCCGCGCCTCCCTCCCTTACGCCTACCAGGTCGTCGCCGGGCTCAGCACCGAACTCAGCGCCACCGACGACGAGTTCACCACCGACAACACCACGCCCACCGACGAGGAGCGCGCCCAGCTGCTGCGCGCGCTCGCCAGCAACGCCATCCGCGGCAGCCTGGAGGACCACTTCGGCGTCAAGCTCGCCTTCGTCAACTGCCACCGCGTCGGCGCCTTCCGCCCCGGCACCGAGGACGGCGACGCCTACCGCGAGTTCACCTCGCTGCACAACCAGATCCGCAACCAGAGCCCGGAGCTGCGCAGCTGCTGACCCTCCCGGACGCGCGGCGGGCCCCGTCGGGGGAGGGGGCCCGCCGCGCCCCGTACCGGGTCGATGTGGAGACGGGATTGCGCCGTGTTGCGTGCCGATGTCCGATCCCGCGCCGATCTTGTGGGGACGCGAGCCGCCTGCGTACGTTCGACGGGCACCACCCGCCCGGCCCTCCCGGGGCCGCCTCACACCACCCGGAGCCACCCACCATGCCGCCGACCCCACGACCGCTGCGGAAACTCGGCTTCCTGACCATCGGACTGTTCGACGAGGCCGACCCCCGCCGGGGCCACGAGTCCACCCTCGACCTCATCACCCTCGGCGAGCAGCTCGGCTTCGACAGCGCCTGGCTGCGCCACCGCCACCTCCAGTACGGGATCTCCTCCCCCGTCGCCGTGCTCGCCGCCGCCTCCCAGCGCACCAGCCGCATCCACCTCGGCACCGCCGTCACCCCGCTCGGCTGGGAGAACCCGCTGCGCCTCGCCGAGGACCTCGCCACCGTCGACATCCTGTCCGGCGGCCGCCTCAACCCCGGCTTCAGCGTCGGCCCGCCCACCCACTACGACCGGGTCCGCGGCGCGCTCTACCCCGACACCGGCGAGCACGAGGACTTCGGGACCGGTCGCGCCGAGCGCCTCCTCGGCCTCGTCCGCGGCGAACCCGCCTCCGACTTCGCCGGCACCGAGGGCATCGAGGTGTACTCCCGCCGGGTCCAGCCGCACTCCCCCGGCCTCGCCTCCCGGCTCTGGTACGGCGCCGGCAGCCTGCGCTCCGCCCGCTGGGCCGGCGAGCACGGGCTCAACCTGCTCACCAGCAGCATCGTCAAGGCCGGGGAGCCCGGGGAGTCCGAGGACTTCGCCGAGATCCAGCGCACCCAGATCCGCGCCTTCCGCGCCCAGCACCCCGACGGCGAGCGCGCCCGCGTCTCCCAGGGCCTCGTCGTCATCCCCACCGACGGCGCCACCCCCGAACAGCGCGCCAAGTACCAGGCGTACGCCCTCGCCCGCGCCCCGCGCACCCTCGCCCCGCAGGGCCCGGCCCGGATGGTGTTCGCGCCCGACCTGGTCGGCCCGTCCGAGGAGATCGCCGAGCGGCTGCACGCCCACGCCGGCTACCAGGAGGTCGACGAGGTCGCCTTCGCCCTGCCCTTCACCTTCGACCACCAGGACTACGTGCAGATCCTCACCGACCTCGCCACCCGCCTCGGCCCCGCCCTCGGCTGGCAGCCCTCGACCGGGCGCGGCTGACCGACGAGTACCTGGGCGCGCTGCGGGACGCCTGGCGTCCGGAGGCTCCGGGAACGGGGACGGGGACCGGAACCGGGACGGGGACCGGGCGCCACGGCGCCCCGACGCCCGTCTGGGTCGGCGGCCACAGCGGGGCGGCGATCCGACGCGCGGTCAGGTTCGGCGACGCCTGGCACCCGCTGCGGCTGCCCCTTCCCCTGATGCGCTCCATCCTGGCGGCGCACTCGCTACCGGGGTTCTCCCCCCGCATCGCCCTGCGGATCACCGAGGCGCCGGTCGACGGTCCCGAGCGGCCCGCCGGGGTCGGCACCGTCGAGCAGGTCCTCGACGACCTCGACCAGCTGCGGCTGCTCGGCGCGGACACCGTCGTCCTCGACCCCTACCGCGGCGATCCGGAGGAGACCCGTCGGCCCCGCGCGGCCTGGCGGGCGCTCACCACCGTGGCCACCCACTGGAAGGCCCGCCCGTGATCACCCTGGCCGACGAAACCCTCCTGCGGCGCGCCGTCGCCCTCGCGGCCCGGGCGGGCGCCCTGGGCGACGCACCGTACGGCTCCCTGCTGGCCGGCCCGGACGGCGCGATCCTCGCCGAGGCGCACAACACGGTGCGGCGCGACGACGACATCACGGCCCACCCGGAGCTGAAGCTCGCCCGCTGGGCGGCCCGCGAACTCGACCCGGACCTGGCCGCCCGCACCACCCTCCACACCAGCTGCCAGCCCTGCGGCATGTGCGCCGGCGGCATCGTCCGCTCCGACCTCGGCCGGGTGGTCTCCGCGCTCTCCACCGAGCAACTCGTCGAACTCAACCCGCAGTCGGGCGCCTGGCCGACGGTGGCCCAGGACGGCCCGGCCCTGTTCGACGAGGCGCGCGCACCCCTCGACGCCCACTACCGGCCAGGCCCCTGACGTCGACGCGCCGGGCGGGCACTGGTCAGATGACTAAGCGCTTGCTTAGACTCGGGCGTCCAGTGCAGGCCCGCGCGCCCCCAGGAGACGTCATGACCGCGACCAACCGTCAGATCCGCCTCGCCCGCCGTCCGGTCGGGGAGGTGCGGGCGGAGGACTGGGCACACGGGTCGGAGCCGGTGCCGGCGGCCGGGCCCGGGCAGTTCGTGGGGCGGACGCGGTACGTGTCACTGGACCCGGCGATGCGCGGGTGGCTGGACGACCGGCCGTCCTACCTGCCGCCGGTCGGGCTGGGCGAGGTGATGCGGGCCGGGTCCGTGGTCGAGGTCGTCGAGTCCGACCACCCGAAGTTCCGCGTCGGCGACCACGTGGTCGGCAGCTTCGGCGTCCAGGAGTACGTGGTCTCGGACGGCAAGGGCGCGCTGAAGGTCGACCCCGCGCTCGCGCCGCTGTCGACGTACCTCGGCGCGCTCGGCATGCCCGGGATGACCGCCTACTTCGGGCTGCTGGACGTCGGGGCGCTCAAAGAGGGCGAGACCGTGGTGGTCTCCGGCGCCGCCGGGGCCGTCGGCAGCCTGGTCGGACAGATCGCCAGGATCAAGGGCTGCCGGGTGGTCGGCATCGCGGGCGGCCCCGAGAAGTGCGCGCTGCTCACCGGGGAACTGGGCTTCGACGCGGCGATCGACTACCACTCCGAGGACGTCCGCAAGGCGCTGCGCGACCACGCGCCAGACGGCATCGACGTGTACTTCGACAACGTCGGCGGGGACGTCCTGGACGCCGCGCTCACCCGGCTCGCGATGCACGCCCGGGTGGTGCTCTGCGGAGCGATCAGCCAGTACAACAACGAGACCGCCGTGCAGGGCCCGTCCAACTACCTGTCACTGCTGGTGCGGCGGGCCCGGATGGAGGGCTTCGTGGTGTTCGACTACGCGCCCCGCTACCCGGAGGCGGCCCGGGAGCTCGCGGGCTGGATCGCGGACGGCCGGATCAAGGTCAAGGAGCACGTGGTGGAGGGGACGGTGGACGACTTCCCGGCGGTCCTCGGGATGCTCTTCCGCGGGGAGAACACCGGCAAGCTGGTGCTGCGGCTGAGCTGAACTCCGGCCTGAGCCGGGCCCGGTGCGGCGGCGACGGGACGTCCGCCGCCGCCGCACCGGGGGCGTTCAGAGCAGGCGCTTGATCTCGCCGCGCGCCCGGTAGAAGCCGCCCGAGGCGGACTCCCGCACCTCGGCGACCAGGTACCGCGCCCCGGCGACCCGGATGTCCTTCGGGAACTGCACCCGCCGGCCCGGGTCGAAGCCCGCCGACACCACCCGCACCCGCAGCCGGGCCCCGTCCTGCACGCACTCGACCTCGATCCCGCCGCCGGGCAGGCCGCCGGTGCCGACGACCACCGTCTCCAGGGCCGTGCCCGGCCGCACCGCCTCCCAGCCCGCGTCGCGCACCTCGGCGGTGGCCGGCAGCGTCCCGGCCTCGGCCGCCCGGACGGCCTGCTCGCTCGCGTCCAGGCAGGCGAGCGAGCCGTCGGTGGTCACCAGGTAGAGCCGGCCGTCCCGGTACTGCATGCTGTACGCGGAGCCGCAGCCGGTGGCGAGCTTCCACAGCCGGGTGCCGTCGGCGGCGAAGCAGTACACCGAGGAGTGGTTGTCCCCGGCGAAGACGTACTCGCCGTCCGGGGAGGCCGCGCAGGAGAACACGGCGGCGTCGCAGCGGTAGGCGGCGACCTCGGAGCCGTCCGACTTGCGCAGCCGGTGCACCCAGCCGCGCCCGGTGCCGGCGAACACCTCGTCGGCCTCCTGCCAGCCGAACAGCACCTCGCCCTTCGTCGCGGTGTGCCACACCTGGTCGCCGCCGCGCGCCGCGTAGCGGGCGACGCCGCGCGAGTGGCCGTGGTAGACGCCGTCCGCGTCGCAGCGCACCATCCAACCGGAGCGGCCCTCGGCCTTGCGGCGCCACTGGAACTCGTCCTCGTGGTCGACGGTGGTCAGCCCGCCGCGTTCGTCGGCGACGCCCAGGACGCCGTCGTGGATGTCGAGCCAGAAGATGTCCACGTCCTCGGCTATCTCGTACGCCACCCGGGGGACCTTGCCGCCGAGGTCGTACACCTTGCCGTCGTCGCAGCCCGCGTAGATCCACCAGTCGTCGGCGACGATGCACTTGACGCCGTCCGGCAGGCCGAACCGGGCGGTGACCTCGCCGTCGTGGGTGAGGGTGTAGACGTCGCCGCGCTCGTTGCCGACCCAGGCGTGCTCCTCGCCGACGAAGACGCCGAAGGCCGGCGAGCCGGAGCGGAACCGCCACAGCAGCGGCGCCTGGTTCGCCGTCGAACGGGTGCTGACGAGCTGCCGCCTGGTCACCGCCCGGCGCTGGCGCACGCCCTGGACGGCCGGCGCGTAGCCCTTGCGGACCTTCTCGCCGATCTTCTTGGCCGCCGACCCGGCGGCCTTCTCGGCGCTCGGGAAGCTGGTGGACTTGGCCTGCCCCTCCTCGCCGATCCGCCCGTAGCGGACCGTCACCGTACTGCCGACGAGCCGCACCTCGTAGAACTTGTGCGCGCTCCCCTCCTCCTCGGACAGTTCGAGGTAGGTGACCTGCTCTTCCACGGCGACGGACACGACGAAGTCCCCTTTCGGGTTCTCGGGCAACGGAGACGGGAGGCGGGGCGGGGCCTGTTCGCGGCCCCGCTCGCCGACAACCCCCAACCTAAGGCCCGGCACTGACAACGCGTCCCGCCGGGCTGCCCGGAACCCCGCCTCCCACTTGTCGCCTCACGAACCATTCTTCCGCCGTACATCTGGCCGTCGCCCGCCGCGCACGGTAGGGATCGGGTGGCGTTGCTAGAACCGCAGCGCCCGAACTTTCTTGTCCGTGCTCAGACCGCCGGGCCCACCAGCCCGAGCGGCCGTCAGGAGGAAGCTCATGCGGAGTACCCAGCGAGTCCGGCGCAGAGCGATGGCGGGGGCGTCCGCCGCAGCCGTGGTGGGGGCGCTGCTGGCGCTGCCCGGCGGCGTCGCCCAGGCGGCGTCACCCGACGTGGTGATCAGCCAGGTGTACGGCGGGGGTGGCAACTCCGGAGCCCCGTACGCCAACGACTTCATCGAGCTGTACAACCGCGGCACCGCGCCGGTGTCCGTCACCGGCTGGACGGTGCAGTACGCCTCGGCGGGCGGCACGTCCTGGGGGCGGACCACGCTGTCCGGCACGATCGCGCCGGGGCGTTTCCTCCTGGTGCAGGAGGCCGCCGGGGCCGGGACGGGAGCCGCGCTGCCGACGCCGGACGCCACCGGGACCCTCAACCTGGCCGCGACCTCCGGCAAGGTCGCGCTGGTCACCAACGGCACGGCGCTGACCTGCGGTTCGGGCTGCGCGACGCAGCCCGGGGTGAAGGACCTGGTCGGCTACGGGTCGAGCGCCAGCTCCGCCGAGGGCTCGCCGACCGGCAACCTGTCCAACGCCACCGCCGCCCTGCGCGTCGGCGGCGGCGCCACCGACACCGACAACAACGCGGCGGACTTCACCATCGGCGCCCCGACGCCGCGCAACTCCGCGTCCACCGGCGGCGGCACCACCACCGGCGCCCGAATACACGACATCCAGGGCGCGGCCCGCACCTCCCCGCTCGCCGGCAGCGCCGTGAGCGCGGTGCCCGGCGTGGTCACCGCCGTCGGGCCCAACGGCTTCTGGTACCAGGACCCGCAGCCCGACAACGACCCCGGCACCAGCGAGGGCGTCTACGTCTACACCGCCGGCGCGCCCACCGTCGCGGTCGGCGACTCCGTCACCGTGAGCGCCACCGTCAGCCAGTACCGCCCCGGCGGCAGCGGCGGCACCACCAACCTGTCGATCACCGAACTCACCGCGCCCAGCGTCACGGTGCTCGCCCACAACGCGCCGCTGCCCGCGCCCACCCTGGTCGGCCCCGGCGGGCGGGTGCCCCCGGCAGCGGTGATCTCCAGCGTCACCGGCGGGGACGTCGAGACCGCCGGGAACTACCAACCCGCCACCGACGGCCTCGACTTCTGGGCCTCGCTGGAGGGCATGCGGGTCGAGATCGACAACGCGGCCGTGGTCGGCCCCAGCAACAAGTACGGCGAACTCCCCGTCGTGCCCCAGGGCAGCACCACCCGCACCAACCGGGGCGGCATCCTGCTCCAGGCGGGCGACGGCAACCCGGAGCGGGTGACCCTGGCGAACGCGCTCGCGCCCACCCCCGCCGCCAACGTCGGCGACACCCTGACCGGCGCGACCGTCGGCGTGCTCGACTACTCCTTCGGCAACTTCAAGCTCCAGGTCACCGCGACTCCGGCGGTCACCGCCGGCAACCTCGCCCCCGAGGTCACCGCCGCCCCGACGGCCGGCCAGCTCGCCGCCGCCACCTTCAACGTGGAGAACCTCTCCCCCGCCGACCCGCAGAGCAAGTTCGACGGCCTCGCGGCGGGCATCGTCACCAACCTGCGCTCGCCCGACCTCGTCGCCCTGGAGGAGATCCAGGACAACAGCGGCCCCACCGACGACGGCACCACCGCCCCCGACCAGACCCTCGCCAAGCTCACCGCCGCCATCTCGGCGGCCGGCGGCCCGGCCTACTCCTACCGCCAGATCGACCCGGTGGACGGCCAGGACGGCGGCCAGCCCGGCGGCAACATCCGCCAGGTGTTCCTGTTCCGCACCGACCGCGGCCTGAGCTTCACCGACCGCCCCGGCGCCGGCTCCACCACCGCCGACTCGGTGGTCAACAACGGCGGCACGCCCCAACTCGCCTACTCCCCCGGCCGGATCGACCCGACCAACACGGCGTTCAACTCCAGCCGCAAGCCGCTCGCCGGCGAGTTCCGCTGGAACGGCAAGCCGGTCTTCGTGATCGCCAACCACTTCAACTCCAAGGGCGGCGACCAGCCTCTGTTCGGCCGCTACCAGCCGCCCGCGCACCCGTCCGAGACCCAGCGCCACAACCAGGCGACGGCGGTGAAGAACTTCACCGACCAGATCCTGGCGGTGGACCCGAACGCGGCGGTCATCGTGCTCGGCGACCTCAACGACTTCGAGTTCTCGCAGACCGCCGACATCCTCACCGCCGGCGGCTCGCTGACCGACCTGCCGCGCACCCTGCCGCTGCCCGAGCGCTACACCTACGTGTACGAGGGCAACTCCCAGGTGCTGGACCACATCCTCATCTCCGGCGCGCTGGCGGCGAAGCCGTACAGCTACGACATCGTGCACATCAACAGCGAGTTCAGCACCCAGCTGAGCGACCACGACCCGCAGGTCGTGCGGATCCCGCTGCCCTGACGCACGACACCGGCGCGGTGCCGGCCTCCCGCCGGACGGGGAGGCCGGCACCGCGTTCGCCGTTCAGCCTCCGGCCACGGCGGCCAGCAGGGCGCGCAGGGCCTCGTCGTCACGGATGCCGGCGCCCGCGAAGCAGCCCCCGACGATCCGGCGGTCGCGCCCGGCGAGGTCCGCGAGGCGGCGGCGCTGACCGTCGTCCAGGGCGGTGGTGCCCAGGGCCGCCAGGGCCTCGCCCGCGCCCCGGAGGTCCGACTCGGTCTCGGCCGCACAAAGGGCGGCCTCGGCCAGGCGGCCGCGGTCGAGGGCGGCGCCGTCGGCCACCGCGAGGAGGGCCAGCACGGCGGCCGGGGCCTTCACCCGGTCGGCGAGCAGCCCGTCGAGCCTGGCGGTGAGCGGGCGGGCGGCCGGCCCAGCGCACGGGCGAGCAGCGGGGCCGCCGTCCGGGGTGCGATCAGGACGAGCGCGGCCAGGGCCTGGTCGGCGGGCCCGTCCTCGGCCTGCGCGGCCCGGGCGGCCAGCGCCGGGGCGGCCTCGGCGGCGGCCGGGCCGAGGTTGCCGAGCAGGTGCACCACGTCGGGGTCGGCGACGAGCCGGGCGAGCGCCGGGAGCAGCCGCCGGGGCGCGCTGCGGGACAGCTGGCAGGCGTGGTCGGCCGCCCAGACGGCCTCGGCCCGCACCTCCGGGCGCTCGTCGCGCAGGGCCCGGTCGAGCAGGGCGTAGGCGGCGTCGCGGTCGGCGGGCGTCTCGCGCAGCAGCAGTTCCTCGGTGATCGCGCGCAACGGCTCCCGGCGGTCCAGGTCGTACCGGTCTGCGGCGACCGGGTCGGCGGGCAGCAGGGCGAGGACGGCGGCGTGGTGGGCGCCGGTCCACGGCTCGCCCGCGTCCAACCCGGCGAGGACGGCGGCCAGACGCAGCGGCGCCGACGTGTCCTCGCCCAGCAGCGGCCCGGCCTCGGCAGCGGCTGCGGACCGGTCCAACCGGCCGAGGGCAGTGAGCAGTTCACCGCGGACGACGGGGTCGGTCTCGCTCGCCCAGCGGCGGCGCAGCGCGGGCAGGGCGGGCTCGACGGCCCTGGTCTGGCCCACGGCCCAGGCGGCGGCCTGCCGGACGGCGGCGCTCCCGTCCGCCAGCAGCGGCAGCAGCAGCGGGAGCTGGCCGACGACGGCGGCCCGGACGGGAGCGGGCGGGCCCTCCCCGCCGCCGCCCCGCTCCCCGCCCCGTGCTCCGCCCCACACGCCCTCGCTCTCGGCCAACCCGCCGAGCAGGCCCAGGACTTCGACCGTCCCGCAGCCGGCCGCCGCGATCCGGGCCAGATAGGGGACGGCGTCCGCGCTGGCGGTGTACACCGAGCCCTGGTGGAGGATGCACGAGTAGAGCTCGGCGAGCGCCTCGTCGGCCTGCTCGCCACCGGCGACGAGCGCGCGCAGCAGGCCGGGCAGGTCTTCGGCGGGTCCGTAGGCGTGCGAGACGGACGCCCAGGGGTGGGCGTCGAGTCCGTCGAGGGCGTGGGCGATGTCCATGGGCGGATCATCGCAGCCGCCACCGACAGCGCTCGGGCGTCCCGCAGTGCTCAGGCCTCCCGGCGGGTCAGGCGTTCTGGCGGGAGGGTCAGGCGTCCCGGCGGGTCAGGCTGAGGGCGGCCAGGGTGAGGGCGACGGCGAGGTAGCCGGCGAGGGTGGCCAGGCAGCCGGCCGCGCCGAGCCGGTCGGTGCCGCCCACGGAGGCGACGGTGCTGCCCAGGCCCTCGAAGACGCTCTGCAGGCCGAACCGGGTGGCGCCGTCACCGAGCGGCGCCAGCAGCATCGGCGAGAGGAAGAACAGGCCGAACAGCACGGCGACGGCGCCCGCGGTGTGGCGCACCAGGAAACCGAGCGCCAGTCCGAGCAGGGCGAAGACGGACAGGAACACGCCGCAGCCGACGACCGCGCGCGCCACGCCCGGGTCGCCGAGCGACACCGCCAGGTGCTTCCCGGCCAGGGCCCGTCGGCCGAGCAGGAAGGTCAGGAACGCCAGCAACTGCCCGAGCAGCGCCGACACCCCGCCGACCACCAGCACCTTGGCCGCGAGCACCTGGCCCCGCCGGGGCACGGCGGCCAGGGTGCCGCGGATCTGGCCGGTGGTGTACTCGCTGGAGGCGGCCAGGGTGCCCAGCGTGCCGATCGCCAGGACGGCGACGTAGAAGCCGCCGGAGAAGCCGTAGCGGACGGGATCGAAGCGCTCGCGCTGGTCGGCCGTCCAGACGTCCCAGTTGTCGGCGGCGCTGCCGTAGTCGATCAGGCCGATGAACAGGGCGGCGGCGAGCGCGACGGCGGCGGTGAGCGGGGTCGCGCGGACGCTGCGCAGCTTGACCCACTCGCCGGCCAGCGCGCCCCGGGTGGTGGGGGCGGTCATGCGGTCCTCCTTTCCGGACGTACCGGTGGGGGCGGTCATGTGGTCCTCTTTCCGGACGTAGTGGTGGTGGCGCGGTAGTCGACGGCCTCGCCGGTGGCGTCCAGGAACGCCTGCTCCAACGAGGCCTGCCGGACGGTGAGTTCGTGGACGCCGAGGCCGTGCGCGGCGGCCAGCTCGCCGATCGCCGCCGGTTCCAGGCCGCCGACGGCCAGTGCCCCGCCGGACTCCTCGGTGACCGGGGCTGCCCCGGCGGCGCGCAGCAGCCGGGCCAGTTCGGCCGGCCGGGCGCAGCGGACCAGGACGTCGGTGCGCGCGTTCTCGGCGAGGAAGTCGGCGGTGGGGCGGTCCGCGACGAGCCGGCCGCGCCCGATGATCACCAGGTGGTCGGCGGTGGCGGCCGTCTCGCTCATCAGGTGCGAGGAGAGCAGGACGGTCCGGCCCTCGGCGGCCAGGTCGCGCAGCAGGGTGCGGATCCAGTGCACGCCCTCCGGGTCGAGCCCGTTGACCGGTTCGTCGAGCAGCAGGACGGGCGGGTCGCCGAGCAGGGCGGCGGCGATGCCGAGGCGTTGCTTCATTCCGAGGGAGAACCGCCCGGCCTTGCGGCGGGCCGCCTGTTCCAGGCCGGTGCGGGCCAGCACCTCGCGGACCCGGGCCGGCCCGATGCCGTTGGTGACGGCGATGCCGAGCAGGTGGTGGTAGGCGGAGCGGGCAGGGTGGACGGCGCCGGCGTCGAGCAGCGCCCCGACTTCCCGCAGCGGGTGGCGCAGGGCCGCGTACGGCCGGCCGTTGACGGTCGCTCGCCCGCTGGTCGGGGCGTCCAGGCCGAGGATCATCCGCAGCGTGGTGGACTTGCCCGAGCCGTTCGGCCCGAGGAAGCCGGTGACCTGTCCCGGCCGGACCGTGAAGGTCAGCCCGTCCACGGCGACGGCGCCGCCGTAGCGCTTGGTGAGGTCGCGTACCTCGATCATCGTGGTGCCTTTCCGGGTCTCCTGGTCGGCCGAGGGGGCCGACGCGGGCTCCACGCTCCCGCCCGGGCCCGGGGCGGGGCGTCCCGCCGTGGGCGGAAATCACGGCGTTCGGCGGGGCCGGCCTCTGCCCGTGGTCGTAGGTCCACAGGGCGATGCCGGGCGCGGGGGCCGCCGCTAGCCTGGGGAAATGCCCCGTGCTCCGCATCCACCGGTGACCAGGAGGCTGCGCCCGGGCCACTGGGTCGCGGTCGACCTGACGGTCTCGCTGGCCCTGACCGTGCTCACCTGGTCCCGGGTGCTGGACGCCTACCGGGTGTTCGACCCGCACCACCGCGGCTACCCGAAGCCGACGTCGGCGGAGCTGGTGACGGTGCTGGTGTGCGTGGTGGCGGTGGGCGTGGCCGCCGGGCTGCGCCGGCTCGCGCCGGTGGCCGCGGCCGGGGTGGTGTTCGCCGCCTGGGTGGTGGTGGTCGCGGTGGCCGGGCAGCTGACGATCGCCAACCTGGCCGGGTTCCTGGTGGTGGTCGCGGCGGCGATGGTCGTCTACCTGGTCGCGGCCGCCGGGCCGATGCGGCTGGGTCTCACCGTCCTGGCGTTCGGCCTGGTCGGGGCCGGGCTGAGCCGGTTCGGGTCGCGGGAGCTGTGGAACAACCTCGTGCTGTCCGCGCTGGGGGTCGTCACCGCGTGGGCGCTCGGCTGCGCGGTGGCCCGCTACCGGGCGTACGGCGCCGAGTTGCGCCGGCACCAGGTCGACCTGGCCACGGCGGAGCTGGCCGAGGAGCGGATCCGGCTGGCCCGGGAGCTGCACGACGTGATCGCGCACAGCATGAGCGTGGTCAACGTCCAGGCCGGGTACGGTCGTTTCGTGATCGGGCGGGATCCGGCGCAGGCCGAGCAGGCGCTGGCCGCGATCCAGGCGGTGAGCCGGGACGCGATGGTCGAGATGCGCGGCCTGCTGACCGTCCTGCGCGGCGCCGACGGGGCCGGGCTCGCGCCCGCGCCCCGGCTGGCCGATCTGGACCGGCTGGTGGCGAGCAGCGCCGAGGCCGGGGTGCGGGTGGAGCTGCGGGTCGGCGGCGTGGTCCGGGAGCTGTCCGACGGGGTCGAGCTGTCCGCGTTCCGGATCGTCCAGGAGGCGCTGACCAACGTGGTGAAGCACGCGCACGCGGCCGAGGCGCGGGTCGCCGTGGAGTTCGAGGAGGGGGCGCTGGTGCTGGAGGTGAGCGACGCCGGGCGCGGCGGGCCGGTCGGGGTCGGCGGGCACGGACTGGCGGGGATGGCCGAGCGGGTCGGGCTGTACGAGGGCCGGTTGGAGGCCGGGCCGCTGCCGGGCGGCGGGTTCCGGGTGCGCGCCGTGCTGCCGCTGGCCGACGCGGGCGGGCGGGCGGCCTCATGACGGGAGACACAGTGACGGGAGACGTCATGACCGTGGCGCCCGTCGGCCCGCCGATCCGGGTCGTGGTGGCCGACGACCAGACCCTGGTGCGGGCGGGTCTGGCCGGGATCGTGGCCGCCGCCGACGGCTTCGAGGTGGTGGGCGAGGCCGCCGACGGCGCGCAGGCCGTCCGGCTCGCCCGCGCCGGGCAGCCGGACGTGGTGCTGATGGACATCCGGATGCCGGGCACGGACGGCCTGGCGGCCACCCGGCAGATCACCGCCGAGAGCGCCGTGCGGATCCTGATCCTCACCACGTTCGACCTCGACGAGTACATCTACGGCGCGCTGCGCGCGGGGGCGTCCGGCTTCCTGCTGAAGTCGACCCCGCCCGAGGAACTGCTGACCGCGATCCGGGTGGTCGCCGCCGGGGAGGCGCTGCTGGCCCCGAGCGTCACCCGCCGGCTGATCCGCGAGTTCGCCGCCCGGCCCGCCGCCGAACCGGCGAACGCCGCGCCCGGCGGCGGCGAGCGGGAGCGGGTCCTGCGGGCCGTCACCGGGCGGGAGTTGGAGGTGCTGACGCTGATCGGTCGCGGGTTGACCAACGCCGAGATCGCCGAGCAGCTGTCCGTCAGCACCGGCACGGTCAAGACGCACGTCGGCCACCTGCTGGCCAAGCTCGCCGCCCGGGACCGCGTGCACCTGGTGATCACCGCCTTCCGCGCAGCCCTCGTCGAATCCTGACGGCCGCCCGCCCCAGGAGCCCTGGGGCGGACCGTGGACGGGACCGCGCCTCAGACCGCGCCTCAGACCGGCCGGAGGGTCAGCGCGAACTGGGGCAGCGCGAGGAGCAGCACGGCGGTACCGGCCTCGATCCAGCGGTACTTCGCCCGGATGATCGCACTGGTCCCGGCCAGCGAGGACAACAGCGGTCCCACCGGATCACGGCCCCCGAGCTCGAAGACACGGCGCAGCCGGTCCACCCCGGCACCCGGCGCGATGTGCCCGAAGTAGGCCGGGCTGGCCGGGGCCTGCCGCTCGCCCTTCCGGTACCGGGGAACGAGGGCGGCCACGAAGCAGGCGACGGCGAGCAGCGCGCTCGCCACCGCGCTCCACCACAGGAACGGCACCGCCCAGGCCCGGGGCCCGGATCCGCCGCCGCTCCCGCCCCCGCCCCCGCCCCCGCCCAGCGGGATGAACACCCCGAGGACCGCGCCGGTGAACGCCAGGAACACGGCGGCCTTGGCGTCGGCCCGGGTGAGCTCCATGCTGTTGGCGGCCATCAGGCGATCGATCGCCGCCACCGCCGACGGGCTCGGGGCGGCGTCCGAGGTGGTGGTAGAGGCGGCGGTCGGTGCGGTCGGCGCCCGGCCGCCGGGTATGCCGGCGGCGGTCACACCGGGCTCCCGTTCGCCACGCCGCCCGCCCAGCCGTTGGCCTGCGAGCGGATCTTGACGAACTCCGGCCCGGCGCCCTGCGGCCCGGGGCCCGGCACCCGCCGTCCGAGCGCGATGAGGCGGTCGCGCAGCATCCGGGACAGCTCCTGCCTCTCCTGCTCGCTCAACTTGCCGAGCATGAGAGCCAGTTGGTCCTGCCAGGTGGTCTCACCCCGGAGCAGTTCGGCGTGGCCGACCGCCCAGTCCAGGACCTCCCGGACCTGGTCCGGGTGTCTGGCCAGCCAGAGCGCCGCGAGCGACACCGGGCCCTCCTGAACGGCCCGGCGGCAGAACGCGTACTCGTCCTCGCTCTTGTCCATCCAGTTGTAGGGCACGTCGGCCCCGTCCGGCTCCCCGAGCCGCAGTTCGGCGTCGTGCTCCCGGGCGGACACGTCCGTGACGCGGTAGCCGAGGCCGCAGTGCGGCAGGAGGTGGGGCGTCGCGAGGTAGTGCATCAGCTCGGCCTCGGCCAGCCCGTGCCCGGCGGTGGCGAACTGCTCCTTGAGCTGGCGCAGACGCTGTTCGAGATCCTTGCGGACCGGCAGCCAGCCCCGCACGGTCCGCGCCCGCACGACGTTCACGGCGTCGTGCACCCACCACAGGACGTGGACGTCCACCGACTTCGTGCCGTACGGGGTCGACAGGCCGACCGCCCGGGTCCCGGACCGCTCGTCCAGCTCGACCAGGTACGCCTCGTCGAATCCGCGCAGGCCCGTCCGGACGGCCACCGGGCCCTCCAGGTCCGGGTCCTCGTCGGCGCGGGCGCGGCGGCGGTGCCCCACCTGGTGGTAGAGCCCGTCCCGGTCCAGCAGGACGAGCGCGCGGTCGCGCCGCCCGGACCAGCGGTGGCGCAGGATCTCCCGCCACGGCGCCTGGGTCGCGCGGGCGTAGACGGGCGGATCACTGTCGGCGGTCATCGGGCTCCTCCATCGGCAGGGGCGGGCCGGTGCGGCTGCGGTTCGCCCCGGCGCCAGGCGTCCAGGGCGTGCTGGACGATGTGCCGTCCGGCCAGGTCGGGGTTGTCGTCGCCGTCGATCTCGACGAACAGGCGCATTTCGCCGAGGCTCATCTCCTGGGCGAGCGCGGTCAGCAGCGTTTCCACGGCGGCGCGCAGCGGTTCGTTCCAGACCGCCGAGGCACACCAGGAGAGCAGTGCGCTGCGCGTCTCGCCGAAGAGGTCGTCGTCGTTGAGCGAGAGCCGGATGAAGGTGATCACGGTGTCGGTGAACTCGCCGACGGTGATCAACTGGGCCTGGAACCAGGCGCGGTCCCACAGCAGTCGGGGGAAGGTCCGGAGCGCGAGTTCGGCCCCGCGCCCCGGGCGGTCCGTCCAGTCCATCAATTCGCGCAGGACGACCGGCTGGTTACCTGAGGCGAAGAGCTCCCACAACGCCGCGTCGACGGCTGTGGCGACCGCCCTCTCGTCTCCCTCCCGCCCCCGGTAGCACCCCCGCAGCAGCGACAGCGCGAGCTCCGGGCGGGACGTCCCGAATTCCTCGCCGCAGGCGTAGGCGACCGTGGACCGCGCCTGCCAGCCGACCTCGTGGCTCCAGCTCCTCAAGCGGTACTTGACCTCTCCGGCCAGCACCGGGTCCAGCGCCGCGATGCCCAGCGCGAACGCGGCGGTGCGGCGGCTGCGTTGACGGTCGGACCGGGCCAGCTTGACGATGTCGCGCAGGGCGCGCCGGCCGCCGCCCCAGCCGGCGGCCAGTCCCATCACCCGGCCCAGGGGCGCGGCCAGTTCGGGGTCCGTACCCGGGACGGCGTCCATCCACTCGGTCAGCAGCCCGGACAGCTCGCCGTACTGCCGCCAGACGTGCCGCAGCACCGTCTCGGCCTGGCGGTGCCGGGTGAAGCGCACCGGTTCCACCGTGTAGGTGTAGCGGGAGGTCGCCCGGATCTCGCCGGGCGCGCACTCGGCGCGGACGGTCGCCAGGAGTTCGTCCAGTGACCGCCGGAAGACGAACCGCGGGTTCGGGCGGGGGGCCTCCCGGCTCACCCCACCGGTCTGGCCGTCGTCACCGCCCGTCGGCAGGACGGCGTCGAGACGGCCGTCGGCCAGCTTGAGCAGGCGGTCGGCCTCGTCCCGGACGATCCGGTGGTCGAGTCCTTCGAAGACGCTGGTCGCCAGCAGAAAGGCGAGTCCGTCCGGGTCGTCGCGCAGCTTCTTCAGCAGGTCGGGGACCTCCTTCTCGGCGAGGAAGCTGAGCCGCCTGCGGAGATCGGCGAGGTCAGGGCCCTCGTCGCCGGCCCTGGCCACCTCGGCGACCAGTTCGGCGACCTGGGCGGGGACCAGTTCCGACGCCAGGAGGTCGTCCAGCCCCGGCCGCAGCCGCTCCAGCAGGTGCCGGCGCCGGTCGGGGTCGGGGACGGCAGCCTCCAGGCGGGCCTCGAAGACCGCTCCGGGCGGCGGGGGCACGCAGCGCACCGGGGTGAGGTCCAGGTCGCGGGCGAGGCTGCGGAGCAGGTCCGGGTCGTGCGGCAGCATGACCACCATGCGCGCCTTCGCGTCCGCCAGCAGGCGGCGGAGGTTGGCGACCACCGCCGGGCCGAGCTGGAGGGTGGGCAGCAGGCCGTGCACCAGGTACCCGCGGGCCTCGGCGTCGCGGGGGCGCCAGGTGGACAGGTCCTCGTCGCTGTCGAGCGCGCGCAGCTTCGTGCTGTGCCCGCTGTGCTGGAACAGCAGGTTGAGGGCCGCGGTGCGGCGCCCGGTGCCGGGCTCACCCGCCAGGAACAGCAGGCCGGTGTCCAACTGCCGCAGTGCCGACGGGAACCACTCGGGCCGGGCGAAGCCGGCCCGCGCGTCCAGGATCTCCAGTGCGGAGATCGGGCCTTCGTGCGCCTCCACGTGCGGGCCGCCAGGGGCGGACGTCGCGCCGGCGTTCTCGACGCGCTGGTCCCCGTGCACCGCGCCGGTGTTGATGTTGCCGTTCGGGGCGTAGATGACATAGCGCCGGCCGGGGAAGTCCCGGTCGAGGTCGGCCAAGTCGTCGGCGTCGTCCGGGTCCGGATATCCGGACGCGGTCCCGTCCCGGTCGGGCGTCGGGTCGCCGGGGCGGTCGCCGGACGGGCCGCCGCCGGACGCGCCGTCGGCGGAGGCCCGGTCCTCGGCGCTCACCGGCGGCGCTCCTTCTTGTCACCGTGGAAGGTGTCGCCCTGGTTGCCGTGGACCGTACCGGCTTTGTGGCCCGCCACGTAGTCGCCCCCGAAGGAGTCGCCGCGCACGAAGTCGCGCCCGGCGTAGTCGCCGCGCACCTTGGTGACCTGCTGGCCGCCCTCCACGTTGGTCACCTGCTGGCCGCCCTCCACGTTGGTGACGTGCTGGCCGCCGTGCACCGTGCCGCCGCCGTTGACGTTTCCGCGGTCGGCCCGGTAGCTCACCGGCCCGCTCCCCGCGCGGCCACCGTCCGCCTGCCCGGCCGCCGGCTCCGCCGCCGCGGCCTGCGCCCGCTCGTGCTCCCCGACCACGGCGTCGCCCAGGATGCGGCGGTCGTAGAGGTTGCCCGAGGGCGCGGGTACGTACAGCCAGGCCCGCTGGTCGAACCGCTTGCCCTCGACGGTGGCCGGCACCTCGATGAAGTGGTCGGGGTGGCGGCCGGTGAATCCGCCCGTCACCGCGTCGTCGTAGCAGCGGTCGGACAGGATGGCGGCGACCTGGGTGATGCTCTCGTTGGAGGCGGCCAGCATGGCCTTCACCGGGCGGGAGTCGAGCAGGCGGTGGGTGTCGTTGCGGGGCGTGCCGTTGCCGTCGAACTCGCCGCCGGAGTCGGGCAGCGGCCCGATGTGGAGGCTGACCCGCAGCCGGATCCGTACCGTCCCGACCGAGTGCACGTTGAACTCGGTGAGCACCTCCTGGAGGGTGTGCAGCCACGGGTGGATCAGGAACGGCATCCATGCCGGGTCGAAGCCGAAGACGTAGCCGTCGCCGGTGGAGGCGGGGAACCGGCGACCGTGCCAGACCTCGGCGAGCCCGGCGCGCTCGAAGGACCACTGGAGGACCTGCGGGACGGCCTGGCTGATCATGCCGTGCTCGATGGCCGGGTAGCCGGTGAAGTCCTTGGCGTCGACGGCCACGATGCCCCGGTACGGCGGCAGCTGGCGGCTCCGGCTGTAGGGCAGGGCGCTGGCCTCGGGCATCGGCTGGTCGGACTGCGACATCTGTGCTCCTTGTGGTTCCGGTGCGGACCGTGTGCCCCAAGCTTCGCGAGCGCGCGCCGTGCGGTGTGCTCGCTCAGTGCGGAAACCTGGTGACGCCCGTCACACGAACTGACGTGGCATCAGTCGCGCGGCGGACCCTCCGAACGGACCGGCGCCGCGTCAGTCACGCGCCCCGCGGGCCACCCGCCGGAGCGCGGACAGGTCGCCGATGACGATGGACTTCCGCCCGGCGTGGACCTGGTGGGAGCCGAGTTCGGCCAGGCCCGCGGTGACGGTGTTCCGGGACACCCCGAGGTGCTGGGCCAGTTCGTCGCGGGTCAGGGCGAGTTCCGTGCGCTGCCCCGGCGGCCCCGCAGGGTCCGCGGAGACGTCGGCCAGGGTGGCCAGGGCGCCCGCCAGCCGGGCCACGATGTCGCCGCCGCTGCGGGCGAGGTCCGACTCCCGCAGCCTGCCGATGGCGTAGCGCACCATCACCGGGAACAGGTCCCGGTCCGTGACGAACCGCAGGAACGCGGCCTTGGCGAGGACCGCGACCGTACAGTCCGAGATCGCCTGGACGCTCGCCGAACGGGCCCCGTCGTCCAGCACGGCCACCTCGCCGAGCAGTTCACCGGGGCCGCGGAACGCCAGCAGTCTGACGTCTCCGGTGCGCTCCCGTCGGGTCACCTTCGCCACCCCGCTCAGCAGGGCGAGCACGTGCGTTCCGGGCTCCGCCTGGCGCAGCAGGGTGGCGCCGATCGGATGCCGGCGCTCGAAGGCCTCCGCCAGCATGCTCTTCCAGGTCGCTTCGCCCATGAGTCGGCGCAGGGTCTGACCCAGGGGGTCCGCCGTTCGGCCGTGATCGTTCATGCGCTGACCTTAGGAGGCGCCACGGCGGGTGCGCAGACGGATGCGGTCTCCCGCCGGAATTTCCCTTGGGCGCACCGGTGGTGGCGGTCCCCGGGAGGGGGGTGGTCCGGTCGGGGCCAGCGCAGGAGGCGCCGCTGTAGCACGAACTCATCTTTCGGGGTGGGGAATTGGCGAAGAAACCCTTCGCATGAGCGAATCCGGGGCGGGTTGGCGGTGCGGGCGGGGCGGGGCGAGAAGCCTGGTGGCGGGACGGCGGCCGGCCGGGGCTGAGACTGGTGTGCGAGATGTCCGGCATGTCCGGCACAGCAGGACAAGTCGGCTGTACAGCTGGATTCTTGAACTTCCGTCAGGATTGTCCTGAACTTGGCTATGCTGCATCACCATGCCTCCGGCGCCGGCCGTCGCCCGTCCCCGTACTGTTCCGATCGTTTGAGGATGCCGAGAATGCTTCGAGCTGGATCATCACCCGCCAGACGGCCGTCCGCGCCCCTGCTCGGATGGCTGCTGCCCACCGCCGTGATGGCGGCGGCCGTGGCGGCCGCCGCGGCGGTGGTGTCCGCCGGGGTCCGTGCGGAGGTGCTCTGGTGCGGGGCGACGGGCACGGTGCTGGTGGCCGTGGTGGCCGCCGAGTCGGCCCGCCGGGGGCGTGCGCTGGCCGCGTTGCGGGAGCAGCACGCCCGGCAGGTGGGCGAGTTGCAGCGGCGGCTGGCCGGCCAGGAGGCCGAGGCCGTGCGGCTCGCGAAGGAGGAGCTGCCGAGGCTGGTGGCCCGGGCCCGGTACGGCGCGTCGATGGACAGCCTGGCCCGGTCGTACCAGGTGCGCGATCCGCTGGCCGCGCCGAAGTTCCGGGGCGCGCTGGAGTCGGTGGTGCGCGGGATCATCGTCGCCGTCGACGACGAGGTGAACCGGCGCGACTCCGCCGAGCGGGCCTTCGTCAACATCGCCCGCCGGGTGCAGGCGATCATCCACCGGCAGGCCAAGGACCTGCGCGAGATGGAGGACCGGCACGGCAACGACCCGGCGGTCTTCGACGACCTGCTGCGCCTGGACCACGGCAACGCGCTGACCGGCCGCCTCGCCGACAGCATCGCCGTCCTGTCCGGCGCCCGCCCCGGCCGTCAGTGGACCAGGCCGGTGGCGCTCTACAGCGTGCTGCGCGGCGGCATGTCGCGCATCCTGGAGTACCAGCGGGTGGACCTGCACCCGGTGGCCCAGGTGTCGGTGATCGGACCGGCCGTCGAGCCGCTGATCCACGCCGTCTCCGAACTGCTCGACAACGCCACCCGCTACTCGCCGCCGCACACCCACGTGCACCTGAGCGCCGCCGAGGTGCAGAGCGGCATAGCGATCGAGATCGAGGACGGCGGCCTCGGTCTGACCGACGAGGCCCGGATCCGCGCCGAGCGCAGCCTGCGCGAGGCCCAGGTCTCCAAGGACCTGGACGACCTCACCGAGTCGCCCCGGCTGGGCTTCGCGGTGGTCGGCCGACTGTGCCAGGCGTACGGCTTCCAGATCTCGCTGCGCCGCTCCGCCTACGGCGGCGTCCGGGTCGTGCTGGTGGTGCCGCAGGAGTTGGTCACCACCGCGCCCCCGACCGGGCGGGCGCACGGGATCGGGGCGTTCTCCGGCCCCCGGCCGCTCCCGGCGAACCCGTCCAAGTCGGCGGCCCCGTGGGGGGCGCGGGCGGCGGCGACCGGCGTGACGGGGCCGTCCGTCGGACCGTCCATCGGGGCGTCCGGCCCGTGGGCGCCGAGCGGGCCGGGCCCGGGGGACGACGAGGTGGTGGTGACCGAGCGCACCGCGAACGGCCTGCCGCAACGGCGGCGCCGCCCGCCCACCCCCCGGGCGGGCTACCCCGGATCGGCCCGGACCGCCGGACAGTACGGCAACCCGGCCTCGGGGCCCGCCGCGGGCCCCGCCCCGGGGACGGGAGGGCGTCACGCCAAGGAGCCGGTACAGCCCGGCCTCTGGCTGGAGGCGTTCACCGAGGGGATCAACGGCCATGGGCCGGCCGCGAGTTCGGCCGGTCAGACCAATGAAGAGACGGCAGGGAAAGGCGAGCAGTGATTCCGCACCGCAGCAACATGGACTGGATCCTCAAGGACCTCGCAGACAGCGTGCCGTACATCCGCCACATCGTCGTGCTCTCCGGCGACGGCCTCCGGATCGCCCAGCACGGCACCGATCCGGACACCGCCGACCGGCTCGCCGCCGCCTGCGCCGGGCTGCAGAGCCTGGCCGCGGCGGTGGGGCAGGAGTTCCCGCACGGGGACGGCTCGATGCGGCTGGTGGTGATCGAGGTGGACGGCGGCTTCTTCTACCTGATGGCGGCCGCCTCCCGCGCGTACCTCGCGGTGCTCGCCGACGAGGGAGTCGACGCCGGGCTGGTGGGCCAGCAGATGCGCGACCTGGTCGCCCGGATCGGCGAGCACCTGGCCACTCCCCCGCGCAACCCCGAGGTGGTCGCGTGAACCGGCCGGAGCGGCGGGCGCAGCGGCGGCCGGTGCGCCGTCCCGGTCGTGGTCCCGGTCCCGGTCCCGACCGCGACCGGGACCACGACCGCCTGACCCGGCATCGCGGAGCGGGCACATGAACGAGCACAGCGAGGCGGGCACATGACGACGGCCGACCAGGACGGGTGGGACGGTCCCGACCCCGCCCGCCTGTACGTGATCACCCGAGGCCGCAGCGGCCCGGCCGGACCGGGCGTCTTCGACCTGGTCACCCTGATCGTCTCCCGCGCGGAGCCGACGCCCACCATGCAGCCCGAGCACGCGGCCATCCTGCGGCTGTGCCGCTCGCCGCTCTCGGTGGCGGAGGTCTCCGCCTACCTCGAACTGCCCACCAGCGTCGTCACCGTGCTGCTGGCGGACCTGCTCGACGACGGGCGGATCGAGGCCCGCGCCGCCGTCCCCAAGGCGGAACTTCCCGACCGTGCCCTGTTGGAGGCGGTGATCCATGGACTTCAAAGGCTCTGACTCGGTGGTCGGGCCGGCCGCCTCGGACCTGCTGCCGGACTCCGTCGCGATGGCGGTCAAGGTGGTGATCGTGGGCGGCTTCGGCGTCGGCAAGACGACGCTGGTCGGCTCGGTCAGCGAGATCCGCCCGCTGACCACCGAGGAGACCATGACCCAGGCGGGGGTCGGCGTGGACGATCCCACCGGGGTCGAACGCAAGACCTCCACCACGGTGGCGATGGACTTCGGCCGGATCAGCATCAGCGACCAGCTCGTGCTGTACGTGTTCGGCACCCCCGGGCAGGAGCGGTTCTGGTTCCTCTGGAACGGCCTGTTCGAGGGCGCCCTGGGCGCGGTGGTGCTGGTGGACACCCGTCGGCTGGAGGTCAGCTTCGAGGTGATCGGGAGGCTGGAGGACCGCGGCGTGCCCTTCGTGGTGGCCGTCAACGGCTTCCCGGAGGCGCCGGCGCACCCGGTCGACGAGCTGCGGGCCGCCCTCGACCTGCCGCCCGAGGTGCCGATCGTGGCCTGCGACGCGCGCAGCCGCGAGTCCAGCCGGGACACCCTGATGACCCTGATGCGGTACCTGTACGAGCTCGCGGTCCCGCCCACCCGCTGACGCCCCCCGCTGACGACCGCCCGCCCGGGGCCGCCCGCGCGCCCCGCCAGCCGAACCCCCCGTCCGCCCCGCCGACCCCACCCGACCCCGGAGAGCCCGTGAGCACCCCGTTCCCCGATGACGCCGCCCCCACCCCGCCGCCCGGCTGCCCGTCCCACGGGCGCGCCCTCGAACCGTTCGGCCCCGGCGGCGTCCGGCGCCTGTACGGGCCGGAGGCCGAGGCCGACCCGGCGGGCCTGTACGAGAAGCTGCGCGCCGAACACGGCGAGGTGGCCCCGGTCCTGCTGCACGGGGACCTCCCGGCCTGGCTGATCCTCGGCCACGGCGCGAACATCACCGCGATGCGCTCGCCGTCCCTGTTCTCCCGAGACTCCCGCCTCTGGTCGGCGTTCCGCGACGGTGACGTCCCGATGGACTCGCCGCTGATGCCGGTGATCGCCTGGCAGCCGCTGTGCGTGTTCGCGGACGGCGAGGAGCACCGGCGGCTGCGCGGCGCCGTACTGGACGGCCTGAACCGCTTCGACCGGCGCGGCGTGCGCCGCCACGTCCGGCGGTTCACCACCGAGCTGGTCCAGGTGGTCGGGCAGACCGGCCGGGCCGAGCTGGTCACCCAGTTCGCCGAGCACCTGCCGATGCTCGTCATGACCCAGCTGCTCGGCATGCCCGACGAGTACGGACCACAGCTGGTGAACGCCGCCCGGGACCTCATGAAGGGCACCGAGACGGCCATCGCCAGCAACGAGTACGTGGTGGCGAGCCTGCGCCGGACGATGGCCGCCAAGCGCGAGGACCCGGGCGGCGACCTGGTCACCTGGCTGATGGAGCACCCGGCCGGGCTGACCGACGACGAGGTGATGGAGCACCTGCGGGTGGTGCTGCTCGCCGCGAACGAGACCACCGTCAACCTGATCGCGGACACCCTGAAGATGGTGCTCACCGACCCCCGGTTCCGCGCCCACCTGTCCGGCGGTCAGATGACCCTGGGCGAGGCGCTGGACCAGGTGCTGTGGGACTCCCCGCCGATGTCGCTGGTGGCCGGCCGCTGGGCGACCGTCGACACCGAGCTGGGCGGGCAGCAGATCAGGGCCGGTGACCTGCTGCTGCTCGGACTCGCAGCCGGCAACGTCGACCCGGTCGTCCGGCCCGACCTGGCCACCCCGCTGTACGGCAACCGCTCCCACCTCTCCTTCGGCGCCGGCCCGCACGAGTGCCCCGGCCAGGACATCGGGCGCTCCGTCGCCGAGGCCGGGATCGACATCCTGCTGACCCTCCTGCCGGACCTTCGGCTCGCCGTGCCGGAGGAGGAGCTGACCTGGACCTCCGCCTGGATCTCCCGGCACCTGGTGGAGCTGCCGGTGGAGTTCACCCCGCGCGAGATCGAGCCGCACCCCGACTCCAAGCCGGTCGACGCCCCGGAGCCGGCGGCCGTCACCGCACCCGAACCCGCGCCGGCGGAGTCGCCGGCGGTGGAGGAGGCGGAGGCACCGGCCGCCGTCCGGATCCCGGCGCAGCGGCGCGGCTGGTGGCGGGCGTTGACGGGCCTGTTCCGGCGCTGACGGCCCGTCCCTAACGACGGTCGGTGCGGGGCCGCTGCAGGGTGAAGGTGTCGACCGGGGTGAGGTCCCCGTGCGGGCCGTCGAAGGTGTAGTACGTCACCCGCATCCTGGTCAGACCGCCGCGCCGGTCGCCGGGGTCGACGTCGAAGGCCGCGAAGCCGTGGGTGTGCTGCCGGTCCTGGACGGCGGCCCACGGGGCTTCCTCGGTCAGCCACACGGACTGCCGGTACGGGGCCGGCGGGCGCGGCGCGTCCTCCAGGGCGACGACCACCCGGCCCTTGGGCTCCCCGAACAGGTCGTCCTGGGTGGTGGCGGCGTTGCCGCCGGCGCCGATGACCATGTGGACGGTGCCGCGGCCGGTGTCGACCGTGTGGAGGTCGGTGTCGGACGGCACCGGGGTGCGGGTGTCTTTGGGCAGGGTCCCGCGGACGGGGTGGGAGCGCTCGTAGTAGTGCTCGTGGCCGCTGACCACCAGGTCGACCCCGTAGGCGTCGAACAGCGGGCCCCAGGCCTCGCGGATGCCGAGGTCGCTGCCGGCGCCGTGCTGCGAGCTGGAGATCATCGGGTGGTGCATGCAGACCACGATCCAGTCGATCGCCCGGCTGCTCCGCGCCGACCGCAACTCGCGCTCCAGCCAGCGCTGCTGGGCCCCGCCGGAGTAGCCGCGCAGATAGTGGTCGCCGCTGTCCTGGATGGCCACGTCGTCGTTGGCCAGGCTGATGAAGCGCACCGAGCCGACCGTGAAGGCGTACCACATGCCCCGGGTCTCCGCGTCGTCGGCGGCCGCGGAGTCGGGCAGTTCGAAGTAGGTCTGGTAGCCGAGGGCGCCGATCGGGCCGTTGCCGGCCTCGTTCTCGCCGTTGCCGGCGCAGGGCATCCAGGGGCGCAGCCGGGCCGAGCGGCTGTTGTTGATGAACCAGTCGGCCCAGGTCAGCGTGCGGCTCTGGCCGTGCCGGCCGCTGTAGGAGGCGTAGCAGAGGTCGCCGTTGACCAGGTTGAACAGCGGGCCGACGCGTTCGACGGCGGCGACGATGTCGGCAGAGTGCGGGGTGCCGACCTGGCTGCTGGTGAACACCGGGTACTTGCCGAGCGGTGACGGCATGCCGTCGGGGAAGACCACCTGGCGGCGGAGGTTGGGGGTGGCCTGGTCCCCGAAGCTGGTGAAGGTGAAGGGCGCGCGGCCGCGCGGGGCGGTGGTGAAGGAGCCCGGCTCGGGGCTCGCGCCGTCGTGGCCGGCGGTGTAGAGGTAGGTGGTGGCGGGGCGCAGGCCGGTGAGGCGGGCGTGGTGGACGTACACCTCCTCCTTGCCGAGGGCGTCCCGGTAGGTGCGGGTCTGCGCCTCGACGACCCGGCCGAGGCCGCCGTCCGGTGAGCCGAGCCGGACCTGCGGGCGGCGCACGGACTGCGGGGTGATCCAGGAGACCGTCATGTCGGCGGACGGGTCCGTGCCGAACTGCAGGTGCAGCCCGCTCACGCTGGGCGCCCCGGTCCGGTGCGGGGTGGACTGCAGCAGCGGGCTCGCGGCGGGCCCCGCCTCCCGGCCCGCGTCCGGGCCTGCCTCCGGGTCCGCCGCCGCGGCCGGCTGGGCGGCCGCACCGCCCGCGACCAGCGCGGCGCCGGCCGCGGATGTGCCCTTGAGGATGGACCTGCGTGCGATCGTCATGGAGCTCCGCCTGCCGAGTGGGGGTGTCGACCCGGAGCACTGTACAGACATGTGCATGCAGAAACGATCGATATGACGGACGGTCACCACCGGTACGACGGAGGGCATGCGTCGGCCCCGGCGGGGGTCGGGAGCTCCGCCGGGGCCGGGCGCAGGGAGTCGGGCGCAGGGAGTCGAACGCAGGGAGTCGGGCGCAGGGCCCGGGGGTCAGGCGCCGGGGATCAGGGGCACTGCTTCCAGGCGAGGTGGTAGACGGTGTTGATGCTGCCGTCCGTCGAGTCCATGGTCATGAAGCTGGTGGTGCTGTTCGGGTCCGAGCTGCCGGCGCCGACCCGCAGTTCGGTGTTGATGTTGAAGTTGCGCTCCTCGCCGCAGGGGGCGAAGACCAGGGCGGCGACGTCGACGGTGTCGGTCGCCTGCCAGTTGTCGTCCTTGGGGCCGCTGAAGTGGTGGCTCAGCTGGACGGTCGCGGGGTCGCCCTGGAAGTAGTAGCCGGCCTGCTGGGTGCCGGTCGCGCCCTTCTCCAGGTGGGCGAAGCCGCGGTAGTCGGCGGAGGCGATCGCGTAGGTGAAGCCCTGGGGGACGTGCACCCGCAGGTTGAGCTGACAGTTCTTCCGGAAGTCGGTCGGCTTCGAGCCGACCCCCACCTGGGCGAGGTAGCTGCTGTAGGTCACGGTGAAGGCGGTGTTGTCCGGGGAGACGGCCACGGCGGCCGTCCCCGCCGGGCAGCCGGAGCCGTTGACGGTCGCGACGTCGATGACGATCCGGTCCGGCGGCGTCGGAAGCGCGCCGGAGCCGAGGGTCGGCGAGGCGAACAGGGTTGCGGCGATTCCGGTCGTGGCCAGTACACGGAGCAGCATGGGCTTCCCCTTCGATCGTCCACGGAGCCGGGGCCGGCGCGTTGGCGCTCCGAGCGCGGTGACGTTCCCCGCGTTGGCGGTCCGAGCACCTTGGCGGTCCGAGCGCCTTGGCACTTCGAGCGCGGCCCCGAAATTGACATGAATATGTCACCACACTCGGGGTGTCCGCGTACAGGGGGTGACGCACCTCCCGGGTGACCTGCGGGCGACGAGCAGCAGCTCACCCTCGCCCGCGAGCCGGCCGTCGAACCGGCTCCCGGACAGCCCGACATCGACCTGATCCTCGGCACCCACGCCCACATCCCCGCAGGCCTACGAGAAGATCGGCGACACCTGGACGGTCTACGGCCTCGGCGACCAGCTCGCCGGGCACATGTTCACCTACGACGGCGCCGAGGACCCGCGCGGCAACCGGAGCTCCCACGCCCGTTTCACCGTCGCCCCGCCCGCCGGGCCGGGGCTGCGCCGGACGGTGGGCCGGGCCGAGTTCGTCCCGCAGATCACCGACCTCGGGCCGCCCTACCGGGTGCTCGACCTGCGCGAGGCCGTCCGCCGCGACCCCGGCCGTGCTGACTACGCCCGCGCCCTGGAGCACATCCGCTCGGTGGTGCTCAGCCGGGGCGCGGGCGCGGCGGGGCTCACCATGGCGCCGTAGAGCGGAAAGCCGTTACGGCTTGCGGCCCAGCCCCGCGTAGGCCGCCACCTCGTGGTCGCCGAGCACCGGGCCCTCGCCCAGCTCCGGGTGCCAGCGGTTGATCAGCACCACGCCCGGGTCGTCCAGTTCCAGCCCGGTGAAGAAGCGCTCGACGCCCGCGCGGGGGCGCAGGTGGTTCTCGATGCCGGCCTCCGAGTAGCGGCGGGAGCCGATCGCGACCAGGTCGGGAATCGAGTCGGCGGTGCCGGCGGTCAGCGCGAGGAAGCTGCCGGAGGGCAGGGCGTCGACCAGCTTGCGGACCGGCGGGTGCGCGGCCTCGTCGGAGAGGAAGTGCACGATGTTGATCAGCGTCAGCGCGATCGGCCGGTCGAGGTCCAGGGTGGCGGCCACCGCGGGATCGGCGAGGAACCTCCCCGGCTCGCGCAGGTCGCCCTCGACGTAGGCGGTGCGGCCCTCGGGGGTGCTGGTGAGCAGCGCGCGCGAGTGGGCGAGCACGATCGGGTCGTTGTCGACGTACACCACCCGGCAGGACGGGTCGACGGCCTGGACGACCTCGTGCAGGTTGGGCGTGGTGGGGATGCCGGTGCCGACGTCCAGGAACTGGCGGACGCCGTGCACCTCGACCAGCCGACGGACCATCCGGTGCATCACCGCGCGGGCCGCGACGGTGGCGGTGCGCGAGCCGGGCCACTCCCCGAGGATGCGGTCGCCGACCTCGCGGTCCACCGGGAAGTTGGTCTTGCCGCCGAGCAGGTAGTCGTAGACCCGGGCCGGGTGCGCGCGGTCGGTGCGCAGGTCCACCTGCGGCGCCTCCTCGAACCGGACCCCGGTCAGCCAGCCGTCCGGACCGCTGTTCTCCATGTCTTGCCCTTCCGCACGTTCGTTCCCGTCCCACTCAACCACAGGACATGATCGAACGTCAGCCACTTCGGGACGGCACCCGCCCGCCGCGCGCCTTGATGGCCGGAGCCCCCACGGCGGCGGCGAAGGACGGCACCCGCAGGGCGGTGACGAGGCCGAGCGCCGGGCCCAGCGTGCAGAGGGTGACGTAGCCGGGGATCAGGCCGAGCCGGTGGTGGTCGTGCAACCACTCGGCGAGCAGCGGGAAGGAGCCGCCGAACACGGCGATGGTGGCCGCGTTGACCACGCCCAGGCCGAGGGCGCGGACCTCCGTCGGGAACAGCAGGCCGGTGAAGACGTTGAGCGTCCCGAGCACCGTCGCCACCAGCATCCCCAGCAGCACGGCGACGACCTGGAACGGCAGCCAGCCCTGCCTCAGCCCGATCAGCAGCACCGGGACCAGCAGCACCGGCAGCGCGAACCCGGCCCGGGCCACCGGCAGCAGGCCGAAGCGGTCGGCGGCGGCGCCGCTGAGCAGCATGGTGGCCAGCACCACCGCGAGCACCACGGTCATGAAGGAGGTCGCCTCCTCCCGGTCGACCACCCCGTAGGCGGCGGCGTACTGCGGCAGGTAGACCAGGGCGAAGTAGTAACCGACCGTCCCGCCCAGGGTGTTGAGGAAGACGGTGAGCACGGCCCAGCGGTGCTCGCGCAGCACCCGCAGGAACGGCGGGCGGGCGCCCGTCGACTCCGCCCGGGCCCGGCGGAACTCCGCGCTCTCCGGGGCCGCCCGGCGCACCCAGACGGCGGCCAGCCCGAGCAGCGCCGCGACCACGAAGGCCCAGCGCCAACCGCCGTCGGTCACACCGGACTTGCCGAGGGTGTGCAGCAGCAGCGCGAGCACCCCGTAGGAGAGCAGCGAGCCGACGATGATCCCGCCGTAGGAGACCGAGCTGAACGCGAAGCGGTGCCGGGGCGGGGCCGTCTCGGTCACGTACGCGGCGACGCTGGGCGCCTCCCCGCCGAAGGCCAGCCCCTGCACCACCCGCGCGGCGACGGCCAGGACCGCCGCCCAGGCGCCGATCGTCCGCTGGTCCGGCAGCACGGCGATCCCGAGGCTGGCGGCGGCGATCACGGACATGCCGAGGGTCAGGGCGAAGCGCCGCCCCCGGGTGTCGCTGAGCCGCCCGATCAGGTACGAGCCGACCGGCCGGGCGACGAACCCGACCGCGAAGGTCGCGTACGCCCCGAGCAGGCCGCTGACCCCGCCCTTGCCGTGCCCGAAGAGGTCCGCCGCGAAGTACGGGGCGAGGACGGCGTAGATGTTCCAGTCGAAGGACTCGACCACCGAGCCCACCGTGGCGGCGGCCAACTCCCGTCGCCGCCGGCCGGCTTGCGGCTCCTCGCGCGGCGGGGTGGTTCCGGTCCGATCTGTCATGGCCTCAGCATGGCACCGATCGAGGTGGCGCGGTATCGGACGCGGCGAGGTCCGCCGCCCCCGGCGGCCCGGCGCTACCGGCCGGGGTGGTGCTACCGGCCGGGGTGGTGGACGAAGCGGTAGGTCTCGCGGTCCAGTTCGGTGACCTCCACGCCGATCGCGGCGGGCACGTCGAGGCGGGCTTCCAGCGCGGCGAGCACCCGGGCCGTCAGCTCGGCACGCTGCGCGGTGCTGCGGCCCGCCAGGATCTTGACCTCCACCAGCACCACCGCGCGCCCGCCCCTCCCGTCGCCGACCACGTGGCGCCCGGCCGGGCGGAACAGCGTCTTGCAGTCCGCCACGGTGGTGTCGATCACCTCGGCGATCAGCCGGTGGACCTCCTCGGCGAAGCCCGCCCGGTCGAGGTCGAGGCCGGCGGAGTGGTCGACCAGGATCTGCGGCACGGGGACCTCCCAGGAGACGGAGCCCGCGCGAGGCTCCTCGGACAGTACGGCGACGCTACCGCGCACGGCGGCGCGGCCCTCGGGCAGGGCGCTCACCGGGGTGCGGCGCGGCGGTGGCGCGGCACTCCCGGGGCCCCGGTTGCGCCGGGGGCCCGGGAGCCCGGGAGCCCGGGAGCGTGAACAGCGGGTCAGCAGCCGAAGTTGATCAGGCGGAAGGTCACGTAGTGGTCGCCGGTGTAGTAGTCCTCGCGGGTGCGCTGGCCGGTGACGATCCGGCGGGTGCCGCGGGTCGGCGAGCCGGGCGTCACCACGGTGTACTCGTGGTAGTAGCCGGAGGACTGGCTCGGCAGCACGCGCTCCTTGTTCTGGAACACCACGCCGTCCTGGCTGTACGGGAACGGCCCGCCGGAGGCGATCAGGTTGAGCGTGGTGCGTGCCTGTGACGGCAGGGCGGACAGGCACACCGAGCCGCTCACCGCGGCGTGTGCCTCGGTGGCGACCGCGACGGGCGCGAGGGTCATCAGAGCGACGGCGGTGACGGCGGCGGCGCGAGACTTCCACGCGCGTAGAGTTCGGGTCATGACAACCAGCATGGCGACCGCCCCGGCCCGCCGAAAGCCCTGATCCAACTCTTCATCTCTGGTCAACTCGACGTACCCGCAGCGGACTTGACCTGGACAGCAGCCGCTCCGGGCCCGCCCTGCGCGAAGCCAAACCAAGCCGAGCCGAGCCGAGCCGAGGCCGGACACGGCTGCGCCACCGGGGCGTTCACCGCCCCGGTGGCGCGTCCGGCGTCCCGGCGTCAGCCCCGGGGCAGGGCCAGGGACTGGACGGCCGGCAGCTTGCGCCAGTCGCTGGAGACGATGCTGGCGTGCGCCCGGGCCAGCTGCTCGGTGCGGGCGCGGGCCTGGTCCGCCGTCGGGTCGGTGGCGCTGATGGCGGGCGCCACGTTGTGCGCGTCCGTCATGACCAGCAGGTAGTGCGAGCGGTCGTACCACGCGGTGTCGACGCCGTTGAGGTACGTGGCGGCGTCGCCGTCGAAGACCACGAACCAGGGCCGGATCCCGGCGTCCGCGCCCGTGTACGCGGCGCGCGGGTCACCGGTCTTGGCGCCGTGCACGGCGGGGAACAGCTGGGCGTCGCCGATCCGGCCGGCGGCGGCGAGGTCGCGCAGGTGGCGGCCGTACTCGACGTCGGTGTGCAGGGTGTCGAAGGGGTTGCTCTCCTCGACCGTCCCCGGGATCGCGTACAGCAGGACCTTTCCGGCCAGCGCCGCGCGGCTCGGCCAGTTGCCGGCCCGCACCGCCTCGTCGACGCTGGCGTACGAGCCGCCGCCCGGCTTGGCGAGCAGGTCGGCGGGGCGCAGCACGGCCGATCCCAGGTGGGCGGCGATCAGCGCGTCCAGTTCCGTCGGCCCCATGCCGAGGTTGGCCGAGAAGCCCGCCTTGAGCTCCAGCTTGACCACCAGCGGGCCGGCGCCCGGGTGGGCGCCGAGCCAGACCCGGACGTCGTCGAGGCAGTTCTCCAGGTTCTTGTTGGCGCCGCCGCTGTAGAGCTGCGCCGGGGTGCTGGCGGCGGTGCAGTTGTTGGAGTTGCCGAGCGGGTTGGAGTGGCTGACCTTCCACTCCTTGGTGACGATGTCCGTCCAGATGTCCAGCTCGATCATCCCGGTGCCGGTGTCGAGCCCCTGGGCGAGGTACGGGTAGGCGGCCGGGTCGTAGGTGTTGTGCAGGCCGACGGTGGTGGCCGAGCCGAACGGCAGGTCCGCCGGGCCGCTCGCGGCCGCGTCCTGCGCCGCGTCGGCGGTCGTCGGAATCAGGGCCGCGGCGGCGGCGAGCAGGCCGGCCGCCAGGATGGCGGCGGCGGTGCGGCGTACGGTCACAGGTACTGTCCCCCCAAGTGCGGATGTGCCTCCGGCCGCCCCTCCCGGACGGTCGGACGAAGCATCGCCCACCAGGGCGAGCTCCGGGTGAAGAAGACACGACAATAGCGTGACGGCTGTACCGCTCCCGCCCGGGTTAGCGTGGTCCGTCCAGCAGGCGCGGCCCGGTCCGCGCCTGAGCACCGAGCACCGGAGGAACTCCCGTGTCCCTGGTCCGCGTCCACAACTTCTCGATCTCGCTCGACGGCTACGGAACGGGCGAGGGGCAGAGCCTCGACTCGCCGTTCGGCCACGCCGGCGACCGGCTGCACGGCTGGTTCTTCCAGACCCGGACCTTCCGGCGGATGCACGGCCGGGAGGGCGACACCGGCGGCGACACCGGCGTCGACGACGCGATGGCCCGCACCTGGAGCGACGGCATCGGTGCGGAGATCATGGGGCGCAACAAGTTCGGCCCGCAGCGCGGCCCGTGGCAGGACCACGAGTGGAAGGGCTGGTGGGGGCCGGAACCGGTGTTCCGCACCCCGGTCTTCGTCCTCACCCACCACCCGCGCCCCACGCTGGAGATGGCGGGCGGGACGACCTTCCACTTCCTCGACGCCACGCCCGAGGAGGCACTGCGCCAAGCCAAGGCGGCGGCCGACGGGAAGGACGTCCGGATCGGCGGCGGCCCGAGCACCGTCCGGGCCTTCCTGGAGGCGGACCTGATCGACCACCTGCACGTGGTGGTGGTGCCGATCGTCCTCGGCCGCGGCGAGCGGCTCTGGGACGGGCTCGAAGGCCTGGAACAGCGCTTCCGCACCGAGGCGGTGACCAGCCCGAGCGGCGTCACCCACCTCACCTTCACCCGGCGGTAGCCGAAAGACGGTGGCCTCCCCGCACCCGTGGGGAGGCCACCGTCACACTCGGACCGTCAGACCTGTCAGACCTGTCAGACCTGTCAGACCCGGTCAGACCCGGTCGGCCGCGATCAGGACGTACTGGAAGGAGCCGTCCTTGTAGGAGTTGATGAACGCCTCCTCGATGCCGGTGACCAGCGAGGAGGTCGCGCGCAGCTCCCAGTAGGGCAGGGTGGCGGGGGTCAGGTCGATGACGGCCTGCGGCACCAGCCGGTTGTCGGCCATGGCCCGCAGGTACTCCCGGCGGGAGTGGATGTTGCACTCGAAGTGCGCGTTGATCTGCGAGACCCACTTGGACGGCTGCCCGTAGGCGGGGTTCCAGCAGCCGGTGACGGTCACGTACCGGCCGCCGACGGCGAGGATCCGGGAGTGCTCGGCGAACAGGTCGTGCAGGTCGACGTACATGCTGGACTCGTTGTTCCACGAGCCCGCCACCTGGCCGGTCTCGAACGGCATGTCGAGCATGTTGCAGACCTGCGAGCGGACGAAGTCGCCGATGCCCAGCTCGTGGGCCCGGTTGTTGCCGAACTCGGCCTGCTTGGCGGAGAGCGTGACGCCCTGGACCCGGCAGCCGAAGCGCTGGTGGGCCATCACCATCGAGCCGCCGCGGCCGCAGCCGGCGTCCACCAGGGTCGCGTCGGCCGGAACCGCGCCCAGGTGGTCGAGGAGCAGCTCGGCCTGCGCGGACTCCAGGCGGTGCAGCTCGGTGATCACCTTCTTCTCGCGCTCGCTGTCGGCCGGGTCGCCGATGGCGGCCTGGTCGACGTCGCCGATGCCGTAGTGGTGGTGGTAGAGGCCGTCCACGTCGCCGAGGCGAAGGTTGACCGGCCGTGCCTCGTGGTCCCAGTAGCGTGCGATGTCGCCCTGGTAGGGGGTCGCCGGCCCGGGGATGGCGGCGTTGTCGGCGGGGGTGGTGATGTCGTCGGTCAGGGACATGCGTCAGCTCCTAGCGGGTGATCAACGGAAGGGGGACGGCTGCCGGAAACGGTGGTTACCAGAAGTCGGGCAGGGTGTAGCGGAAGGAGTTGGTCTGGTGCCAGAAGTGGTTGCCGTCGACCCACGCGGACACACCGCGCAGGAACCGCACGAGGGTCGGGACGGGGCAGGCCGCGGCCAGCGCGGCCGCCTCGGCCTCGAAGGCGTGCATCAGGTCGTTGTGGACCTCGACCGCCTTGAGGTAGCCGTCCCGGTGCGAGCAGTCCTCGCGTTCGGCGATCACCACGGGCAGGTTCAGGTGCAGTCCGGGGATGGACAGTTCCTTGGTGTACGAGTACAGGTCGTTGACGATGGTGGTCGCGTTGCCGGCCAGGGCGATCACGCGCTGCATGGCGGGTAGCGCGTGCAGTTCGGCCGGCAGCTCGTAGCCGCCGACGGTGTCCGTGATCGTCGGGCAGGGGCGGAAGTTGTTGAACTGGCGCATCGCCAGGTACTCCCACACCTGCGGGACGTGCTCGGTCTCGGCCCACGACGCCTCGGCGAGGTACCCGAGGTGCAGCCGGGCCATGTCGTGCCGGAACCGGTCCGACTGGGAGGGCGTGGAGGCCCGGGTGAAGTACTCCATCGCGGAGCGGTACGCCCGGCGGGGCGCGTCCTCGTACAGCGAGGCCTCCCACTCCGGGTGGTACTCCGGGGTGGTGTGCAGCGGGTCGAGCGCGGTGTGCGCCAGCAGCAGGCGCCCGCCGAGGCCGACCGGCGAGCCGCCGTGCTCCTCGCAGTAGTAGTCGTCGACCGCGTTCTCGGCGACCATCAGGCGGGCGGCGAGCATCAGGTGGTCGACGCCGGGCGCGTCCGGGTGGCAGGCCACCATGTAGCGGCCGGTCGAGAAGCCGTCGAACTGCTTCTCCCAGTCCGGCGGGTACAGCTCGACCTCGTCCAGCGCCCAGACCTTGATCCTGAGGCTCAGCTCCTCCACCCGCACCGGGTCGGGCTCGGCCACCGGGTGGTGGTAGAGGCCCGGGATGGCGTCGCCGGGCTGCGGCTTGGAACCACCCGGCTTGGAACCGCCCGGCTTGGAACCACCCGGCGAGGGGCTGTCGGACGTGGGGACGCCGGGCACGGAGGTGTTGGGCGCGGGCGCGCTCGGGGCGGGGGGACTCTGCGCCAGGTTCAGGCCCGCGGTGCCCAGGCCGCTCGGCCCGCGCAGGATCCGCTCCATCGCCGAGGAGCTCATGACCCCACCGCCGCGGGGGCAGTGCGCTCGAAGGGTGTCCCCGCTCTGGTGCACAGGGGCATGGAGCCTCCTCTGACTCTGATGAAGGATCGCGAGACATGACGCTTCGTCATCTGGCCGACGGCGCGGGCGGTCTTCGAACGCGCCCCCCGTCTCGCTCGGTTCACAACCGTAGGCGCGGGGACCGGTTCGGAAACGCTCCGGACGATCTTCTACACCCGATCAGGTGAACGTGGGCCCGTATGGCGTTTGAAACGCCACCTCCTCATGCATCGGTCCGCCGCGCCCGCCGGCGTAAGGGGGAGAAGAATGGCCACGACCCCGCGACGGAACGGGGCCAGGAAGGACGTACCAGCACATGGAGACCCAGGGCCGCAGCCGCACCGCACTGGTCGAGGACCTCATGGAGCGTTTCCCCGACGTGCCCCGGGAGGCCGTGATCAAGGAGGACCTGCTGCGCGGCGGCATGGCCTTCGACGAGTCCGCCCTCAGCGGGAGCACCGGCGCCGACGGGAGCGGCGAGGTCAAGCCGAAGTCGTACTTCATCTTCTCCTTCGACCACCGCACCCTGCCCGAACTCGGCGCGGCCGCGCTCAACCGCCCGCCGGAGGAGGTCGTGCTCACCGGCGGCCCGTACGGGCTGCGCCGCACCGTGGTGTCGGTGCGGGTCAACCCGGACTCGCCGTACCGGGTCGGCGCCGGGGAGGACGGCACGCTCGGCCTGTACCTCGACGGCGCGCGGATCGCCGACGTGGGCCTGCCTCCGATGCCTGACTACTACCGACACACCCTGGCCAACGGGAAGTCGGTGATGGAGGTCGCCCCGACCATCCAGTGGGGCTACCTGATCTACCTGACGGTCTTCCGGGTCTGCCAGTACTTCGGCGCCAAGGAGGAGTGCCAGTACTGCGACATCAACCACAACTGGCGCCAGCACAAGGCCGCCGGCCGCCCCTACACCGGGGTCAAGCCGGTCGAGGAGGTGCTGGAGGCGCTGGAGCTCATCGACCGCCACGACACCGCCCGCGCCTCCCAGGCGTACACCCTCACCGGCGGCGCCATCACCTCGCAGGTCGGCGGCCGGGACGAGGCCGACTTCTACGGCCAGTACGCCAAGGCCATCGAGGAGCGCTTCCCCGGTCGCTGGATCGGCAAGGTCGTCGCCCAGGCCCTGCCGCGCGAGGACGTCCAGCGCTTCCACGACTACGGCGTGCGGATCTACCACCCCAACTTCGAGGTCTGGGACAAGCGCCTGTTCGAGCTGTACTGCCCCGGCAAGGAGCGCTACGTGGGCCGCGACGAGTGGCACCGGCGCATCCTCGACTCCACCGAGGTGTTCGGCCCGGAGAACGTGATCCCCAACTTCGTCGCCGGGGTCGAGATGGCGCAGCCCTTCGGCTTCACCACCGTCGACGAGGCCATCGCCTCCACCCGGGAGGGCCTGCGCTTCTTCATGTCCCACGGCGTGGTGCCCCGCTTCACCACCTGGTGCCCCGAACCCACCACTCCGCTCGGCAAGGCCAACCCCCAGGGCGCCCCGCTGGAGTACCACATCCGCCTGCTCCGGGCCTACCGCGCCACCCTGGAGGAGTTCGGCCTCTCCTCCCCGCCCGGCTACGGCCCGGCCGGCCCCGGCAAGGCCGTCTTCTCGGTCAGCTCCTTCATGGACTCGCTGCCCGGCTGAGCCCCCGGCGCACGCCGCCCCCGGCCGGCATGACGGGACGTCAGGATGACGCCGGGGGCCGTCGGCCCACCGCGAGGAGGAGGCGGACCCCGCCGATCGGCGCGTGGGTGGGGGTACGAACAGCGTGTTAGCTTCCCGCCATGGGATTACGTGGGGCTCGTGGGGTGGCGGCGCGGTCGGCGATCGAGGGGATGCGGGAGCTCGCCGGGGAGGGGTTGACGGCACCGGAGGTGTTCCGGCGGGCGGACGAACTGCTGCGCCCGGTCCTGGAGTTCGACGCGGTGTGCTGGCACACCGCGGATCCGGCGACCGGGCTGGTGAACTCGGTGCAGAGCGAGGACCTCAGCCTGACGGCGTACGAGCACGCCGTCAGGCTGGAGGTCTGGGAGGACGACCTGGCGACCTTCCCGAAGATCCGGCACAGCGGGGCGCAGGCGGAGACGCTGAGCCGGGCGACCAAGGGGCGCCCGCAGGAGAGCGTGCGGTTCCGGGAGCAGATAGCACCGGCCGGGTTCGGGGACGAACTGCGGGCGGTGTTCGACGCGACGGGCGGGATGTGGGGGTGCGCGGCGTTCATGCGGGCCCCGGACCGCGGCCCCTACCTGGGGCGCCAGCGCGAGCTCGCCGGCGCCGCCGCCCGCCACCTGGGCAACGCGCTGCGGGCGTGCCACGTTCCGGCCGGCGCGCCGGACCAGGAGGACGCGGGGCCTGCGGTCCTGCTGCTCGACCGGCGCAACCGGCTGCGGGCGATGTCCGGCCCGGCCGAGGACCTGCTCGACCGGCTGGCCGACCCCACCCCCACCTCGCTCAGCATCCCGACCTCCGTGGCGATGGCCGCCGAGCACGCCCGCCGGGCGGCGCACGGGCTGGCCGCGCCGCAGACGCCGGTACGGGTCCGCTCCCGGGACGATCGCTGGTACCTGCTGCACGGATCGGCGCTGCGCGGCGACGCGGCGGCGGACGAGGTGACGGTGGTGGCCACGCCCGCCTCGCCGGCCGAGGTGATGCCGCTCTACCTGGCCGCGTACGGGCTGACCGCCCGCGAGCAGGAGGTGGCGCTGCTGCTGGTGCGCGGCAGCGACACCCGGGACGTGGCCCGGCTGCTCGCGATGACGCCGTACACGGTGCAGGACCACCTGAAGTCGGTGTTCACCAAGACCGGGGTGGGCAGCCGGCAGGAGCTGATCGCGCGGATCATGCTCGGCGGAGGGCGCTGCTGACCCGTGGCCCCGCGCCCCTGGCGCGCGCCCGCCGCACGCCCCCAGGAATCTGGGATGGCCGGGGCCCCGCCGCGAACGTGAAGATTTCCCCACGGGGGATTCACGCCATGCACATGACGTGACGTGCATCGCAGTGCCTTCATCGTCCAGCGGAGGAGCACCCTCATGAGCTCGCGCACCAGGCGCACCGCCTTCACCTCAGGAGTCGCCGCACTGGTCGCGGTGACCGGACTCGGCCTCGGCGCCGCGCCCGCACACGCCGACACCACACCGCCGACCGCCACCTGCGACCCCGCCCGCGACTACCTGTGGGAGGACATCGCCTCGGCCCGGGTCGAACCGACCGTCACCGACTTCCTCGCGGTCGCCATCACCCCCGGCACCACCGGCAGTTACACCAAGACCCTCAGCGAGGTCGACTCGGTGAGCACCACGATCAACACCAGCACCGAGGTGAGCGCCGAATTCAAGGCGATCTTCGCCAAGGTGAGCGTCAAGGTCGGCTTCTCGGTTGCCAACACCAAGGCGACCACCCGCACCACCACCGTCACCGACACCGTGAACTTCAACAGCCCCGGCTACTACGGCCTCTACCGCGGCACCCGGAAGGTCACCGGCGAGTGGGTCCGCTACATCTGCGCCCGCAGCGGGAACACGGGCTACTGGATCAACACCAGCCCGAACGGCCCCGGCACCTTCACCACCTTCGACGTCCCGGAGCAGGGCACCGTCTCCTGCGCCTACCCGGAGCCGGCCGGCACCCTGCGCGCGGCCGCCCGGGCGCGACTCGTCTGCTGATGCCCAGGATCACGGAAACGGCCCGACCCACCTGCTGCGAAAGCGAGTCCACGATGCCCCACCCGCACCGTCCGCGCTACCGCGCCCGCCGCCCGCTGAACGTCCTCGGCACGGCGGCCGCCGTCGGCGCCCTGCTGTTCACCGCCTCCCCCGCCGCCCTGGCCGCCCCCGCGTCGGCCACCGCACTCGCTGCGGACCCGGAGAGCGACTACCCCTGCGACCCCGGCCTCTACCGCATCAACACCGCCGGGGCCGACCGGCCGCTGACCGTCGCGCTCTCCCCCGGGAACCACGGCTCGGTCATCCAGTACTTCTGGGGTGACGAGTCGAACCAGAAGTGGCAGGTCTGCCGCAAGCACGCCTCCGACGGCCGCGAGCTGGTGTACTTCCGCGACAGCTGGCGCGGCTGGTGCATGGTCGTCGACCGCTGGGGAAAGGACGACGGCAACTGGATCATCACGGTCGGCTGCGGCGACATCGTCCCCGAGAACCAGGCGTTCTGGATGGCGAAGGTTCCGGGCGGCAACCGCTTCGCCCTCCAGAACCTGAACTCCGGCAAGTGGGTCGCCGCCCAGAACCACAGCGACGGCCTGGGCTACCAGATCGTCCAGGACAGCCGACCGGACCTGTTCTACCTGCAGGCCGTCTGACCGTACGGCGCACCACGAGGAACGCCCGTCGTGGGCGGGCGGGGGGGGGGGGGCGGGGCCCCCGGGGGGGGGGGGGGGGCCCGGGGGCCCCCGCCAAGAAAAAAGGGGGGGGTGTAGTGTAAGGACTTGGCACCCCAAAACGGGGGGGGAGGGGGGGTGCAGC
>NZ_JBIUYQ010000037.1:0-59557 GCF_044744605.1 Kitasatospora sp. NPDC087271
CCACCGGCACCACCCCCGACATCAACGAACTCAACGTCCTCGCCGACCAGGACGACACCAACATGCCCCTCGCCGCCACCCACAACTTCCCACTCACCAACGACACCCGCGTCCTCAACCCCCACATGGGCAACTACCGCGCCACCATCGCCGACGCCGTCACCTCCATGACAGCCGCCGGCAAGTAACCCCGACCACACCACCGGCACCCACCCACGGCCGGACCCGGGTGAGCGACGAGGTCACGGGCCCGGTCGGTGTTCCGGTGCGACGGTGATCAGCGGGTGGAAGTGGGCGAGTTCGGCGGGCTCGTCGACGGGTTCGCCGTCGGCCTCGATCCACGCGTGGGCGCGGAAGGGTGCGGTTCGCACGCCCGTGCGCCAGGTCGGCCAGGTGCCGCGCGTGCGGCACAACAGCGCTGCGGCGATCGAGCGTTGGAGACATCCCTGGCCGGCGCAGCGCATGCTGAGGGCGACCACGGCCTGCCGGGCGGCCAGTGCCTCGGCCCGGCCGGCGGGGCGGGCGCCGCGCCGCAGTGCGCTCATCAGCCGACGGATCCGGACCGGGGGGAGCCGTTCGACCAGCCGCGCCGCGCCGATCGCCGCGAGCACGGCCGGCCGCAGGTGCCAGGGCGGCCGGCCCACGTGGTCGGCGTGCGCGTGCAGGCTCATCCGGTGACCAGCCCGGCGGTGCGCAGGCTCTCGTGCAGCCGGTCGACGTCGGAACGTGCCCGGGCCGCCGTGACCGGGAACCGGCCGCCGAGGTCGGCGGCGATCTCGTCGGCGGTCCGGTCCTCCAGCAGGGACCGCAGGATGAGCAGCCCGGTGCGGTTCAACTGGAAGTAGCGGCCGGAGCGTTCGTCCAGGACGACGGCGCCGTCGTCGGTCGGGGTGAGCGTCACGTCGGGGCGCAACCGGGTGGCCATTCAAGCTCCTTGGGCGGTGGTCGGGGAAGCGGGGTGCCGACTCGTCCCGTGGGCGCGCAGCCAGTGCTCGCAGGCGAGCGTCGCGTCCAGGGCCGCGTAGGAGGTGCCGGGCGGGTACAGCCCGAGGCAGGCCTGCCGGAGGACGGCGGGGTCGACCAGTCCGGCGCGGGCCAGGGCGCTGTCGTCGATGAGCGCGGCGAGTTCGACGCGGTGGCGGGCGAGCCCCTGGTAGGTGTCCGGACTGAAGTCGCCCTTGCCGGTGCGCCGGAGGAGGTCGGCCGGCACGTCGGGAGCGACCGCCGCGGTGAGCAGCGGCTTGTACGCGAAGGGCGTTCCGCGGGTGGCGGGGTCGGCGGCCAGGCAGGCGTCCAGGACCTGGTCGTCCAGGAAGGGCACGCTGTACGGCGTTCCCGCGCGGGCGGTGGCGTCGATCAGCTGCCGCATGGCCGCCGCGCTGTGCCGGACCATGCGCAGCGCCTGGTGCTGGGCGTGCTCCGGCGCCAGCGGTTCCGAGCCCTGGCCGGCCCGCAGCTGTTCGCGTACCAGTTCGGCGGTCCGGGCGGTGGCCCAGGGCGGCAGCCGGGGTGCCATCCCCCAGCCGAGCAGTTGGGTGGTGCGCGGCGGGTCGGGGTGGGTGAGGCGGTCGGCGGCGCGGGCGAGCCAGGCCGAATACGGCCGGGGGTCGCTGAGGGCGCTCAGGGCGTCCGGCAGCGTCCAGCGCAGGCGGGCCCGGTGTCCGCGCAGGTGGCGGGCGGCGGTGGCCGGGTGCCGTGGCAGGACGGTGCGCAGGTAGGCGGGCAGGGCTTGCAGCACCTCGTCGCCGCCTTCGCCGCTGATCCGCAGCCGGGCGCCGTGCGTCGCGAGCAGCCGGGCGACGGCTTCGTCGCGGGCCCTGGTCCGGGTCCAGGCGAACGGTTCGTCGCCCTGCGGTCCGGGTGTGTCGATGTCGGCGAACATCGCGGGAATGTCCTCGGCCGCCAGCACGAGTCGCCGGCCGGGCAGGTGGTGCGCGGCTCGCTGCGCCCAGGCGGCGTCCTCGTGGTGGGGGTCGACGGAGCCGATGGTGACGGTGAGCAGTTCGGCCGGGCCCGTGGCGGCCAGGAAGCACAGGGGTGTGGAGTCCAGCCCGCCGGAGAGGTCGGCGGCGATGAGACCGCCGTCCCTGGTCCGGGTGTCGACGGCCCGGTGCAGGGCCTGGCCGAGCGCCGTCGCGGCTTCGGGCCGGGCTCGCCGCGGGGCCGGCGGGTGCCAGTGGGCGAGGGTGCGGGCGGGGCGTCCGGGGGCGAGCACGGCCGCGTGGTTCGGCGGCACGGCGGTGACTCCCGGCCACAGGGGCAGCGCGTCGACGGGGTGCGGCAGCGGGTCGGCGAGCCTGAGGGCGAGCCGGTCGAGGGACGGGGCGAGGCCGGCGGCGGCGGCCAGGACGTCGGCCCGGTCGGACAGCACGGGGACGCCGTCGACCTCGGCCAGGTGGAGTCGGCGCAGTCCGGACAGCGAGCCGCGCGCGGCCACGGTGCCGTGCACGGTGGCGAGGAGGTGGAAGCTGCCCGCGAGGTCGCCGCCGAGGACGAGCACGTCCCGCGGGTCGCGAACGCGTTCGGCGTGGCGGCGCAGGCGGTGCGGGTCGGCGTCGGAGGTGCCGAACACGGCCAGCGCGACCGGTCCGGCCTGGGCGGTGACCGGCTCGCCGGCCGGCCAGTGGCCGAGGATCCAGGGACGCCCGCTGGGGTGGTGCAGGGCACGGCACTCGGCCGTGCCCCACACCGCGGCCGTCGCGGCCCCGGCTTCGGTGTCCGGAAGGACCACGAACCATGTCCGCGGGTGACCGCTCATCGGCCGGTTCCTCAGGGGGCGAGGTAGTAGCCGTGGACATCGGACTGGTTGCCGATGTCGAAGCCCCGGGTGAGGTCCGCGAAGTCACCGAGTTCGATCAGCATCGGGGGCTCGTACACGTCCAGCGTCGGGGGCTCGTACACGTCGGTCATGACGATGTCCTCTCGTTCACAAGGAGTGGGACGCGATCACCGGCCGGTCGAGTACAACTGTTCTCTGCCGACTCCCCGATGGACAAGCGGTGCCGGAGGCTTCGGCCGGAACCTGACGGTCTCCCACCTGGGCGGCCGGTGTCGCTCCCGGGGCTGCCGGGCACGTGAGTGCCGGTCCGCGCGTACGGAGGGCGGAGGGGCTGGATCCGGCCAGAGGGAAACGCGGGAGGACGCGGGCCCGCCGCTGCCGTGGCCGGCGGCGGGCGCCGCGAGCCCTCTAAGCCCCGGACGTCACCAGAGGACCGGCATGCTCCGCAGGCCGAAGACGATGTCGTTGTGCTTGAACGCGGACTGCGCCAACGGCTCGGCCAGCCGTAGCCCCGGCACGCGGCGCAGCAGTGTGGTCAGCGCGACCTGCAACTCGATCCGGGCCAGCTGCTGGCCGATGCACTGGTGCGGACCGAACCCGAACGCCAGGTGCGTGCGGGGCGGTCGGCACAGGTCGACGGTGTCCGGGGCCGGGAACAGGTCCTCGTCCCGGTTTCCGGACGGGATCGCGGCGACCAGCCAGCTTCCCGCCGCCACCGCGGTACCGCCGACGGTGACGCCCTCCGTGGCGTACCGCAGCAGCCCGAACTGGATCACGGACAGGTAGCGCAGCAGTTCCTCCACGGCCGTGCCGATGGTGTCCGGGGCGGCCCGCAGCGCGGCCGCCCGCTCCCGGTCCGCCATCAGCACCAGGGCGCTGAGCGCGATCATGTTGGCCGTCGACTCGTGCCCGGCGACCAGCAGCAGTACGCCGAGCGTGGCCAACTCCCCTACGGTCGGGGGGTGTTCGGTCTCCTCGCCGCGGACGATCAGCCGGCTCAGCAGGTCGTCCCGCGGCTCGGCCCGGCGCCGAACGATCAGCTCGCCGAGGTAGCCCTCCAGCCGCCGGGTGGCCGCGTCGCGGGTGGCCGCGTCGGCCCCGAAGCCGATCAGCACCTCGCTGTCGTGTTGGAAGGACTCGTGGTCGTCGTAGGGCACGCCGAGCAGCTCGCAGATCACCAGCGACGGGATCGGCAGCGCGAAGTCCCGTACCAGGTCGGCGCTCGACCCGGCGAGCATCGCATCGACGTGCCGGTCGGTGATCCGCTGGACGGACGGACGCAGCGCCTCCATCCGTCGCACGGTGAACTCGCCGATCAGCAGCCGTCGCAGCCGTGCGTGCTCTTCCCCGTCCAGCTGGATCATCGAGCCCGGGGCCGGGTCGCGCCGGTCGTAGGAGGGCAGCATGTGCATCGATCCCGCGCCGCGGGAGCTCAGCCGGGGATCCGTGAGCACGCTCCGGATGTCCTCGTAGCGGCTGACCAGCCATGCGTCCATCCCGGCCGGGCAGCGCACCGGTGACACCGGCGCGTGGGCGCGCAGCCGGGCGTAGGTCTCGTCGGGGTCGAGGGGGCGGGAGTCCGGCCGGGTGACCGGGAATTCGGGGAGTCCGGGGAGTTCTGATGCCGGGTCAGGGCTGGGTTTCGTCATGGGTGACGGCTCCAGGATGACGGAGGGAGAGCTCATCGCGCCGACGCGTACGGGGCCGGCCGTCCTCACGGACCGGGGTGGGTCCGGCGCGGCGGCCGCGCGGCCGGCTGAAGCGTCGGACCGCCGGGCGTTCGACCAGTGTGTAGAGGGCCGCCGCGAGGACGAGGCTGATCGCGACGGTGAGCAGGATGTGCACCAGCCGCGTCGACGCGGCGCCGCCCGCCGTCCCGCCCGTGGCGTGCACGCCGTCGATCGGGCCGTACTGGATGACGAGGTAGTGCACGAGGTAGAGGGCGAACGAGATCTCGCCGAGCCACACCATGGTCCGGCCGCTGAAGGGGGTGCGTGCGGTGCGTACGTCGGCGGAGGCGGCGGCCGCGATCAGCAGGGCGAGTGCGGCCGCGGTCGGTCCGGCGCAGAGGCGGAACACGCCGGGCAGGTGGGACTGGACCACCACACAGGCGACGGTCAGCAGGAACGCCGGCGTCATGCCCAGGCGGATCCACTTCCCCGAGATCACGATGCGCGCCATCAGGATGCCGAGGACGAATTCGAGCATCCTGGTGAAGGGCAGGCTGTAGGCGAACCAGGACTGCAGCTCGGCGATCGCCGGGTCCCATGAGGTGGCCGGCCGCGCCGGTAGCGCCTGGGCGGCGAACGGGACGGCGATGATCGCGATGGCGACGCCCACCGCCCACGGCCACAGCCGCGGCGGCCGGATGCGCCCGATGAGGCGGATGAGCCAGGGGAACGCGAGATAGAAGACCAACTCGCAGCCGAGGGTCCAACTCGGCACGTTGATTCCGGTCAGCCCGCCGAGGGCGTCGAAGTCGGGAATCCAGGGCTCGATCAGCAGCAGCGGCGGGATCGTGTTGATCACCATGATCGGAACGCCCGCAGCGGCCATCAACGCCACGGTGGCCGTGAAGGTCGTCAGGTGATTCGGAAGGATCTTCACCAGGCGTCGGCGCCAGAACAGTCCGGCGGTGTCGTTCGGGTCGGCGACCCAGGTGAGGATGAAGCCGCTGAGCACGAAGAAGAACGCCACCCCGACCGGTCCGAGGGTCGTGATCAGGTACGGCAGACCGGGGTGTATCGATCCGACGATCTGACCGGCCAGGTGGGATACCAGCACGGCGAACGCCGCGATGAACCGCATACCGGTCAGCGACGGCAGGCGGCTCGGACGAGCGGACGGTTCCGGCGTCTGCATCACCGCTTCTCTGTCGATGACGACATCCACGCCACCAAGGCTTCCCGGGTGGAATCCGAGCATGTGCGCAGACTGTTTGGGCCACTATCAAATGCCCCGCCGGAACGGTCAAGCGGATTTTCTCGATGCACCGCATCGCACCGTGCGACCCAGCGGATCGGCTCAGCGGATCGGCCCGGCGAATCGGCTCAGCGGATCGGCCCGGCGAATCGGCCCGGCGAATCGACCCAGCGGATCGGGCAGGCAGGCAGGCCCGGGCCGGCGGACAGGCAACCCGGCACACGTCCCGTCAGAGACGGAGGGCAGGGACGGGAATTCACCCACGTCAGGCCCCGTATCGGTCGGCGAGTGCGCGGGCGGTCGCGGCCAGCCGGGCACGCAGCTCCGGTGGTTCGAGGACCTCCACGTCGGTGCCCAGTCTCAGGAACTCGTCGTGGGCGTGGCCAAGGGACTCGATGGGCACGGACGCCCTGGTCCAGCCGTCCGCCTCGACCACCCCCGAATCCACGACCGCCCGGTCGAACGCGCGGCCGAGCTGCTCGCGGCCCCGGGCGACACCGCGCGGCGACAGTCGCACCGTCGCCTCCGCGGTGTGCAGTCGGGCATGGAAGTCGGCGAGCCGGTCCCGCCAGTGTGCAGCCAGGTCGAAGCTCGCGGGTATCTCGAACTCCTCTTCCAGTTCTCGCAGTTCGAGGATCTGGTCGACCCGGTACGTACGCGGGGCGGCACCGCCCGCGGCAGCGACCAGATACCAGCGGCCGGCCTTGAGGACCAGTCCGTACGGCTCCAGTCGCCGTTCCACTTCGGTGGGCGCCTTCCACCGCCGGTAGCGGACCCACACCCTGCGCCGGTCCCAGAGCGCGGCCGCGACGGCCGCCAGGTGCGGCGTCTCGTCCACGTCCCCGTACCAGCCGGGCGCATCGAGGTGGAAGCGCTCCTGGATCAGCCCGGCCCGCTCGCGGAGCTCCGCCGGTAGGGCGGCCCGCAGCTTGAGCTGGGCGGTCGCCAGGACCTCGCCCAGGCCCAACTCGGCCGCCGGGCCGGGCAGCCCGGCCAGGAACAGGGCCTGCGACTCATCGGCGGTCAGGCCCGTCAGCCGGGTGCGGTACCCGTCGAGCAGCCGGTAGCCGCCGCCGTGACCGGCCTCGCCGAACAGCGGGACCCCGGCGGCGCCGAGCGCTTCGAGGTCCCGGTAGACCGTGCGGACCGACACCTCCAGCTCGTCGGCGAGCTGCTGGGCCGTCATCCTTCCCCGGTTCTGGAGGAGCAGGAGCAGCGAGATCAGTCGGCTGGCGCGCACAGCTGTCAGTATCCACTGACAGGAGGTGTCAGTGGACCGGTTCTAGCCTGCGGCCATGATCGATTCCGACTTCCTCCACGGTTCCCGGGGCATGGCCGTCCGCAGACTCACCAGGGTTCCGGCCGGCGGTGACAGCCGGGCGCAGGAGTTCTCCGTGAACGGCGGACACAGCCGGGCGCTCGACCGGGTCACCGAGCTCAGCCGTGTCCAGTTGCAGGACGCCTCGTGAGCATCGTCGAACTGCGCCAGTACACCCTGCACCGAGGTGCCCGCGACACTCTGATCGACCTCTTCGAGCGGGAGTTCGTGACCGGACAGCAGGCAGTGGGCATCACCGTCGGCGGCCGGTTCCGGGACCTGGACGACCCGGACCGCTTCGTCTGGCTGCGCAGCTTCCCGGACATGGCGTCGCGGGCACGAGCACTGCACGCCTTCTACTACGGGCCGGTCTGGCAGGAGCACCGGGACGCCGCCAACGCGACGATGGTGGACTCGGACGACGTCCTGCTGCTGCGCGGCCCGGGCTTCACCACCCCGGCCGAGGCCGGACCGGTCGTCGCGACCATCTGCCACCCCCTGGACCCCGCCGCCTTCGCCGACCACTTCGAGCGGCGTCTGCGCCCGGAACTGGCCGCCCGGACCCCGCCGTTGGCGGTTCACCGCACCGAACACGCGGAGAACGACTTCCCCGCCCTGCCCGTACGGGCCGGCGAGGACGTCCTGGTGTGGTTCACCACGGGCGACACCGCCCCCCTGCCGGACCTCTCGACACACCTGCACTCCGCCCCGCAGCAACTGCACCTCTCGCCCGTGCCGCAACACTCCCGCTGAAGCCTGTCGCAGAGGGCCGTGGGTGGGCAGGCCGACGTCCGGCCTGACCTGCTGCGTCACCCGCCGGGAACGGGGTCGTGCGAGGTGGCGACGGCCTGCACCACGCTGGTGCGGGCCGTCGCTCCCCGCTTTCGGGCCGGTGGCCGGCGGGAACGGAGCAGTCCGGCTGGAGCACTACGAAGCGGCCGGTGGTTCCACCCGGGCGTGCGTCTCCGGCGGCACCGGGAAGCGCCTCAACAACTCCTCCATCCAGGCAGCCGGATGGGTGGCCTTCGCCGCCCCGCCGGGGAGGGCACGCGCTTTGCGGATGCCCTCGATCAGTGCCTCGACGGCGGCCCGGGTGGTGTACCGGTCGGCGACCCACTGACGGCCCGCCCGCCGCACCTCCTCCTGGCCGGGCAGGTCGAGCAGCTCAAGGGCCTTGTCCGCCAACCGATCCGTTTCGAGCTCCGGGATCCGCCACGCGGACGGCGAGTCGAACAGTTCCGCTCCGCCGCCGGCGGCGTAACCCGTCACCAGGCAGCCGCTGGCCATCGCCTCGGCCGGCGGCAATCCGAAGCCCTCGCCCTCGGGCGCTCCCAACGCGATGAACACCGACGTGTCGGACAGGACGCGAGCGACCTCCTCGTGGGGGACCGCGTGGATGTCGTACAGCTCCACGCCCTCGAACCGCGGGTCGGCGTGCAGCAGACGGCGGAGCAGCGTGGTCTCGATCGGACGCTTGCGGGACATCCACGCGATGCGCCGAACCCGCTCGGTCGACGCCGGTCGGAACAACTCGGTGTCGATGACGTTCGGCACCAGGTGGGGTTCGAACTCGGGCAGGGCGCGGCGGAACATGTCGACGCCCGCCTTCGAGATCGTCCACAGGGCCGGCCGGTCCGACCAGCCCGGATACGGGCCGGGTTCGGGGCAGGTCAGGAAGCTGACGTAGTGCCCCTGCGAGTAGATCACCTTGTGGCCGCCGGGCGCCGGGTCGTGGCCCGGCACCACGCTGACCTCGTGCAGCACGAGCACGTCCTCGGGCCCGAGGTCCAAGGTCATGCCGGACAGCGTCGGCACGTCGTCGTCGAACCACGTGTAACGGAATCCCGGCGTGGGCGTCCAGCGGAACGCCTCGACGCCGACGGCCCGCAGCAGCGAGACCTGCTGGTTCAGCACCCGAATGCCGCCCAGCGGGAACTGGAACTCGAACGACGCGTAGATCACCCGGCCGGTCATCGTGCCTCCCTGAGAAACAACGATCGGTAGGACCAGACCACGGGGGTTACGGGCATGGGCGGTTGGGCCGGGGAGGCGGCATCGCCTTCCCGGGGCCGTGGAGCAACGTCCGTGCACAGCGGCTGGGCCTGGCCCGTACTCATACGCTCAGGGTGGCAGCAATGCCCCCGCGTGTCACCGACCCGACGCGGTCGACGGCCGCCACTCTCGCCCGATCAACCCGAACACCCACGAGTCGGACACCTCGCCGTTCACGACGCAGTCTTCCCGCAACGTCCCTTCACGCACGAATCCGATCTTCTCCAGGACCTGGGCAGATGCCACCTTGCGCGTATCGGTCCCGGCCGGCACCCGATTCAGGTCCAGTGCGTCGAATGCCCATCGCAGCACGGCGGTTGCGGTCTCCGTCGCGAAGCCGTGGCCCCACACCGCATCGTCGAGGCAGTAGCCCAACGACGCGCTGCGGTAGTCCGGGTTCCATCCGGTCAGACCGCACCAGCCGACGAAGGCCCCGTCAGAAGCACGGTCGATGGCCACCCGCGCCCCGGTGCCTCCGTCCGCCGTCTTCCGGCACATCGCGATGAAGCGCTCGGCGCGGGCCTGTTCGGTTCACGGCGGCGAGTCCCGATAGCGCATCACATGGGTGCTGCTGTGCAGCGCGAGGAGGGAGTCCGCGTCGGCGTCGGTGAAGGGGCGCAGTCACAGGCGAGCGGTGTGCAGAACGGGGGTGGCCAAAGTCATGCGCACCATCTTGTGTCCTCTTGGGCAGGCAGAACACCGAACATCCCTCAGTGGGTACTGACGGCCGATAGGCCGAACAGGAGGGCCAGGGCGAGCTGGAGGGTTGCGGACGCCGGGCGCCGCCGCCAGAGGCACAGACCGCCGGTGACCAATGTCGCCGTGAACGCGACGACCAACCGAGGGACAGCAGTACGGGCGCCGCATTGACGTCCGCCGAGGGCCGGACAGAGTCCATGCCCAAGCGCGGCCTGAAGGACGGCCGCGAACAGGACGACATCCAGCGCCAGCAGACACGCCACCACGATCGGCGTGCCGTTCGAGCGATCCGACCGACCAGGCCGTCGAAGCCTCATGCATCCCCCAGGAATTGCGCCGCCGCGATGACCTCCTCGGCGTGACACCGAAGACCGTACAAGCCTCCGGCGACTCGACGCGATCGGCCGGCACCACCCCGCGCCGCCTCAACCCCTGGCCCGGCTCCGCGACTTCTCCTGAACCGGCCACATGAGGGCCGTCCCGGCCGGGGCGCGGGTCAGGTGGTGCGGGCTCGGATGCGAGGCGCGCCCACGAGGTCGTCGAGGGGCACGGCGTGGACCTCGGCGAGCGGCAGCAGCAGTTCCAGGGTGGGCTTGCGGGTGCCGCCCTCCAGGCGGGAGAGGGTGCACCGTGACGCGACCGCGGATAATGGCCGTGGCCGCGGGCCGGCGGCGCCGGCGGCCTCGATCGATGGAGAGGCAGAGGACGGATGACCCTGAAGGAAGGCTGGCGCGTCAGGTTGGCCGAGGACCTCGGGATCGGTGAGGCGGTCGCCGGGGAGCCCGGGGCCGTCGTCGGGTTCCTCTCACTGGGATCCGGGGTGGAGGGCACCGTCGAGCGGGTGGACGGGGAACTCCCGGAGAGCCATGAGGTTCGCGAGTACCAGCGGCTCAAAGCGCTGTTCGAGGACTACGGGCACACCATGCCGGTGGCGAGCCGCGAGCGCCTGGAGGCGGAGATCGCCGCGCTGGAGCCGCAGTGGACCGCGCACCGGGAACGGGGGAACCGGGTGACGGTCCGGGTCCGGCTGGACAACGGCTTCGTCCTCGACGGGGCTGACCAGGACATCCTCACTCCACTGTGAGGGAGGACGTCTCCGGGGCCTTCGTCGGGACGGGCGGCCGCCCGGGTGCTCGTACGCCACGCCAACTGACAAACGATGGACGGGCGTTGCGAACGGTGCGGTGAACAGCGCGGGACGCAGCGTCCATCGTTTGTCTGTCGGCGCGGCGCATCGTTCACCACGGCGCGGGACACCGCCCGCGCCACCCACCGAAGGCACACGGAATCGAGGGAACCATGCGTACCTCCGCACGCTTCGCGGCGCTGGCTGCGGTAAGCGCCATCGGGCTCGGCACCATCGCCACCGGCACCGCCCAGGCCGCCCCGGCCACCGCCCAGGCCACCACCCAGGCGGCCCGGAGCACCACCGTCCACCTGCACAACGGGACCGGCTGCTCGCTCTACCGGACCGGCTACGCTCTGGCCCACGGCATCTGGACGCAGGGCCAGGAGCCGCCGCAGACCCTGGGGAACACCGGCGACGCCACCTTCCAGTCGGAGAGCAACGGGTTCCTAACCGGCACCGAGGGCTGGGCGACGTTCAGCACGTACGGCTGCGAGGAAGGCTGGCGCAACAACAACACCGTCCAGTTGCACTGGGCCAACCCCTACACCGGTTCCAACAGCTACGACGAGAACGGCACCAGCAGCGTCTTCCGCACCACCCGTGAGAGCGGCTCCGGCGACAACGCCGACGTCTACTGGGGCGTGTGGAAGAACTGATCCCGGCCGTCGGGCACCGCCAGGGTCGGGCAAGCGCCGCCAGATAGTCCAGGATCTGTCCGGCCCCCACCCCCCGGCGCCTGTGTCGGGTGATCCGGCGCCTGTACCGCCGCGCCGCTCGACGCACGCCGCCGCATGAAACGCATGAGAAGCATGAAAAGACGGTGCCCCGCCACTGGGTGCCGAACGGCCCGGGCCGTTCGGCACCCGCCGGCCGGCACCGCCGGGAAGCGGAGGAACCCGGGAACACCTCCACCACGCGCTCACCGCAGGTGCCGCAGCGACCGCCGAGCGCCGCACCATCCCCCTCCGGCCCGGTAATTCGATGGCGCGCTGCGCGCCGAACCCCGACCCTGGTCACCGTGTCAGAACCCAAGCATCGGATCCGCGCCCTCCACACGGCCACCACCGTGACCGTCTACCAGGCGTACCCTCCGGAGATCGGCCTGCCCGCCGCACAGGACGGCCACTTCCCGGCTGCCTGGAAGAGGGACCGAATGACGTGGATCAAACCGTCGTTCCTGTGGATGATGTACCGCTGCGGATGGGCGGGCAAGGAGGGCCAGGAGACCGTCCTCGCGGTCGAGATCACCCGCGAGGGCTTCGAATGGGCCCTGGCGAACGCCTGCCTGGCCCACTACGAACACGGGCTGCACCCCGACCGCGCCACCTGGAAGCGCCAGCTGAAGCGGGCCCCGGCCCGGGTGCAGTGGGATCCCGAACGCGATCTGCACCTTCAGCCGCTCCCCCACCGCTCCCTCCAACTCGGCCTCGCCGGCGAGGCCGCCGAGCGCTACGCGGAGCAGTGGATCGTCTCGATCGACGACGTCACCGCACTCGCGCACACGGTCCAGGCCCAGGTGAGGGACGGGGCTCTGGATGCCGCCCGGCAGCTCCTTCCCGTCGAGCGCCCCTATCCGGCGGACGACGCGCTGCTGAACCACCTGTGCGGTTGAGCCGGTCCCGAGCGCTCGGGGCCACGGGCTGCTCGTTCCGTCGCCGTCCGCCAGGGCAGCTCACGACGGTCCGAGACGTGGTGCACCATCAGTTGACACCGGGGCCGGGGTGGCGTTGCCCGCTCCAGCCGTCGGTGGTCAGCCGTCGGCGGCGAGGCGGTTCAGCCACTCCCCCAGCAGATGCTGCTCGGCGCCACTGAGCGTCGTCTGTTCGGGCAGTGCGGCGCGCAGGGCGCGGGCTGCGCCGGCCGGGCCCGGCTCGTTCACGGCCGGCTGCCGGTTGGTGACGGCGGCGACCATGCACTCCCGAAGGGTGGTCAACAGGGCCGGGTCGCGCCGGTCCCGGGGCAGGGACAGCCAGGTGAGCACGGCGCCGCGCGCCGTGGCGTGGATGATCTGGGCCGCGAGTTCCTCGTCGACGCGGAGCCAGCCGCCTGCGGCGAGGCGTCGGATGCGGCCCATCAGGATCTCCATGCCGGCCTTGAAGGCGGCCGAGGTGGTCCCGGTGGGTTCGGTGTACATCAGCGTGTACAGCGCGGGGTTGGCCAGACCGAACTCGACCGCGACGTCCCACCCGGCTCTCAGGTCCTCGATCGGGTCCCGGGGGTCGGGGTCGACGTGCTTGGTGGCGAGGAACGCGGCGAAGCCGTGCTCGGCCACGGCGTCGAGCAGCCCGTCCTTGTCGCCGAACAGCCGGTAGATGGCCGGCGGCTGCAGGCCCGCCGCATCGGCGACCGCGCGGGTGGTGACCGCGTCGCGGCCCCCGCGCGTCAGCAGTCCGATGGCGGCCTCGATGACCCGCTGCCTGGTCTGCTCCCGGCCCGGGGAGGCGGGGGCGGACTCAATGGTGGACGCGGTGGCGGTGGCGCCGTCCCTGTCGCGTGAAGGCGATGGCATGAATCAACGATACCGCACCACTGGTTCCATCGTTATTATCAGAGATACCTTGAAAGTGTTTCCACTGGAACCACCTCGTCGCGACACGGGAGCACATCATGATCATCGTGACCGGAGCCACCGGACAGCTGGGGCGTCAGATCGTCGAGAGGCTGCTGACGCGCGTACCGGCGGCACGCATCGGCGTCAGCGTCCGCGACCCGCAGAAGGCGCAGAACTTCGCCGACCAAGGGGTACGGGTGCGCCAGGGCAACTTCACGGACGCCGCCGGCCTCGCGCACGCCTTCGAGGACGCCGCGCAGGTCCTCGTCGTCTCCGTCGACAAGATGGGCGAGGAGTGCGTCAGGCAGCACCGCACCGCGATCGAAGCGGCCGTCGCGGCAGGCGCCCGTCGCATCCTCTACACCAGCCAGATGGGGGCCGGCGCGACGTCGCGCTTCCAGGCCTGCCGCGACCACGCCGCCACCGAGGAGGCCCTGCGCACCTGCGGCGTGCCGTTCACCTCGCTGCGCAACGGCTTCCACGCCACCAGCGCGGCGCACTTCCTCGGCAACGCGGCACAGTCCGGCCGGCTCGCGCTCCCCGCGGACGGGCCGGTCGCCTGGACCGCGCACGCCGACCTCGCGGACGCAGCCGCCGCCATCCTGGCCGACGAAGGCCGCTTCGACGGCCCCACGCCGCCGCTCACGGGCCGACAGGCGCTCACCTTCGACGACATCGCCGCCATCACCACCGAGCTCACCGGCCGCACCGTCACGCGGACCACCGCCCCCGACGACCAGTTCCGCACGCAGCTGACGGGCCAAGGCGTCCCCGCGGAAACCGCCGACCGGTTGCTCGGCATCTTCGCCGCCAGCCGCGCCGGCGAGTTCGCCGCCACCGACCCCACCCTGGCCGACCTGCTCGGCCGCGATCCCGTCACCCTGCGCACGGTGCTGCGCGAGCAGCTGTCCGAAAGCTGATCCACCGAGGGCGCCGGCTGCCGGATGCCGGTGCCCGGTCCTGGCCGCTCGGCGGCGGTCGGGCTTCGGGCCGCCGTCCGCGCCCCGCCTACACCGCCGTCCGGGAACACCTCCCGGACGGCGGCCCGGACGGCAGGGCACCCCGCTCCTGAGGGAGTGCCCCGGGTGTGCCGGCCCAGCGGAGTCGCCCCGTCAGGAGACGCGCTTCAGCTGCCAGGCGTTGTTGTTGAGGCTCGGGTTCGACCAGGCGACGCAACTGCTGGTGTAGTACGAGCCGGTCTGGACCCAGCCCGCCGGCGGGTAGGTGGTGGAGCAGGCCTGGACCACGGTGCCGACGGGCAGTCCGGTGAGCTGCTTCATCTGCTTGATGTTGGGGCTGAAGCTCTGCGTGCCGCAACTGCTGCTGTAGCCCCAGCTGACGTCGACGTAGCCGGCCGGGGTGAGAACGCTTCCGCACGAGGTCGTGACGTCGCCCGGGGCGGCCTGGGCGGGCGCGGCGGTCAGGGCGAACGTCGCCGCGGCGCCGGCGATGGCCATACAGGTGCGAAGACGGATCATGGGCGAGGGCTCCTTCTGATCACGGGTGGGTGGCCGATCAGGCCGTGGAGCCATTCCTACGGTTTGATCACCGGCTTCGGATAGCGGCTTTCAGGCCTAAAGGCCCCCCGGGCAGGACGGCGTCCGGGCACCGGAACGGCGGCGTGGCAGGGGGGCGTTGTGGTAAAACGCGTTGTGGTAGACGCCGTCGGGCGGGACTGCGGGGAGTTGCGGATCCGCTCCGCCTCGGGGGTCCGGGCGCTCCGGGCGTCGGGATTTCTCCTGCGGTATGCGAACTTGTGCGGTCGTATCCGAACTTGATGCGATTTCCGGCCCTTCACCTGTCACACACACCAGTGAATTCGCCCCGAAACCAGGACGTGGACGACCGGTTGTCGCTCTCCTGGGGGTCCTGTCCGGATCGGGCAGATGTCCGCCGACCATGAGAGTGGGGATCAGGTGGGGACGAGAAGGAGAAGGAAGGGCGTCGCGCGGGCCGCGGTGCTCGCCGCCGCGCTGTGCGGCGGCGGGGCGCTGACGGCGCCGGCGGCGTTCTCGCAGACGGAGGACGGGACGGTGACGGTCCGGGTGATCCGGGCCGTGGACTCCTCCGGGGTGTGGACGCCCGCGCTGGAGCCGGGGCTGGCGGGCGTGAAGGTGACGCTCACCGGCGAGGCGCGGGCCCACGTCGAGGGCACCACCGGGGCCGACGGGACGGTGACGCTGGCGCCGCCGCGGAGCCGGGAGCACGGCGGCACGTACCGGGTGCAGGTGGTGAATCCGAAGCCGGGCATGCTGTTCCCGGCGTTCGCCTCGCGGCAGGGGCTGGACGGCGCGCCGAACCAGCTGAGCTCCAACGAGGAGTTCGTCGACCTCTCCGGCGGCAAGAACGTCTCGTACACCACCGGGCTGTGGTACCCGGGGGACTACTGCCAGCAGAACGCGCCGCTGGTGACGACCTGCCAGAACACCACCTGGGGAGGCGGCGCGCAGCGCACGCTGGTGTCGTTCCCGTACCGCGCGCGCGGCCAGGACGGCGTGGACGTCAACGTCACGAACCTCGCCACCGACGCGCAGACGGGCACGCTCTACGGCATCGCGTGGAACAAGGCCGACCGGCGGATCTTCTCCTCGGCGGCGGCCAAGCGCACCACGGACTACGGCCCCGGCGGCGCCGGCGGCATCTACGTGACCGACCCGGCGCAGGGGCGGACCACGCTGTTCACCACCGTCCCGGACGCCGGCAGCACGGCGCACGGACCGGGGACGGACGACGCGTTCCTCGTCGCGCCGGGCAAGGAGAGCCTCGGCGGGCTCAAGGTGACGAACGACGGCAGGGACCTGTTCGTCGTCAACCTCAACACCCGCACGCTGTACCGCTACGACGCGACCGCACCGACGGCCGCGCAGCCGAGGGGCGTCTACCCGATCCCGGACCCGGGCTGCGCCTCGGCCGGGGACTGGCGGCCGTTCGGCCTGGGCCTCCAGGACGGCGTCGGCTACCTCGGCGGGGTCTGCTCGGGCGAGTCGACGGGCAAGGCCTCGGACCTGCGGGCGGTCGTGCTGCCCTTCGACCTGGCCACCGGCCGGTTCGGTGCGGCCGTGCTGGACCAGCCGCTGGACTACCCGCGCCAGTCGACCGTCGGATCGGGCCCGTGCGACGGCGCGGGCTGGTTCCCGTGGACGAACACCTACCCGACCACGCAGAACGGCCAGACCTGCGCCGGTTTCCGCGCGCAGCCGGAGCCGGAGCTGGGCGAGGTCGGATTCGAGACGGACGGCTCGATGCTGCTGGCCTTCCGCGACCGCATGGCCGACCGGGCGACGGGCCAGTCGGGGTCGGGCGCGGCGGTGGGCGAGGTGCTGTCGGGCGGTGACCTGAACAAGGCCTGCCTGAGCGGCGGCACCTACGTGCTGGACGCCAACACCGGCTGCGGGCTCTCGCCCCGGGGCGCCCGCTTCTTCGACACCAGCCGGATGGGCGTCCACCACAACGCGGCCTACGCCGGGATGGCGCTGTCCAAGGTCGAGAACACCATCGGGACCTCCGGGTTCGACCCCAACAGCACGGCCTTCGGCTACGGCACGTCGTTCGTCCAGCGCGACGGCAGGCAGGACCCGGCGTTCGGCCTGCGGCTCAACCCGGCGAACGTGCCCGCGCCGTTCGGCAAGGGCGCCTCGATGGGGGACCTGGAGGTGCTCTGCGACCAGGCGCCGCTGCAGATCGGTAACCGGGTCTGGTACGACGCCGAGCACAAGGGCACCCAGAAGCCGGGCCAGCGCCCGGTGGAAGGCGCCACCGTCCACCTGTACGACGGGCCGGGGAAGCTCGTCGGCACGGCGCGGACGACGGCGCGCGGCGAGTACTACTTCGACGACTCGAACGTGGACGGCGGGCTCAAGCCGCACACCAAGTACACGATCCGGCTGGACAACCCCGCCGACTTCGCCCAGGGCGGCCCGCTGTACCAGTGGGTGCCCACCCGGCACGACGTCGGCGACAACCCGTTCATCAACTCCAAGGGCGTCGTCCCGCCGGGCGGAACGTACGCCGAGCGGGAACTGACCACCGGCGGGCCGGGCCAGGACGACCACACCTTCGACTTCGGCTTCCGGCCGCAGGAGGGCGCGCTGACGCTGGTCAAGCACGACCAGGACGGCAGGCCGCTGGCCGGGGCGACGTTCCAGCTGTGGCGCTGGAACGGCGGGCCCAGCTGGCCGCAGACCGCCGGCGGGCACCAGGACTCGCCGGTCGGCGATCCCTGCACCACCGGGGCGGACGGCATCTGCCGGATCGTCGTCGGACCGGGGACGTACTACTGGGTGGAGGTGAGCCCGCCCGACGGCTACGCGGCGCCGGCCGTCACGGTCTTCGGGCCGCTGGTGCTCACCTGCGAGACCCTGGACGACGGGATCACGGTGACGGTCGTCAACCGGCTGCTCCCGTCGGCCGGTTCGGGCGCGGCCCCGTCGTCGCCGGATGCGGTCTCGACCCCGCCGCCGACCCCGCCGCCGAGCCCGACGTCGGCCTCGGTGGCGGCGGTGGCGTCCTTGTCGCCGCCGCCGCCGTCGCCGAGCGCCTGGCCGTCCCGGCCCGATGAGCGGCCCGGCGGCGCGCTGCCGACCACCGGGGCCGGCAGCGTGCTGCCGCTCGGTGTGACCGGTGCGGCGGCGCTGCTGGGTGCGGGCGGCGTGCTGGTCGTGGTCGCGCGCCGGCGCGGGGCGCGGCACGCGTAGTGGAACCAGGCCGAGCCCGTGGCGAGTTCGACGGCCACGGGCCCGGCCGGGCGGCCCGTACGGCTTCACCCAGGGCAGAACGCCACTCCCTTCCCCTGGTGCCCCGGATCCCTAGGCTGGAGGGGTGAGCACTCATGCGCCGAACGAAGCCCGCGTCATCCCCCTGCGCCCGCACACCTCGTCGCCCGGTTCCGGCGGGGCGACCCGCGCCCCGCAGCGGCCGGCGGGAGCGTCACCGGCGCCCGTGCCCGCGCCCGCGAACGCGCCGAGGGAACCCCTGTGGCGCGACCTCGTCGGCGACGCGCTGCGCCGCGAACGGCTCGCCCAGGAAAGGACGTTGAAGGACGTGGCGGAGGCGGCCCGGATCTCGATCCCGTACCTGTCGGAGCTGGAGCGCGGGCGCAAGGAGGCCTCCTCCGAGGTCCTCGCGGCCGCCGCCCGTGCCCTCGGACTCGGCCTCGCCGACCTGCTCTCGCTCGCCCAGGACGAGCTGACCCGGCACACCCGGAGCCAGATGGGCCGGAGCCAGGTGGGCCAGAGCCAGGTGGGCCGGGGCGCGGTGGGCCGAAGCCGGTTGGACCGGAGCCGCACGTCGCCCACGGCGCAGTACGACGGGCTCTGCCTCGCCGCCTGATCGGACCTGCCCCGGCCGACGGCCGGTACGACGGTGGTGCGCCCCGCCGTACCGGCCACGCCCGCACGGAGAAGTCAGCCGAACGCGAGCCGTCGGCTCAGCACCTCGTCGGCGAGCCCGTAGGCGACGGCCTCCTCGGCGGTGAACACCTTGTCCCGGTCCATGTCCGCGCGCAGTGTCGCCACGTCGTGGTGCGTGTGCCGGGACAGCACCTCCTCCACCTGCGAGCGGGTGCGGACCATCTCCTTCGCCGCGAGGCTGAGGTCGGACACCGTCCCCTGCCGGCCGCCGCTGGCCGGCTGGCCGAGCAGCACCCGCGCGTGCTGGAGCACGAACCGCCGCCCGGGGTCTCCGCCGGCCAGCAGCACCGCCGCCGTCGACGCCGCCTGACCGACGCAGAACGTGGAGATCGGCGCCTGCACGAACGTCATCGTGTCGTAGATCGCCATCAGCGAAGTGAACGATCCACCGGGCGAGTTGAGGTAGATCGAGATCTCGCGTTCCGGGCTCTCCGACTCCAGGTGCAGGAGCTGCGCGATGACCACGTTGGCGACCCCGTCGTCGATCTCGGTGCCGAGGAAGATGATCCGCTCGTTCAGCAGCCGGCTGAAGACGTCGTAGGAGCGCTCGCCCTGCGCGGTCCGCTCGATGACGTAGGGAACCGTGTACGACCCCATGTCACAGCCCCATCCGTCGGCGCGACGCGGCCGGGCGGATGTCGGCGACCGACTCCACCACCCGGTCCACGATCCCGTACTCCCTGGCCTGCTCGGCCGTGAACCAGCGGTCCCGGTCGCCGTCCCGCGCGATCGTCTCCTCGCTCTGACCGGTGTGCTCGGCGGTGATCCGCTCGATGGCCTTCTTGGTGAACTGGAGGTTCTCCGCCTGGATCTCGATGTCCGCGGCGGTGCCGCCGATGCCCGCCGATGGCTGGTGCATCATGATCCGCGCGTTCGGCAGCGCGAACCGCTTGCCGGGCGCCCCCACGGTGACCAGGAACTGGCCCATGCTGGCGGCGAACCCCATCACCAGCGTCGAGACGTCGTTCGGGATGAGCCGCATGGTGTCGTAGATGGCGAGCCCTGCGGTGACCGACCCGCCGGGGCTGTTGACGTACAGGCTGATGTCGGTGCGCGGGTCCTCCGCCGACAGCAGGAGCAGCTGCGCGCACACCCGGTTGGCCGACACGTCGTCGACCTGGGTGCCGAGGAGGACGATCCGCTGGGCGAGCAGCTGCGCCGCGAGGTGGTCGTCGAAGCGGCTGGGCGGCGTGCCGCCCTCCTCCGCGCGGGGCGCGAGCGTGGTGAGGGGAGTCATCCGGTCTCCTTGTCGAGATGCCGAGGTGTCGAGGTGTCGAGGTGTCGAGTCGAGGTGTTGAGGCGGGCTTGCCCTCGACTCCACTCTTGACCCCGGGAGACCTCCGGATGCGTTTTCTCTGCCCGCCGCAGATTCGCCACGGGCAGAGGCGACGGCCCGGCCCGGCTGCGCACGGCCCGGCGGCCGGCCGGGAGAGCCCCCGACCGGCCGCCGGGCGGGACCGGTCAGAGCGGCAGGCCCTGCCAGCCGCCGAAGGTGGTGGGCGTCGCGCCCGTGCGGTAGTAGACGCGGCCGTCCGAGCCGATCGCGAACACGTGGAGGACGCCGCCGCCGTCGACGAGTGCGGCCGGGTAGTCGAGGACGGTGCCGCCGAGGTCCTGCCAGGTGCCGTAGCCGGAGTTCGGGGCGGTCTGGGCGGTGGTGCTCACGCCGCCGCCGCGGTTGCGCTCGAACAGGACGACCCGTCCGCCGACGGTGGCCGCCGCCGGCTCGCCCACTCCCCCGTCTCCGCCGAGGGGGGCCGGGGACCGGCTCCACTCGCCGCCGGGCCGGGTCTGGTAGCTGACCAGCATCGCGCCGGTGCCGACCTCGCGGTAGGCGAGTTCGATGCGGCCGTCCTGGTCGAGCGCGGCCTTGGGCGGGCTGGCCGGCCGGGCACCCGGGATCGGGCCCGGGCCGCCGAAGGCGCCGTTCGGGGCGCCCTGCCACCAGCCGAGGATTCCGGTGCGGGTGCTGGCGAACACCTCGATCGCCCCGACGCCGTTGCGGATCGCGGTGACCGGGTCCTGGAGGTCGGTGCCGCCCAGGTCCGTCCAGGTGCCCGTCCACACCCCGCCCGGGGTGGTCTGCCGGATGCTGCTGAGGCCGCCCCCGCCGTTCTTGACGAACAGTTCCAGCCGCCCGTCCTGGTTGCCGGCCACCACGGGCACGCCGACCTGGTCCTCGTTGCCGAGTCCGGTGTTGGGGTTGCCGTGGTCGGCCCAGCTGTTCCACCACCAGCCATTGGGCGCACCCTGGGGCAGGGAGATGATGTGGTGATCGGTCAGGCGGCGGGCGAAGACCTCCAGCCGGCCGTCGGCGTTGGTCCCGACCGCGATGCCCGGCGCCAGTCGCCCGCCCGGGTCGGCCATCCGCACCGGACCGCCCCAACTGCCGTCCGCCTGGCGCCAGTAGGTGCAGAGGGCGCCGGCCCGGACGACGAAGACCTGAGGCCGGCCGTCCTGGTTCAGCCCGGCCCAGGAGGTGCCCCGCGACCAGCGGTAGTACATCCGGGAGAACCAGGCGTCGGAGTAGTTCCCCGAGTGGTCGTGGCTGGCGTACTCGGAGACGAACACGCCCTTGGCGCCGGTCGTCGCCGGGTCGAGGTTCACCGGGGAGTCGCTGATGTTGTAGTCCCGGTAGTTCACCTGGATCAGCGGGCCGCCGTACAGCAGGGCCGCCTGGCCGGCGAACTTCGCGGCGGAGACGTGGTCCGAGTGGTCGCCCGAGTAGCGGCTGTCCGGGAGTTCGTCCTGGGCCCGGAGCACGGTCGGCTGGTACGTCACCATCAGCTGCCGCAGCACCTCGACGACGTCCGCCGCCGTGTAGGTCGACGGCCCGGACAGCGGGCTGCCGACCGGGACGACCGTGGTGTCGGTGCCGCCGGCCAGGACGGCGCCGAGCCCGGCGTCGTGCAGGTTGAGGAAGATCAGGTGCACCGGGCGGTCCTTGAGGACGTACCGTTCGACCTGCTTGCCCGCGACCGTCCACGCCTCGGCCGTCCAGTGCCCGACCTCGTCGGTCGCCGGGTCGGTGTCGCCGACCCCGGTCATCCGGGAGTAGGCGTTGATGGCGCCCATCTGCCGGTTCCAGGTGCGCAGCGGCTCGCCGGCGGTGTCCCAGCAGGACGTGGCGCACGGGTCGCCGGTCGCGTTGCCCGCGGTGACGAACACCGTGACGGACGGGGTGCCGATGGCGAGCGCGTTGGACAGGTCCGGGTTCATGAACAGGATGTCGTCGTCCTCGTGCGCGACGACCTGCATGAACAGCGGCCCGGAGGGGGCGGCCGGGGCCGCCCCCACGGCCGCGGCCGCGCGGGTCGCGGTCCCCTTGGCCAGGACGGGCGCGGCGAGGGCGGTGAGCGCGACGGAGGTGAGGAGTTGCCGTCGTCCGATTGCCATGTGATTCCCCCCAATTCGAGATCGGCATGTGATCACGCCAGGACGAGGCTAGCGCATGCCGGGAAGGCAATACCCTGGACCGCATCGCGCAAATTGCCATCGGGGGAAGTCAATTGACGCATCATCAAATTACTTCAACCGCTCCCCACCCCATCGGACCCCTTTCCGGACGAGCCCGTTCCTTTCGGAGATGGAATCGGCCCAGCGAGCGATAAGACGACAAGCCGAGTCCAACCCGTGCGGCCGGGTAGGGCAGGAGACCGGTCCGTGCGGCCGGGTGGGGCAGGAGGCCGGTCGCGCGAGGTGACGGCGTGTCGGCAGATCCCGCCGGTCGGTCCTCCCGAGCACCCGGCGGCGCCCCGCGGCGGTCAGCCGAGCGAGTCCACCAGTTCGGCGATCGCCGTCAGCGGCTGGTGGGCCGCGAGTTCGGCGGCCAGGTCGGCGGCGTTGGCGCGGTAGGCCGGGTCGGCCAGGACCCGGTCGACGGCCTCGCGCAGCTCCGACTCGCCCGGGCGCCCGGTGCGCAGGTCGATGCCCACACCGCGCCAGGCCACCCGGGCGGCCACCTCGGGCTTGTCCTCGCTGCCGCCCGCAACCACCAGCGGCACCCCGAAGGCCAGCGCGGTGTGGACACCGCCGTAGCCGCCGTTGCTGATCAACACGTCGGCGTGCGGCAGGAGCCGGTCGAACGGCAGGTAGCCGGCGGCCCGCACGTTGTCCGGCAGGCCGCCGAGCGCCTGCGCCAGCAGCTCGGGCCCGTCCGGGCGGACCGTGGCCGCAACCACCAGCAGGTCGGGGCGGTCGGCCAGCGCCCGCACCGCGGGGACCAGCAGCTCGGTCAGGTCGTCATTGGCCAGGGTGCCCTGGGTGACCACCACGACCGGGCGGTCGGAGGCCAACTCCGCCCACCACTGCGGCAGTTCCACCTCGCTCCGGTTCTGCGGCGCCAGCGCGCCGATGTAGCGCAGCGAGGCCGGCGCGTCGCTGCGCGGGTACTCGAACCCCGGGACGGTCAGCTGCAGGTAGTGGTCGGGCCCGGTGACGGCGGCGTTCGCCCGTGGCCCCGGCGGCAGTTCGGCCCCGACCCCGGCGAAGACCTCGGCCGCGTACTGCCGCAGCGGCTCACCGCGCAGCGCCGCCTCGGCGTTCAACTCCCGGTTGCGGGCCAGCCCCTCCGGTCCCGCCTGGGGCGCCAGCGCAAGCCCGAAGGGCGCGGTGTCGACACTCTGCAGCATCGGCGGGGACACCCCGATACCCACCACGGCCGGCCGCTCGCCGCGCGGATGGGCCAGCGCCAGAGCCACCGCGCCGTGGAAGAAGCAGTCACCGAGCACGACCGTGGCCGGGAACTCCGCCAGCAACGCGCGCAGCGCCCGGTACTGCGCGGGCACCGGGTCGATGAAGATGTTCCGGGCGTCGAAGGCCAACCGCTGTGGCCCGGGCGGCAGTTCGGCCCGCCCCGGGAAGGAGTCGTTGATCCGGCGGTCGTCGAAATCCGCCTCCGGCGGCAGGGCGACGAAGCGCGCCCCGGTCTCCTCGGCGGCCCCGGCGAACCGCGCCCCGCCGAGGAAGACCACCTCGTGCCCGCGCGCCACCAGGTCGGCGGTGATCGCCAGCATCGGCGCGGTGTGCCCGTGCGCGGGCATGGCGGCAGTGATGATCCTGGACATGTGAAACCCCCCATAGTCGTTCGTCGGCCGGTCCGTACGCACCCCGTGGTCGCCCCCGCGCACCCGGCCCACAGCGCAGGCTAACCCACCACGCCGCGTCCGCCCGACACCGACACCGGCGGCGGGGCGGCGGGCGACGGGGCGGCGGGGCCAGGCGGGACGGGCGGGGGTGCCCGTCCCGCCGGCTCGTCAGGCAGTCAGGCAGTCAGGTCCTCAGCTGGTCAGCTCCTCAGCTCGTCAGCCACGGTCGTCAGGAGACCACGTCAGCCGGGCAGAGCCGCTGGGTGCCAGGGCGTCCGCGCACGGTGGCGTCCACGCAGCCGCCCGGCAGGCCGTCGTGGACGGTGGTGCCGAAGTTGGCGGTGACGGTCAGCGCGCCGTCGCCGAAGACGGTCCGCTGCACCAGGTGGTCGCCGGTCAGCCAGCGGAAGGAGGTCAGCTGCTGGGCGCCGGCCGCCTGGTGCAGCGGCGCGAAGTACTGCTGCAGAGAGGCCAGTTCCCGAAGGTTCTGCCCGTCGTGCGGGTCCTTGTCGCTGAGCACGAAGTTGAGCGGGGTGTTGTCGAGCATCGCCAGCAGCGCACGCGTGGTCTTCTGCTCCGGCAGCTTACTGAAGGGCAGTTCCCAGCGTTCGACGTTGACCAGCGAACCGTGCAGCGCCGTCTCGTACAGCGGCACCCGGTACCGCGGGTCGTACATCGCCTTCAGGGCGGCGGCCACCCGGGCCTGGTGCTCGGGCTTGAAGTCCGTGGTGCGCACCGGCTTGAAGAAGGTGGCGGCGGCCTGTTCCGGGGCGTAGCCGCCCCAGGCGCCGTCGTCCTTGGGGTCCTGCGGCCCGTTGTCGAAGTGCCCGGACTCCATCGCCCACAGCCGCCCGTCCACCGGGGTGCCCGAGCCGTGGTCGAAGGCCAGCACCTGGTTGGCCCAGGAGCCGGCGGACTCCGAGCCCAGGACCAGCGGGGCGGGCCGGCCCGTGGACGCGTCGTACGAGCCGTCCGTCAGGCGCCGCATCCGGGCGAGCCGGTTGGTGCGGTCCTCGTCCATGGTCATCGCGTGGCCGGGGTCGAAGTCCTGGAAGAGCTCGCCCGCCGCGTCCACGTCGAGGAAGTAGCTGTCGGCCCCGTTGGCGACCAGCGAGCGGGTGCGGTCCGCGAGGTAGTGCTGCTGCGGCTCGGCCTGCTCGAACGCCTGCGAGCTGAGGTAGCAGCCCTTCTTGTGGAAGCCGGGTTGCGGCGTTCCGTCGGCCCTGAGGACGCAGAACCGGGGGTAGACGTCGTCCGGCCAGACGGAGTTGGGGGACGAGTCGTCCGTCTTCTGCTGGCCGTTGGCGAAGGAGTCGTACGGCCCGACCAGGTAGCCGGCGGCCTCGGCGGCCTTGACGTCCTCGCCCGTCATCGGGGAGTCGTCGGAGTCGTAGCCGAGCCAGAGCCGGGAGACGCCCAGTTCCTTGAGCCGGTCGAGGTAGGCGGGCCGGCGGGCGCCGCCCCAGGCGTAGGCGTGGAAGGCGCCGAGCAGCTTCGCGGTCTGCGGGTTCTGCTTGATCTTCTCGCTCAGGCTGCCCAACTGCCCGTGCTCCGAAAGCCAGTTGCGGTAGTCCACGGCCGGGGCCACCGGGGAGCCGTCGGTGAGGGAGAAGGCCACGGTGTACGCGCCGGTGCCGTTCCCGGCGGAGAATCCGTGCTCGGCCGTGGCCCGCAGCCGCCCGTCCTGGGAGGCGAACGTCAGCGACGTGCCGATGTCGGTGGGGACGATGTAGCTGACGCCGGCCCGGCCGGAGCGGAGCGTGTAGCCCCACATCGGCATGGACAGCTGCGAGCTCAGCTCCTGCTCCTCGCCGACCAGCGCCCCGTCGGAGGAGTTCCAGAACGGGTCGTCGACGGGAACGGACAGCCCCTCGCCGCGCGGGAGCTGGACCTCGGCGGCGGCCGGATCGGTGGCGGTCACCGGCCACCGCACCGAGGTGTCGCCGCCGCTCCCGGTGAGGGCGGTCCCGGTGAGGGTGACCAGCAACCGGCCGTGATCGGCGCTGACTTCGGCCCGCAGGCCCTTCTCCGGATACGACCAGGCGGCGCCGCTCGCCGTCCTGACCGGGGCGCTCGCCCGGCCCAGCCCCTGGGCGGCCGGAGCGGACAGCAGGACCACCCGCCCGTCCTCGGTCCGGGCCTCGGCCCGCAGCGTGGCCGCGTCGATGGTGGCGGTGCCGCCGCGCACCGGCACGTCGACGCGCCCGTCATGGACCCGCACCCGCATCGGCGAGGCGGAGCTGCCGGTGGCGCTCGCCACGGTTGCGGACACCAGCGCGGTGGCCACAGCGAGGACGAGAACGGCGCGCGGAACGTGCCGGCGGGCGGGGCCCGCAAGGGATGACGTATGAGTACCGGTGTGCATGACACAGTGATACGGAGGACTCCTAAGAAGTCCTTAAGAACCGACCATTGACCACCGGTCATGCTGACGCGGCACCCGAGCTTGGACCTGCTGGTCCGGCGGTCCGGCGGTCCGGCAGGGCGCTCGGTGGGGTGAGGGACGCCGTCAACGCCTCCGCAGATCGAGCGAGACGACGGTCAGCCGACGCAGTTCCTCCGGAGCGTCCGGGTGCCTCCCGTCGGTGATCTCCGAAAGGGTGCCGAACGAACCGGGGTAGACCATGACAGAAAGGCCTTCCTGGACAAGACACGCGAATATTGCGGACTCCTCCAGAAAGTATTGTGCGGACATTTCGACCCGCCTCTCCAGGTCAGCCTCGGCAAGTTGGCCGGAATGCCTGGTGTGGAAGCTCCGCCCGAACGCGTCCACTGACTCCCGGAAGTTCCGGTCGGCCCGGTGGTAGTCGGTGAGGCTTCGATGGTGCTTTGCGTAGGAATCCCACCGCTGCACTTCGGAGCAGCGCAGGAACGTGAATTCGGTCTGCTCGCGTTCGGCCGCGAACAGGGCCCGGGTGTCGGCGATGAAGCGGTCGCCCAGGGCCAGCGCCCGGGAGAGCGCCTCGTCCTCCGACAGGCCCCGGGTGGACGCCAGGGTGATCCGGTGGATGCTGTCCCCGACCAGCACCGTGCAGCGGGGGAACCGCCTGGCTATCCAGCGGAGCATCGCGGCGATCTTGCCCGGAGTGAAATTGCCGCTCTCCAGACTGACGCCGAGGAAGCACTGCCCCTGATCCGCCAGTCCGGTCCGCCGGGCCGAAGGGGAGACCAGGTCAACACTCGCCTTGTAGGAGGTTTTCGGCTGATTCTCGGAAATTCCTGATATGCCGACAGGGGTCTGTTCGTAAGGAGGCATGCGAAAACCCCTCCGGGCCATCGAACGAGTGAGCGACGATCAGTACGGGGTCGACGTTAGATTTCGTCTGACTGATCGTCAAATCTCTTCAACTCGCCCACGAAACAGGGGCGGTGGGGAATGGATCCGACAGGGGCCCTGACCTTGACGGACAGTCGATGACAACGGGGACGACCGTCGCGGGGGAGCCGGCGGCCCGTCAGCGCGCGGCTTGTCCGAGGCCGTCGAGGATTCGGCAGACTGGCACTCACCCTGCCCGACGAATGATGTCCACGGTCGCCGCCGACAGCGCACCACCCACCGGCAGCCCCTAGGAGCTCCGATCCTTCGGCTCTGCGCGGCACGACACGGGTTGATCCAACTTCGGGGCTCTGGGTGTCAGTTCGCGGTTTCGGCGAAATGCTCAGACGGTCCTCAAATCCGACCGGAAGGTCTTGCCCCGCCGCGTCGGATGAGTGACGGTATGTACCGGCTTCGTTTGCAGAACGCAACCTGAGTCGCCCGGATGGCGGCGTGTCGTGGGGGAGATCAGCGTGGCCGAAGACGCCGACTACATCATTTCGCCGCCGACGGGCCCGGGCGGTGGTGGCCCGGCAGGCGCTGGGGCCCGTCCTGCTGGGCCGCCTTCGGCATCCGGCGCGGCGCCGTCGCCGTCGCCGCAGTCGCAGTCGCAGTCGCAGTCGCAGTCGCCGGTTCCGCAGCACGCGCCGACGGCAGGCCCGGGCAGGCCCCGGCTCGCTCGGGTACCGCGCCACTGGCAGCTGATCGTGGCCGCGGTCGTGCCCTGCCTCGTCCTGGCCGGCGTCGGGTGGTGGCTCTGGCCGCAGCAGCCGACGAGCCTGCCGCCGCACGTGGCCGCGGGTACGGTCCAAGCGGACCTCGTGAGCCCTGACAGCGTCAGTCGGCTGGCCGGGACGACGCTGGTCGCCGGCCCGCAGTCGAACCGTCCGCACGCCCCGCTCGCCGTGTCGCCGTCGGAATGCGCCGTCGCGGCGGGGCCGACGACCCAGTCGGTCTACGGACAGGCGTGGACCGCGTTCCTGTCGGCGACCTACCAGGACGCGGGGGCCACGGGCGCCTACACCGTGAACCAGGTCATCGGCGTGTTCCCGGACAGCGAGAAGACCGGCGCGGCCTTCCAGGCGCTCACCGACGGTCTCACCAAGTGCCCGTCCTCGACGGTCACCGACCAGGCAGGTCGTACCGCGAAGTGGGCCTACACGGCCCACCCTCCCACCGAGGTCGCCGTGGCGTGGACGGCGGCGCAGGACGGCGCACAGGACGGCGGCGCGCAGTGGGCCTGCCACCACCAGGCGCGGGTGAAGGGCACGAGTCTGGTCCAGGTCGCCGTCTGCCAGGCGGGCGACGGCCAGCCGACCACCGCGAAGCTCGCCGACGAGCTCACCGGGAAGGTGAGCGGATGACCGCGTCCCCGTACGGCCCGGCCGCTCGCCGCCGGCGAACCGTACGGACGACCGTACGGGCGACTGTGCGGATGACCGTACGGACGGCCGTACGGCGATTCGTTCTCCTGGCGCTGGCGGCCGTGCTGGTGCCGGTCGTCGGCGCGGGAGCGCCCGCGTTCGCGGCCACCGGCGCTGCGGCCGTCCTGGCCCAGTCGGGCGGCGTCGCTGTCCTGGTCCCGTCCGGGGACGTCGCGGCCGCCTCGGCGCAGCTCATCCGGGAGGTCGAGGACTTCAACCGGCAGGAGGCGGAGATCGCGCAGCAGGAGAAGGCCGTGGTCGCCGAGGCGGAGCAGATCACCAAGGATGCCGCCGCCCTGCGCAACGACACCGCGGCGTTCGAGACCAAGGCCGCTGCCGCGAAGCAGAAGGCCGGCAGCTTCGGGACGCGCGCGGCGGCCCTGGCCTCCAGGATCGATGCCCACAACAACAAGCCGCACACCTTCCAACTGCCCGCGCAGGCCGCCGCGTCCAGCGCGTACGACGCCGAGGCGAGCGAACTGAGGACCGAACAGGCCCAGCTCCAGGCCGAGAAGGGCAGCCTGGAGAACGAGCAGTCCCAGCTCGGGCAGGAGGAGTCCAAGCTCAGTTCCAGGCAGTCCCAGCTCAGCGCCGCCGCCAAGGCCCAGGAGGCGAAGGCCAAGGAGCTCCAGGCCAAGGAGCAGCAGCTCCAGCCCCGGGCCCAGCAGTTGCTCCAGCAGATGGCCCAGGCCACCCAGAGCCTCGCCGACAATCCACCGGACCCGGCGGCGGCGATGGACCAGGGCGGTGACGCGGCCGCCCCTCCGCAGCACCGCACTCGCGCCCCGTCCCAGAGCCAGAACCAGAACCAGAACCAGAACCAGGGTCAGAGTCAGAACCAGTCCCAGAGCCGGAGGCGGGGGGTCGACACCGTCGACACGGCCGACGCCGCCGGCACCGCCGACAGCCCGTACCAGCAGCCGCGAACCTCCGCCCTGAAGGCCTACGCGAAACAGGCCGGCACCACCGTCGACATGCGCCCGGGCACGGCGTACCTGCTGCCCGAGGCCGTCGGGCAGCTTCCCGCCGCCCAGGCGGCGCAGCTCGGCAGCCCGTCCATCGCCTACGACGGGCTGGTCCGCAAGCCCGACGGGAACTACACGGCCCTCCAGGTGCAGATGCCGGGGGCTGCCGCGGCCCCCGCCCTGGAGGTCTTCAGAACCGCCATGGACCGCCGGGGCCGGCTCGTCGCGTACAAGGCCGGCGTGAAGCTCGTCATCGACGAGATCAAGACCGTCCAGCCGGCGCCGGAGCCCCCGGAGACCGGCCCCGGGAGCCCGTCGCCCTCTCCTTCCGGCAAGGCCGCCTGCCTGACGCAACCCCGGGGCAGGCCGAGCGGCAGCGGATGGATCCTCAACACCGAGCAGCCCGTGCCCAGTCGCAACCGGACCGCGGGCCCGAGCCCCTCCGGCTCCCGGGCCCCCGCGCCGGCCACCAGGGCCGGCAAGGCGGAGGCCTGCCTGACGAACCCCCTGGTCAAGGGGGACGAGGCCGGCGGCGACATCACGGGCTGGGAGGACGCGAACGCGCAGTCCCCCGGCGGCGGCCTCGCCCGCTGCCACCTGATCGCCAACGTCCTCGGGGGAAGGGGCAGCCACAAGGAGGACTGGATCAACCTCGTCCCGTGCTACCAGCTCGGGATGAACATCAAGGGGATCAGCATGAGGATGTTCGAGGCCAGGGTCCAGAAGGAGGTGAACGCGCTGTCCGCGGACGGGGACGCCGCCGTGTACTACGTGGTGACGCCCCTCTACCGGGACGACGGCAGCACGATCCCGTGGGGCGCGAGCATGAGCGCCACGGTTCAGCTGCCCGACGGCGCGTCATGGCCCGTCTTCAACGAGCAGACCCTCCTGAACGTCCCCGGGGACGGCGGGCCCAGTCTGGGGAACTGAGACCGGCAGACCGGGACAGGGGAACCGAGACCGGTACGGCTGGGAGGCCGGAATGACCCGCACCACCCCGCCGAGGCCGGATGACATCGTGGCGGCCTTCCCACGGCTGGCCCCGCTGGCCCGGACGGCGACCCGGCTGCACCCGCGGCCCGGATCACCGTCCCCGCGGGAGAGCTCGGTCGGAGGTCCGCTGCTGTGGCCCGCCGCCGAGCCGTGGCCGCACTGCGAGGGCACGCACCGGGTGCCGGCCGTGCTGCCGGCGACCTCCCCGGCGGATGTCCGGCTGTTGCGCGAGATCCGGGCGGCCGCCCGGGCCCGGCCACCGGGCGCCCGCTCCTACACCCCGCAGGAGCGCGCCGTGCTGGCTCGGGCCGGCGCCGGCCGCCCGTGCCCGCAGGGGCCGGTCGCGATGCTGGCCGTGGCCCAGCTGTACGTCCGCGAGGTGCCCGCCCTGCGTCCGCCCGAAGGCGCGGACCTGCTCCAGGTGCTGTGGTGCCCCTTCGACCACCCCTTCGACCGCCCCTGGGGGAACATGCCGAGGACCGAGCTGTTCTGGCGGTCCGCCACCGCGGTCGGCGAGGTCCTCACCGCGCCTCCGCAGCCGCCCGCGATCCAGTACGAGGACTACCTGCCGCAGCCGTGCCTGGTCTCCCCCGAGCAGGTCACCGAGTACCCGCTGGCGGTGGAGCTCGACCCGGACCTGCGCGCGCAGGTCCGGGCGTGGAGCGCGCGGCGGAAGACCGGCGCGGAGCCGGGCAGCGCCTACGACGGGGCGGAGGACGGCTACTACGACCGGGAGTTGTCCGTCGCCCCCGGTTGGAAGGCCGGCGGCTGGGCTCCCTGGAGCTTCACCGATCCCGCTCCGCAGTACTGCCGCGCCTGCGGCTGCCGGATGGACCCGATGCTGACCATCGCCACGAAGGAGCACCGCGCGGACGTCCACAGCTGGATCCCGTACGAGGACCGGGCCGCCGCGAACCGGGCCGCCGTCCACCCCGACCCGGCGGCACCGACCATGATCACCGTCGGCGACGGGTACAACCAGCAGATCTACGCGTGCCCGGCGGCCCCGGACCACCCGCACACCGCACTGCTGCAGTAGCCGGCCGGAGCCGCCGCGCTGCGCCCGGGCCGACGCCCCGTGACCCGAACGGAGTATGCCGCGCCCGGAAACCCGGCAGCGCCCACCGCGGGCGACGGGCGGCGGGAAGCGGCCGCGCCGGTGCGTGGACGTCGAGCGGCTGGTGGGGCGGTCGCGGACGCGGATCGGCAGAATCGAGGCGTGGGGGCGGCCCCGGCTGCGCCGCAGGCGGCTACGTGAGAGGACCATGCCATGCCCGACTTCCACCCGAAGCACGATCATCTGATCGTCAAGCCGATCGGGGTTCCGACCCCGCAGGACCCGGAGACGTGGACGGGCGAGGTGGTGGCGGTGGGGCCCGGCCGGCAGCTGGGGAGCGGCAAGCCGCACCCGGTGGACGTCAAGGTCGGCGAGAAGATCCTCTTCAACAGGCTCTCCGGTTCGGAGATCCGGGTGGAGGGCGAGGAGTACGTCGAGCTTCCCGAGGACGAGATCCTCGCGCTCTCCGCCGAGTAGTCCCGACAGCCCCGACAGCCCCGAGTCGCTGTACCACCGTGCCCCCGAGACCCCCTTGGAGATTCCCGCCATGACCGAGCAGGCACCGGCCCGGATCGGCGTCACCGGATTGGCCGTGATGGGCCGCAACCTGGCCAGGAACTTCGCCCGCCACGGCTATCGGGTGGCCGTGCACAACCGCACGGCGGCGCGGACCACGGCGCTGCTGGAGGAGTTCGGGCACGAGGGCGAGTTCGTGGCCGCCGAGACCACGGAGAAGTTCGTCGCGGCCCTGGAACGCCCCCGCCTGATCGTGATCATGGTCAAGGCCGGGGCGCCGACCGACGCGGTCATCGACGAGCTGGTGCCGCTGCTCGACGAGGGCGACGTGGTGGTGGACGGCGGGAACGCGCACTTCCTCGACACCAGGAGGCGGGAGGCGACCCTGCGCTCACGCGGCCTGCACTTCGTGGGCAGCGGCATCTCCGGCGGCGAGCAGGGCGCCCTGGAGGGGCCGAGCATCATGCCCGGCGGCACCCCGGAGGCCTACCGGGTCCTGGGACCGCTGCTGGAGGACATCGCGGCCAAGGTCGACGGCAAGCCCTGCTGCACCCACGTCGGACCGGACGGCGCCGGCCACTTCGTCAAGATGGTCCACAACGGCATCGAGTACGCCGACATGCAGCTCATCGCCGAGGCGTACGACCTACTGCGGCACGGCGCCGGACTGCAACCCGACGCGATCGCCGAGGTCTTCCGGATCTGGAACGGCGGGCGCCTGGAGTCCTACCTGATCGAGATCACCGCCGAGATCCTCGCCCACACCGATGCGGCGACCGGGAAGCCCTTCGTCGACATCGTGCTGGACCAGGCCGAGCAGAAGGGCACCGGCCGCTGGACGGTCCAGAGCGCGCTGGAGCTCGGCGTGCCCGTCAGCGGGATCGCCGAGGCGGTCTTCGCCCGGGCGCTGTCCGGCAGCGTGCCGCTCCGGCAGGCCGGCCGGGGGCTGCCCGGCCCCACCGAGACCTGGCTCGACAGCGCGGCGGCGGACCGGTTCGCGGACGACGTCGAGCAGGCGCTGTACGCCTCCAAGATGGTGGCCTACGCCCAGGGCTTCAACCAGATCCAGGCCGGCAGCGCGGAGTACTCCTGGCAGATCGACCCCGGTGAGATGGCCGCGATCTGGCGCGGCGGCTGCATCATCAGGGCCCGGTTCCTGGACCGGATCAGGGCCGCGTACGAGGCCGACCGGGAGCGTCCCACGCTGCTGACCGACGCGCACTTCCGGGAGGCGCTCGGCTCCGCGCAGTCGGCCTGGCGGCGGGTCGTCTCGACGGCGGCCCAACTGGGGGTGCCCGCCCCCGGCTTCGCGACCGCGCTCGCCTACTACGACGGCCTGCGGGCGGAGCGCCTCCCGGCCGCGCTCGTGCAAGGACAGCGGGACTTCTTCGGCGCGCACACCTACCACCGTGTCGACCGGGAGGGGACCTTCCACACCCGTTGGGAGCTGGAGAGGCGCCCGGAGGAACAGCGCTGACACCTGAGACACCCGCAACCACCGTGCGGGAGCGGCATACGGACAGACCGGCGCCACAGAAGGTGATTCCGCGGTCACCATGGGTAGGAGCGTGGCGCAATCCCCTACCTCCAGGAGACCCGCATGGCCCAGCAGGCCGACCTCATCCTCCACGGCGGCGAGATCGTCACCGTCGCCGAGAGCACCGGAAGCACCGCGAGCAGCGAAAGTGACGCCCGGCGCCCCGAGGCCGAGGCCGTGGCCGTCAAGGACGGCACGATCGTCTTCGTCGGCCCCCGGCAGGAGGCGCTGGACCAGTGGCGCGGCCCGCACACCGTCGTACGGGACCTCGAGGGCCGCGCCCTGCTGCCCGGCTTCGTCGACGCGCACGGGCACCTCGGCGGCATCGGCCTCCAGGCCACCATCGCCAACCTGCTGGCCGCGCCGGACGGCGACGTCACCGACCTCGACTCGCTGAAGGACAAGCTGCGCGACTGGGCCGGGAGCACGGTGGGCGCGGACTCCGAGTGGATCGTCGGGTTCGGGTACGACGACGCGATGCTCGCCGAGGGCCGCCACCCCACCCGCGACGACCTCGACGAGGTGTCCACGGACCGCCCGGTGCTCGCCATCCACCAGTCCTTCCACCTCGGCGCGGTGAACAGCCTCGGCCTGGAACGGCTCGGCTACTCGGCCGCCACGCCCGACCCCGAGGGCGGGGTGATCCGGCGGCGCGAACTCGCCGTCCCGCCCGCGTACGGCGAGCCCGACGGGGTCCTGGAGGAGAAGGCGTTCACCCCGGCCTCGGACCTGGCGCTCGCGGGGCTGCCGGAACGGGCACAGCTGATGCTGTTCATCACCGGCGCCGCCACGGCGGCGAGCTTCGGCTTCACCACCGTCCAGGAGGGCGGCACCACCCTCGCCAACCTCAAGGCGCTGCGGGACACGGCCGCCGCCGTGCCGTTCGCGGTCGACGTGGTCGCGTACGTGAAGGCCGGCGAGGCGACCTCCTCCGCACTGGACGACCCGATCGGGGTGAGCGACGAGTACGTGGACGGCGTCCGCGCGGCCGGGGTGAAGCTGGTGCTGGACGGATCGCCGCAGGGCCGCACGGCGTGGCTCACCGCGCCGTACCTGACGCCGCCGGCCGGGCAGCCCGAGGACTACTGCGGGTACCCGGCGGAGCGGGACGACGCGGTGGTGGCCAAGCAGGTCAGCACGGCGGTCGAGCGGGGCTGGCAGGTCCTGGCGCACGTCAACGGCGACGCGGCGATCGACCAGTTCCTCCGGGCGGTCGAGGCGGCCGGGCCGGGCCGGCGCCCGACCGTGGCCATCCACGCGCAGACCGCCCGCGAGGACCAGGTCGAGGCGTTCGCCCGGCTGGGGATCGTGCCGTCCTTCTTCTCCATGCACACCTACTACTGGGGCGACTGGTACCGCGGGACCGTCCTCGGCGAGGAGCGGGCGGCCGCCATCTCCCCCGCCCGCTGGGCGCTCGACCGCGGCCTGCGCTACACCTCGCACCACGACGCGCCGGTGGCGCTGCCCGACTCGATCGCCGTGCTGTCCAGCCAGGTGACCCGGCGCACCCGAACCGACGGGGTCGTCCTCGGACCGGAGCAGCGGGTGTCGGCCCTGGAGGCGGTCCGCGCGATCACCCTCGACGCCGCCCACCAGTACGGCGAGCAGGACCGCAAGGGCAGCATCGAGGTCGGCAAGCTCGCGGACCTGGTGATCCTGAGTGCCAATCCGCTGACGGTCGACCCGGAGGCGATCCGCGACATCGAGGTCGTCGAGACGATCAAGGCGGGAACAACCGTCCACCCGCCGGCACCCGCCGCCCGGGCCTCCGCGACCCCGGCCACCGCGCCCACCCCGCAGTGGGGCTGCTGCTGAGCGTCCGGGGCCGGGCCGGGGAGCTCCCGACACACGTATTCCGACACGAGACGAGGGCGTAGAGCAATGGTGCCAACCACGCAGCAGGGGCGCTTCGCAGGCAAGGCGGCCGTCGTGACCGGTGGGAGCCGCGGGATCGGCGCGGCCGTCGCCCGGCGGTTGGCGGGCGAGGGCGCGGCCGTGGCGATCGGCTACCGGGGCAACCAGGCGGCCGCGGACGCACTGGTGGCCGAACTCGCCGCCGCGGGCGGCCGGGCGATCGCCGTCCGGGCCGACGTCGCGGAGCCGGAGCAGATCGCGGCGCTGATCGAGCGGACGGTGGCCGAGTTCGGGCAGTTGGACGTGGTCGCCTCCTGCGCGGGCATCGAGTACTTCGGCGCACTGGAGACCATCACGCCGGCCGACTTCGACCGGGTCTTCGCGGTGAACACGCGCGGGCAGCTGTTCACCGTGCAGCACGCCGCGCCGCACCTGCGCGAGGGCGGCCGGATCGTGCTGACCTCCTCGGTGAGCGCCGGCAAGGCCGTCTTCCACCACACCTTGTACGCGGCCAGCAAGGCCGCCGTGGAGTCGATGGTCCTGAACCTCTCCGCCGAGCTGGGCACGAGGGGTATCACCGTCAACGCCATCGCCCCGGGCGGGACCGACACGGACATGGCCGTCGAGAGCGCGCCGCACTACGTGCACCCCGACCTGGCCGGCACGCAGGACCTGGCGCGGCTGCTCGGCACGCTGACCGCACTGCGGCGGCTGGCCCGGCCCGAGGAGGTGGCGGCGGGCTACGCCTTCCTCGCCTCCGACGACGCCGCCTACATGACCGGCCGCACCCTCCAACTGGACGGCGGGACGTTCTGAGCACCCCGCGCGGACCTTCTCCAGGGAACCGGGGCCAGCCGACGCGGGCGGGCCGGTGACGCGGGCGGGCCGGCGGAGGTGGCAGGCGGGGGGGGTGGCAGGCGGGGGGGGTGGCAGGTGGGGGGTGGCAGGTGGGGGGTGGCAGGTGGGGGGTGGCAGGTGGGGGGTGGCAGGTGGGGGGTGGCAGGCGGGAAGCTGCCGGTGGATCTGCCGATCGGCGGCGCGACGCGGACCTAACGTTCGGTGCGGCGCCGGACGCAGCGGGGCGGGCGCCGCAGGAATCCCCCGCTGGCTCGTCAACTCCGCTGTCCCCGGAAGGACTTCAAGCCCACCCATGTCCAGACTCCGCTCCCGGGTCGCCGCCCTGGCCGCCCTCGCCACGATCGGGTTCGGCGCCCTCACCACGGGTACCGCCGACGCCGCCCCGGCCGCCGCCCCGGCCCCGGCCGCCGTGACCGCCGCGCCGTCCGAGCCCACCCACATCCCGATGAACAGCCTGCTGAACCGCGACCAGGCCTGGTACTCGCCGAACGGCCACATCATGCTGGCCATGCAGGGCGACGGCAACGTCGTCCTGTACCGCGACACCACCCCGATCTGGGTGGCCAAGGGCGCCGTCCCCAACGGCAACGTCCTGGTCATGCAGGGCGACGGCAACCTCGTCGTGTACTCCGCCGCCAACACCCCGCTGTGGGCCAGCAACACCGGCGGCAACCCCGGCGCCGAACTGGCCGTCTACAACGAGGGCGCGATCGCCGTCCAGCTGAACGGCAAGATCCTGTGGACCAGCGCCCCGTCGACGCCGACCCTGCCCAAGTGCCCGCCGTGGGGCCCGCCCTACCCGGGCCAGGTCACCTGGCCGTGGTGCCCGACCTGGCCCTTCCCGAGCTGACCCCCACCCCGGACGGTCACGCGACCGGCCCGTGCCCCCGCCGCCCGAACGGCGGCAGGGGCGCGGGTCGGTGCCGCCGTTCGGGCGGCGTACCGGCCGGCGGCCGTCCGCGCCTACGCGTCGAGCCCGCGGATGTCCTGGAGCGCGAGCCGCAGCAGCACGTGGTCGGCGGCGGAGCGCCAGCCGCTGTCGACGGTCAGCGAGTGCGCACGGTCGGGGAAGTGCTCGAGGTCGCTCGTCGCCGTCGAGTCGTCGTACAGCTTGTACACCGAGCGGGTGACACTGTCGGGCACCATGCGGTCCTCCTGGCCGGAGATGAGCAGCAGGGCGCCCGCCGCACGTTCCCGGTGTCCACCCTCCGGCGCGGGTGTGCCGCGCCGCCCGCACATCGCGTGCAGCCAGGCACCGTGGATGAGGACGACGGGGGTTCGGGTCACGGAACAGTCCCCCCGCGGGGCGTCGGCGGGTACCCGGCAGGTGTGTGCGGGAGCGGAAGGGAGCAGGGTCGTCCATCGGTGCCCACGGCGGAAACAGTCGAATGACGTAACGTCGCCGAACAATGTCCCCGACCATGTCGCCGACCGCGCGATGTCCTGTCGGCGCCGCCCCGCCGTGTCGGCGCTCCCCGCCCGCCCGTCGGGGATGGTCGGGAATGGTACTGCACGGCCCCGGGGGAATGCCGCACACTGCCGGCGCCCTCCTCCACGGAAGCTCCGGCGTGGGTACCATGCGCAACGTCATCCATTACTAGGGAGTGAACGGTTGTGACCAGCCAACCAGCCAGCACGCTCCGTACGCGGCTCGTCGATCAGGCCGCATCGGATCTGGAAGAGAACCGTCGGCGTCAGCAGGAACTGGCCGAGGAGGCCAGGATGCTGAAGCAGGAGGAAGCCCTCCTGGTCGACATCCTCCGCCTCGCCGAACGGTACGAGGGCCTGTCGGAGCCCGCGTCCCTGCCCGAGCAGGCGCAGGACGAGCCCGTGCTCACCGGGGCGAAGCGACGCCGGGCGTCCGCTTCGGCCCCCGCCCGCACACCCGCGCCGCGCTCGCCGCGTTCGGCACGGACGGGGAAGAGCACGAAGACCGGGAAGACGGGGAAGACCGGGACCACGGCGCGGACGGCACTGACGGTTCGGACGGGGAAGCCGGCACGGGCCGCCGCGGCGGGGACGTCGCGGCAACCCCTGCTCGGAGAGCTCCTGTTGGCCCTGCTCAGCGGTCACGACGAACCGCGCCTGGCGAAGGAGCTGCGGGAGGAACTGCTGGCGACGCACCCGGACCGCACCCCCACCCCGCAGGTCGTGCGCAACACCCTGGAGTCGCTCGTGGCCAAGGGGAACATCCAGCGCCACAAGCAGCAGCGGTCCGTGCTGTACACCCTCGCCGAGTCCGGCCGACACGCGCTCGCGGCGCAGGAGAGCGCTCAACGGCCTTGACCTCAAATGCCGTTGAGTACGGGAGGCCCCCGATCCCGGGCTTCTCCTCGTTCGGCGCCCAGGAACGCGTATGCGTGTCCAACGGCCTCGCGTACGACAGTCACATGTCTCGCCGATGCGGTCACGTGACTGTCATACGTGTGAGAGAGCCGGCCGGACGGCGCTCCAGCCGCGCCTCCGGGGCGGGCGCTCTCCGCCGCCCCGTCCTCATCGCGGACCGGCCGTCGCCACCCCCTCGCGCCGGAGCGGACGCTGCCAGCCCGTCGCCCGTGCCGTCTCGGACGCGGCAGGGGCATGCTCCTCCAGCCTGTTCAGGGCGTCCCCGAGGGCGACCCACGTCGTGATGCCCGGCTTGGGGAAGATGCGGTACAGGTGGGCGCTGACGGTACGCGGGGATGCCGCCCGCCGGGGAAAGGGCGTTGGTCGCCTCAGGTCGCGAGGGGCAGGTCCAGGACCCGGCGCGCGGCGCGTTCGCCGGTGGCGAGCGCGGCGTTGGTGGTGCTGTAGGCGAAGTGGTCCCCGGCCAGTTGGACGGGGGAGGCCGGATCCAGGCTCGCGGTGAAGGCGGCGAGGTCCCGGTACCCGCCGGCCGGGCGGGCGAGGACCGCGTTCTCCCAGCGCTGGACGACGGCCATCTCCCGGTGGTCGTCGATGTGGGCGGCCAGACCCGGCATCACCTCGCCCACGGCCGCGCGGGCGTCGGCGATCACCGTGTCGTCGTCGAGGGCCATCCGGGCGGCGTTCCAGTGGTGCCGGAAGACCAGGGTGACCAGGCCCCGGCCGGCGGGGGCCCGGCCGGGGCCGAGGTTGTGCTCGTACAGCGCGACGCACAGGTCCGGGTGCTCCCGGCGCGGCACGGCGACGCCCAGGGCCGTCTCGGCGGGAGGCCGACGCAGCCCGAAGGTGACGTGAACGTCACTGGTGTACCGGACCCCGTCGAGGTAGCGGCGCTGGTCGTCGTCGAGGGTGGTGACGATCCGGGCCGCGACCGGGGCGGGCACGGCCACGACGCAGGCGCGGGCCCGCTCCGTCCGGACCTCTCCGTCCCGCTCCCACACCACCACGGCCCCGCCCCCGTTCCCGTCCCGGCGGACCTCGGTCACGTGGGCGCCCAGTTCGACGCGGGTGCCCGGGGCGCGCATCACGGGGGTGTCGAGGAGGTGTCCGGGGAGGCTCCCGACGCCGCCGTCGAAGGTGAAGCTCGCGGCCCCGAACGTGCCCCACATGATGCAGAAGGCGCCGACGGCGGCGACCTCCTCGGCGGGTACGAGGAACTGGGTGCTGCACAGGGGCTCGATCAGGTAGTCCAGGAGCTCCCGGTCGAGCCGGCGCAGGGCGTGCTCCCGAGCGCTCTCCCCGTCGATCCCGGCGGCGCCGGACATGTCCTCCCAGCGCAGCCGGCGGCGGGCGGCCGCCAGGTCGCGCAGCAGGTTCAGCGCCTTGAACTTGGCGCGCCACCCGAGCAGTCCGGTCCGCAGGAGTCCCGAGGCCTGGACGAGTGAGAGCCGGTGCACCCGGCCCTCGCGCAGCACGCCCAGCTCGTCCGAACACGGGAGCATGCGCGTGGCGAGCCCCGCGTCCTCCAACAGCCGGATCATGGGCGCGTAATTCCGGGAAAGCCAGCTCGCGCCGCGGTCGACGCGATATCGGACGTCTCCGACCGGCACTTCGCGGGTGGACATCCGGCCTCCGACGTGGTCCTCCTTTTCGAACAGAGTGACGTCGCAACCGGCCTGGCGCAGCCGAAAAGCGGCGGCCGCTCCCGCGATTCCGGATCCGACCACGATCACGCGGTCCTCACGACCCTTTTCGGCCATGTAACGCCTCCTCGGACATCCCGGTTCCCCGGGTTTCTTTTCGCGTGGGCAGAAACACTCTGGGACGACGCGGAGTTGTCCGTCAACCCCACCGGATCTCCTGCGGCACGACCACCATGGCGCTCCTGCCAGCACCTTGACGCCCCGTTGACACCCGTGGACACCGGTGTTGAGATCGATGCGAATCGAGGGAGGCGGCGGTGCGCCGCCGTCACCGTCGCCGTGTTCACTGCCTCCCACGCCCGAAACCGCGAGAAACCGTGAGAAGCCACAAGAAGCCGCGAGAAGCGAAGCACGAAATCCGGTGCGCCGCACCGAACGGACTGGCGTGTCGCCAGGGGGCGGTACAACGGCACTGATCCAATCGGCGAGGAAAAGGAGGTAGCGCATGCGGAAGGAACCGCCGACGGAACGCGAACTCCCGGCGTACGGGGACGAAGTCCTCGCCTTCGCCCACCCCGCGCAAATGGAACGCCTGAACGCCCTGGCCGATTTGTGCGATCCCGCGACGACCGGCGATCTGGCGCGTTGGGAATTACCGGCCGGGGCCCGTTGTCTGGAAATCGGGGCGGGGGCCGGGACCTTGGCCCTGTGGCTCGCCCGCCGTCACCCCGAGGGCGAGGTGACGGCCACCGACACGGACCTCCGCTTCCTCACGGGCCCGCGCCACCCGGCCCTGCGGGTGCTGCGACACGACGTGCGCACCGAAGGGTTCCCGCCCGACACCTTCGACCTCATCGTCGCCCGCAGTGTCCTGTGCCACCTGCCCGATCGTGCCTCGCTGCCGGGGCGCATGGCGTCCTGGCTGAAGCCGGGCGGCCGCCTGTACATCGAGGACCCCTCGTTCTTCCCCTCCGCCTCCTCCCCCGATCCGGTCGTGCGGCGCCTCGGGGCCGCCGTCACCACCACCCTGGCCACGACGCTCGGCAGCGACGTGGCGGCCTGGGCCCGGTCGTTCCCCGCCCCGCTGCGGGGCCTGGGGCTCGGCGAGGTGGGGATGCGGGTCCACTGCCCGACGCTGACGGCGACCAACGCGGCGGGGCGGGCCTGGGCGCTCTCGATCGCCGATCTCCTGCCCGCGATGGCACGCTCCGGCGCCCTCGGGGAGGCGGAAGGGGCCGAGGCGCTGGCCCACCTGCGCCGCCCCGGGTTCGTCGACACGGCGCACGCGATGATCGCCATGTGGGGCGTGCGCCCGGCGCGACGCCGGCCGGAACGACAAACGGCGCGACAACCGAAGGCGGGGGCCGCATGACGATCGACGTGCTCAAGGGCTCCGCGATCCGGGACGTCCCGGCCCGCCACGGCGACCACGCCGGAACCGCCGACGCGCAGACCCTGCGGTGGGTGGAGGCCGCCGGCCTCTGCGAGACGCCGGCGGAGCTGCGCAACCTCGCGCGGATCCGTCCCGGGCTGTTGGCGGCGTGGTGCCATCCGCGGGCCGACCGGTCGGACAGCGCCCTGGTGGCGATGTGGATGGCCTGGCTGTTCCTCCTCGACGACCGGATCGACGAGGGCGACCTGGGGCGTGACGCCGATCGCCTGGAAGAACACCTGCACGAGCCGCTCGGCATCGTCTCGTGCGGGTCGGCGCCCACCTCGCCCATGGGGCGGGCCCTCGCGGAGATCGTCGAGCGGGCCTCGGACGCCATGCCCGACGCCTGGGTCCTGAGGTTCCGTCGTCACGTGGCCGACTACCTGTCCGGCTGCGTCTGGCAGGCCGCCCACCGGCAGGCCGGCCACGTCCCGTACCCGGACGGGTTTCCCGCCTGGCGCCGGGCCTTCGGAGCGATCATGCCCTCGTTCGACCTCGTCGAGCGAACGGACGGCTGCTTCCTGCCCCCGTCCCTGTACTACTCCCGCCCCTTCCAGGAACTCCTCGTCGCGGCGGCGGACCTGGTGTGCTGGACCAACGACCTGATGACCGTGGACAAGGAGGCCGCCCAGGGCGACCCCCACAACCTGGTGCTCGTCACCGCCCACCACGGCGGCATGGACCGGCACGCCGCCACCCTCCTCGTGACGGACGCCTTCGAGGACCGCCTGCGCGCCCACGCCCGGGCCCGCCGCGAACTCACCGGCCTCGCCCGCGCGCTCGCCACGCCACCCGCCCTCCGGCGGCAGGCCGACCACTGCGCCGAGGCGCTCCTCGACTGGGCCCGGGGCCACCTGGAATGGGGCCTGAGCACGCCCCGGTACCGCACCGGAACGACGACAACCGCGCCTGCGCCCACGGGAGAGGACCACCATGCCGACACCCCCTGACCCCACCGGCCGCCGCCCGGCCCGGGTGCCGGGCGCCGTCCCGCTCCTCGGGCACGCGATCCGGCTGGCCAGAGCGCCCCTGGCCTTCCTCGACGCCCAACGCCGCTACGGGGACGTGGTCGAGTTCCGCATCGGCCCCCGGCCCGCCTACCTCCTCAACCACCCCGACCTCGTCATGGCCCTGCTGACCGGACCCGGGGGACGCTTCGACCGCGGCGAGATCTTCACCAAGTCACGCCCCCTGTTCGGCACCGGCATCGCCGTGGCCGACGGCACCCACCACCGGGACCGCCGCCGCGTCGTCCAACCCCTGCTGAGCGCCGCCCGCCTGCCCGGATACCTCGGCACCATGGCCGAACTCGCCACCGCCCGGGCCGACTCGTGGCACCACGGCCAACGGATCGACCTCAACGCCGAGATGGCCGAACTGACCCTGAACGTGGTCGCCGCGACCCTCTTCGGCCGTCCGCTCCCCGCCGGCGCCGCCTCCGTCGTCCACCACGCCCTGCCGGTCGTCGTGGCCGGACTGGGCCGCAGGGCCTACGGGCCCGCCGCCGCGCTCCTCGACCGGCTGCCCGGCCCCGAGCGGCGCAGCTACCACTCCGCCCTGAACGACCTCCACGGCGTCGTCGACGCCCTCATCGACGCGGACCCGCACAACGCCGCCCTGACGCACCTGTCGGTCGGCGCCGACCGGCGGCAGGTCCACGACGACGTGACCTCCCTGCTGGTCGGCGGCTCCCACACCAGCGGAGCGGCCGCCGCCTGGCTGTTCATCCTCCTCGCCCGCCACCCCGAGCTCCGCCGCCGGGTCCGCGAGGAGGTCCGCCGGGTCGTCGGCGACCGCCCCGTCGAGCCGGCGGACCTCCCCGCGCTCGTCCTCACCCACCGCGTCGTCCAGGAGACCCTCCGGCTCTACCCGCCGATCTGGCTGTTCCCCCGCCGTACGGGCAGTGCGGTGGAACTGGGTGGCCACCGACTCCCGCCCGGGGCCCAGATCTTCTACAGCCCCTACGCCCTGCACCGGGACCCGCGCTGGTACCGCAACCCGGGCGCGTTCGACCCCGACCGCTGGGACCCGCAACGGCACCCCGCTCCCCCGCGCGGCGCCTACCTGCCCTTCGCCGCCGGTGTGCACGGCTGCCCCGGCGGCGACTTCGCCCTGGCGGAGCTCACCCTCCTGACGGCGGCGGTCACGGCCGCCTGGCACGTGGACCCGGTCCCGGGCAGCCGCCCCCGCCCGATGGCGGCGGCCACCCTCGGCCCCGCGCCCCTCACCGCGACCGTGACCGCTCACTCCTGAGCCCGCCCCTGAGCCCGCGCTGGGAGGCCGACGCCCGGGCGTCGGCCTCCCAGCGCGGGCCCTCACGTCACCTCCGCCAGAACAGGTGGTGCGTCACCCCGCTCGGGCTGGGCACCACCTCCAGGTGGAACCGGTCCAGCAGTTCGTCGGGGGACTCCCAGAGCCGTAGCCCGGGGCCGAGCTCCACCGGCGACACCGCCACGTGCAGGGTGTCGACGAGGTCGGCGGCGAGGAACTGCCGGATGGTGCCGACCCCGCCACCGAGCCGCACGTCCTTGCCCTCCGCGGCCTCCCGCGCGCGGGCCAGGACCGTGGCCGGGTCGCCGTCGACGAAGTGGAACGTGGTGTCGGAGAGCGTGAACGACGGACGCTCGTGGTGGGTCATGACGAACACCGGGGTGTGGAACGGGGGTTCGTCACCCCACCAGCCGCGCCACTCGTCGTCCTGCCAGGGCCCGCGCTGGGGCCCGAACTTGTTGCGGCCCATGATCTCGGCACCGATGTTGCGCGCGAAGTCCCGCGTGAAGTAGTCGTCGAGGCCCCGGCTCCCCCCGGGAGCCGTCCGCATGGGCCAGTTCGCCGTGGCCCCGGCCCAGGCGAACAGCTTCTCGGGGTGGTCGTGGCCGAACGGCCGCTCGAAGCTCTGGTGCTCACCGGCACCGGCACCGACGCCGTCACTGGAGACGTTGAAGTTCATGACTCTGAGCAGTTGGTCCACGTGTTCCCTCGTCAGGTCTCGTCGTCGCGTCACCGTGCGGCGAGGCGTCGCGTCACCGTGCGGCGGGGCGCCGCACATCATGACGTCGCAGCGGACGCGGCCGAATCGACATCGGCCCGAAACTTCTTCTCGGGGCCCTGCTCATCACGCGGGGTTGGTGGGGGCGGTGGTGACGGCGACCGCGTTCGCTCCGACGATCACCAGCATGGCGAGCCAGGCCGCCGCGCCGAGGTGCTGGCCGAGCACGACGAGGCCGATCAGCGCGGCGAAGACCGGGTTGACGCTCATGAACACGCCGAAGAACTGCGTGGGCACCCGCCGCAGCGCCAGCAGATCGGCCAGGAAGGGTACGGCCGAGGACAGCACGCCGGCGGCCAGCGCGCAGGCCAGGGCGGCGGCGGTCGGGGGACGGAGCCACAGCACCACGATCCCGACGGGAAGGTAGAGCACCCCCGAGAGCGCGGCGGCGGCGGCCGAGCCCTCCAGCCCGGGCAGGCGGCGGCCGACGACACGGTTGAGCAGGATGTAGCCGGCCCAGCACACCGCCGCGAGCAGGGCCAGGGCGATGCCCGGGTAGTCGGTGGAGGGCGAGGGCCGGACCAGGACGACCACCGCGGCCGCGGCGGCCACCGCGCACAGGGCGTCGAGGCGCCGGCGCGAGCCGACCAGGGCCACCGCGAGCGGACCGAGGAACTCCAGGGTGACGGCCAGCCCGAGCCCGATGCGGTCGATGGCCGTGTAGAGGGACAGGTTCATCACGGCGAACACCACCGCGAGCCCGAGGACCGGACGCCACTGCGCCGCCGTGAACGACCGCGGCCGCGGCCTGCCGACCGCCCACAGCACCCCGGCGGCCACCCACTGACGGACGGCCACCACACCCGCGGGGCCGATCACCGGGAAGGCGAGCGCCGCCATCGAGGCTCCGGCCTGGTTGGACAGGCCGGAGCCCAGCATCAGCGCCACCCCGGCCAGGCGCCCGTCACCCCGGGCGGTAGCGGCGTCGTGAGAGCTCTTCAGCACCATGCCCTCCACAGTGGAGCCGACGTAGTCATACGCAAAATGCATTCACCGGCCCATTGATACGTTGGGCGTATGGATGAGCGACGACGAAGTCCCGCCGATCTGGAACTGAAGCACCTGCGCTGCCTGGTCGCCATCATCGACACCGGCAGCTTCACCGACGCCGGCCCCGAGCTGGGCATCTCCCAGGCCGCCGTCTCCCGCAACCTGCACGCCCTGGAACAGTTCCTCGGAGTGCGGCTGCTGCACCGCACCAGCCGCACGATCGCGCCCACGCCGGCCGGCGTACGGGTCCTCTCCCGCGCCCGCGTCCTGCTCGCCGGCGCCGACGACCTGGTCGAGGAAGCGACCGCCGGCCACGCCCGGCTCCACCTCGGCCACGCCTGGTCCGCCTTCGGCCGCCACACCACCGACTTCCAGCGCCGCTGGCACGAGCGCCACCCCGAGGTCGAGCTGCGCCTCGTCCGCCACAACTCCCCCACCGGCGGGCTGGCCGAAGGCATGTGCGACCTCGCCGTCGTCCGCGCCCCGCTCGACCTGAAGCCCTGGTCACACGCCCTGGTCGGCCACGAACACCGCATCGTCGCACTCGCCTCCGACGACCCGTGGGCCCACCGGCGCAGCATCCGCCTCGACGAGATCCCCGCCCGCACCCTCGCCATCGACCGCCGAACCGGCACCACCGCCCTGAACCTGTGGCCCGAGGAGCAGCGGCCCGCCGTCATCTACACCCACGACATCGACGACTGGCTCGCCGCCATCGCCACCAGCCGCTGCATCGGCGTCACCCCCCAGGCCACCGCCGCCCAGTACCGCCGCGACGGCATCGTCTACCGCCCCCTGCGCAACGCCGCCCCCGTCCCCGTCCACCTCATCTGGCGCCGCCAGGACCCCCACCCCGCGACCCACGCCGCAGTCGCCCTCGCCCTCGACCTCGACCTCTACCGCGAGAAGCCCGACTCCCCGCCGCCCCCGCGAAAGTGACAGCGGCACCCCAGCAGGGCCGCCTCGCTCTCCCGGGCACACGAGATCCGCGGCACGGCTACGGCAGGGGGCCGAGGTCGCCTTCGACGACGGTCTCCGTGATCAGGGGGCGCTCCCAGAGGGTGAGGAGTTCGTTCGCGAGGGCCATGATCGGGCGCAGGTCGTGGTCGCTCGGGGCCTCGATGGCGGCGGCCGACAGGCCGCGCGGGATCCTCACCGGCACGCTCCACCCCTGCCGGCCGACCAGCCCCGCCACCTCGCCGCCCGACGCGGCGAGCGCCTGCGCGTGGTCAGCCCGCAGGAGCCGCAGCAGGGGCTCCCAGGTCGCGAAGTCGTACAGCGAGGACGACGAGGGCGGCAAGGACGACGACGAGGACAACGAGGGCCTCCAGCAGGTCCGGTGATCACGGCAGTGGCGATTATGACGCCCGCCCCCGACAGTTCGGAGTGCTCCGGGAGGCCGACGCACCCGGGCCCTACCCGTGCTGCCCCAGTCCGTCGCGCAGCAGGGCGAAGGCCCGCTCGGCGGCGCGGACGGCCTCCGGGTAGTGGTCGTCGGCGGACGTGCCGTCGGCCAGGCGTTCCTGGTTCATGACCGCCAGTTCCCGCTGCACCACGATCACCTGGGTGGCCACGAGACGGGCGTCGAGCGGGTCGACGTCGGCCTCCAGCAGTGCCTCGGCCAGCTCGTCGCTGCCGCGTGCCGCGTAGCGGATGATCCGTGCCGCCAGGCTCTCGGTCTCGACGATCATGCGGAGGAAGGCCATCACCTCGGGGTCGTCGCACAGGCCGGTGTTCGGGTCGCGGCGCGCCAGGGCGTCGAGCATGGCCGCGCGCAGCGCCTCCAGCGGCGGCTGGCCGGCCGGGCGGGCGCGCACCGTCCGGGCCGCTTCGCCCTCGTGGTCGGCGAACCGCTGGAGTACGAGGTCTTCTTTCGTCGGGAAGTACGCGAAGAGGGTCCGCCGGGAGACCTCCGCCGCCTCCGCGATCTCGGTGATCGAGACCTGGTCGAAGCCCCGGTCGAGGAAGAGGCGGATCGCCGTCGCCGCGATCGTCTCCCGGGTGCGTTCCTTCTTGCGTTCCCGCAGGCCCATCTGCTGATTCATGCACTCAGTCTACCTTGTGGTAGACTGAGTGCAGAATTGCACCCAGTTTCTTCTTTCGGGAGGTCATCGTGCGAACCGAGGTCATCGTGGTGGGGGCGGGCCCGACCGGGCTGATGCTGGCGTACGAGCTGACGCTGGCCGGAGTGCCGGCCGTCGTCGTCGAGAAGCAGCGCACCCACAGCACCCAGTCCCGGGCGGGCGGACTCCAGCCGCGCACCGCCGAGGTGCTCGACCTGCGCGGGCTGCTGGAGCCGCTGCTCGCGCAGGAGCCGTCCGACAGCACCACCGGCGGGCACTTCGCCACCCTGCCGGTCGAGCTGGACTGCCGGCCCTGGCGCACCCGGTACCCCCACCCGGTCAACGTTCCGCAGATCCGGCTGGAGGCCGACCTCGAACGGCTCCTCGGCGAGCAGGGCGTGCCCGTGCTCCGCGGCCACGAAGTGACGGCGGTCGCGCAGGACGCGGAGGGGATCACGGTCACGTGGCACGCCGACGGCACCCCGGGCGGCGGTGACGCCCCCGACGGCGGTGAGGTCCGGGGCGACGGCGAGGTCCGGGGCGGCGGTGAGATCCGGGGCGGCGACGGTGAGATCCGCGGCCGCTACCTCGTCGCGTGCGACGGCGGGCACAGCACGGTCCGCCGGCTGCTGGGCGTCCCGTTCCCCGGCCGGGAGCGCCGGATGTCCGCCGTGGCGGCCGACATCACCCTCGCCTCCCGGTCCGAGACGGTCCCCACCGAGCGCAAGCACTTCAGCCAGTACACCCGCGTGGCCGGCGGCTTCCACTCGATCCTGCACCCCATCGGCCCGGACCTGTACCGGATACTGTTCGGCAGGCTCTCCGGACAGGGCCCGGACCGCGAGACGCCGGTCTCGGCCGACGAGGTCCGCGAGGCGCTGCACGCCGTGTACGGCCCCGACACCGAACTGGGTGAACTGCGCGCCGCCTCCCGGTTCGGCGATGCCGTCCGCCAGGTCGAGCGCTACCGCGAGGGCCGGGTGTTCTTCGCCGGGGACGCGGCGCACATCCACATGCCGATCGGCGGCCAGGGCGTGAACCTGGGCCTCCAGGACGCGGTCAACCTGGGCTGGAAGCTCGCCGGCACGATCCGCGGCTGGGCGCCCGCCGGCCTGCTCGACAGCTACCACGAGGAGCGGCACCCCGTCGCCGCGCGCGTGCTGCGCCACACCCGGGCCCAGGCCGTGATCATGAATCCCGGCCGGGACGAGGAACTCGGCACGGTCCGCGAGCTCGTGACCGAGCTGCTGGGCCTGCCCGACACCAACCGGTACGTCTCGGGCATGATGTCCGGCCTGGACCTCCGGTACCCCGGCGTCGGCCCCCGGCTGATCGACCTGGACCTGACCACCGAGGACGGCCCGACCCGGGCGAGCCGGCTGATGCGCTCCGGCCGGGGCCTGCTGCTCTCCCTCGACGGCAGGCGGCGGTCGGTCGGCGACCGGTCCGACCGGGTCGAGCACGTCATGGCGAAGACCGACGAGGACGTGGACGGCGCCGGCGCCCTCCTGGTCCGCCCCGACGGCTACCTCGCCTGGACCGACACCGACGGCACCCCGCTCGACACGGCCCTCGCCCGCTGGTTCGGCTGAGGCCCCGGGCGGTTCGTCGGCGCGCCACGATCCTCGGCGCGCCGACGGACCGCCCGTCGCGCTGCCGTCACCTGCCGCACGGGTCATCCGGCGGTTCTGCGGAGGCCTCGCCCCGGGAGGAGCGCGGCTCGCTCTATCTGGAGCATCCGATCCAGATAGGCTACGGTGAAACCATGGCAAGGACCCGGGAGTTCGACACCGAGGCGGCGGTGAGCCGCGCCATGGAACTGTTCTGGACGCGCGGCTACGAGACGACCTCGGTGCGCGACCTGACCCAGCACCTGGGGATCGGGCAGGGGTCCCTGTACGCGGCGTTCGGCGACAAGGCCGGCCTGTACCGGGCCGCGCTGGACCACTACCGCGCCACCCTCGCGGCGGATGCCCTGCGCAGCCTGGAGGAGGGGGCGGACGCCCGCTCGGCGATCCGCACGATGCTGATGGAGCGGGTCCGCATCGCCGCCGAGCACGGCGGCCGGGGCTGTCTGGCGGTCAATGCCGCCTGCGAGCGCCTACCGGGGGACGCGTCGATCCGGCGCACCGTGCGGGACATGCAGGATGTCAGCCGGGACGCGCTCGCCGAGGTGCTGCGGGTCGCGGCGGAACGGGGTGAGATCGCGGCGCGGCACGACCCGCAGAGCCTCGCCGCCTTCTTCGTCACCTTCCTCAACGGGCTGCTGGTCTCCTCGAAGATCACACCGGACCCCGTAGCCCTCGCACCCGTCGTGGAGGTCGCGCTGACCGCCCTCGACTGATTTTTTCATGTCCGCAATCTGTATCGCACGATCCAGATAAGGGCCGGGCCCCGCACCCGCGGAATCCGCCGCTCCATCCCTGCTCGATCGCAACGCTCCACCTCTGCTCCATCGCACCGCTCTACCTCTGCTCCATCGAAACGCTCCACCTCTGCTCGATCGCAACGCTCTACCTCTGCTCCATCGAAACGCTCCACCTCTGCTCGATCGCAACGCTCCATCGACACTTCGGAGGACCCGTGCCCATCGCCCCCACCCCGAGTACGCCCGCCCTCGGCGGCAGCCGCTGGAACACCTTCCCCGCGGCCGGCACCGCCCTGACCGCCCGTGAGTTCTTCACGGCCACGGAGCCGCTGCTCCAGGGCGTCATCGATGACAACGCCCTCACCGCCGCCGACGGCGAGGTGCTGGAGGCCCAGATCCGCGCGACCCTCGCCCTCGGGACCCGGGAGACCTCCCTGCCGCTGGCCGTCGGCCCCGGCAGCGCCCCGGCCGCTCGCGAACTGGGCGCGCAGGCCGAGGAGATCGGCCATGAGCTCGCCTCCTGGGCCGCCGCGGCCCTGGAACGGCTGCTCGCCGACCGGATCGCGCTGCCCGCCGGCCCGCTGGTCGTCCGCAGCCACTGCTACGGCCACCTGCTCACCCCTCCCGCGACCGACCTGCTCCTCGGCCGCCGTGGCGGACCCGTCACGATGCAGCTCTACAACGAGTGGCTGCACCAGGTCGTCCTGCTGCGCGACGCCCTGCTGCCCTTCACCAACTGGCAGGACGTCCCGCTGCTGATCACTCCGACCGGGCTGCGGCACATCGAACCGGCCCGGGACGCGTTCCTCACCGAACTCCTGGTCCGCCGGATCCGGCACGCCAGCATCGTGGCCTTCGCCCGCCACGCCGTCACCGGCACCTCCGGCACGTCCAGCACCTCCGGCACGTCCGGCACGTCCAGCACCTCCCGCACCTCCGGCACGTCCGGCGCCCCCAACCCCTCCGGCCCGGCCGGCTACGGCTTCGAGGCGAGCGGCGGCACCGCCCTGCCGGCCGTCCTCGACCAGCCGCCCCTGACCGCCCCCCGGTACCTGCTGACCTGGCGTCCCGACCCGGCCGCCGACGAAACCGTCACGCACGTCGCCGAGTTGCGGGACTACTACGCCGCGCCGCGCACCCTCGTCGAGCACCTGCCGCCCGCCACCACCGCACCGGGTCCGCTCACCGGCCGCATCACCGGCCGCGTCGTCGCCGGGCCGGTCGCCGGCGGGGCCCGCACCGCCGCCATCGAGCTCACCCACGACGGCGCCACCGCCCGCGTCGACCTCGGCCAGGCCCTGCGCGGCCACCGCTTCGCCCACCGGCCGGACGGCGCCACGGGCGACGTGCCCGCCGACGCACCGGTCGCCGACGCACCGGTCGCCGACCCGCCCGCCGCCGCGGACGTGTGGACGGCCCTGCGCGCATCGGGGCTGGTGTGGACGCAGGCGGGTGACGCCGTCCTGGACGCCACCGGCCAGGGCGACCTCGTCGTCCTGGCCCTGCTCGGCCGGCTCTACCCGGAGAACGTCACCCTGCACCCCGCCGACCGCCCCGTCACCCACCCCGCCGAGCGGGCAACCGCCTCCGGCGACGGCCCGAGCCGGCTGGTGGTCCGGATAGATCCGCCGCAGGCCGACTGACGCCCGCGCCACGAGAGGAAGCACCGCCCCTCGGTAGCCGACGCCCGGCCACCGAGGGGCGGGTACGGGTCAGCCGGCCCGGTAGCGGGTGGCGAGTTCGGGGCTCTGCGCGCCGAACGCCGCCAGCTCGGCCCGGAAGACGGCATCGAGCAGGCTCGCGTCCTCGACACCGGGCGCGCAGACGACCTCGCCGAGTTGTAGGCCGCGCAGGGCCGCGGTGACGACGTCCTCGGCACTCATCCTGGGTACGGCGCTGAGATCGAGGCCCTGGCGCTCGTGGAACTCGGTGGCCACCACCCCCGGACAGACGACCTCGACCTGGACGCCGGTGCCTTCGAGCTCGGCGGACAGGGTCTGGCTCATCGCGACCAGGTGGGCCAGGGCGCCGGCGTAGACGGCGCGGCGGGGCAGCTGGGACTGCGGGGCGGGTCCGCTGAAGGCGATCATGCCGGCCACGTTGATGATCGCGCCCCGGCCGCGCTCCTGCATGCCCGCGACGGCGGCACGGGTGAGCAGGGTGGGGGCGAGAACCTTGACGTCGACCAGTTCGCGGGCCAGATCCGCAGGCAGGTCGGCGAGCGGCATGTAGTGGGCGACGCCCGCGTTGTTGACCAGCAGTGTCAGCGGTTCGGCCGCGCAGATCCGCGCCACGGTGTCGATGCCCTCGCCGGTGGAGAGGTCGGCGGCCACGGATCGCACCTCGACCCCGGTGTGGGCGGCGGCGAACTCCTCCAGCCGCTCCCGGCGCCGGCCGACCAGCACCAGGTCGTAGCCGTCGCCGGCCAGCCGCTCGGCGAATGCCCTGCCGATTCCGGAGGTGGCGCCGGTGACGAGTGCGAGGTTGCTCATGGGCGTCGTTCCCTTTCGGTAGTCGGCCGAGGCGGCCGGAGTGCGGGTCTCGCGGCGTCACGAGGGTGCTGTCCGTGGCTGATCGATCGTCAGTGGGTCGGGGGCCCGTACCGGGTGGCTACTGCGGTGATCGCGATGAGGATGGTCGCCGTGACCGCGATCGTGGCCCAGGCGGGGAGCAGCGGTCCGGCGGGGAGGACTGCGGACACCAGGTCGAAGAAGAGCTCGAACCAGCTCGCCCGGTACCCGTGTCCGGCCGGGGCCGGCATCCCGGTGGAGTCGTTCACCGCTCCAGGGTGGTGATCGTGCCCCGGCCACGGGGTGCGGCACGCCGTGGCCGGGGCGAGACCCCACCGGTCAGCCGTGTGACCCCGCGGTCACCACGGTCACCACGGGACGGGGCCCTCCTCCTCGAAGAACCCTCCGGTGGGGCCGTCGGGGGCGACGGTGGCCATCCGGACGATGATCTTGGCGCACTGCTCGGCCGACACGGTGCCGCGGGGGTTGAAATCGGTGGCGGCGGCCCCCGGGTGGACGGCGTTGATCCGCATGTCCGGGAAGGCGTTGGCGTACTGGACGGTGATCATGTTGACCGCGCTCTTGGACGAGCAGTAGGCCACCATCGGGAAGGTCGCCTCAAGGCCGGCGGGGTCACTGCACCGGGTGAGGGAGCCGCCGCTGCTGCTGACGTTCACGATGACGGCGTGGTCGGCGGCCTCCAGCAGCGGCAGGAAGGCGTGGGTGACGCGGACGAGGCCGAAGACGTTGGTGGCGTAGACCGTCTCCATGTCGTCGGCGGTGATCTCGGCAGGCGGGTTCCACCTGCCCGGGACGCCGGCGTTGTTGACCAGGACGTCGAGGCCGCCCGCCTCCTCGCGGATCAGCCGCGCGGCGGCCTGGACGGACTCCTCGCTGGTGACGTCGAGCTGCACCGCGCGGGCGCCGATCCGCTCGGCGGTTTCCCGGCCCCGTTCCAGGTCGCGCGCACCGAGGTAGACGGTGTGTCCGGCCCCGGCCAGTTGGCGGGCGGCCTCCAGGCCGATCCCGCGGGTGGCTCCGGTGATGAGTGTGGTCGTCATGGCGTGCTGTGAAGGCGCCGGGCCCCTCGTGATCCGGGGCTCCTCGCGCCTTCACCTCCTTTCCGGGTGGGTGGAGACGTACGGTCGCGCCGTGCGCGTTCCTACGGTGTGCTCAGAGCTGTGAGCCGTTGCCTGCTCTCCTCGTCGGCGGCGGGCATGACCGCGAGGAACTGGTCGCGTTCCTGGGCGACGGTGAGGACCTGCCAGTCCAGCCGGACCTCGCCGACGACCGGGTGCAGGATGCGCTTGCTCCCGAAGCTCCTGCCGGAGACCCGGTACGTGGTCCACCAGTGCTGGAAGTCGGAGTCCCCGGCGCTCAGCTCGGCGACCAGTTCGGCGAGCCTGGGGTCGCTGGGGTAGCGGCCGGCGTCCATCCGCAGGTAGGCGACGCACTCACCCGCCGACAGGTCCCAGTCCGGCACGCGCTCGCGCGTCCGCGGGTCGAGGAACGTCAGCCACAGGTAGTTGCGGTGCTCCTCGGGGACCGCGGCGAAGTCGAGCAGCAGCTCGGCCGCGAGGTCGTTCCAGGCCAGGATGTCCATGAACCGGCCCAGGACCACGGCGGGCGTGGTCCGCAGATCGGCCAGTACGGCCAGCACCGCGGCGGGCACGACCTGGTGCTGCGAACGCCGCTGTCGGCGGGCCGGGGCCAGGTCGGCCAGCTGGCGCAGGTAGTCACGCTGGTCGTCGTCCAGCAGCAGGGCGCGGGCCAACGCGTCCAGGACACTGCCGGACGGCGCGGGCAGCCGGCCCTGCTCGAGGCGGGTGTAGTAGTCCACGCTGATCCCGGCCCGCCCGGCCACCTCCTCCCGGCGCAGCCCGGCCACCTTGCGCGACCGTTCGTACGCGGGGAGTCCGGCCTGTCGGGGGGAGACCTCCGCGCGCCGGGCACGCAGGAACGTGGCGAACTCCCGGCGCTTGTCGTTGTTCGTGCTCACACCGGCCACTGTGCCAGGGCGCCGCGCGAGCTGGCAGGACATGTTTTTCCCTGGAAGAACGTGTCCTCCCGGCCCCGGCCCGCGGCAGCGGCCATGGGTGGAACGGCCTGCGGCAGGACGGTTTCAGGCGCGCCGGACGCCCCCACGCCTGCCGGGGTGGCCAGCGGGTCCACCGGCGGCCCGGAGCGCGGTCAGGGCATGGGAACGGCTTCCAGGCAGGGGTGGATGGTTCCGTACTCGGCCGGCGCGGCGAGGACTTCCGCGATGGTGCCCCGGATCTGGACGCGGAACAGGCCGGTGGCGTCCTCGTAGACGGGCTCGCGCGCGGGGCCCAGTTGGTCGGTGAGGTGCACGATGACGGTGTGCGCTGCGGCGTGGGCGCCGGGCGCGCCGGGCAGGGCGATGGCGTAGCGGCGGACGGGGTCCATGGTTCTCGGCTTGCGGTGGTGCGGGGTGGCCCGCGTGCGGTCAGGGGTCTGCGTTCTCGGTGTGCGGGGGGCCGGCGGGGCGTTCGGTGGCGGCGGGGGTGAAGAGGCCGGTCGTCTCGGTGATCGCGAGCAGGCGCTCGACCTGGGTGCTGGCCGCGGTGATCGCGAGGGTGCGGTCGGTACGGTGCGCGGTGCTGCGCAGGCCCAGCAGGAGGTTGAGGCCGGAGCTGTCGCAGAAGGGGACGCCGGACAGGTCGACGTCGAGCCCGGTGCCGCTGGCCTGCAACGCGCGTCCGAGGGTCTCGTCCAGGCCGCCGGCGACGTCGAGGTCGATCTCGCCGTGGACCGTCGCACGGACCCGGTCCCCTTCGACGGCGAGCCGGACCAGCAGGCCCTCGGCGACGCGCAGGTCTGTGGGCACGCTCCCATTGACCGGGGGCGGCGCGGGGGGTGGAGGAGTCGGGGTCGGGGCAGCGGAACGCGCCACGGGCGGCTTACCGCGCATGGTCTCTTCTCCTGCCTGTGAGCCGTGGGACGACATCTCCAGCGTCTGCCGAATCCCTTCTCACGTCAACCGATACGTGAACGGAAATTCGTCAATGGCAATGCGTGCAATCGGGTTCGGCCATGCGTGTCATCGGTGTGTCATCGGTGTGCCCTCGGCGTGCCCTCGGCGTGCCCTCGGCGTGCCCTCGGCGTGCCCTCGGGATCCTACGAGGGACCGAGCACGCCGTACCGGCCGAGGGGCGGGTGGGCGGGCGGAGCGGTCAGCGCAGCAGGACGGCCAGCAGTTCCGCCAGCGTCGGGCCGCTGTCGGCGGGGTGGCGCAGCTGCTTGCCGTCGAGGACGCGGTAGACGTTGGAGCGTCCGACGCGGTGGTGGCTGAGATAGCCCGCCGCTTCGAGGTCGGCGATGATCCGCTGGACCGCTCGTTCGGTCAGCAGGCAGCTGGTCGCTATGTCGCGCACCCTGATGCCCGGGTCCCGGGCGATCTGCACCAGGACGCGCGCGTGATTGGTCAGGAACGTCCACTGGCGCCCGATTGCCGGCTGTTCTTCCACGCCCTCAGGATAGGACGGTCGCGTTGGCTGAGACATGAGAGGAATTCGCGTGCTCCTTCCCGCTTTTCGTGGTCGCGGCGTCGCACCGTCGTCAGCCCTCGATCGCGTTGGCGATGCGGTGGAGCACGCCGCCACTGGACGGGCGGCGCGGCGCGGTCTCGCGCATGGCCTGCATCCGCTCGCCGATCTCCTGGAGTTCCCTGCGGCCGAGTGCGGCCCGGACCATCGGGAACCAGGAGCCTTCCTCCTGGTCGATGTGCCGGTCGACCGCGTCGATCAGGACGGCGGTCTTGGCGTCGTAGCCCTCGTCGCCGGGGCTCATTCGGCTCAGCTCCTCACAGAGCAGGTCGGCGACGTGGTGTTCCTGCCGGGCGCGGTCCATGTCCTCGGCGAGGCCGGGAACCTCCTGACGGATCCTGGGGTAGACCAGTTCGTCCTCCAGGTAGGTGTGGACGGTGAGCGCCTCCACGATCCGCTCGACCGTCTCGTGCCGCGCGTCGCCCCCACCGTCTCCGTCCCCGTCCCCGGCGGCGAGTTCCCGGTACTGGCGGAACAGGCGGCGGACTTCCTTGTGGTCCTCCCGCAACAGGACGATGGCATCGTTCGACATTGCTCGTCTCCTCACTCAGAGGCTTCCCCTCCCGACCCAGGCGTGTCCCCCGAGGCCCCTTCGTCAAACACCGCACTGAAACACCGCACTCAAACACCGCGCGCCTCTGCCCAGCACCGCTGACCTCGTGCTGCGGCACCGACGGCCGCTCGCGCGCGGTTTGCCGGGCCACCCACCGGGCAGCCGCCCCGCCGACACGAGCCGGGGGCCGCCGGCCCGGCCGCCCCGCGCCGTTCCCAGGACGGAGATCGCGACATGCCCATCAACCCCGAAACCCCCCAGCCCGAGCCGCCCGCCGACCCCGGACCCGACGCCAAGAACGCCAAGAACGCCACGGACGCCAAGAACACCACCGACGCCAAGGACGCCGCACTCGACGCCTTCCGCGCCCCCGACCCGGACGGCCCGCTCACCACCGACCAGGGTGTGCGCGTCGACGACACCGACAACTCGCTCCTCGTCGGCGACCGCGGCCCCACCCTGCTGGAGGACTTCCACCTCCGCGAGAAGCTCACCCACTTCGACCACGAGCGCATCCCCGAACGCGTGGTGCACGCCCGCGGCGCCGGCGCCTACGGCTTCTTCGAACCGTACGAGTCGCTCGCCGGGTTCACCTGCGCCGACTTCCTCCAGGAGGCCGGGCGCCGCACCCCGGTGTTCGTGCGCTTCTCGACCGTGCAGGGCCCGCGCGGCTCCGCCGACACCGTACGGGACGTCCGCGGCTTCGCCACCAAGTTCTACACCCGGCACGGGAATTACGACCTGGTGGGCAACAACATGCCGGTGTTCTTCATCCAGGACGCCGTCAAGTTCCCGGACTTCGTCCACGCGGTGAAGCCCGAACCGCAGAACGAGATCCCCACCGGCGCCTCCGCGCACGACACCTTCTGGGACTTCTGCTCGCTCCAGCCCGAGTCCACCCACATGCTGATGTGGGTGATGTCCGACCGGGCCATCCCGCGCAGCTACCGGATGATGCAGGGCTTCGGTGTGCACACCTTCCGCCTGGTGAACCGGGACGGGCGCGGCACGTTCGTCAAGTTCCACTGGCGGCCGCGGCTCGGCGTCTGCTCCCAGGTGTGGGACGAGGCCCAGATCACCGCCGGGCGGGATCCGGACTTCCACCGCCGGGACCTGTGGGAGGCGATCGCGGCGGGGGACTTCCCCGAATGGGAGCTCGGTGTCCAACTGGTCACGGCGAAGGACGAGTTCGCCTTCCCCTTCGACCTGCTGGACCCCACGAAGCTGATCCCGGAGGAACTGGTGCCGGTGCGTCCGGTGGGGCGGATGGTCCTCGACCGCAACCCGCAGAACTTCTTCGCCGAGACCGAGCAGGTGGCCTTCCACACCGCCAACGTCGTGCCCGGGATCGACTTCACCAACGACCCGCTGCTCCAGGGCCGCAACTTCTCCTACCTGGACACCCAGCTGATCCGCCTGGGCGGCCCCAACTTCGGCCAGCTGCCCGTCAACCGCCCGCTGGCCGACGTGCGGACCAACCAGCGCGACGGCTACGGCCAGCAGGTCGTCCACCCGGGGACGAGTTACGCACCGAACTCGGTGGGCGGCGGCTGCCCGTTCACCATGGGCGGCGGCCACCTGCCGGAAGGGGTGTTCCAGCACTACCAGGAACGGGTCAACGGCAGGGCGATCCGGCGGCGCAGCCCCAGCTTCGCCGACCACTACAGCCAGGCCGCGCTGTTCTGGCGCAGCATGGCGGGCTGGGAGCAGCGGCACATCACCGCCGCGTTCGCGTTCGAGCTCGGCAAGGTGGGCGACGAGGAGGTACGGCGCCGGATGGTCGGCAACCTGGTGCGCGTGGACCCCGACCTGGCGGCGGAGGTCGCCCGGCGCATCGGCGTGCCCGAGCCGCAGCCGGCGCCCGAGGACCGGGCGGCGGCGAGGGGCGGCGAGGCGGCGGTCCCCCGGGTCTCCCCGGCGCTCAGCCTGGAGAATCTGCGCGGCAGCGGCATCCGTACCCGCAAGGTCGCCGTGCTGACCGCGCCCGGGGTCGACGGCGGCCAGGTACGGGCCGCGCACGAGCGGCTGGGTGCGCAGGGCGCCGTCGTGGAGACGCTGGCCGCGCACGGCGGTCACGTGGCCGCCCGTGGCGGTGACCCTCTGCCGGTGGACCGCCCGCTGCCCACCACCGCCTCGGTGCTGTACGACGCGGTGGTGGTTCCGGACGGCGCCGGGCCCGCGCTGGCCACCGATCCGGACGCCGTCCGCTTCCTCGCCGAGGCGCTGCGCCACGGCAAGCCGGCGGCGCTGCTCGGCTCCGGCGTCGAACTGGCCCGGCGGGCGGTTGCGACGCGCCCGGGGGCCTGGCCGGCGTCACGCTCCACGACCTGCGGGAGCCGGCGGATCCGGCCCTGTGGGACGGCTTCGCCCGGCTGGTCGAGCAGCACCGCTTCCCGGAGCGCTGACGCCGCAGCGGCGCCACGGACGTGGGGGGGGGGCCGGGCCGGGGGGGGGGGGCGGGGGCGCCGGGGGGGGGGGGGGGGGGGGGGGGGGGGGGGGGCGGGGGGGGGGGGGGGGCCCCGGGGGGGGGGGGGGGGGGGGTGGGGGGGGGGGGGGGGCCGGGGGGGGGGGGCCC